>QWII01000033.1 GCA_021405325.1 Caldilinea sp. CFX5 | reverse complement strand
ATTGCTCCCCCAACAACCGGAACCCTTTGTTATTCAACACATTTCAGCTCAACTCGCCAGACTTGGCGCTATCAACCTCCCATAATGGCGAGGGTATTGTTTAACAGCCAAATTATTATAACAACCTTACATATCCTTGCTTACTTTACACGTTTCCAGGCTTCAAAAGTTGTTTTGTTCAATTGATACAATTGACAAAGTGAAGAAGCTATGATTTAATCACTTTATTAAATTCAATTTATTTAATAAATCGCTTCACCCCAAAGACAGCCATCATCATACTGTATTGTTCATTAATCAACCAAACCAATGACCGCGTATGATCACCGTTACGGCCAAGGCAACCCATGCACAGACCCGGCGGCATAACAATCGACTGGTGCTCAAGACTGTCTACGATCAAGGCCCTCTCAGTCGCGCCGCCATTGCCCGCAGCACTTATCTGACCGCGACGACGGTCTCAACGGTCATTGCGGAGTTGTTGGGTGATGGTCTGGTTGAGGAAATCGGCGCCATTGCCATTGAACGGGGCAAACCGCCAACGCTGGTTACGCTGGTGAAAGATGCCCGCCATATGGTGGCGCTGGATCTTTCCCGCAATTATTTTCAAGCAAGTATCCTCAATTTGCGCGGTGAAATTCAGGCGCGCAAACAGCTTGCCGTCAACGGCGCCACCGGTGAGGCGGCCGTTGCGCTGGTCTATCAACTGCTCGATGAGATCCTGCCGCTTGTGGAAAAACCATTGCTGGGACTAGGGGTAGGCGCACCGGGCATTATCGAACGCAACCAGAATCTGATCCGTCATGCCGCCAACCTGGGTTGGGAAAATCTCCAACTCGGTCAACAACTGGCGGTGCGCTATGGGTTGCATGTTCAGGTGATCAACGACAATCAGGCGGTGGTGCTGGCTGAGTTTCTTTTTGGCCAGTATAAACAGACGCCGGATATGGTGGTGGTGCGGGTGGGCAATGGGATCGGCGCCGGCATTATGTGTAACGGCCAACTGTTGCATGGCCATGGCGCCGGCGAAATCGGCCATGTGATGGTGGTGGAGAACGGCGAACGTTGCACTTGTGGCAACGACGGCTGTTTGGAGACTGTCGCCAGCAGTCGGGCGGTGGTCAAGCGAGCGAAAGTCATTGCCCACCGGGAACCCACCTCCTACCTCCATCGCTTCGCCCCCACGGTGGATGAAATCACCATTGGGACGGTCGTGCAAGCCTTTCAGGCCGGCGACCCATTCTTGCAACCGGTGGTCGATGAGGTTGGTCAGCAGCTAGGGCGCATGATCGCCAATCTGGTGACGGTGTTGGGAATGCCGCGTATCTTGCTCTGCGGCAGCGTTACCGACTTTGGGCCACCATTATTGGCAATTATTCGCCAGGAAGTTCGCCAACGGGCGCTGAGTGGGCGCATCCATGAGCCGCAAATTGCGATGGTGAGCCTGACCACCAACCTTTCTGATTTAGTGATTATGGGCGCCGCTGCGACATTGCTGGCGAACGAACTTGGACTATTTTTGTAATTGTTGGTATGATGATAATTGTCTTATACCACTGTAAGTGTGGCTGCGCTCCCTCCCCCGTAGCCCGATGATGGACATAAGCGATCACTAAAGGAGCAACAGACTGTGGCAACGACGCTCAGCCCCGCCCCAAGCCAGGAACTTGCCGATCAAACGCGCACAACAAATTGGCTGAAAGCGATGACGGATTCGTACATTCTGCGCAAATTGCTGCGCACGCTTTTTACGATTTTCATTGTCACCACCATTACCTTTTTCCTGATCCGGTTGTTGCCCGGCAATCCGGTAGAGATCTATGTTAATCAGCTTGTTGTCACCTATGGGCTACCCCTGCACGAAGCCAGAGATCAAGCTGCCTCGCTCTTTGCCTTTGACCTGGATCAGCCAGTCTACCTGCAATATTTTAGTTTTCTTGGCAGTCTGCTGCGCGGCAACTTAGGCAATTCGATTCTTTCGCCCGGCACCTCGGTTACATCGATCATTGCCCGTTTTTTGCCCTGGACAATCTTTAGCGTGGGCTTAGGGTTGATCATCAGCTTTATCATTGGTATGGTCTTGGGCGTACTCATGGCCTACCGGCGTGAGAGTTTTTTGGATCATGGCTTGACAGTCCTGAGTTCGATCATTAGCTCAATTCCAGACTTTTTGATTGGTCTCCTCATTGTCGTCTGGCTCGGCGTCCAGTGGAAGCTGCTGCCGATTGCGGCTATGCGCGGCGCCTACTCCTCCAACGTTGTCCCTGGCTTGAACTGGCACTTTATTCAAGACGCCTTTTTTCACGCCCTCCTGCCGATTACTACTTATGTCTTAACCAGTATCGGCTTTTGGATGTTGAGCATGAAAAGCAGCACGGTGAGTACGTTGGGCGAAGATTACGTCACCGTGGCGAAAGCGCGCGGTCTCAAAGAGCGCCGGATCACCACCGCCTATGTAGGACGGAATGCTGCGCTGCCGCTCTTTACTTTGTTGACGATTCGGATTGGCTTTGTCGTCGGCGGCTCCATCTTGGTGGAACAGATCTTTGAATACGGCGGCATTGGTCGGCAGTTGAGCCAGGCAATCGGGCAGCGCGATTATACGGTCATGCAAGGGATTTTTCTGATTATTACCTTCTCGGTTATTTTCGCCAACTTCTTTGCCGATCTTTTGTATGGGTGGCTCGATCCACGGATCAAACTTGGCAGTAAAGACTAGAGAATGGGTAATGGTAGGTGCGGTTTGTAACCGCACGTGTCCACCGAAAGCCGTGCGGTTTGTAACCGCACGTGTCCACCGAAAGCCGTGCGGTTACAAACCGCACCTACCATTGCCATAATAGAGAATAGGGCCACCAGAGGGGAAAGACGAGCGAAACGCATGGATGCCATTCAGAATCTTTTTAAATCAATCGGGAAGTCACTCAAGCTATTGACCTATAATAAGGTGGGCTTTGTCGGCTTTCTGGTGGTGGTGGGTATTATCTTACTGACCTACGTCGGCTCTGCCTTTGTTGAACTGGATACCAAGACCAAAGTGGACCAGATTTATCTAACCCCTTCGGTGGAGCATCCGCTCGGCACCGATCACCAAGGACGCGATATTTGGTCACAGATTGTCCACGGCGGCAAAGATGTGGTCTATGTCGCCTTTGTGGCTGCTCTGCTTTCAACGTTTATCGCTGTCACCTTTGGCACGTTAAGCGGCTTTATCGGTGGCTGGCTGGACAACTTCATCATGGCGGTCACTGATGTAATTCTAACCATTCCCCAATTCCCGCTGCTGGCGGTGTTGGCCGCTTTTATGTCGTTGAGCAGCCTGACCTTGTTGGGAGTCTTACTGGGCTTGCTCAGTTGGCCGGCGCTGCTGCGGGCAATCCGGGCGCAGGCGCTCTCCTTGAAACAGCGCGATTTTATTGAAGCGGCGCGTGCGCTCGATCTGGGTATCTGGCACATTGTCTTTCGTGAACTGGTGCCGAATATGATGCCCTACATTGTCGTCAGCTTCACCCTCGCCATGACCGGCGCCGTTTATGCCCAGGCCGGTCTGGTCTTTCTGGGGCTGGTGCCGATCTCCACCAGCAACTGGAGCGTGATGATTCAACTGGCCTGGGTGCGCGGCGCGATCTTTTATCAGGACAGTGTTTGGTACATTATGTCGCCCATTATCGCCATTGCCCTACTTCAACTGGCGCTGATCACCATGACCCGTTCTTTGGAATTGATCTTTAACCCACGCCTGCGGGCTAGCGAATAGATGGCATGTTTATGAATACCAATGGCAAAGCACCGCTCACGTTAGAGAATGTTCATGTCAACTACCGCACACGCGGCGGCAATGTTCAAGCCGTTCGTGGCGTTACGCTCGATCTCAAGGCCGGCGAAAGTCTAGCCTTGATTGGCGAAAGCGGTTCCGGCAAAACCACCTTGGGGCTGGCGATCGTACGGCTACTGGCCGATACGGCAAAGGTGGAGCCGGGTCGGATCATCTACCGCCGCGAGGATGAGGAGATTGATGTATTGGAGCTACGTAGCAATCGGCTGCGTGAGTTCCGCTGGCGTGATTGCGCGATGGTTTTCCAATCGGCGTTGAATGCGTTCAATCCGGTGCTGCGGGTCTGGGAACAGGCGCTAGACACCGCCCAATCGCACGGCTGGCACGACCGGCAAGCGGTGCGTGAACGGTTTCTGGATCTGCTGCGCTTTGTACAGTTGGATCCGAACCGTGTGATCAACGCTTATCCCCATGAGTTGAGCGGCGGTATGCGTCAACGCACCTTGTTGGCGCTGTCGCTCCTACTTGACCCCACGGTCTTAATTTTGGATGAGCCAACCACAGCGCTTGACATCCTCACCCAACGCACCATCATTGATCTGCTGCGCCAAATCAAGGCGGAGAAGAACATCACCATGATCTTTATCTCGCACGATCTGGCGATTGCCGCTGAGTTGGCCGACCGGGTGGCGACGATGTATGCCGGGCGGGTTGTCGAGTTGGGCAATGTCAAAGACATCTTCTATCGTCCCCGTCATCCCTATACGATGGGATTGATTCGCGCCGTGCCGACCGTAACCGGCGGTTTTGAAGAACTGGCGTCGATTCCCGGTTCGCCCCCCGATCTGATCAAGCTGCCTAGCGGCTGTCCCTTCCACCCGCGCTGCCCCTTTGTGACCAGCAAGTGCAAAAACGAAGACCCCCCGCTTATCCAGATCACCCCCAGCCAGTCCGCCGCCTGTTGGAACTGGCAGGATGTGGAACAGGAATTGCAACAGAAGCCGCTGCGCGGAAGGAAATAGTGAAGTAAAATTATGGCCCCAATCATTGAACTCAAAAATATCACCAAATATTTCGGCAACGGCAAGGAGCGGGTGACCGCAGTTGACGGGCTTTCGCTACAAATTAATCACGGCGAGATTGTCTGTCTGGTGGGGGAGAGTGGCTGCGGCAAAAGCACCACCGGGCGTATGGTAGTTGGGTTGTTGCCCCAGTCCGCAGGGCAACTTTTCTACCAGGGACAGGACATTGCGCGCATGAACCGCAATGATTACCAGGCGTACCGCCGCGCCGTGCAGATTATTCACCAAGACCCCTATGCGTCCCTCAACCCGACGCAACCGGTATACCAGATGCTGACCACGCCGCTGCTGCGCCATCGCAAGGTGAGCAGCACCAGCGCCGCCGAAAAACGCGCCGGCGAATTGCTTGAAATTGTCGATTTGACGCCGGTGGACGATTTCTTGAACAAGTATCCGCACCAACTGAGTGGCGGTCAGCGCCAGCGGGTTTCAGTGGCGCGGGCCTTGACGGTCGATCCCAAGTTTATTGTGGCCGATGAGGCGGTCTCGATGGTGGATGTGTCGATCCGGGTGAGTTTGCTCAATATGCTGGCGCGGCTTAAGTCGGAATTTGATGTAACCTTTTTGTTCATTACCCACGACCTGGCGCTGGCGAAATATTTTGCCTGGCAAGGACGCATTGTCGTGATGTACCTGGGGCGCATTGTGGAAGAAGGGCCGACCCAACGGCTCATCACCGACCCCCGCCACCCTTACACGCAGGCACTGCTGGCCGCCGTACCCGAAGCAGACCCGGAACTGGCCCAACGCAAACGGCACATAGAGTTACGCAGCGCCGAAATTCCCAGCCTGCTCAACCTGCCTTCCGGATGCACCTTTCATCCACGCTGCCCCTACTTTGTGCCGGGTCAGTGTGATGTGGTTGTGCCGCCGCTCGACCGCATTCCCGAAGGGGGTAGTGTTGCCTGTCCGGTGCGCAAACATGAATCGATCCAATTGTTGGCGTAGCATAACGAAGTCAATATGAACAGTCAAATGGGGAGGGCCGGGTTTCAGATCGGATTTTTTGTGGTCTTTGTCTCAGGCGGCTTGCTCTTTGTGGTGGAGCGCAACACGGCCGAATTTGCCATTAGCTTGCTCACCTTGATGATTGGTCTTGTTTTTCTTGTGGTGATTGTGGCGCTGGTGAAATGGGGACAGCGGCGACCATAAAGCAGGGCTGTTGTCGGTTGCGTTGGCGAGGTGGCGCAAGGTTCGTCACGATTCGCACAAACGTAATTCACATAAATTTCTAATAACGTTGTTGCCAAAACTATTTTTAGGAGGAACACACGATGAATAAACGGATTTGGATTGGTTTGGTGCTGGTATTGGCGCTCGTCATTAGCGCCTGCGCTGCACCCGTCGCCGCCCCAAGCGGTGAAACGTCTACTAGTGGCGAGGCGGCTGCACCGGCGGCCGGGGAAGCCGCCGCTGGCGTCAGTGAGTTTCACCCCGCCTGGCCCTATTCGCCGCCACCGACGGGTCACTTCAACACCTTTGTGACCAATGGCATGGGTTTGGGCATCTACCAAATGCTCATGGAGCCGTCGCTCTTCATGTATATGTGGGCGGATGGCAGTTGGGTGCCCGTTGCCGGCGAATCCTGGGAATGGACCGATGAGACAACACTGACCGTGAAATTGATTCAGGGCGCCAAGTGGAGCGACGGCAGCGATTTCACTTCTAAGGATGTCGTTGACACCTTTGCAATTTCGCGCTTGCTCAGCCAAACCGTCTGGAACTACCTGAGTGATGTCCAAGCGGTGGATGAGTATACAGTGAATTTTGTTCTCACCGAGCCGTCTACGACACTGCCGCGCCGTGTCTTGCGCGATACGGCTATTCGCGCCTCTTCGGTCTATGGCGAATGGGCGGCCAGAGTGCAAGAACTGGTCACTGCCGGCAACACGAAGGACGATGATGCCTGGAAGAGCCTGGTGCAGGAATTCAATGAGTTCCGCCCCGAAGATATGGTTGTGCTTGGTCCCTACAAGATCGACCCGGCCAGCATTACCGAATCACAGATGATTCTCAACAAGGTGGATACTTCCTACTGGGCTGACCAAGTGAAATTTGATCGCATGGTCAACTACAACGGTGAGACGCCGGTGGTGACACCGCTGGTGCTTTCCGGTGATGTGGATTATGCCACCCACGGCTTCCCGCCGGCGACCGAGCGCGAATTTATTGCACAGGGCTATCGCATTATCCGCGCGCCGATCTACACCGGCCCGGCGCTTTACTTCAATCACCAGGTCCATCCCTTTGAAATGAAGGAAGTACGCCAGGCCCTGGCCTATGCGATCAATAAGGAAGAAAACGGCTTTATCTCGCTGGCGGAGTCGGCCAAGGTGCAAGCCTGCATGTGCGGTTTCTCGGACAATCTGACCGGCCTTTGGCTGAATGAGGATGTACAGTCAAAGCTCAATTCGTATGAATACAGCGTGGAAAAGGCCGAGGAGATCTTCACGGGTCTTGGCTTTACCCGCGACAGTGACGGCGTCTGGCTGGATGACACCGGCGCCCGCATGGAATTTGAGTTGACCGCGCCCGCCGAGTTTGCCGACTGGTCGGCGGCGGCGGAGAATGTCGCTGAACAACTGACCAATTTTGGCGTCAAAACGGTCTTCCGCGGCGTCAACTTCCAGCAACACCCGATTGATGTCAACGAAGGCCGCTTCCAGATGGCGATCCGTGGCTGGGGCGCCGGTAATCCACACCCGGTCTTTAGCTATGAAATCAACTTCAACACCCACAACGCCTATTTTAGCGGCGTGGGGAGTGAAGCAGGTGCAACCGGCAGCGTTGACAACCCCGGCATGTACTTCGATCTCAATGTCACCACCGACAGCGTCGGCGCCGTCAATCTAAGTGAGCTGACCAAGGCCGCCGGTACGGGTGGCGACGCCGAGGCGCAGAAGGAAGCGTTGGGGACACTGGCGCTGGCCTATAACGAACTGCTGCCGCAGATTCCGTTGTGGGAACGCTATGGCAACAACCCGGTGCCGAGCCGCTTTGCCGCCGGTTGGTTGCCGGAAGACGATCCGATTTACCTGAACAGCCCCTATGCCGATTCGTTTGTCATCCTCCAAATTCTGGATGGCACCCTGCACCCGGCTGGGCAGTAAGAGACAAGTGGTGTGGAGTTTGTACAGTGCGGTGCCATCTACTGAATAAGCTTCACGCTCAACAAAGATAACCTGGAGATTGAGAGATTGAGAGATTGTGGTTTGTCTGCCCAATCTCTCAATCTCTCAATCTCTTTATCTCAAAATTTATGACTAGCATTCGCCTACTCACCTTGATCTCGGCCCTTTTTTATGTGGCCATCGGCATCAGTTCCCCGCTGATCACCCTCTATTTGCAATCATTAGGGGCAGATTTTGCCCAGATTTCGTTGATTTTAGCCAGCGTTACCATCACCATGTTTTTTGCCAACTATGGCTGGGGCTGGCTGTCGGACCGGCTGGGGCGACGCAAACCATTGTTGGTGACCGGTTTGCTGATTTTAGCCACCGCCTTTTTTCTCTTGAGTCGCGTCCCCAATGGCAACTACGCTTGGGCGGCCCGCATCTTTGAAGGCGTCGGCGGGGCGGCCTACTCTACGGTCAGCCTGGCGCTCATGGGCGATTTGTTAGAAGCGGAACGGCAAAAGGGGCGCAGCATGGGGGTCTTCCGCGGCATCGGCTCGTTTGCCTTTGCTGTCGGCGCCGTCCTCGGTGGTCGCCTGGCCGATGCGACCTCCATTGCACAAACGTTGATGGTCTGTTCGGGTTTATATTTGCTGGCTGCGCTGGCGGCTTTGGCAATTCAAGAAGTCCGCCCTGTCTTGAGCGCTGACAAACTACAACCTACGCCAGCAGTGCCAATCCAAAATCCGCAATCAAAAATCAAAAATTTTCAACCGCTCCCCCTCTTCTTCCTGGCCGGCGTCGTTCTCTGGACGGCCGCGCATTCGGCATCCGCTTCGATGTGGCCCAATTACATGCAGAGCTTGGGCTATTCCAAGACGGCCAGCGGCGCGCTGTGGGGGTTGGCAGCCTTTATTGAATTTCCCGCCATGTTTGTCGCAGGTAGCCTCTCTGATATTGTCGGGCGGGCGCCGTTGTTAATGGCCGGCGGGCTTTTTATTAGTTTGACCAATTTAGGTTATCTGCTGTTGGCGGGCGTCTTTCCGTTGCTACTGGGTGTGCAAGTCATCCGCGGTTTTGGCTTTGGCAGCTACACCACCACCGCCATGACCTTCGCCACCGAACATAGCGCGCAGAAGAATCGGGGCAGCAAGAGCGGTCTCTTTAATACGGTCTCGACGGCTGGTTCGCTGCTCGGTAGTTTTTTGGGTGGCAATCTGGTACAGGCGTATGGTTTTCACTTTTTGTATGGCGTCTGCTCTTCACTGGCGTTAGGGGCGGCGATCTGTTTCCTGGTGTTGCGCTACCGGACGAAGCAGGCTATCACCGCGAATCAGGAGGATTTGCGAACCAGTGGGGCGTGAGTAAGGTATGTGGGGCAGAGGAGACAGCACCGCGAATCAGTGGGATTAGCGAATCTTTTTTTGCCTCATCAGGAAACTGAACATTCATCGGAACAGCGTTTCACTGGAAACCAAATGATTGCGAATACCCTATAGTGATTCGCTAATCCTCTGATTCGCGGTGATAGCTGGCCGACAAACAACCAGAAGGGCAAGATAAGAATGGTCGAACTGGTCTACCCCGAACTCAGTTATCAGGTGCAAGGGGCGATCTATGATGTGTACAACAAACTCCGCTACTTTGACATAGCCGAAGCAGGCTGGGAGCAAGCGCTGATCCTTACCCTTCGGCAGCGGGGGTTGGTAGCCGAACGCCAGGTAGAATACGAATTGCGTTATAAAGGGTTTCGCATCGGACGCTTTTTTGTGGATGTGCTGGCGGACGGTAAAATCATACTAGAACTCAAAGTGACGCCGAGTATAACGCCCATTCACCTGGCACAGATCATCAGCTATCTGAAAGTTTCCGGTTTACAACTTGGCATTCTGGTGAACTTTGGTGGCGAAAAGTTGGAGTTTCAGCGCATTCCCCGCACATTGAAACAGTGGGAAAAACCGTCCAAGCCAGAGCCAGGAGCAACGATACCGCAGGATTTGCTTTATCCTGAATTGACCAGTGAAATTCGCGGTGCTTTGATGGAAGTACACAATGCGCTCGGTCCGGGGTTTATGCCTATGCACTACCGCCGTGCAACGCGGGTCGAAATGCAGTTGCGTCACTTGCCATTTGTCCGGCATAAGGAGAGTTCGATTCGCTTTTGCGACCACCCTATTGAAACCAAGCCGATCCAGTTACTTGTGATTGACGAGAAGGTTCTCTTGACGATTGTCACAGTTCGCCAGGTTGAACGGAAACACCAGGCGCAAGCACAGCATTTCATGGAACAATTCGCTTTGCCACTCGGCATGGTCGCTAATTTTTGTAAACCAAGTTTGGAGATCAAGACGCTACAGAATAAGGCGTGACATATCACTGCGAATCATAGGATTAGCGAATCAATTCAGGTAACATTCGAGACTTACTTATCATCAGTAGACCGCAACACCGCCTGACCCGACTCTGGACTTTGGACTGGCGACTGCAGACTACTGATAATGAACGCTTTCATTCAAAGCAGAACCGATTCAACCATCAGCAGATTCGCTAATCCAAAGATTCGCGGTGATAGACCAGCCCCCCACAACCATCCAATAATTCGCCAATCCCAATGATTCGCGGTGATATTTCCCAGGAGGCACCCACCATGATTCGCATCGGCATTGTCGGCTGTGGCCGCATCCTCAACGCTCATTTACAAGGCTATCGCCAGTTGCGCGAAGCCGGGTTTGATAACTTTCGCATCACGGCGCTCTGTGCGCGCAACCGGGATGACGCGCTTATGTTTCGCAAGCGGGGGGAAGGGCCGACGCCTCGTCCCCCCGTCATTGACCCTGCCACCAAAGATCCGCTGGCGGCGCCCCATATTTATTTGAGTGACTTCCAACCGGATACCGAAGTGGCGGTTTTTACCGATTACAAAGAGATGATCGACTCCGGCGCAGTGGACGCTGTAAACGATTTTACCTCCCTCTACATGCACCACCAGATCGGCGAGTATGCATTGAACGCCGGTAAGCATCTGCTCACCCAAAAACCATTGACCATTACGGTGAAAGCCGGTCGTAAATTAGTCGAGTTGGCCCACCGAAATGGCTTGACCTTTGGCGTCTTTGAAAATGTGCGTCAATCACCGGGCAACCGGGCCGCGCACTGGGTGATTCGTGAGGGGTACATCGGTGAGCCGCAAATGGTAGTATCGGGCAGCGTGGGCGGCTTCTGGTCGCCCGATAAGATTGTGGCGGAGACGCCGTGGCGCCATCGCAAATTGGAAGGGGGCGGCGGTGGCGCGATTGATATTGGCGTCCATGTCATGCACATGGTGCAATATGTCATCGGCGACATCTTCTCAGTGCAGGCAGCGGTGCGCACCTTTGAACCGGTGCGCCATCTGCGCGATCAGGCCGGCAATATCCTGAAAAGTGTCGAAGCTAACGTCGATGACACTTACTTTGCCACGGTCAACTTCTGGAATGGCGCCATTGCGCAGTTGCTCTGGTCGTGGGCGGGGCATGGCGAAGCGCTCTCGATTGGCGGGCCGGCCTATTTCGGCTCGAAAGGGTCGATCAAAGGCAATCAGGTGATCCTCAACGACGGCACCCGCACGACGACCCAAGAACTCTTCAACAGCGAAGCCGACGCCGCCACCAAAGAGGCTTTTTATCCCCACGGCATTACCGATCCCTACACCGTCTCGCAATACGACTGGCTGCACGGCATTGAACAGAAAAAAGACCCGGAGACCAGCGGCCAAATCGGCGTCAATGATCTGGCCGCCGCCTACGCCATGATCGAGTCGTCACACCTGGGTCGCGCCGTGACAATGGATGAGATGCTCAGTGGCGAGGTCGCAAATTATCAACAGGAAATTGATGATTATTACGGCATCTAACACACGGTAGAGGTAAAATGGCATAGACCGATAGTCCATTAAAAGATTTAGTTGAATCGAATATCGCCGATTTCGCCGCCTGGTTGCTTGGAGCAGAAGTAATATCTGCACAGGCGCTCAATATTGAATTTCCAGGTCAAGATGCGCGGGTTGATCGCCTCTTTCAAGTATTGTTGGCTGATGGACGAACAGCAATCCTTCACCTTGAGTTTCAAGGACGTAGTACCCATGAACCTGTGCGCTTTCGGATGCTCGATTATATGACCCGAATTGTCAGAGATGAACGTGATCTGAATTTGCATAGCGTCGTGTTTTACGTTGGTGATGGGGTTGGGGCGCTAGATACAGGTGAACATCAAATTATTGGCATTGATGGTCAACCGGCGTTGCATTGGCGTTACCAAGTGGTTCATCTCTGGAAAATCAAGGCCGAAACGCTAGTTGCACTTAACCGACCGGGCCTTTCAGCCTTAGTCGGATTGACACAGATTGACGATCCGGCGACTGTTATTCCGCAAGTAGTTGAACAAATACAAGCAGTGCTGAATGAAGAAGTGCGACGCCACTTGCTGGCCGCTTTGATTGCGTTGATCAGTGATCAGGAGATACTCCAAATGATCAGAAATTTGGTAAAAGAAGAAGGTTTATTAATGAATACGCCCTTTTTACGCGAGGTTCGCGCAGAAGAGCGTAATACAACCCATCGCACTACCTTGCTCCACTCGATTGCATGGCGGTACGATCCACCGCTGTCTGTTTACCAAAAGATCGAACAGGCCATCAGCACAATTGAGGATGAAAATGCGTTTATGGCCCTCCACAAAGCAATCATCCAAACTGAAAACTTTCAAGAGTTTCAGCAAATTTTTAACGATGTGATTGCCCAACAACAACCAAAGGTGGAAGTATCCGCATGAAACGTGTTGGTTTATTAGGCCCTGGGGCGATTGCCCAGGTGCATCTGGCCGGGTGGCAACAGTTGCCGGTGACCATTGCCGCCCATTATGATCTGCGTCCGGAGATGGCGCAACGCGCCGCCGACCAATATGGCGGCAAGGCGTGTACCTCCCTGGATGAGTTTTTTGATAGTGTGGACATTGTCGATATTTGCACGCCCGCCGCCGCCCACAAGGATAATGTCTTAGCCACTGCCGCCGCCGGCAAGCCGATGGTCTGTGAAAAACCGTTGGCGCGCCATCTGCGGGACTGTGAAATTATTGTCGAGGCGTGTGAAAAGGCCGGCGTGCCGCTCTTTGTGGCGCAAGTAGTGCGCTTCTTCCCCGAATTTGCCAACGCCAAAGCAGTGATCGACAGTGGGGCCATCGGTAAACCCGGGGTCATCCGCACCATTCGCGCCGGCCAGTTTCCCCGCGCGCTTGGTAGCTTCTATGGCAACTTTGAAAAGAGTGGTGGCGTCATCCTCGACGTCGGCATTCATGATATTGACTTTCACCGCTGGTGCATGGGCGAAGTCGAACGAGTCTTTGCTCGTGGGTTGACCTTTGCCGGTCAGCCGGAACGGGATCACGCCCTGATCACCCTGCGCTTTACCAACGGTGCGGTCGGCCACATTGAAGCCAGTTGGGCCGGCCCGCCGACGCAATGGCGCACCCGGCTAGAAATTTCCGGCGAAGAGGGGATGATCGAGTGGGATTCGGAGGGCGAAGCGCCGATTACCAACATTCTGAGCAACGAAGCCAGCAACGGCAAAATTCGCACTACCGTAAATCCTTATGGCGCTGACATTAACCCCTACAAAGCCGAACTGGCCCATTTCTTGCACTGTCTGGAAACCGGCGAACCCATGCGGGTGACGCCACGCGATGGGCTGATGGCCGTCAAGGTCGCGCTGGCAGCGATTGAATCGGTGCGCACCGGCAAACCGGTGGACATTGCCACATTTACGGAGGTGGGTGCATGAGCAACCAACCAATCAAGCTGGGCATCATGAGTTTCGCCCACGGCCATGCCTATAGTTACGCAGCAACACTGCCGACCATGCCCGGCGTCACCCTGGCTGGAATCTATGACGACGACCTGGAACGGGGTCAAGCCGCCGCCCAACGGTATGGCGTCCCCTTCTTTACCGAGGCCAATGCCCTGTTGGATCAAGGGCTGGATGGGGTGATGATCTGCGCCGAAAATGCTAAACACCGCCCATTGGTTGAGCTGGCCGCCGGTCGAACGCCTCACATCCTTTGTGAAAAACCGATTGCTACCACGGCTGAAGACGGCCAGGCGATGATCGACATCTGTCAACGCACCGGGACGAAACTACAGATTGCCTTTCCGGTACGCTTCTCGCCGCCCATTCAGTGGTTGAAGGCGACGCTGAACAAGGGCGACCTGGGCAAAGTCTTTGCGGTGCAGACGACCAACCACGGCTCCATGCCCGGCGGCTGGTTTGTTGACAAGGCGCTGGCGGGCGGCGGTGCGGTGATCGACCACACCGTCCATGTCATCGATCTACTCCGCTGGTTCTGGGGCGCAGAGGTGACCGAAGTCTACGCCGAGATTGGCTACAATCTGCTCCACCCAGACCTTGGCATTGATGATGTCGGATTACTCTCCTTCACCATGAGCAACGGCATCTATGGCACGCTCGACACCAGTTGGTCACGCCCGCAAAGCTACACCACTGGGGGTGATGTCAAGATCGAGGTGACGGCGGAAAAGGGGCTGGTGCTGGTGGACGCGTTCCGTCAACACCTGGCGGTCAGTTCCAACAAAGCCGGCAAAACTCACTGGCGGCACTGGGGCAGCAACATGGATTTGGGACTGGTCGCCGATTTTGTGGAGATGATCCGCACGGGTCGTGGACCATCGATCACGGGAGTGGATGGGCTGCGGGCGCTGGAAGTGGCGCTGGCGGCTTATCGTTCATCAGAGAGCGGACAAGCGGTTAAAATTCATGATCACAGCAGATAGAACCAAGCCAAGTAGAGAAAAAACGGCCTATTCAGTATAATAGACAGTAGTATTGAAGTGTTTATGATATACAGGAAAGGCAACGCTTATGAAGCAGTGGGAAACACTTGATGCAGTCGAACGCAATCCTGATAAGCTGGGTGGAGTGTGGGTTTTTCGCGGCACGCGTGTTCCAGTCTCTGCGCTATTTGAAAACTTGCGCGACGGAGCCACTGTTGAAGAATTTCTGGCGTGGTTTCCTGGGGTTAAACGATCTCAGGTTGAAGCGGTACTTAATTACGAACTAAATTCTTTGGCAGTTGCAGTTTAACCATGAAAATCTTATTTGATCAAGGTACGCCTGCACCACTACGCCGGCAGCTTACAGGTCATCAGATTGATACAGCCTATGAACAGGGATGGTCGACTTTATCTAACGGGAATTTGCTCAGGGCAGCAGAACTAGCAGGTTATCAACTTCTCATTACAACTGACCAAAACCTCCGCTATCAGCAAAAGCTCGCAGTCGGGATTGAGATCGAAGATGCCAGCCGTCATATCGATCTATCCAAGCTTGAAGTGACAGCTCTGCCTCTGGTTGCCTTTGCCTTTCATAGCGAAAAGTCATCCCAACTTGTGCCGGCATAAATAGGTGATAAATGATCGCCAACCAACAGCTTGCGGATGTTCTTTGCCAAGCCCTCAATGACGAGATAACAACGCTTCACCCCATTGGCGTCCCCTATAGCTCAAACTGGGTCTACGGGGTGACAACGGCGGTAGGGCAACGCTACATCGTCAAACAGCCGAAACAAATTCGGGAGAGTATGTCCCCGTTTTGGCAACAGATGGACGCTATCTTTGGAATCAACTGCGTTTCGCAACTGAGAGCAATGCCTACCGTGAGTAGGCGCTTGCAACAACAAACGATCATCCCTGTTCCCCAGGTGCTCCATGTTGAACTTGATACCCCTGACCTGGAAGCGCCCTTTGTTGTTCTCACACGGTTGGCTGGTACAGATCATGACCCCGACGAGTTTCCCAACGGCGAAGCGTTGCACGACCAGCTTGGTCAGTATATCGGTTATCTGCATACGCAAACCTACGCCGGCTACGGCAATGGACTGATGGAACCGCTCGCCCCAAAAGCGGCTTTCCTAGCGACAGCGACAGCCGCTATGCACCAGACAATTAGCCGGTTTTGGGGCGACCAAGCCGAGTTGCACCGCCATCTTGATGAGTTAGCGGCAACCGTTGACGGCGACACACTCTTTAGCAGCGCCAACCTGATCATGACTGACATTTCGGGCAACCAGTTTGTCTATGACGACCAATGTATCAGCGGCGTTGTCGATTTGGACGCCTATGTCATCGGCCCTCGTGAATGGGAATTGAGTACGCTGGAGATGGGCATCACTGCGCCGGCTGCTTTCCGCCAGGGGTATGAACGCTATCTTGTCTTGCCGACCTTTGCCCCCTTTCGGGCGTTTTATCGCTTGTGGATGTATCTCAACGAGCCGGGTGATGGCTATGACGCCGAACGCCTGGCTCAATTCATGCAACAGACGATTCATTTTGCCTAGTCACCATGAACAAACCAACGACGGTCATCCTGATCACCGGCCACCCCGCTACCGGCAAGACAACATTGGCTCATTACCTGGCGCAGGAGTTAACCCTGCCGTTGCTCTGGCGCGATGGCCTCAAAGAGAAACTGGCCGATACGCTGGGCTGGTCAACGGAAGAATGGTCGCTCAAGCTAGGGGCAGCCACCTGGGAATTGCTCTATCACCTGGTTGAGTCATTGTTACGTGCCAACATCTCCCACATCGTTGAGAGCAACTTTACCCCTACCTATGCGACACCGCGCTGGCAACAATTGATGGTGCGCTACCCGTTACGCATCATCCAAGTGCGCTGTGAGGCCGATCCGCTCATTGTCGCGCAACGCCATCAAGCACGGCACGAACACGGCGAGCGTCACCCGATCCACCGCTACGACAGTAACATAAATGCTTACGCCGCTTATCTACAACAACAAGGGCCACTGGACTGGATTGGCGTAGAAAGTGAGCGGATCGAAGTTGACACCGGCAAGCTGGCGCTGGGCGACTACAGCATAGTTTCAACCCAAATTCGCACCTATCTGAAAGAAGAAATATCATGACTAAACCAACCCTGCGTCTCGGCACCTCCACTTACTCCTACTGGCACTTTTTGCCGGAAAAAACACCGATTGAAACGGTATTGGATGCGGCACACAGCTTGGGCCTACATGGTATTGAGATCCTCCAACGCCAACTAGCTAGTGAAGAAAGCAGTTACTTTCAAAAGCTCAAGCGCCACGCCTTCCACCGGGGTCTTGACATTTACAACCTGAGCATTCACCAGGATTTTGTCTGGGAAAGCGCCGAGGAACGCCAGCAACACATCGATCACACCATCCACTGTATCGACCTGGCCCATGACCTGGGCGTCGGCTCGATTCGCGTCAATTCCGGCGGCTGGCGCAAACAGGGCAGCTTTGATGACCTGATCAAGGCGCGTGGCTGGGTCGATCCGTGGGAAGGCTATACGAAGGACGATGGCATGAAATGGTGCATCGACGCTATCCACGCCTGTCTACCCCATGCCGAAAAGCGCGGCGTCATGCTGCTGCTGGAAAACCACTGGGGTTTGACCACCTTTGCCAATGACATGGCCTATATCATCGAAACGGTCAATTCGCCCTGGCTCAAGGCGATTCTGGACATGGGCAATTTCCTCTTTGAGCCGGATATGTACGCCGCAATGGAACGCATTGCCCCCCATGTCTGGCTGGCCCACGCCAAGACCTACCCCGGCGGCGGCACCTGGTATACACTCGACCTGGATTACACCCGCATTTTCAAGATTTTGCTGGCGCAGGGCTTTGGCGGCTACGTCTCCATCGAAATGGAAGGCGGCGAGGCTGCGGAAACCGCCATGCCCAAGAGTGTCGCCGTCCTACAAGCGGCATGGCAACAAGCCACAAGCTAGTCCCTGCTGGTTCCCACGCTCGGCGTGGGAACCCAGGCTGGACGCTCCGCGTCCCTGGTTTCGGCTGTCACCGCAGCGGGCGCGGAGCGCCCCATCTGCATTGCCACGTAGAACGTGGCAACGAGAAAGATGAAAGTTAATGAAAGCAATTATTTTGGCGGCTGGTTCACAGCAAAATACAGGTGCGGCGCCGTGGGTTTTACAGCGGTTGGGTGATCGGGCGCTGATTGACTATGTGGTCGATCTGGCGCGCCCCTTTGTCGAACCGGCGGATTTGGTGGTGATTGTCCATCGCTGTGACGATGCGGTGGCGCAGCATTTGGGCAACCACTTTCATTACGAGGAACAGACCGATCTGCGCGGCACCGGTCACGCCGTCTTGCAGGCCAAACGGGCGCTAGGCGACTACGACGGCCCGGTGCTGCTTCTCTATGGCGATACAGCCTTGTTGAGCGAAGCGTCGATCTTGGGCTTGGTCACGCGCCACCGCTTGAAAAAAGCTGGCCTCAGTTTGTTGACCGCCCAGAGTGAGCAACCGCTGCCCTATGGTCGCATTGTGCGCGATGCAACCGGCGCGATCATCGAAGTGGTGGAAGAAGCCGAAGCTACTGCCAACGAACGACAGATCAAGGAACTCAATGTCGGCGCCTACATGGTCGAGACGGCGGCGCTCTGGCCGGCCTTGCAACGGTTGAGTACACAAAACGACGGGCCGTTGCCCTTTACCGCCTGTGTACGCCAGATTCTGCGCGCCGGCCATGTAGTCACCAACTACCAGCTTCTCGATGAAGATGAGCTATTGGGCATCAACTCGCAAGAAAACCTGGAGCAAGCAGCGTTTATCCTACAGAAGCGCCAGTTACAACCACGGCGGGAAGAAGAACACAATATCATCCGCTTTGGCACCGGCGGTTGGCGCGCCTTAATTGGCGAAGGCTTCACCCTCGACAATGTCCGCCGTCTCTGCCAGGCCCTGGCCAACGATGTCATCCGGCAGGGACACGAGGGTGACGGCGTGGTCATCGGCTATGATCGGCGCTTTCTTAGTGACACCGCGGCCCAAGTCGCCGCTGAGGTCTTTGCCGGCAATAATATCGGCGTCAAGTTTCAACGGGGGGACACGCCCACGCCGTTGATCACCTACGCCACGGCCAAAGAAAAAGCCGCCTACGGCCTCATGTTCACGGCCAGTCATAACCCGTCACAGTGGAATGGGCTAAAGGTTTTCGCCACCGATGGCTCCTTGCCGCTGGATGAACAGACCAAGGCGATTGAAAATGAAGCAAACGCCCTGACGCCGGAACAGGTGGTCAAGGTCGAGTTAGCGATTGCTCGCCGCAGCGGTTTGTTACACGAAGTCGATTACACCAATGCTTATGTCGATGCCGTCGAAGCGTTGGTCGATCTCCAAACCATTCGCGAAGCCGGCTTGCGCGTGGTGCTGGATGCCATGCACGGCGTGGGCCAGGTGACACTGGGGATTATTCTGACCGAGGCCCGCTGTCGGGTCGATACGATCCATGCACGCCATGACCCGCTTTTTGGCGGTCGCAACCCGGCGCCGGACCCGAAAGAGTTGGCGCAACTGATCACGTTGGTGCAGGAAGGCAACTATCACTTGGGGCTGGCCATGGATGGCGACGCCGACCGCATTGCCATCATCGACAACACCGGCGCCTACATTACCACCAACGAATTGTTGCTCCTGGTCTATTACTATCTACACGAAATTCGCGGGCAACGGGGCGGCATTACCCGTAACTTAGCCACCACCCATCTGCTGGATCGCCTTGCCGCTCATTTGGGTGAACCTTTTTATGAAGTGCCGGTTGGCTTCAAACACATTGCCGCCAGCATGAAAGCCCACAACGTTCTCCTGGCCGGCGAAAGCAGCGGCGGGTTGACGATCCGGGGTCACATTCTGGGCAAGGATGGCATCTTTGCCTGTGCGCTGGTAGTCGAGATGATTGCGCGCACTGGTCGCACAGTGGCGGAAATGTTGGCCGAAATCTATGGTCGGATCGGGCGCTTGGTGAGTCGCGAAGTCAACCTGCCGGCGACGCCGGAGATGAAAGTGCTGGTGCCGCGCAAACTGGCTGCGATCCAACTCGACGCTATTGCCGGTCATCGCGTGCAACGGGTCTCCTACCAGGATGGCATCAAATTTTATCTCGAAAACGACAATTGGTTGCTCCTGCGCTTCTCCGGCACAGAACCACTCCTCCGCATCTTTACCGAAGCAGACACGGCGGAAAAAGCAGAGCAACTCATCAGTTGGGCCAAACAACTAATTGCGGTGTAAGATTAGGTGTCCGTAAATCAATAAGTTACACCGCTCTTGGCGAGTCCGTGACTCGCCCCAATCAGTTGCGAGTCACGGACTCGCCAAGAGCGGTGTAACAAGGTATATTTTTACGGCCCTAAGGTAAAAAATATTCTTTTACGTGCTGCGTGATTCGTGCGACGTGATTCGCGATGATGAGCAACAATCGGTGCAATTCACGCAGCACGAATCACGCAGCACACAGCACGCTTTCAGAAATAGCAAGACTATGCAACCATTAGCAGATGTGCTTCAAACCATCTATGGCGGCATTGTAGCGGCGCAGTTGCGCCGCTACAATGCCGCCATCGCCGCCTATCGCACGCACTTTGGCGCCGCCGGCCCCCTTGCCATCTTTCGCGCACCGGGCCGGGTCAATCTGATCGGCGAACATACCGACTACAACCACGGCTTTGTTATGCCGGCGGCCATCGACAAGGATGTCTTGCTGCTGGTGCGGCCGCGGCAGGATCAACAGATCAACCTGGTCAACCTGGAAGCCGGCTTTACGCCAGTCAGCTTTGCCGTGGGTGAGGCCATTCCGTCAGCGCCACCGGGCGATTGGAGCAACTATGTGCGGGGCGCGGCGCAAACGTTGACGCAGGTGATGGGTAAAGCGGCGCCCGGCGTTGATGCGTTGGTCGTTGGTGCGCCCCCCTATGGGGTGCCGCGGGGCGCCGGTCTTAGCTCCTCGTCGGCTTTCACGGTTGTGGCGGCAGTGGCGCTGGCCCATCTCAGTGGCTGGTCAACGAATGGTTCACACTTTGCCCAACTTTGCTCGGACGCCGAGTGGTATGTGGGGACGCGTGGCGGCATTATGGATCAATTTGTGTCGCTCTTCAGTGAACGCAACCATGCCCTCTGTCTCGACTGTCGCCCTGATGCCGCCGGCCACTATCACTACCAGACGATCCCGCTGCCGGCGGAGTACCGCCTGCTGGTGGTCGATAGCGGCGTGCATCATGGCAATGTGCGCGGCGAGTTTAACCAGCGGGTGGCGGCTTGTCGCGCTGGCGTTGCCCTGCTCAAACAATATCACCCGCAGATGACCCACCTGCGTGATGTTCATACCGTTGACTGGCAGACCATAGAAGCAATTCTACCGGAAACAGCCACAGCTACAGCGTTACAGGAACAAGGGTTCAACTTGGGTGAAATTCCAGGGCTTGATCGGCAAGCCCAGTTGCGGGTGCGCGCCTGCTGTCGCCATGTGTGGACAGAAAACCACCGCGTCGAAGCAGCGTTGACAGCAATGCAACAGAACAATATCGCCGAGTTGGGTCGTCTATTAAATGAAGCTCACATCAGCGCCCGCGATGACTATGCGATTAGTTGCACCGAATTAGAAGTGCTGACCCAAAGCGCACGCCAAGTCGATGGCGTCGCCGGGGCGCGACTGACCGGCGCCGGCTGGGGCGGTTGTATGGTCGCCTTAGTACATCAAACGGCGGTAACTGACTTTGAACGCCACGTTCAACACCAATTTCAACAGCAGGTGGGTCGCATTCCGGCGATCTTTCCCTGTCAGGCGGGGCCGGGAGCTGGCTTTGTTTGGCAAGCAGAATAAACATTACTCCGCCCGCCCTCGCCAGTCCGTGACTGGCAGGTTGACGCCAGTCCGTGCCTGGCGAGGAGCGGAGTAGTTACGAGAGGAGAAACCATAGTGAACAAACCACTGGAACTCGTTTTGATCGGCGCCGGCCAACGGGGGGCACGGGCTTATGGATCATACGCCTTCCACCATCCCGATGAAGTGCGCTTTGTCGCCGTCGCGGAGCCTGACCCCATTCGCCGTAAACGCTTTGCTGATGAACATGATATTGATGATGCTTATTGCTTTGAAAGTTGGGAAGCGCTGACCGCCAAGGGCCAACTAGGCCAGGCGGCCCTGGTCACAACACAGGATCAGATGCACGTTGAGCCGGCGGTGGCGGCAATGCAGGCCGGCTACCATGTCTTGCTGGAAAAGCCGATGGCTCATACCCTGGCCGGTTGTGTCCAGTTGGTGCAAACCGCCGAACAAACGGGCCGCATTCTGGAAATTTGTCACGTATTGCGCTATTCCCCATTTTGGCGTAAGCTACATGACGTAGTAAAATCTGACTATCTGGGCGAACTAGTCACCGTTGAACATCGGGAAAATGTGGCCTACTGGCACATGGCCCATAGCTTTGTGCGCGGCAACTGGCGCAACGCGGCGCTCTCCAGCCCCATGATTCTGGCGAAATGTTGCCACGATTTAGATATTCTGGTCTGGAACCTTGGTGCACCGGTTAAGCGGCTCAGTTCGGTCGGTTCGCTCCTCCACTATCGCCGTGACCAGGTGGGAGCCGAAATTCCCGAACGCTGCACCGACAACTGCCCGATTGAGCAGCGTTGTCCCTTTTCGGCAATTGGCATCTACCTGGACTATCGCCATACTGAACAGAAGCCGCTCAATCCAGCGTATCCCGATCAGTGGCCTTTCAGTGTCCTTACTCACGACTTAAGTCGTGCGGGCCGCTTACAAGCCCTCCAAACCGGCCCTTATGGTCGTTGTGTTTACCGCTGTGACAACGACGTGGTTGATCACCAAATTGTGACAATGGAACTGGCAAGCGGCGCTTCGGTGGCAATGGTGATGCATGGCCATTCCAACGAGGAACACCGCTCCATGCGCTATGATGGTACGCGCGCCACCCTGCGCGCTCGCGCCGGTCGCACCACCGAGATCACGGTCCACCATCACGGCGGCAAGGTTGAGCAGATCCCGATTGAAGAGGCGAACAGTGGACATGGCGGCGGCGATGAGGGCATTATGGCTGATTTTGTCCGTGTGCTCCGTGGCGAAGCCGAACCCTTGACCAGCGCCCGCGTCTCACTGGAAAGCCACCTCTTGGCCTTCGCCGCCGAGGAAGCGCGTTTGCAAGGGACGATGATTCAGATGAACGAATTCCGGGCGCGGGCGGAGAAAATGACAGGGTAACGAGAGACAGGAGACACGAGACACGAGCTACGAGACACGAGCTACGAGACACGAGCTATATAGATCGTCAGTTTCTCTTGTCTCCTGTCTCCTGCCTCGTAGCACGGTAGCGCCAAACAGTGTTCAGGAAAGTTGCATAACTATGCGCGTTGTCGGTATGATTAGTGGGACATCGGTCGATGGGATCGATGTGGCGGTGGCAGAGATCCAAGGGAACCCGCACCAGGGGACGTTGACCCTACAGCAGCTTGCGTTTGAGACGCTGCCGTGGGCTGACACCATGCGCCAACAGATCTTTGTCGCCTTTGAACAAGCCTTACCGGCGGCCACCGTTTGTCGGCTGAATTTTGACCTGGCCGACGCCTTTCGCACAGCCCTCGTGGATGGATTGGCGCGTGTCCAGATTCCACTTGCGAGCATTGATCTGATCGGCAGCCACGGCCAGACCATCTGGCATGAGGTGGTCGATGGGCAGGTTCATAGCACGTTGCAGCTTGGTGATCCGGCGGTCATCGCGGTGCGCACCGGGATCACCACGATCGGCAATTTCCGTGTGGCCGATGTGGCGGATGGTGGTCAAGGGGCGCCCTTGGTTTCAACCTTTGACTGGTATCTGTTACGGCCAGGGGCAACGTTACACGGCATTGACGGCGGCTGGCGCGCCGTGCAAAACATCGGCGGCATCGGCAATGTCACCTTTCTCCCCCCGCAGGGTAGCATGAGCGCACCCCTTGCGTTCGACACCGGCCCTGGCAACGCCTTTATTGACTGGGCGACACAGCAGGCAACCAATGGTCAGTTATTGTACGATCACGATGGCTTGCTGGCCCGACAAGGCCAGGTGGACCAAACGCTCCTCGACCGTTGGTTGACGCTACCCTATTTTGCCCAAGATCCCCCCAAGAGTACCGGTCGCGAACTCTTTAGCAGCACCCTCGCCCGCCAGTGGTGGACAGAGGCAATGAGCGATGGTCTCAGCGCGACTGATTTTGTTGCAACGATTACCGAACTGACGGCGGTCACGATTGCCGAGGCTTACGCCTGTTTTGCGCCCGGCCCGGTTGCCCAGGTTGTCGTCGGCGGCGGGGGGGCGCGCAATCCCTATCTCTTACAGCGGCTGGCCTATCATCTGGAGCAACAACATGGGCGCGCCATTGCACTTTGCACCCATGCGGCATTAGGCATCGATGCCAAAGCCAAAGAGGGGCTGGCCTTTGCGCTGTTGGCCTACCTGGCGCTGCATGGCTGGCCCGGCAATGTACCAACCTGCACCGGCGCGGCCAGTGCGCAAATTCTTGGCCAGATTGCACCTGGTCGCAACTATGGGGCGCTTTTACAACAACTCACCGCAGTGTGATACACTATATACCCTTACGAGCAGCACAGGAAGTAACCCATTATTACTGTCAAAAAGTGTTACTTCCTGGCGCTCGTTAGTAGATCTACGCAGCAGGAATAACAGGGACAGACCATGGACATCGGCACGGTAAGCCAGCAGCAAGAAGAATTTGTGATGGGCATTGATGGCGGCGGCAGCAAAACCCTTTGCGTGATTTTAGACAAGCGCAAAACGGTGATCGGACAGGGCCGCGCCGGCTCTTGCAATCGCAATAGCGTCGGCGATGAGACGGCGCGCGCCAACTTAATACGCGCCGTTCAAGATGCATTGGCAGCGGCTGGACTACCGAACGAAGCCATCAACGCGGTCTGCATTGGCAGCGCCGGTGTTGACCGCCCGGCCGAGCGCGCCATTGTCAGCGGCTGGCTGGCCGAGTTATTTCCCGGCATACCGGCCCTAATCCAGAACGATGCCCTGATTGCCCTGGCTGCCGGCACCGGCGGCGAGCAATATGGCGTCGTTGTGATCAGCGGCACCGGCATGATTGTCTACGGCGTTGATGCCAACGGACAAACCCGGCGCGCCGGCGGCTGGGGGCCGATCTTTGGCGACAAAGGCAGTGGCTATGCCATCGGCGCCGCGGCGTTGACGGCGATTGCCCAAGCCACCGACGGTCTGGGGCCGTCGACCGCGTTGGAAGGCGCCCTGCTCGATTACCTGGATCTGAGTACGCCACAAGCGTTAATCACCTGGGCCTACAGTGATCCGGCCTGGGCGCGCATTGCTGAATTGAGTCCACTGGTGGTTGAATGTGCGCGCCAGAATGACCCGGTGGCGCTATCGATTATTGAAGAAGCGGCCATCGATCTGGCCGCGGCGGTGGAACATGTGGTGCGCAATCTCAATTTGCTGAATGAACCGATTTCAATTGTCCTCTCCGGCGGGAATTTGGGGTCGGGTCTCTTTGGCAGCCTGGTTTCGCAACATTTGCACACGCTGATTCCCAAAGCGCAGCTCGTGCGTCCCACGGTGGAGCCGGCCACCGGCGCGGCGCTGCTGGCATTCAACCAGCTACAGAAAGGACAGAGCAATGGCGGGAGCGCCCCCCACTGAACAACGCAACCCCCTCAGCACTGACCTCGACACCTTACCCACCCTAGAGATGCTCCGTTTGATGAACCGGCTGGATGCCACCATCCCAGCGGTCATCGCGGAATGTTTGCCTGTCATCGCCCAAACAGTCGACCAAATCACCGCCATTTTAGCCGCCGGTGGTCGCCTCTTTTACCAGGGCGCCGGCACCAGTGGTCGCCTGGCCGTGTTGGATGCCGTCGAATTGCTGCCCACCTTTAGCGCACCGCCGGGGATGGTGATTGGTCTCATCGCCGGTGGTCAGACCGCCATGTTTCGCGCCGTCGAAGGGGCGGAAGATAGCGCCGAACGCGGTCGTCAAGATTTGGTGGAGCAGCGCTTTACGGCCCAGGATATGTTGATCGGCGTCGCCGCCAGCGGACGCACCCCGTATGTCTTGGGCGGGCTGCGCTATGCCAAAGAACTAGGTGCGCCAACAGCCGCCGTTGTCTGCAATCCCGCGTCACCGATGGCCGCCGTCGCTGACACTACAATTGCAATTGTAACCGGCCCGGAGGTGCTGACCGGCAGTACGCGGCTGCGCGCCGGCACCGCCACCAAATTGGTGCTCAACATGCTCAGCACCTGTGCAATGGTTAAACTGGGCAAGGTCTATGGCAATCTCATGGTTGATGTCCAGCCGACTAATATTAAATTGCGCCAACGGGCGGTGCGCATTGTGATGGAGATCGCCGGCGTGGATACACCGGCGGCGGAAGCGCTGCTCCAAGAGGCCGGCTGGCAGGTCAAAACGGCGGTGGTGATGGGGTTGGCCGGGATTGATGCAGCGGAAGCCCAACGCCGGCTACAGCAGAGCGGCGGGCATGTCCGTACTGCCATCACAACCTGAACTTGTGAAAGTTAGAAAAATAACCTGATCAACGAGGAGTTCGCACGCCCACGTGCGAATATAGAAACCAGGTTTTTGCCAAAAACCTGGTTTCTTATCACGCTCTCCGTAGTTGAGCGAAGACTTTAACTTTGTCGCCTATGCAAAGACTCATGCAGGTTAGCCAATGGTTTCGGTAATCCTTGGGACTTGTCACGCCGGCGGCGATGACCTACAGTTACCGCTTTATTTTCGTAATGTTCATTAGTCTTTACTACTAGCAAGCATTGGGATGCCATCATGACAACTACCTTTTTTACGAAATTAGACGCCGCCGTCGAACGCAACCAAAGTCTGCTCTGTGTCGGTCTTGACCCAACGCCGGCCCAGTTGCCGGCGCGCCATCGGCAAGATAACGGCGATCTGATTGCCGGGTTGCTGGCCTGGAATCGGGCTGTGATCGAAGCGACCGCCGAGTTGGTCTGCGCCTATAAGCCCAACATAGCTTTTTATGAGGCGTTGGGCGCGCCGGGCATGACATTGCTGCGCCAGACGCTGGCCTTGATCCCCAAGGCCATTCCGGTGTTGCTGGATGGGAAACGGGGGGATATTGGCAGCACGGCTACCGCCTACGCACAGGCTTGTTTTGAGGATCTCGGCGTCGATGCCGTCACCCTTAGCCCCTACCTGGGCCGTGACAGCATCGAACCCTTTGCGCGCTACGCCGACAAGGGGCTATTTGTCCTCTGTCACACCTCGAACCCTAGCGCCGGGGACTTTCAACATTTGGAAATTGCTGATTGGCGCACGTTGGATCGCGAGGGCAACCAGCCGCTTTACATTCATGTGGCACGCACGGCTGTGACCTGGTCGCCCAACGTAGGCTTGGTCGTCGGCGCGACCTACCCGGCGGTCTTTGCCGGTGTGCGCGCGGCGGCGCCCAACCAATGGTTGCTCGTCCCCGGCATCGGCGCGCAGGGGGGCGATCTTGCCAGCACCCTCGCCGCCGGTCTGCGCGCTGACGGCAAAGGGGTCTTGATCAACGCCAGTCGCGGCGTCTGTCTGGCCGATGACTATCGCGCCGCGGCTCAGCAGTTGTGCAATGAAATCAACCAACATTGTCAGCAAGACACGAGACAGGAGACAGGAGACACGAGACACGAGACACGAGACAGGAGACACGCAACACGCAACACGCAACACGCAACACTGATCACCGGCTTGGCCGATCTGGGGGCGGTGAAGTTTGGTAACTTTACGCTGGCGAGTGGGATGCAGTCGCCGATTTATATCGATTTGCGGCTCTTGGTGAGTCAACCCAAGTTGTTGGCGCAGGCGGCGGAGGCGTATGCGGCGCTGTTGGCGGGGTTGCCCTGTGATCGCATTGCGGGTGTACCATACGCCGCGCTGCCGATTGGGACGGCGGTGGCGCTGGCGGCGGACAAACCGCTGATCTACCCGCGCAAAGAGGCCAAAGCGCATGGACTGGGCAAGGACATTGAAGGGGCCTGGCAACCGGGGGAGCGGGTCGTTGTGATTGAGGATCTGATCACCAAGGGGGGCAGCACCCTGCAAACGGTGGAACGGTTGCGTGCCGTTGGTCTTCAGGTGGATCATGTGATTGTCTTGATTGATCGCGAACAGGGGGGCGTGGCTAATCTGGCGGCGGCAGGTGTGACAGCCCATGCAGTCTTTACGGTTAGTGAAGTGTTGGCAACGCTGGTGCAGACCGGCAAACTGGATGAAGCGAAGCAGCAAGAGGTGTTAGACTTTATTCGTAGCGCCTAACCTCACCCGGTACATTATTGGCTTTGTCACGCAAAATACGCTTCATCGCCCAATCAAAGCTGACCAGTGTGTGTGTGTTTAGCAAACCGTAATGATTCCTGACAATATGAATCTAGCGACATTACCAGATGGTGGAGACCCCGGAAGCGCGGATTTTAAGATCACTCGTAACCAATGGCAGACCCAGCGACAGGGCCATTGCGGCAATCACCCGATCTGGCAGTTCAGGGATTTGGCTGCGAGGAATGAGCTTGACCTTTTGCGCAACAACAACATCAACAGGAGCAGCGACAAGATCGCCTTGCGAATTCGCCAACTCTTCGGTCAATGTATCGAGGACAATTTGTGGCAGTCGCCCCTTTTCAACGAGAAATGTAAGTTCAACCAGAGAAAGGGCATAGACATAAAGGGTATCTCCGTTCTGATTGGCGGCATCAATCGCTTGGCGCGCCGTTTCAGAGAGTTTATCGGGCGAAAAGAGCATCCAAACCACCGCCTGTGTATCCAGAAGCAGCGCGCTCATAGCTCTATATCCCGCGGGAATTGTCCCCACATCTCATCTCTTGCCTCAAGAAGATCACCTGTTTCCAGCGATATCTGTAAATGGGCATATTTACCGAGCAGTCGTGCGCGTTTGTTGGCCGCTTTCTTTGCGGGCTTATGCTTTTTTACAGCCAGAAACTCGACAAAATCTAAGACTTGTTGCTTCTGTGATTTGGGCAGCACCCGTAGTTTTTCTAAGACGGCTTCTTCAAGGCTCATTTTCAATCTCCTACACGCATTTACAGCAAAGGGGTGAATTTCAGCTCGCTTTGAGTATAGATAACCGATTGTGTAAATAGTATACCCTGTGGACTGCTGAAACGCAAGCGAATTGGTCGAACAGGGTAGGGTTCGTCAGTGAGGTAGGCCGCACATTGTGAAAATGCCCAATCATGCAGTATACTTGGGGCTTAGTCGTTAGCTTACAGCGAGCACAGTCCATCTATCATTGTATTCTTTCCATCATCGACAGACCGGAGTCTATGCCTAATGAGTAACAACAGCCATTCTCATGATCCTGGCTTTCCACGCGATTGGTCGCGTGATGTGGTGCGTTATCCTGATCCAGCGGTGGAGATCGTTGACCCGCGCTTTGCCAAGTATCGCATCGGCAACGCGGCGCTGGAAAGGCTTTGCACGGGCATGAGGTGGGCGGAAGGGCCGGTCTGGTTTGGTGATGGGCGTTATCTGCTCTGGAGCGATATTCCCAACAACCGCATGATGCGTTGGGACGAAGCGGATGGTTCGGTGAGCGTCTATCGCACCGGCTCCAACAACAGTAACGGCAATACGCGCGACCGCGAGGGCCGGCTGATCACCTGTGAACATGACGCCCGCCGGGTGACGCGCACCGAGTATGACGGGACGATCACCGTGTTGATGGATCGCTACCAGGGTAAGCGACTCAATGCACCGAATGATGTGGTGGTTCATCCCGACGGCTCGATCTGGTTTACCGATCCTGGCTATGGCATTCTCATGAACTATGAAGGCCATGTCGATACCTTTGAGTTGCCGACCAATGTCTACCGGCTCGACCCGCAAACCGGCGAGGCCAGGGTGGTGGTTGACGATTTTGTGCGCCCCAACGGCATCTGCTTTTCGCCGGACTGGCGCACGCTCTACATTGTCGATACCGGCGTCAGCCACATGCCCAACGGCCCCAGGCATATTCGCGTCTTTGATGTCACCGCTGATCAACGCTTGACCAATGGCCGGGTCTTTGTCGATATGGCCCCCGGCATGTCGGATGGCATCCGCACCGACAAGGATGGCAATCTGTGGGCGTCGGCAGGTTGGGGCGGCCCCGGCTTTGACGGCGTCCATTGCTATGCGCCGGACGGCGATCTCATCGGCAAGATTCATCTACCGGAAGCATGTGCCAATCTCTGTTTTGGCGGCGTCAAGAAGAATCGGCTCTTTATGGCCGCCAGCCAATCGATCTATGCAATTTATGTAGAAGCGGTCGGCGCCCAGTGGCCGTAAACCCCTTCTAATGCAGTTCATAGCGTTCATAGAGAAGGCACAGAGATTCGCAGAGAAGATTCATGACTGATTTTCCTGCGAATCGCCGTTTATTCTTTACGTCGCGCGTGAACAGATAACTTTTAAGGCTTGCTTATGTCTTCACTCAAAGCACAACTTACTACCATCGTCAGTGACGCTTTCGCCGCGGCCGGTTACGACCGCCAGTATGGCGAGGTCATGCTCTCCAACCGCCCGGATTTGGCCCAGTTCCAGTGCAACGGCGCGTTGGCCGCCGCCAAGCAGTATGGCCGCCAGCCGAGGCAGATTGGCGAGGAGGTGGCGCAACGGTTGCAACAACTGCCCTACTTTCAAAATGTCAGCTTGGCGGGGCCGGGTTTTCTCAACCTGACGGTTACAGATGCCTTTTTAACCGCACAGGCTAGTACGTTAATCGCTGATCCGCGCCGTGGCTGTAGTAGGACGCCGACGCCCAACAAGGTCATTGTGGACTACGGCGGCGCCAACGTCGCTAAACCACTGCATGTTGGTCATCTACGCGCCGCCATTATCGGCGAAAGCATCAAACGGTTAACCAGCTTTGTCGGCCACGAAACATTGGGCGATGTCCATCTGGGCGACTGGGGCTTGCCGATGGGGCAGGTCATTGCGGAATTAGCCGACCGTCACCCCGATTGGCCTTACTTCAACCCAGCCTATCGCGGCCCTTACCCGGCTGAGTCGCCCGTGTCGATTGACGACTTGGAGGAGATCTACCCCACCGCTAGCCAGCGCAGCAAGGTGGACAACGATTTTGCACAACGCGCCCGCCAGGCTACGCAAGAGCTACAGCGGGGGCGCCCCGGCTATCGCGCCTTGTGGCAACACTTTGTCACGGTCTCGGTGACGGCGATGAAATGGGACTACGGTAACATCAATGTTCACTTTGAGTTATGGTTGGGTGAGAGCCACACGCAGCCATTCCTGGAAGAAATGCTGCAAGAATTGCAAGCGGCCGGCTTTGTGCAGGAGAGTGAAGGGGCGTTGATCATCCCGGTGACGGAACCAGGTGACAAACGGGAATTGCCGCCGCTGATCTTGATCAAGTCAGACGGGGCCGTCCTCTACAGTACCACTGACCTGGCGACGATCGAACAGCGTGTGCAGGAGTTGGGCGCCGAGGTGGTTCTCTATGTGGTTGACAACCGGCAATCGCTTCACTTCCAACAGGTCTTCCGGGCGGCGTATAAAACTGGGATTGCGCCGGCCACGCTACAGTTGGAGCATCTGGGTTTTGGCACCATGAACGGCAAGGATGGCAAACCGTACAAGACGCGCACTGGTGGCGTGATGAAGTTGCGCAGTTTGATTGAGATGGTGATCGAAAAGGCGCGCGAACGGTTGGATGAAGTCAAGATGGCGCAAGACTATCCGCCGGACGAAAAGGAAGCAATTGCGCGCATGGTCGGTATTGCCACGATCAAGTTTGCCGATCTCAACAACCAGCGCACCGGCGACTATATCTTCGACCTCGATCGCTTCTCGGCCTTTGAGGGACGCACGGGGCCTTATCTGCTCTACACGGCGGCGCGCACCAAGTCGATCCTGCGCAAAGCGGTCGAGGAGGGCTTGCGCTTCGGCCCGTTGCAAGCACCCGTTGATGAGGACGAACGTGCGCTCTTCCTGAAGTTATTAGAGTTACCCGATGTGGTTGACCTGGCCTTTGCCCAACGGATGCCGCACCATCTGTGCGAGTATGTCTACACGCTGGCGACGGTCTTCAACCGTTTCTATCACCAACATCATATCCTGAGCGAAGCTGACGCCGCCCGACAAGCCTCTTGGCTGGCGCTGACCGAGGGGGTGGTTGGTTCGCTGGCCCTGGTTCTTGACCTGCTTGGCATTGCCGTACCGGAGCGGATGTAGCAAGAACGAACAATGAATAATTAATTGTCAATAATTAATTATTCATTGTTCGTTCGGTAAGGATGCCCGTCTATGAAATTTGCTTGTTGCACCTGGGCGTTGGCCGGCCCCGAAGCAACGATCCTCGACCGGCTGGCGCAGCTTGGTTTCGCTTGGATTGATATACGCGCCGTTGATTTCAGCGCTGACACCAGTCGCGACCTGATTGCGGCGCAGGGCTTGCAGCTTTCTTGTGTTGGTCTCTCCTTTGCCCTGCCGCCAGGGGTTAGCCTGGATAGCGCCGACAACGCCGTGCGTACGCAGGCGATTGCGGCGGCACGCGCTGGCCTTCGTCATGCTGCTCACCTGGGCGCTGATACAACCTACATCATTCCGGGGTTGGACGCCAGTGCGCCAGCCTTGGCCCGGTATACAGACGCCGTGATAACGCTGGCGGATGAGGCGGCACCATTGGGCATCAAACTCTGTATTGAACATTTTCCCGGTCGCGCGTTGCCGACCATTGCCGCGACGCTGGCCTACTTACGGGCGATCGATCACCCCAATCTCTATCTGCTCTTTGACATCGGCCATGCCCAAATGGCCAAAGAAGAGCCGGCGGCAGCCCTCCACACAGCCGGGGATCGCTTAGGGTACGTCCATCTCGATGACAATGATGGGCAAGGTGATTTGCACTGGGCGCTACTGGATGGCGTCTTGACCCGCACCGTCCTGCGTGACACACTAACAGCACTCGACGAATTACAGTACAGCGGCGGCGTCAGTCTGGAATTGAGTTCCCAATTGCCTGATCCATACAATGCCATTCAACGCAGTTGGCAAATTCTCACCGAAATTACAAATGCTTAGCCTGCTTGTAGTCGGTCCATGACCGGCGTCGACTTAACTAAAACGCCGGTCACGGACCGGCTACGAGCGGAGAGCCCCAAAGTTGCGAGGAACATGCATCATGGCAGCCACTGACATTCGGGTATCAGCCGAAGAATTGCAAGCGTTTACTACAGCCGTTTTTGCCAAAGCGGGTTTACCGCCGGCGGATGCCGCGATTGAGGCCGAGGTGTTGGTCTGGGCCAACTTGCGGGGCGTCGATTCGCATGGGGTGTTACGCATTCCGTGGTATCTCAGCCTGGTGGACAAAGGGGAGATGAACCCGCGCCCCAGCATCCGTACTTTGAAGGAGACACCGGCAGTCTTGCATATTGACGCGGATCGCGCCTTCGGGCCGGTGGTGACGGTGCAGGCCATGCGCCAAGTCATTGAGAAAGCCAAAACCGTTGGCATCGGCTGGGCGCTCATCGGCAATGTCACCCACCAGGGGGCGATGGGTTATTATAGCTTGCTGGCGGCGGAGGCGGGGATGGCTGGCATTGCCATTGTCTGCAGCCCACCCAACATGGCGCCGTATGGGGCGAAGGCGGCGGGTGTCCACAACAGCCCGATTGCGATTGCCGTGCCGGCGGCGCGCCATCAACCGCTCGTGTTGGATATGGCGACGAGCATTGTGGCCGGTGGCAAACTCGAAGTGGCGAAGGATAAGGGCGTGCCATTAGGGGCGGGGTGGGCGCTCGACAAGGAAGGCAACCCGACGCGCGATCCTCATCTGGCGAGCATTCTGTTGCCAGCCGGCGGGCCAAAGGGGTCAGGGCTGGCGTTGATGTTTCAATGTTTGACCAGCCAGATGGCGAATAATCCGTTGATTGTCCCTGCCCTGCAAGGTACAGGCAAAGGTCACAACCAAAACAGCGTGGTGGCAGCGATCGACATTGGCTTGTTCACCGATCTAGACAGCTACAAAGCGCAAATTGATGAATTGATTGACAACCTCAAAGCGTTGCCCACAGCCGAAGGGGCAACGGAAGTAATGATGCCCGGTGAGCCGGAATACCGGACCCTGGCCGACCGCACGGCCCACGGCATCCCGCTCCCTCTTGGCACAGTGGTTCGGCTACGCGAAGCGGCAACCCGCTTTCAGTTACCCTTACCCGCCGGCTTATAAAAAATCACCCAATCACCGGTCGGTGATTAGGTGATTGGGTGTTGCAACAGAAACGCTTAATCCGAACTATCGGTTGAGCTATGCACACCCACCATCGGCGGCGCTTCGCCGGTCTGTTTGGGGTAGATCAGAGAGATTGCCACGGCAGCGGCCAGGACAAAACCGATAAAGCTGAGGGATAGTTCAATCGGGATGTGAATGGCGTGTGCCATGAAGTAGGTGGAAAGGCTCTCGACCAACATTTTGATGCCGACAAAACCCAGCACGACTGATAGACCGGTCTGAAGGTAGTGAAACTTTTCAATGACGCCGGCCAGAAGGAAATAGAGCGAACGCAACCCCAGAATCGCAAAAATGTTGGAGGTGAAGACGATAAAGGGGTCGGTCGTGATGCCGAAGATGGCTGGAATGGAGTCGATGGCAAAAATGACATCCGTGGATTCCACTACCAACAGCACCACCAACAGCGGCGTCGCCATACGTCGCCCGGCTTCGATCACCATGAAGCTTTGTTCGCGATAGCCATCGGTAATCGGTAGAAGCCGCCGTAAAAGATTGACCAGCGGGTTTGATTCGATCTCAATCTCTTTTTCCCCTTCGGTCGCCATTTTATAAGCGGTGTAGATCAGGAAGGCGCCAAAGAGCGTAATGAGAAACTCAAAGCGTGATAGGAGCGCCGCCCCCAGGACAATCATCACGCCACGCAGAATCACGGCGGTGAGAATCCCCCAAAAGAGAACCCGATGTTGATAGGCCGGTAAAACCTGGAAATAAGAGAAAATTAAGACAAAGACAAAGATGTTGTCAACGCTTAATGAGTATTCGAGCAAGTAGCCGGCAAAAAATTCGAGCGCTTTGTCGGCGCCTTTGAATTGATAGATAGCGCCATTAAAGAGCAACGCCAGTGAAATCCAGACAATACTCCAAATGGTGGCTTCCTGCACACTGACACGGTGTGCTTTGCGGTTAAAAACGCCAAGATCCAGAGCCAGGATCGTGGTTACAATGATAATAAAGCCGGCCCAAAACCAGAGATTTGTATCCATATGCTTCCCCCTCGTTTCTGTCAGGCTCTATCTTACCTGATCGCGAACTTTTTATGAAATTGTGCGACTGCCCAAAACCGTAAGCGAGTACGGCAGTGAATCGATCGGTCAATGGCAACAGCCCTCTAGCCTACTGGCTTACTGCCTTACTGTCCGTAGACCGCAATACAGCCGAGATTGCACTAGACCGAGGCTGGGCGATGCGACAACGCGACAACGCGACAACGCGATGATGCGACTGGGGACGACTGACTGCCCCACAGACTACGTATACTGGCTGCAAATTTGTTGCATAGTTGTGTCTCCTGGTTTACAATGGCAACCAGTCCAATACCTTACAACTAAACATTGACTACGGATTTGAAGCGACAAACACTCCGCAATATATCCCTTACAATTAGATGGGAAAGGACCTATGCATGAAAGGATTGTTAAAATTTGCCGATGCCGTTGATCGCATCACCGAATGGCAAGGCGGCTTATCGGCGCTCCTGGTAATTCTTGTCATTTTGATTGGCTTCTACAATGTTGTCACTCGCTATGTCGGCCAGTGGATTGGTATCACGCTCTCTTCCAATGCCTACATTGAATTACAATGGTATCTCTTTTCGGCCATCTTCTTCCTGGGCTTTGCCTATATCCTCAAACATCATATCAATGTCCGGGTCGATTTTTTCTATAGTAAGTGGAATGACAAGCAGCGCGCCGCTCTCGACTTCTGGGGCACAGTTTTATTTCTGATTCCCTTCTGCATCTTGGGCCTCTATGTCACCTTTACACCAGTGATGCGCTCCTGGGTCACCTGGGAGATGTCGAGCGACGCCAACGGACTGCCACGGGCGCCGGTGAAATCGTTGGTCGTCATTGCCTTTTCCTTCCTCCTGGTGCAAAGCGTGGCCCAAGCTATCAAATATTACGCCCTCATGCGCGGTCACCGCGAGGTGCAACACCGTCTGAGCAGCCAGGGGTATGGCGGCGCGGCGCAACAGTAGTAAAACATAAACAGCAGTAACAAGGAGTGATCGAATGGGTTATGAATGGCTGGCCGTTGCCATGTTTGCCGGCTTTATCATCATTTTGTTGAGCGGGTACCCGGTGGCTTTTTCGTTCGCCGGGACAGCGATTGTCTTTGGTATTATCGGCTATGCGTTGGACATTGTCGATCCAAACCGGTTGCGAGCGCTGCTCTTCATCTGGTTCGGCACCATGTCCAACTTTACGCTCTTGGCGATCCCCTACTTTATCTTTCTGGGCGCAGTCTTAGAGAAATCAGGGCTGGCCGAGGATCTATTGAACACCGTGGGGATTCTCTTAGGCCCGCTGCGCGGCGGCTTGGGCTTGGCAGTGGTGATCGTCGGCACGATGCTGGCGGCGACGACCGGCGTAGTAGCGGCGACGATTATTGTCATGGGCATGTTGACGCTGCGCACCATGTTGCGCTATGGCTATGACAAACGGCTGGCTTCCGGCGCCATTGTGGCATCAGGGACGCTGGCCCAAATGATCCCGCCGAGTCTGGTCTTGATCTTGTTGAGCGATCAGATTGGGGTGGATGTCGGCGATCTCTTTTTGGGCGCGGTTATCCCCGGTTTGATGTTGGCCGGTTCGTATGCCCTCTACATTTTGGTGGTTGCCTACTTGCGCCCTGGTTCGGCGCCGGCGCTGCCACCCGAAGCGCGTCAAATCAAAGGCTGGCCCTTGCTGTTGCAAAGCATTAATTCCGTCTTGCCCCCCGTGCTGTTGATCATGGCGGTGTTGGGCAGCATCTTTGGCGGTATTGCCACGCCAACAGAGGCCGGTACAGTCGGGGCCGTTGGCGCCTGTCTGCTGGCGGCGATGGATCGCAAACTCAACTGGAAGTTATTGAAGGAGGCCGCCCGCTCCACGATGTTGACAACGGCGCTGGTGGTGATGATCCTCTTCTGCGCTTCGCTCTTTAGCCTGGTCTTTGATGCGTTGGGCGGCAAGCAGTTGATCACCGAGTTGTTGGTCAATGCACCGGGTGGCTATGTGGGCTTTATTATCATTGCCAACATTGCCGTCTTCCTGTTGGGCATCCCGCTGGAGTTTACCGAAATCTGCTTTATCGTCATGCCGCTGCTGGTGCCGGCCATGGAAGCGCTGGGCATTGACAAAGCGTGGTTTGCCATTGTCATGGCGGTCAATTTGCAGACCGCCTTTATTTCACCGCCGGTGGGCTTCTCGCTTTTCTATCTGCAAAGTACGGCGCCCAAAGAAGTATCCACCTTTGACATTCATCGAGGTGCGCTGCCCTTTGTGCTGATTCAGGTTGTTGTCTTGCTCCTGGTCATTCTCTTCCCCCAAACGGTGCGCTGGCTTATCGATCTTTCGGCGGCCATGCGTCTGAGCGCCGGCGGCGTGCAAAGCGATAGCGGCATGATGACGATCTGGTTTTACACCCTGATCGCAGGCTTGATTCTGGTGATCATCGGGCGCATTCTGCGCGGCCGGAAGGCCAGCCAAGTCGCTTTGTAAACAACAGGAAAAGGGCGCCATCGCCCATAAAAATAGCCAAAGCGGCCAGGTTGAGAAACCCTGACCGCTTCGGGTGGTGGTTATTGATTGAGTTTGCTGCTATAGTAGCGGGAGAAGCTGCCTTCGTTGATGTTGTGCCAGGCGTAGATGCGTTGGCGGAAAGTCTTCCACTCTTCGTAGACAGCGGCGAAGTCGGCATCCTTGCCGGCCAGTTCATCATACAGTTCAAAAGAAGCCTTTTCAGCGGCTTCGAGAATTTCCTGGCTGTAGCCGCGCAGTTGCGCGCCACCTTCGAGCAGGCGCCCCAGGGCGTCGTTGTTGCGGGCATCATAGCGCGCCAACATGGTCATGTTGGCGACATAGGCGGAAGTTTTGATCACTTCTTGGTAGAAAGCCGGCAGCTTATTCCATTCGTCCAGATTGATCTCAACTTCGAGGGAAGGACCCGGCTCCCACCAACCAGGATAGTAGTAGAACTGGGCGGCCTTCTGCAGACCTAATTTTTCATCATCATAGGGGCCGACCCATTCCGCCGCGTCGATGGCGCCGGTCTGGAGCGCCTGGAAGATTTCACCGCCGGGCAGCGTTTGTACGGTGACGCCCAATTTTGCCATCACTTGCCCACCCAAGCCAGGGATACGCATCTTCAATCCTTGCAGGTCAGCGACGGTGTTGATCTCCTTGCGGAACCAACCGCCCATCTGCACACCGGTGTTGCCGGCCGGGAATTGAATGACGTTGAAGAGTTTGGCGTAGATCTCCTGCATTTTGGTCAAACCACCGCCTTCGTAGAGCCAGGCGTTCTGTTGCTGGGCCGTGAAGCCAAAGGGAAGCGCCGTGCCAAAGGCGGTGACAGGGCTTTTGCCGACATAGTAGTAGGAGGCGGTGTGACCAATGGGGAAGGCGCCTTCTTGCACCACATTCAAGACCTCGGTGCCGGGCGCCAGTTCGCCGGCGGGGCGGGCGTTGATCTTGAAGCGACCACCGGTAAGCGCACTCACCGTGTCGGCAAAGGTGGTGGCGCCACCGAAGATCGTGTCCAATGCCACCGGCCAACTGGTGGGCATATCCCAAGTCAATTCGGGCAACTCCTGGGCGGCAGCCGATTCAGCCTGGGGCGCCACGCCGACTTCCTGGGCCGCGCAACCGGCAGCCAGACCAAGCGCCGTGGCCGCGGTGGTGCGAATGGCTAGATTCTGCATAAACTCACGACGGTTCATCTCTGGTTCTCCTTGTGGTTGGATTCGGTTTTACATTGATGAAAACGGGTTTTGTTGACGGACGGGGAGCCGACAAACCCAACATATATACAAAATATGTACAATAGTGGCAGACGTAATGGATAGGAGACCCATTATAATCAGGTTACGGCAAAGAGGCAACTTACGATTCCTTTCTGCAACTTTTTGTAACTACTAAGCCCGCTCCTAGCCGGTCCGTGACCGGCGTCTCGGCGCCGGTCATGGACCGGCTAGGAGCTTAGTAGTTACAACTTTTTTACCGGATGCGCTTGCTAACTTTGGTAAAATCGCCTGGGATCGGTTACTATGCCAGCAAGGCAATTGCCTCGACCCAGTGAACCCTTGCTGGGGCAGCATGATTAGTGAATAGAGCGGAAACCGAAGACAACGATGACTGTTCAATTACCCCAGCACATTTACGATGAAATCATTGCTCATGCCCGCGAAGGCAAGCCGGAAGAGATCTGCGGCATCTTGCGCGGGCGCGCCATGGTGGCCTATGAGTTATTCCGCGGGCGCAACGTGGCGCGCGAACGGATTGAAAACTACGAAGTCGATGAACAGACCTTGCTGCTGCAATTCAAATTTGAAAACAGCGGCGATGAGATGATGGCGGTCTACCATTCGCACCCTGTTTCGGTCGCCTATCCCTCGGCCACCGATGCCTGGAATGCCACCTATCCTGATAGCATCTATCTGATCTGTTCACTAGAACATGACGACGCGCCGGTCATCCGCGCCTTTCGCATGATCACCCACTTTGTCGATGTCGATGTGGCGGCCTTGAAAAACGCCCTGGCCTTTTACGAGACGCGCCCCCATCTCTTCGCCTATTATCAAAGTGCGGCGATGCCTGTGCCACCGGCGTTACAAGCCATCGCCGAGGAAGCGTCGTTGCCCTTCTACGTGGTCTACTACGAAGATGCGCAAGCGGTGGAAGCGCGTATCGTTTCCTTGCACGAATATCCTATTACCGTCCAGACGAACGCGCTTTAGCTTTGGGCCAGATTGACAAAAGCAACGGGAAGCCAGTATACTAGACAAAAGTCGATATAAATTTTATAGTGCCTGTATCAATTGGTTCAGACAACCATTGCTATACAAGTACCAGGGTGAGAGGGTTGCACGATTATGATGATTTCGCTTGTTGCGCAGGCTTGCTTGTGTCGATAGCGGGAGCCGCCAGCATGAAGCTGGTTGCCCCGCCGATGGCCTTTGCCACCGACACAAGAGCGATAGCTCAAGCGATGAAGAACGTGCAAACTTTTTATGCCTGTTCGCCGATAGCCGGTTGCCCCAACGCTACGTTGCTGGATCACTCGACCGCTTATCGAGAACAGCGTAACCAACAAGGTCTTTCCTGCCGAATTCATCGTTTTGATGGATTCGGCTTTTTTATTCTTACAGTCCAAAGTCCAGAGTCCAGAGTCTGCAGTCAATAGGGTTGGCAGACCCACATGAGACTCAGAACTACGGACTACTTGACTTTCCGACTTTATCTGTAACGACTAACCCCTCCCGCGCCTAGAAGCGGTTGCCTACCAGGCGCGCTCCCCTGCTAAGGGAGGGAACTGTGGAGCGCACCACGATTCCCTCCCTTAGCAGGGGAAGGTTAGGGCGGGGTGGCTTGGTAGTTACCTTTATCTTAACAAAGGAGTGTAGTACCAATGGCGACAGTGTTAGTGCCAACGCCGTTACGCCGCCTGACTGGCGGACAAGGCAAGTTGACTGTGGAAGGGGAAACGATTGGCGCGCTCATGCAAACGCTTGAAAAACAGTACCCCGGGATTTCTGAGAAGATTTTAGACGGCGAGGGCAATGTCAAGCGCTTTATCAATGTCTTTGTCAATGAGAGCGAGATTCGCACGTTGCAAGGGCTGGCAACCACCGTCAAAGCCACCGATCAAGTCTCGATTGTTCCGGCAATGGCAGGTGGACAGGCAGTGTAGAGCAAAGTTGGGTAGTTGGGTGCTGCGGTGGTTGAGCCTGTCGAAACCACCGCAGCACCCAACTACCCAACTGCGACAGAATAAGAGGAGTAGCAAGATGAGCAAATTGAACCGTGACCAACTGGTGCAATTGGCCAAGAGTGAGATCACCGAAATCTCAGCGTCCGAGTTAAAACGGCGTCTGGCAGCCGGTGAAAATCTTACTGTGGTCGATGTGCGCGAACGGGACGAATTTGTCCAGGGTCACATTCCCGACGCGGTTTTTATCCCGCGTGGTTATTTGGAATTACAGATCGAACAACATCAGCCGGAGCGCGACAAGCCGGTGGTAGTCTATTGCGCCGGTGGTGTGCGTTCAGCGCTGGCGGCGCGCAACTTAAAGGAGATGGGCTATGCGAATACCATCTCCCTCATTGGCGGCTTTAACGGTTGGAAAAATGCCGGCTTTGATTTCAAGGTGCCGTTGGTGCTAAGTGAAGAGCAACGCATTCGCTACAGCCGCCATACGCTGTTAAAGGAAGTAGGCGAAGCCGGCCAGATCAAGCTCTTGGAAAGCAAGGTGCTGCTCATCGGCGCCGGCGGGTTGGGTAGTCCGGCAGCGATGTATCTGGCAGCGGCTGGGGTCGGCACCTTGGGGATTGTCGATTTTGACACAGTTGATGTCTCCAACTTACAGCGCCAGTTGCTACACGGCAACAAGGATGTCGGACGCCCCAAAGTCGAATCGGCGGCGGACCGCATCAAGGACATCAACCCTGATGTCAAGGTGATTGGCTACCGCGAACCGATCACCAGCCACAACGCGTTGGCGATTATCAGGGAGTATGACCTTGTCCTCAACGGCTCGGACAACTTCCCGACCCGCTACCTGGTCAACGATGCCTGCCAATTTTTGGGCAAACCGTTGGTCGATGCCAGCATCTTTATGTTTGAAGGCCAGGTCACCGTCTACCAGCCGCGTGATGAAGCGCATGGCATCGAGGGCGGCCCCTGCTACCGCTGTCTCTACCCCGATCCGCCGCCCCCCGGCGAAGTGCCGAGTTGCGCCGAAGCGGGCGTCTTGGGCGTCCTGCCCGGCATCGTCGGTTCCGCCCAGGCCATTGAAGCGATCAAGCTCATTCTGGGCATCGGCGAAACGTTGATTGGGCGATTGTTGATGATCGACACGCTCGACATGACCTTCCGCACGCTGCGCATCCAACGCAACCCCGACTGCCCGGTCTGCGGCGAAGATCCGTCGGTGACGGAGTTGATCGACTATGAACAATTTTGCGGCCTCCCCTCGCGCAATGGACACAGCGAGGCGGTTGGGGCGTTGGTGGCAGCCTGAGGAAAGACAAGGAGACAGGAGACAGGAGACAAGAGAAACAGACGATCTAAGTCTCCTGTCTCCTGTCTCTTGTCTCCTGTCTCGTGTCTCGACGAAGTAAGGAGCAGTTACCGTGACCGGTACGATTCTCGATCAGGTAGGTAATACGCCATTATTGGATCTGAGTACGTTTGCGCGGGAACTGGGGGTAGGGCCGGCGGTGCGGCTGTTGGCGAAGGCCGAGTGGGTGAACCCTGGTGGCTCAGTGAAGGCGCGGGCGGCGTTGCGCATTGTCGCAGAGGCCGAACGCACCGGCGAGTTGACGCCGGGCAAGATTTTAATCGACAGCAGTTCCGGGAATACAGGCATTGCCTTTGCCTTGATTGGGGCGGTGAAAGGCTTCCCTGTCCATTTGGTGATGCCGGCCAATGTCAGTGCAGAACGGAAGGCATTGGTGCGGGCCTATGGAGCGCACTTAATCGAATCCGATCCGTTGGAAGGTTCGGATGGCGCGATTCGGTTGGTGCGCAGCCTGGTGGCGGCTGAGCCGGCGCGCTACTTTTACGCCAATCAATACAATAATCCCGCCAACTGGCTGGCCCATTATGAAAGCACCGGCCCCGAAATCTGGCGGCAGACGGATGGCGCCGTCACCCACTTTGTCGCCGGGCTGGGCACCACCGGCACCTTTATCGGGACGGGGCGCTATCTGAAAGAGCGCAATGCAGCGATTCAACTGGTCGCCTTGCAGCCGGCGGATGAGTTGTCGGTGATCGAAGGGCTGAAGTATTTGGAAACGGCCATCACCCCCGGCATCTTTGACCCCAAGGTGCAAGATCAGGATCTACGGGTGGAAGCCGACGCCGCCTGGGCGACGACGCGCCAGTTGTCGCGTCAGGCCGGCCTCTTTGTCGGCGTGAGCAGCGGGGCGGCAGTGGCAGGCGCAATCGAGGTGGCAAAAACCGTCAACGCGGGCGTGATCGTCACCCTGCTGCCCGATGATGGCAGTAAGTATGTCAGTTTAGGCATTTTCGATTGATCGCATGTTGTAGTAAACAACGCTAGATCGGCCACCTGTCCCTACGGGATAGGATCAACATTTTACACTCAAAGGAAACCACAACCCATGCTAGACCACAGTGCGCTTCGTTTCAATCAGATGGCGATTATCATTTTGCTTGTTCTGGCTTTCTTGTTTGACCAGATCTGGCTGGTCGCGTTTGTCGCAGCAGTGATGTTGGTCGGCACCTGGTGGCCGAACGCCGGGCTGTTCAAGTTGGTTTACAAGCATGTCTTGAAACCACACGGCATCCTACAGCCGCAGATGGTGGCTGACGAACAGGCCCCCCATCTTTTTGCCCAAGGGTTGGGCGGACTGATGTTAGCGGTCAGTGTCGTGGCGCTGGGCGCCGGGCTGGCCGTGTTGGGCTGGCTGCTGGTGGGTATTGTTGTGGCGCTGGCGGCGGTCAATCTCTTCCTACACTTCTGTCTTGGCTGCTATCTCTATTATCAGTTTGCGCGGCGCGGGGTGCGTCTTGCATTGCCGGGGTGGCAGTAGGGTTGGCCGTAGAGAGACAACAACGGATTTAGATGGTAACGGATTTGGGGAATGGCTGCATGAACGGGGTGATTGGTCTGGTCGCCTTGTTAGTTTTCGGAGAGAGGAATGGCATGAGCGAGCGGGGATTAATTCTGTTGGTTGTTGTGGCGGTGACGGTTGGGTTGTGGCAACTTTGGCGCTTTTACCAAATGCGGCGCTTAGCGACGTTGGCAAAGCGTAGCGCACCGGCGGTGTTGGCTGGGCGGTTGGCGCCTGGACCAACGGTTCTTTATTTCACCGGCCCCCATTGCGCCCAGTGCCGCCTACAGCAGACGCCGATCTTGACCCAGTTGACGGCAGCGGCGCCGGTGAACTTGCATACAATTGATGCGGTGCAAGAAGAACAGGTCGCCCGTTTTTATGGAGTGATGACCGTGCCGACGACGATTCTGCTCGACCGCACCCATACGCCGAAGGCGATCAATCATGGGTTGGTGTCGTTGCCGCAGTTGCGGCAACAGGTGGCGGAGTTGTTGGTGTAGCAAGCCGTGGGGCGACCGCCAGGGTGCGTCTCTACGCCGATGGCTGTACTTCATGGAAACTGGGCAGCCACGGCAGGTAACGCACTGGGTTGCGTGTGCCTTGGGCGTAAGCGCGCATGAGTTTGCGCCACTGTTCATCCCCCGGCCAGTCAGCGCAAATGGTAAAGGCAAAGGTGTAGTCATGGCCGGCGGCATCCTTAAAGACGTAGTGACCATGCAAGTAGATATTCCCATCCTTTTCCGCGCGTTGCGCATTGATCACCAATGCGGTTGACTCTACGCCAAAACGAATCACCAGCAAGTGCAGCAAACCAACCAGTAACCGGTAACAAAGAAAGCCCCCGCTCACTATTCCCAAAGACCATAGCACGGCAAGTGTGCTGTTCACAAGGTTCCTCCTCGTCAACTTCCCTCACATGCGTAGTACGTGCAAACCAAGTAGCCGACAAAAGCGATTACAAAAGAAGACGCTCTACGTGCAAAAAAGTAACTGAAGTTTGCTCTTCTGCTCAGAATCCGGTAAACTGAGTTGTTGCTTTTAGGCAATTGACGATTCAGGTGGATACGGTTCAAGTAGACACGGTTCAAGTAGACACGGTTCAAGTAGACACGGTTCAAGTAGACATAGGCAGCTCATGTTTGAACTTGTTTTTCTCGGCACATCGGCCTCAGCACCCTCGGTGCAGCGTGGGCTTTCGTCAGCCGTGGTCATGGTAAATGAACATCGCTTCATGATCGATTGCGGTGAGGGGACGCAGCGCCAGATTCTACGCAGTGGACTGGGCTTTCGGCGGCTGGACAAGATTCTGCTCACACACGGCCACCTAGATCATATTTTGGGGTTGGGTGGCCTGGCCAGCACGTTGGGCCGTTGGGAGGCGCTGGAAGAATTGAATATTTATGGCGGTCCAGCCACCTTGGCCCGCGTCCAACTGCTGATGGAAGTCGTCTTCGGCCCGAACCAGATCCCCAATGTCGGCGTTGCCCTAAACCTGATGGCAGCCGGCGTGATCTTTGAAGACCGCCATTTTACTTTGACGGCTTTCCCTGTCCAACACCGAGGGCCGGATTGCTTTGGTTTTACCTTTGAAGAAAAGGCGCGCCGCCCCTTTCTGGCCGAAAAAGCGGCGGCATTGGGCATTCCGCCGGGGCCTGAACGGCGCGACCTGACCCAGGGCAAAGCGATCACCCTGGCCGATGGGCGAGTGATCCAGCCGGATGAAGTGTTGGGCGAGGCGCAGCGGGGCGTCAAACTCTGCTTTGTCGGGGATGTCAGCCATACCGGCCCCTTGCACAAGGTAGTGGAAGGCGCCGATCTGTTGGCCATTGAGGCCACTTATCTGGATGTCGATAAAGAATTAGCCAAACAACACGGTCATATCACAGCATTAGCGGCGGCGCGTCTGGCGCGTAATGCCGGGGTGAAGCATCTGGTTCTCCACCATGTCTCGCGCCGTTATCATGTGCAAGCCATTCTTGACGAAGCGCAAGCCGTTTTTCCTGCCACCACCATTGCCGATGACCTGGAACTCTATCAGGTACGCAAAGAACAACCGCCGGTAATGCGGGATGTGCGCCAATCCCCAGCGTAGCTTTGCCGGCAGATTACGTCAGGGAATGGTCTAATTTCGGTCTGCAATCGGTCCAAAATCGCACAATAACCGTACTTTTTGCGTATGCAATCCGTAGGCTAAATTAAGCGATCCAGCCACTCCGCGAAATTTACGTTTGCATTAAGTCAGGTATAATAGGGACGTTTGATTGCCACTAACAACGTTCACCTGTCTCCCACTTTTTGCTTTCGTGAGTTTAAGGAGTCAATAGCGATAATGGACAAGTTATTTGGGCGTTCGCTTTTGTGGATTACGGTTCTTTGCGCAATTTTGCTCGTTTCCCTCCCATCGCACATCATCACAGCTCACGCCGCTCCCTTGTTCCAGTCACAACAAACGCCCGATTTGTTTTATAATGAGTTGCAGATTGTTTACCTCACCAATTTGAAACGGCGCGAGGCCGGGTTAGCGCCCTTGCGTTGGAGCCGCGAGATGACCGAAGCCGCCCGTTGGTTTGCCCAAAACTCAGTCGATGGGCGCAATGGTCCTTTTTGTGGTCATGTTGACACGGATAATCGGTCGCCGGGCGACCGCTTGGCGGCCTTCAACTATAGCAATGCCCAAAATTGGGGCGAAAATGTGGTTTGCGGTTTAGCGGCGCCGGAAGCAGCCGTCACAGGCTGGATGAATAGCGAACACCACAAGCAAAATATTCTACAGACGACCTATCGCGAGATTGGCGTCGGCTACTACCGCCACCCGACCAGCGGGCGCGGTTATCTGGTGCAAGACTTCAGCTATGATCCTGAGTATGCGCCGGTGATTATCAACAATGAAGCTGTCCAGACAACGGTAGCTGACGTACAGCTTTATATCTACAACCCGGTGGCGCAGAATGGCCTGGAAGGCATGGGTGATGCCGTCGAAATGATGATTGCCAACGAACCTTCGTTTGCTAACGCCGCCTGGGAACCTTTTGCGCAGGAACGCAACTGGACATTAGCAGACGGTGAAGGCTGGCGCACCGTCTATGTCAAGACGCGCGACGCCCAAGGGCGCACCAGCCTGGTCTCCGACGCCATCTACCTAGGCGCGACCCTGCCGCGCGAAACCTTGAGTCTGGAACAAGCATCAACGGTCGAACGGGAGTTGGACTTTTACAATTTGGACAAGAGCGGTTGGCCGGCTGTGCAACTCAGCGTCAACTGGCAAGGGGATGACAGTGATTCGCTCTTTGAATCCCTGACCGGGAATGGGGAAGAGGTCAGTGAGACCGATGCCATTGGCGGCACTGTCCTGAAGATGGGAAGCGGGCGCCCCGGCTATGCCCGTTATTGGACGACGGAGTTCTACAAAAATGTTGGTTTCACCGCCTATGTTCGCTTGAAGGTCAGCGACAACCTGAATCCCGATGAAGTGTTGAACTTCAGGATCGAGGGTGGCGGCGTCACTTATGGCCCGCTGGTTATCAAAGGCACTGATTTTGCCCAATCCAACACTTATCAAGAATTTTCTCTGCCCTTTACCTTCCACGACAATCCTGAACAATCCTATTTAACCTTCAATCTTCATAGCAGCGGCAAAAGCGTCGTCTTTGTTGATACGATTACAATCTATACGTCGGCAATGCCCAGTCAAAACCGCCTTTCCTGGCCGGTGCTTGGCGGCTATCACCGCAGTCGTGGCATTTGGGGTCGCTTTGTTGATCACAGCGGTAAGTTTTCCACTGCCACGGAATTGATTCCCAACGCCGAAAATGTCTCACCAACCCTGCCGACACCAGGGCCGGAGACGACTCAACCCGGGACAACTCAACCCGGACAGGCAGCCTACCAAGTTTTGCTCCCGGTTGCGCTCAAGTAAATTTGCCTCTATAAACCCGGTTTCTCGTCGAAACCGGGTTTTTCCTATAACTACAACCCTGCTCCACTGATAATCAGTCGACTGCAATGGCCCGCTCTCCGCCGGTCCGTGACCGGCGCCGGCCACGGACCGGCGGAGAGCGTTGCGGTCGCCTGATTATTGCATGAAACTCCTTGCGCTAGTTGTTGATTCCACAACATTGCGTATAATGGATAACGTTCCCACTACGGCATCGCCTGCATTAGATTCCTAAAGACGTTACCCAATAGTACAATTGTGGCGCGTTGCCCATCTCCTTGACAAAGGGGGGAACGCGCCCATTTATGCACTTTTCGTAACTATTCAGGCTACCCGCTCCTAGCCAGTCCGTGGCTGGCTAGGAGCTTACCACTTTTCCATCTATGCACTTTTTCGTAGGGAAGCGGATCGACTTTGATACGAGAGACTGATTGTTGTAGAAGCGCCAGCTTTCTACAAGACTGATTCCAGGAGGGAATCATGAAGAGCAACGGGCAACGATGGCTACTTCTTTTGTTGATCTTTTTGTTAACCGCTTGCGCCGGCAGTTCGACCAGCGCACCCACAGGAGAACAGGCCGCCACTGCGTCAACCAGCACTGCACCGGCTACCTTGCGTATCGGCTGGCCCGGCAGCCCTGATACGCTCAATCCTGGCACGGGCGTTCTGGCTGAAGCCTATGTCGTCTATGACATGGTCTACAACACACTCTATAAACTGAACTTTGACGGAACCTTTAGTCTGGACGCTGCCGAAACGGTGACGAGCAGTGATGACGGCAAGACGTGGACCTTCACCATCCGCCAGGGGCTAAAATTTCATGATGGGCAGCCGATGACGGCGAAAGATGTGGCCTTCTCGCTCAATCTCTATAAGGCCCACGAAGATTTCCCCTACCTCAATTTCTATACTGTCTATTTTGATACCATTGAAGCGCCCGATGACAAGACAGTCGTGTTGACGCTCACCGAAGCCATCCCAAACCTGGAAAGTCAACTGCTGGCGCTCTATATTCTGCCGGAGCACATCTGGTCGCAACACGCTGAGGGCAATGCCGCCGCTGAGTTTGAAAATCTTGAAATGATCGGCACTGGGCCGTTTAAGATGAAGGAATATAAACAGAATGAGTTTGTTCATCTGGTGGCAAATCCTGACTACTTCGCCGGCCCGCCGAAAGTGGCTGAGGTGATCTTCCAAACCTTTGGCAATGAGGACGCGCTGGTGCAGGCGTTGGTGACGGGGCAGGTGGATATGATCACCGAAATGCCCAACACCGCGGTGCCGGTCTTGAAGCGCACGGAGAATGTGGCAGTGGTCAGCGGTGCGCCAATGGGGCCGTCGGTGCGTGATATTATCTTTAACCAGTTGGCGCCGGAGAATTGTCCCCCGGAAGATGGCAAATGCACCGGCCACCCGGCGCTGCGCGACCGCACAGTGCGGCTGGCGTTGGCCCATGCCACCGACAAGCAGAACATTATTGATGTCGCCATGTTAGGGTTGGCCCAACCGGGCTTAACCCTGGTAGCCGCCGGCCAGGCTTATTGGTACAACGATCAATTGCAAGATTATCCCTTTGATATTGCCAAGGCCAACCAGCTTCTGGATGACGCCGGTTACAAAGATACCGATGGCGATGGCGTCCGTGAAATGCCCGACGGCAGTCAGCCCCTCATCTTCCGCCTCCAGTGGCCGAATGACATTCCCGAAATCCCCCGGATTGCCGAATTACTCGGTCAGAGTTGGGGCCAGATTGGCATTAAAACGGAGCCGCAGTCCGTTGATCCGGATGCACTAACGTCCGCCTGCTGTCCTGGTTTTGATTACGACATTATGATCTGGAATTGGTCGTGGGGGCCGGATCCCAATGATCCGCTGGGCGTTATGCGCACAGACCAGATCCCCAGCGGCAACAACGAAACCGGCTATGCCAACCCGCAATTTGATACGCTCTACGATCAACAGGCCGTTGAACTGGATCGGGAGAAACGGCGGGCGATCGTCTTCCAGATGCAAGAGATCGTCTTTAACGATGTGGTCTACATCATTCCCTACTATCCGCAGACCGTCCAAGCCTATCGCACCGACCGTTTCACCGGCTGGATCACCGATGCGCCGACGTTGATGTTGGAGAATGTGACGGTGTTGAAGCAGGTGGAAGCGGTGAAGTGATACCGTGCTGCGTGCTGCGTGGCCTTCGACAGGCTCAGGCCACGCAGCACGCAGCACGCAGCACGCAGCACGAAGAAATTTACGGTCATGAATCACTACGTTTTACGCAAAATTGGCTGGGCCTTGGTGACGATTCTCTTCGTCGTCGTGCTGAACTTTTTTCTTTTTCGGATTTTGCCGGGCGACCCGGCGCGGGCGGTGAAAGATCCGCGCCTGACGCAGCAGAGCATTGAGGCCATTCAACGGCGTTTCGGGTTGGATCAGCCGCTCTATATCCAGTTTCTGCTCTATGTGCGCAATTTGTTGCAGGGTGATATGGGCTCCAGCTTTCACCAACAGCGCCCGGTGGCCACGATTCTGGCCGAGAGTCTGGGGAATACGCTACTGCTCATTGGCGCCGGGACGCTCTTCTCGATTCTGCTAGGGATGGCGTTGGGAGTGCTGGCGGCGTGGAAGTCACAAACGGCGCTGGATTATGGCGTGTTGATCGGCAGTCTGGTAGCCTGGGCCGCGCCGACCTTCTGGTTTGGCATCATTCTGCTCTTTTGGGGATCGAGTCAACTGGGACTGCCCATTGGCGGGAAGCTGACCGTTGGCGCCGACTATGGCGGCTGGTGGGAACGGTGGCTTGACATTGGTCGCCATGCCCTGTTGCCCACGTTGACCTACACCATCATTTATGCCGGGCAATATACCCTCTTTATGCGCAGCGCCGTATTGGAAATTTTCTCGGAAGATTATATTCTTACCGCCAAGGCTAAAGGGTTGCGTTCTATGCAGATTCTGCGCGACCATGCGCTGCGCAACGCCATGTTGCCGACGGTGACGGTGGTGGCGCTCAATCTTGGGTTCACTGTGGCCGGCGCGATTGAAATCGAGACAGTCTTTTCCTGGCCGGGGCTGGGGCAGGCGATTGTCGACGCCGTTGACCGCCAGGATTACCCGGTTTTGCAAGGGGCCTTTCTGCTGCTGGCAGTGAGTGTGATTTGTGCCAATTTGTTGGCAGATTTGTTATACAGTTATCTTGATCCGCGGGTTAGAGTTAGTTAAGGTTTATCCCAATGACCATTGACGGCTTTTGGCCGCTCTTTTTACGAAACCGAATGGCGCTGATCGGGGCGGTGATGCTCCTGGTGGTGGTGGTGATGGCGTTGCTTGCGCCCTGGGTAGCGCCCTTTGACCCCAGCGCTGCGGTGCGTGTGACCATCGATAATATCTATGCCCCGCCCAACGCGACCCACTGGCTAGGCACCGATGACGCCGGCAAGGATGTCCTTTCCAACGTGATCTATGGGGCGCGGGTCTCCTTGCTCGTCGGCTTCTTTGCTTCCTTTATTTCACTTGTGATCGGCGGATTGGTCGGGCTGATTGCCGGTTTCTATGGCGCGCGGGTCGATAATTTGCTCATGCGCATCACCGACATCCTGTTGGTCATCCCCGATCTGCCGCTGATGATTGTTTTGATCGCGCTGCTGGGGCGCGGGTTAGACATTCTCATTCTAGTGATCGGCATCTTGGGCTGGACGGGCACGGCGCGTGTGGTGCGGGCGCAGACGCTCTCGGTGCGCGAGCGCAAGTTTGTCCAGCGCGCCCGCGCCATTGGCGCCGGCAATTTCTACATTGTCCGCCGTCATATCTTCCCGTTGGTCTTTCCGCTTATGGTGGTCAATGCGGTGTTGGTCATCTCGGCGGCGATCCTCAACGAAAGCACGCTGGCCTTCCTCGGCTTGGGCGACCCGACCCGGCTCAGTTGGGGGCAGATGCTCAACTTCGCCTTCCGGCGGGGCGCCATGAGCGCCGGCGCCTGGTGGGTCTTAGCGCCTCCCGGCTTTGCCATCATCTGGGTCGTCCTCGGCTTGACCCTGCTGGGCAATGGCTTGGAACGGATCTTTAACCCGAAACTCGAAACGCACCATCTCTCGATTGGCGATGAGATGGTGGCGCGGCCGCCGACCGGTCAGGCGGCGGTTGAAATGCCCATACAATAGACAGGAGACACGAGACACAAGACGCAGTCATAGAGAGCCAGAGTATCCCCGAGAGAAAAGTGCGCTTCGTGTCTCCTGTCTCGTGTCTCCTGTCTCGTGTCTTATGTTGGATAGGAACCGATTTTATGAATAACAGTAACGACGACAACCCTCCACTCCTGCTAGACGTGCGCAACCTGTCGGTTGACTACATTGCTGCCGGCAAGCCGCCGGCCCATGCCCTACATCAGGTCAGTTTTCAACTGCGCCGCGGAGAGATGTTGGGCATTGTGGGCGAAAGCGGCTGTGGCAAAAGCACGCTCATGCTCAGTCTCATGCGGCTGTTGCCGGCAGCAGGGCGCATTGTGGCCGGCGAGGTCTGCTTTCTGGGGCGCGATCTGCTGAGTCTCACCGAAAATGAGATGGCGGATGTGCGCTGGAAGAACATCTCCATGATCTTTCAAGGCGCCATGAATGCCCTCAACCCGGTGCGCACAGTGGGCAGCCAGATTGCCGAACCCATTGCCCGCCATACCATGCACACCAGTGCATCACTCTTGCCACAGGCCAAAATCGCCAAGACGAATGGACACCATCCGCTTAACGGCGCCAAGCCGCTGAACCCAACCCGCACCATCGGCAGCCAGCTTGCCGAAACCATTACCACCCACGAAAAGATTACCAACAAAGCCGTGTTGCAACGGAGCGTTGACGAGCTACTCAATTTAGTCGGCATCAACCCCAACCGCCGCGACCAATATCCGCACCAATATTCGGGCGGCATGCGCCAGCGCGCTATGATTGCGATGGCGCTGGCCTGTCACCCCGAAGTGGTGATTGCCGATGAGCCGACGACGGCGCTGGATGTCATGGTGCAGGCGCAGATCCTTGAATTGTTAGCACGCTTGCGGGAGCAGTTGGGGCTTTCGGTGCTTTTTGTCACCCATGATCTAGGGGTCGTTGCCGAAATTTGCGATAGTGTGTTGGTGATGTATGGCGGCGTCGTGGCCGAGTACAGTGATGTGGATACGATCTACAATGCGCCCCGTCACCCCTACACCCAGGAGTTACTCAAAGCCTTCCCGGATCTGACCCGCCCCAATGGCCGCCTGGTCGCCATTCCAGGCTATCCGCCCCGCTTGGACGCCCTGCCGCCCGGTTGTCGGTTTGCGCCCCGTTGTCCCGCAGCCTTTGCCCGCTGTCAGACAAGCCAACCGCCGCTTTATGGGGTGGGGCAGGGACATACAGCAAGTTGTTTTCTGGTTGAACAAGAAAGAAGCGAACATGAGCGCGTCGCCCCTGTTGCAGGTTGACCATTTGCGCAAGTTGTTCCCCGTCGGCAGCGCAGGTCTATGGCGCAAACCGGCGGGGTTTGTCCATGCCGTTGATGATGTCAGCTTCACCATTGCGCGCGGCGAAGTGTTGGCGCTGGTGGGCGAAAGCGGGTGCGGCAAGAGTACGCTGGCCTTAACCGTCTTGGGCATGGAAGCCGCGACGACTGGTCACATCTATTTTGAAGACAAAGAGGTGACACAGCTTGATCTGGCGGGTTTGAAGCTCATGCGTCGCCATGTACAGATGATCTTCCAAGACCCCTACGAGTCGCTCAACCCGCTGCTGACCATCGGCGAAACGGTGGCCGAGCCGTTGCAGGTGCATGGCCTGGCGCCCGATAAGCATGAGCGGCGCCGGCGTGTGATCCAGGCGTTGGAAGATGCCGGGTTAAAACCGGCGGAGCATTTTATCAACCGGCGCCCCCATGAACTCTCCGGCGGGCAGCGCCAACGGGTGGCGATTGCCAGTGCGTTGGTGTTGGAACCAACGCTGTTGCTGGCTGACGAGCCGGTCTCGATGCTGGATGTGAGTATCCGCGCCGAAATTCTCAACCTGTTGGCCGACCTACGGCAGCGACGTGGCATTTCGATCATCTTCATTACCCATGATCTCAACACCGTGGCTGCGTTGGCCGACCGCATTGCGGTTATGTATCTGGGACGGATTGTGGAGATCGGGCCGACGATGGCGGTCTTACAAAATCCACGACATCCCTATACGAAGGCGTTGCTTTCGGTGGCGCCGGCGCCCAACCCACGCCTGCGCCGGCAACGGATCATCTTACAAGGCGAAACGCCTGATCCCATTCACTTACCGACTGGTTGTCGCTTTCATCCGCGCTGCCCGGTCGCTATGACAAAGTGCCAGACGGTTGATCCAGCCACCGTGACAGTTAGTGAAGGCCATGCTGTCGCCTGTTTGTTAGTGCAAGAAATAATAGTTTCGTGATAAAATTTGAGGAGAGTTTCCATGTAGACAAGATATAGGATATAATCCAGGGCGGATAAGCAGTGAACAAAATTATCTTTTCACCTCCCGACCACTACGAAACCAGTGAACATCCCTGGGGATCGATCACCTGGTTTGTTTCCAAAGGACAGGGTAACGCCGAGGAGTTGACCGTTGGTAAGTGTATCATCAAGCCCGGTTGCGCCAACCCGCGTCACTACCACCCCAACTGTGAGGAAGTGTTGCATCTGTTGATAGGCACAATTGCCCATACGCTGGCAGGAGAGGAACGCGTCATCATGCAACCCGGCGACACCATTACCATCCCACCCCATGTTGTCCACAACGCCCAGAACATCGGTGACAAAGACGCTTTGGTGCTGATCTGTTTCTCATCGGCAGCGCGGCAGGCGGTCTTTGTTAACGAAGCGCGGTAACGGGTTTAATTACAGATAAAGCCGGCATCGATTGTGCTATTGGCGCTGCCGGCGGTCAATATAACAGGTGGCGATATGCCAAAGCCGACACTGGCATCGCTGTCCAGCGCATCGTTGCTACCCTGATTGTCAATTGTATTAATACACCCATCCACTGCGCCAAACTCAATCAGGTAGGTGGCTGGGATCAAGGCGCAAAAGGCATAACGGCCGCCGCCGTCAGTTGTGGTTGAGGCGAGAATCCGATCAAGGCGGCCATTGTTATCACTATCCTGCCCGATATAGACCGGCAGCCCGGCCAGCCCTTGTTCGCCGCCATCTTGCAGGCCGTTAGCATTACTGTCGCGCCAGGCCCAGTCGCCAATACAATTGGCGGCCAGCGGCGGCGGGGGCGTGTTGGTGGCAGTGGGGGTCGGCGTGGGAGTCGGCGGATTGTTTACAAAGGTCACATAGAGTAGCTTGACATCACAGAGGAACCCCGTGGCATTATCTTCACTATACGCAACTGTGCGAATCGTGTAGGTGCCCGGCGTCGGTCGCCACGGCACAATGTCGCCACCAGGGTAGCGGTAGGGGGCGAAGTTTTCCATAATCAAATCGTCGTTCACCTGAATCGTCACACTCTCCAATAGACCGCTAACACCAACATCCAGGTTGAAACGCTCCGGCAAGGCGGCCAGATCGATCACGGCGCCATCATACAAGGGATTATAGGCAGCGATCACCTGCCCCGTTGCCAGGTTGAGGAGCCGCAGATCGGTGATGCGCCCCGAACAAAACGTGGGGGTCAGCGTGGGGGTCAGCGTGGGCGACGGCGTACTGCTCGGCGTCGCTGTCGGTGTGCTGGTGGTTGTGGGGGTGATGGGCGCCGTGGCCGAGGGTGTTGGCGTTGGACTCACGGTAGCCGTCGGGGTGTTCGTGACGCTGATGGTGGCGGTTGGCGTCAGCGTTGCGATCGGCGTCGTCGAGTCGCCAACTTGCAAAGTAAGTCGGCGTTGGTCACAAAGAGCGCTTTGAGCGTCATTTTGGCGATAGGCTTCGACCACCAAGGTATAAACGCCGGCCTCCGGTTCCCAGGCTTGTTGAGGCGCAGGGTAGCTATAGGGGCCGACATTGCTGATGAGGGTGGCGTCGTTCAGGTCAAATTTAATACTTTCAACGACTTCTTGGACACTCACCCGTAGATTGGCGTTGCGTAAGCGTTCAAATGGGATTACCATGCCATTGGTCATTGCTTCATAGCCAGGGACAGGGCGATCCGTGGTCAAGTCCCAGAGCGCAACACTAGTGATGCGGCCACAAGCGGGTAAGTCACCGATATAGATGTCGATAAAGGTGTTATCACAGCGGGTTGCGGTAATGCTCTTGATCAGGCGCCCCTGCTCATCACGAATATTCCAGCGATTCCCCCAATAGGTGTGTTGCCAATAGTGGCGACCGGCGCCAAGCGATTTGTAAAAAACATCGGTCTCATCGGGTCGGTTCCAATAAACATAGATGGGGTAGTTGGTATAGTTGACGAAGCGAATTAGGCTCTGACAGGCGCCGGTTTGCGGGGCTTCAGGTAGCGGGGGGGGATCGTTCTGTTCGGAAGGGTAGCTATCCGGCAAACGGGGTTCATTGACGAGCGGTTGGCTACCGCCTTGGCGGATAATGGGCAAGAAGAGGGCGGCAGTGCCATCAGCCGGACGGAGAAAAGGAGCAATCGAACCGGCAGCGACTTGGGTTTGGAAAGCAAGTAGACTATAAAGCAACAAGAACCCTACGGCCAGTAGGTTTAGCAGCAGCCATCGGAAATTTTTCTTTGCCCGCATAGTACCCTATCATTCTACATTGTGCCATAGATAAGGGGTGTCAATGAAGTAGTTGGCTATCCATGAACGTGTCGGAATAAAAGCCGTTTTATTTAATCACAAGAGCGGGCCGTTGCTTGTGACATCTAGCTTACAAAATTCACGCAACAACAATCATACAAAAAGCCCAATATCTCGTAAGAATTGGGCTTTTTGTATGAGTATTCAATTCGACAAAAGCTGAACAACGGTCAGAAGCTAACGCCGGTGCGCGTTGTCAGGCCCTACTGAAAGCTTACAAAACCTCTATTTTACCCGGCACTGTGCAAGGTGACATTTACACAGCGGCGCGAATATCCACAATGGACTGGTTGGGAATACCGGCGAACGCTTTCTGCACTTCCTCGATGGTAATATTGGGGATCTTGATAACCACGTCGTAAGTATTGGGATCACGGCGCGTGGGGAAGGTGCCGATCCCCATGACACCCCACTGTTGCTCGACCAGCACGGCCATCAGCTTGACAAACTCGCCGTGGCGGTTGGGCATTCGCACGGTGACGCGCACGCCTTCGCTGGGCAGCCCCAACATCTCCTGGTAGCTACGCAAAAGGTCGTTTTCGGTCACAATGCCCACCACCAAATCGCCATCTTCCACCACAGGTAGGCAACCGATTTTGTGTTCGGTCATCATGGCGGCGGCCCGTTCCACCGTGCGCTCCGGCGTAATGGTGATCACATCCTTGACTTTGACCATCAAATCGCGCACCCGCTGGTCGGACAAAAAACGCGAAATCTCCCAGACGTTGAGGCTGCCCAACATATCAGCTTTGACGGCCAACCGTTCGCGCGTAATCAACCCGGCCAGCCGTTTGCCGTCACCGACAATGGGTAAATGGCGAATATTATTTTCCGCCATCAACGCTTGCGCTTCCGAAGCACGCAAAGAGAGCGGTGCTAAGATGGGATGGCGGGTCATACAATCACGAATTAACATAGGTTGCTCCTCTTACGGCTGGGGTGGTTGGAGTGGCTGTAGCGTATCCGGGTCGATGCCCATCGCGCGCAGCCGTTCACGCATTTGTGCAAGCTCATACTGGGCGTTTTCAGCACGCTGGTGTTCTTGTTGCATACGCAGTTGCGCCGCTTCCGCAGCCGTGGGAACGAGATTGCCGTCAGCGTCAAAAAAGCGCAACCAGAGATGTTCATGGCCCTGGTATTCCCCGCGCCACGTACCAAGCCAAAGGCCGACCGCCGCACACCAAAGCCGTTTCTCCGCGTTGGGCTGCAACGGCACATAGTGACCATTTTCAAGATGATAACCGGTCAGTTCTTCGGTTTCCGGATCATAGTGGAAATAATTTTCGGTACGGAAGGTTTCGGCGTAGAGATCCTTCTTGGTTGTGCGATCGGTCTCTGCGGTCGTCGCTGACATCAACTCAATGATGACATTGGGGTAACGCCCTTCTTCCTCCCAAACGATCCACGATTTGCGGTCATGGCCGCCGTCCACATTCAAGACAATAAAGAAATCCGGACCGCGATAATCTTTATTGCGCACCCGGCGGGTACTGTAGTAGATAAACATGTTGCCGCCGGCATAGTAGTCGGTGGCGTCACCACGATGCTGTTTATAGGTTTCAATGAGCAGACTAATGTCCGCCCGATGCCAATTCGATTCCAAAGGGATGCCATCCTCGTCTGGGAGATCGGGCATTTCGACCACCGGCACTTCCACCGGCACCATCACGATCTCCGAGCGCACCTGCTCGAGGAGGTGCGCTTCCGACTCAGTTTTGTAGCCATTGCGCGCTGGTTGGCGGTAAAGCGCAGGGTTCTTTTGCCAGGCAGGGGCTGAAGTATGTTCGTGAAAGCCATTACTATCGGCAATCACCGGCTGAACCTGATTCACTTCTTGGGTTTTGATCGCCATGTCACCCTCACAAGCAGGCAAACTAAAAAGCAAACGGTTCAATCCGGGTACAAAGGGTTGACAATGTCATCTTCCGGGAAGGTTTGACCGGAAGATGATTGGCAAGCCCATAAGTTCCGATTGAACCAAATCAATCGCTTACTCTTGAAGCACGGCTTCAAAGTTACGCAACGTCTCCAACGGAATATGACAAAAAATCTTATGTCCATCACCGGCTTCGCGCCAGGGTGGGGTTTCGGTGGTGCAAATCTTCCCACCCTCCGGCAACAACTGCCGCCGCGGACAGCGGGTATGAAAGCGGCAACCGCTTGGCGGGTTTAGCGCACTCGGCACCGTCCCCTGCAAGCGGATGCGCGCCTGCTTGGCCGTCGGGTCGGGGATCGGCACAGCAGAGAGCAACGCTTCGGTGTAGGGATGATAGGGCGGGGCGTAGATGGCGTCCGCCGGCCCAATCTCCATCACCTGGCCCAGATACATCACCGCCACATTGTCTGAGAAAAAACGTACCACACTCAGATCATGGGCGATGAAGATCATGGTAGTATTGTACTCTTTTTGCACGTCGAGCAACAAGTTTAGAATCGCCGCCTGCACCGAGACATCCAGCGCGCTCACCGGTTCATCACAAAGCACCAAATCCGGGCGACTGGCAAGGGCGCGGGCAATGCCGACCCGTTGCTTCTCGCCGCCGCTCAACTGGCGCGGCAGGCGATCATAGTAATTTTCGTTGAGCCGCACGGCTTGCAACAACTTGATCACCTCGTCGTGTACGCGCTCACGCGGCACAGTGCCAAAGCGAATCATGGGGCGGGCGATCTGCTGGCCGATGGGGTAGGCCGGGTTCATGGTCGAATCGGGGTTTTGGAAGACCATCTGCAACTCTTGGATCAGGTTGACATTGCGCTGCGAGAGGTCGCCGGTGATGTCAAAGCCCATAAATTCCGCTTTGCCGCTGGTGCTATTCTCCAGCCCGATGATGGTTTTGACCAGCGTACTCTTGCCGCAGCCAGACTCGCCGACGATGCCGAGCGTGCTGCCCTTTGGCACGGTAAAGCTGGCATTCTCCACCGCCTTGACAAAGCGCTTCTTGCCCAGCCCGATCAGGTCGAGCAGCGAGTTGCCCTGCACCGGATAATATTTTTTCAGGTCTTGCACCACCAACAACGGATTTGTGGCGTCCACGGCAGCGTCATTGACGGTTGCTTTTGTTGATACCGAAGCAGCCAACTCTTCCGACGGAACCCAATGGGCAGGATCGATCTCTTCGGCAAAATGACAACGAACCCAGGTTGCGCCATTGTCAATTTTGCGCAGTTGGGGTCGCTCCTGTTTACAGCGGTCACGGGCATAGTCGCAACGGGGGCTAAAGACACACCCCAGCGGTCGATTGTTGGGCGGCGGCACGCGACCAGGGATCGGGTAGAGCATGGCGCTGTTTTTATCCTGGCCCAGTTTGGGGACGCAACGCAGCAGCCCTTGGGTGTAGGGGTGTTGCGGCTGGGTAAAGAGATCATGCACCTTGGCCCGCTCCACCATCTCGCCGGCGTACATCACCGCCACCTCGTTACAGACACGAGCAACGACGCCCAGGTTGTGGCTGATAAACATGATCGCCGTGTCAAACTCGCGGCGCAACTCGGCGATCAGGTCAAGAACGGCGGCTTCGACGGTGACATCGAGCGCCGTGGTCGGCTCATCCATGATCAAGAGCGCCGGGTTGTTGAGCAGCGCCATTGCAATCACCACGCGCTGCTGCTGACCACCCGAAATTTGATGAGGAAAGCGCTTCATCACACTGGCGGGGTCGGGCATATAGACTCGTTCCAGCATGGCGTGACAGAGGCGCTCGGCTTCCTGGTCGGTGCTGCCACGATGAACCGTCAATACCTCTTTCATCTGTTCGCCCAGGCGCATGGAGGGGTTAAGCGCTTGCATAGGGTCCTGGTAGACCATCGCGATCTGGTCGCCGCGTAACTGGCGCAGTTCCTCGCCGCTTTTGCCCACCAGTTCCTGGCCCATGAACTTGATGTTGCCTCGCTTGACATAGCCGTTGCGCCCCAAGAAGTTCACAATCGCCCAGGCCACGGTACTCTTGCCACAGCCGGACTCCCCCACAATCCCCAGCGACGCCCCGCGGTGGATTTCAAAGGAGACATTTTGCACAGCCTCGACTTCACCGCCGCGCACTTTGTAGGCGACCGCCAGATTTTCGACTTTAAGAACTGGTGATGATGACATAAGTTAATTTACCGTTGGTAGCGGGTTGTCTCTTCATTGAGGCCGTCGGCCAGCAAGTTGAGGCCAATGACCAGGGAGGAGATGGCCAAGGCCGGCCAGATGACGGCCCACTGGTTGACAAAGATATTCTTGCGCGCTTCGTTGACCATGCCGCCCCAATCCGGGTCAGGCGGCGGCAGACCGATACCCAGGAAACCAAGGGTGCCGATGGCAAAAATAGCATAGCCGACGCGCAACATGGCATCGACCAGCAGCGGGCCAAGCGCATTGGGTAAGATTTCGCGGCGCATAATGTACCAGGGAGTTTCGCCACGCGTTTCGGCAGCACGGACATAGTCACGGGTTCTTAAGTCGAGCGTCATACTGCGGGTCAACCGGGCAATGCCCGGCGCGCCGGTGATCATGATGGCAATGATCACCACCAGATCGCTTCGTCCTAGCGCCGCCACAATGACCAGATAGAGGACAATGACCGGGAAGGCGATCAAGGCGTCCAGCACCTGCATGATGATCTGATCCCACCAGCCGCCCCGATAGCCGGCATTGAGGCCAAGGGTCGCGCCAAAGAGCAACGCACCGAGAACACCCAAAATTGCCACGCCGCCTGGGATGATACCGGCATCATTGGGCAGACGGGTTTTTAACAGAATGACCTGCGTACCTTGCATCAAGCGGGAAACAATGTCGCGCCCCAGGTAGTCGGTGCCAAGCCAGTTAACGCTGTTCGGCGGCAGGTTTTGTTCAAAATCAGTGGCGTTGGGGTCAAAGGGCGTCCAGAAAAAAGAGACCAGCCCGACGATGAGCCAGAAGAGCACCATACCGAGGCCGATGGTCGCCACGCGCGAGCTAAAGATAATGGCGACACTGTTCCACCAGCGCCGCCAACGCGCCGTCGAACGCCCGCCGGTTTGTCCCGCGCCTTTGGACAGAGAAGCTACCGCCATAAAGAGATCCTCACTGGTTCTGTTGAACTCATCTTGTGTAGCGAACGCTGTCAGCGGATTCAGGGAACGGATTAAACAGATTCATCATTTGTAATCCGTTCTACGCGTGAGCCGCTTAGAACGGATTCGCCGCACATAATCCGCTCAATCTGCTCCCTGAATTCGTTGACAGCGCGTTACGAATAGCGAATCCGTGGATTCAAATAGGTATAGGCCAGATCGCCAAGCAGCCGGGTGCCGACGGCGACAAAAACGGTGAACATGGCCGCCGCTTCCACCGCGTTATAGTCGCCAAAGACCGCCGATTCATAGATATACTTACCCAGCCCTGGAAAACCAAAAATGACCTCGACCACCACAATGCCGCCGATTAACCAGTTGACATGCAACATGATCACCGTGATCGGCGCCATCAGCGCATTGCGCAGGGCATGCTTCAGCACGACACGCCGGAACGGCATTCCTTTGATAATCGCCGTGCGAATATAGGGCGAGTCCATCACCTCAACCAGGCTGGCGCGCATCATGCGGGCGACATAGCCCAACTCGACCGCGGTCAGGGTAATCACCGGCAGCGCAATCAGTTTCAGATTGTAGACATCGGTGTCATTGAGAAAGATCGAGACCGGCGGCAGCCATTTCAACCAGACGCCAAAAATGATGATCAGGAAGATGCCGGTGACAAACTCCGGGGTGGCCGTCAGCGCCAGCCCGCTGATCGAAATGACTCGATCCGGCCAGCGCCCAGCCATGACACCGGCAATGGTGCCGAGCAAAAGCGCCAGCGGCATGACAACAATAAAGGCAATGCCGGCCAGCACCAGGGTATTCTTAATCCGTGAGAAGAGGGTGGAGGCCACCGGCCGCTGGTATTGAAAGGAGATCCCCGGATCGCCGCGGATCAACCCTTTGCGCAGAGGGATGTAATCACGCGGCCCATCACCGACCTCACGCAAGCCGGCTTTGGTCAATTCAAAGACCTTGGCGGAATCATTTTTTACCCACATGGCCGCGTTGTTTTTGCGGTCAACGCCCCAAAAGCTTTGGCGACCATCGGCGTCTTGTCGCCAGACATCACCGGCCGGTTGCTCGACGGTGGAGCCATTTTCCTGGCGCAGAAGGGCGTAGAGTTCACCGTCGCGCATCTCCCACCGGGTCAACTGGCCGTTGACATCCGCCCACCAATCGCGATCCCCCGACGACGGATCAACGGCTGTCACCACCGGATAGCCGACCGCGGTTGTCGCGCGCCAATCACTCCCGATTAACCAATCCAGATAGCGTTGCCAAGCCGGCCAATCCAGCCCCAGTTGGTTGTCGTATGAAGCGAGTGACTCCGGTGTGGCAAAGACGCCAAGAATCTGGACGGATACTTTGCGCCCAACCACTTCCATCAAGGTAAAGAGGGTGATCGAGACCACCAACATGGTAATCACAGTTGAAACGATGCTGCGCAAGATAAATCGTGCCATCAGTTGCTCCACAGCGGCGGCTAGGGGGGAGAAGGCAAGGGGTAGAGGTCAATAAGACAGTAAATCAGTGACTCAGTAAGTCAGTGACTCAGTAAGACAGTAAGTCAGTGACTGAGCTACTGTCTTACTGTCTTACTCGGTTATCTATTAGGCGTCTTTCCACACTTCAGTGAGCAGGTCGTAGCTGGTGGGGTGGCCGACGACATTTTTGAATTCACTGCGGGTGATGTTCCAGACCTTCTTCCAGAAGCTGATAAAGACCGGGCCGCGCGATTGGAAAATGTCCTCAATCTCGCCCATGATCTGGCGGCGCGCTTCGACATCGAGCGTACTTTGCGCTTCTTTGAGTTTGGCGTTGAATTCTTCGTCAGCCCAGCGGGTCTCATTCCACGGCACGGGTTTGCCGTCAGCATCCAAGGTATAGCCGGCGGCCAAGACCATTGTACCGAGCGGGCGGTGCGTCCAGGCGGTAATGCCCAGATCGACCTCGGTCCAGCGGTCCCAGTAGCCGTTAGCGTCGGTGATGTCCAGTTCAATGTCAAAGCCGGCGGGCGCGGCCAGTTCCTTGAGGGCCTGGGCGATTTCGGCCTCGCCTTCATCGTTCTTGGTCGCCAGCTTGACCTTCAGCGGCAGGGTCTGGCCCTTTTCCGCCGCCCATTCTTCGAGCAGTTTCTTGGCCCCTTCGGGATCGTAGGCGGGAATGTCACGCGGGGCATATTCGGGATGCACCGGCGCCACATGGGCGTCAATCGCCAGGTCGCCTTGGCCCTTATAAGCCAGTTGCGCGATCTTTTCGCGATCCTGGCACATCTTCAAGGCATTGCGCACGCGCACATCGGTCCACGGTTCCAGATCGACGCGCATCCGACCAACCAACGCCTGCGCTGTGCTGGCCGGATAAACGGCAAGACCCGGTGTATCTTTGAGCGCTTCCCAGTCGGCAGCGGTGGGGTTATACATGCTATCCACCTGACCACCCAAGAGGGCGGCGACGGCGGCATCATGATCGAGCGAGACATAGGTGAGCGTATCCAGGTAAGGCAATTGATTGCCGTCGGCATCCTTGCGCCAGTAATCTTTGCGCGCTTCAAAGGTGGCTCGTTCGCCTTCTTTGTACTCTTTTAGGGTAAAGGCGCCGGTGCCGATGGGCTGGGCCAGGAAATCGCCTTCAAAGCTGCGATGGAGAATGACCGCCGGGTATTGGTTCAGGTCTTGGGGTAAGCTGATGCTGGCTTCGGCGCAGTTGATGCGGATGGTGTAATCATCGACCTTTTCAATGTTTTCCATCCCGCCGATGTAGCCCAGAAAGCCTAACATGCTGGAGCCGACATCGGGGTTCAGCCACTCGCCAAAGGTGAACATGACATCATCGGCGGTTAGCTTGTCACCATTGTTGAAGGTGACATCCTGGCGCAGGTAGAGCGTCCAGGTCTTGACATCATCACTGGCTTCCCAGCGGTCCAACAAGTGGGGACGCGTAATATTGTCCGGACCGGTTTCGGTCAGATATTCACAAACCTGACGCACGACATTGCCGCCCTGAATCCAGGAGAGGCGGGCCGGGTGGTCGATGCCTTGCAGTTGCATGGCGCTCGTCCAGGCGCCGCCGCGTTTGATGCCGCCGGTAGCTGCAGGGGCCGCGTCACCACCAGTCGTCGGTGCGGGTGCGGGTGCGGCACAACCGGCCAGTGCATAGGCCGTGGTCGCCGAAGCACCCAAGAGGGTGGCAAAGCGCAAAAATTCGCGCCGGTTCATTTTGCCCTTGCGCAGGTCACTGGCCGCATCAAGGACGGCTGGGTGAATTCTCCGTTGAGTGGTCATTCGCATCTACTCCTTGTCAGATTGATAGTTTATAAACAGAATCGTTTATAAAATGATAAATAATAAAAACAGGCGGTTTGCGCGCCGGGAGTCGAGGATATGGACGATGGTATTGGGAAAACAATGTCTGCTAGCGCTACATCCACTTGATAAGCGGTAACGTAAGTTAAGTTGCGTCGGAGTATAGCACATGGGCCGCCAATCTACCAAGTTGGAAGGTCAACGTGAGGAAGATTTCAGTAGTCCGCAGTCGTATAGTCCAAAGTCGGCCTATGGCAATCGCCGTTGCATTGCGGTCTACTGCTGTTTCAGACTGAAGGTAGGGCTGTGGGGGCAAAGGTAAGCGTGTCAAGATGCGCCATACGGGATCACTGAAACGAAAACGGAGATCGCGCGGCGACAGGGTAACAACCCCTTGTCTTGAACCAGGTTCAGTAGACCGCAACCCACACCTTGGGGCTTGCGGTGAATTAAGCCAGCCACGAACCGGCTAAGGGCAGACAATCGCGGTCTACCGAGGGTATCTTAAAACTCGATGGCCCAGTATATATTCGTCAATTATTACCATTCTTTTCATCATTTTTTTCTTTATCCGCCAAACTAGCGGACAGGTTCTTCAACAGCAATTCAAAAAGTTTTATTTGCTGGTCTGGCCCCATCTTTTTGATTAGATCTTCGACGCTAATGTTCGCAAGAATTTCTTCGGGACCCAACAAGGAGATGAATTCGCGCTGTTTTTGCGCATTCATTCTCCGCAGTAAATCTTGGGGTTTCAAAAATGGGATAAGTTCAGGGCCAATATCTTCGGCCATAAACTCCAGATCCTTGCGTGAAATGGTCGTAGAAATGCCGGCCATGGTTAATACCTCCCTCGTCATATGCGGACGAATTTCATAGGCGTAGCGAAGATAACGGGTATTGCCTGCAATGACAAGTGTTTCGAGAAACTGACGAAACTTGCGGTCACTGGAAGCAAATAAGAGTAACGCATAATTTTTCGGAACAATCGGTAACTCATTGACCACAATCAAATAGACCGGCGGATGCGCTTCGTTCTTATAATAACCGGCAGCAATCGGCTTGAATGGTTGAAACGGTTGGACATGGGTCAAGACGGTGCGCGGTCGGGCGGCGCAAATGATGGTGACCGTCATCGTCGGCACGGCGACATCCTGTTCCCCCAGGTAAAGCTGCGTTCGCCCACCGATAAGGTGATACCCCCGAATGGTTAGCGGGTCTTCACGGCCTTTGAACTCCACTTGATTATAGGTTAGAAAATAGAAAAAAGGCGTTGCCGTTCGTACATTTTGTAATTCTTCATCCGTAGCCAACGTGACCAAAGCATCGATTGTCCGGGGAAGGCGACTGACCTCTACTTCCGTTTGCAGCGCTTTGGTCAACGGTGCCAGTTCTTCGGTCAAGACCTGTTTGAAAACCGGGTCTACCTGCTGCCGCGGTTCTTTGCTCATTTCAGCCATCCAACACGACCTCTCTGTTTTGCTCACTTTATCATGTTCTGCCCGCTCCGTCAATCATCAAGCACTGGTTTCAACTTGCTTGGCACAGGCTTGCCCGTAAAGTAGACCAGCAATGTATTCGCGTCGGTATTATATTTTACTCATAATTGGTATGGCTCAATCGGATGGTAGGAATAGTGTTGCACTGTGATGGGAAGGTTAGCGCTGCCATAGAATCACTTCTTTCTGTTATACACGCGTGACCCGGTACGCGGCAGATGAACTGATGGCGTTAGACCAATTCAACACGTAGTCGCATCCCAATTGCTTCAGCGGCGCGTTCCAATGTTTGGAGGGTTACCGAGTTGTTTTCCGGATCCAGTAAACGATTGAGCGAAGCGCGGCTAGTACCCATGCGATGTGCCATTGCCGTCTTTGATAACTGCCGCTGTTGCATCGCTTGTTGAATTTGATAGGCTAACACCCGTTTCATGGCTGTAGCATTGGTTTTTGCCAGCAAGCCTTGTTCTTGGAGATAATCGTCAAAATCACTGCCAATATGCTTATTCATCATCCTCACCCTCTGTCAATAGATGTCGTAGCCGCTGTTGCGCTAAGGCCAAGTCATTAATAGAATTCGCTCATCTACAGAAAGTGTGAGGTTTCGACCCGCCACACCTGTCAGGTTTTGGAAACCTGACAGGTGTTCACACTTTCCGTAGATGAGCCAATAGAATTTTACACGCAAAACCAAACGTTCATCTTCCATAAGCATGGAGTGTACCAAAAAAGATACATTTTGTTAATTTTTATTCGAGTTAGGAGTTACGCAGTTGGGCACCCAGCGGGTTCCCGCGCCATCTCTGGCGGCAGGCCGGCAGGAGGCCGGCGTTCCCAGGCAACTGCGTAACTCTTACGAGTGTCTACGCGTGCAACGCCAACGCTTCACCCTTGCCGATTTGTTTGGCGTTTCGCTCGACAGTCATTGCTCTCGCAACCCCCTGTATCAAAGTACTAAACGCAACCCACTTGCCATTCCCCCACTACTGGTGTATCTCCGATCAGCCCCTTTCTTGTCAAATCAGCCTTTGCGTTCTATACTATCAGCAGCAAACGTAACGATTCAACCACCTGCCTTACCTGAGGAGATGCCCGTCTATGACTGTCTCAAACCCTGCGGCGACCACAGACCGACGGCGCGAGCGGCGCGAACGTCAACGCGAAGCCGCTGCCCGCCCCGCCATGCAACAGATCCGCTACAACGTGCCGCGCTACAATCTGCTCGATCAAGCCGGCATTCAGCGGATTCACGATGAGTCGATGCGGATTCTGCGCGATCTGGGCATTGACATGTATGATGCCGAAGCGCGTGCCATTCTACAACAGCATGGGGCCAAAGTGGTCGGTGAGACAGTCTTCTTTGACGAAGCAGTGGTGATGAAGTATGTGAGCATGGCGCCTAGCCAATTTATCCAACTGGCGCGCAACCCGGCGAACAATGTGGTGCTGGGCGGCAACCAGGCGGTCTATGCGCCGGTCTATGGCCCGCCCTTTGTCCTCGACTTGGATCGGGGGCGGCGGGAAGCCAAGCTGGAAGATTTCCACAACTTTGTCAAGCTGACCTACCTCTGCCCCTACCTGCACCACTCCGGCGGCACGGTGGTCGAGCCGACCGATGAGCCGGTGCCGACGCGCCATCTGGATATGCTCTTTGCTCACATCAAATATAGTGACAAAGCCTTTATGGGATCCGTTACTGACCCGCTCAATGCGGCGGACAGCGTCACCATTGCCGAAATGGTCTTTGGCAAAGAGAAAATTCGCGAAACGCCCGGTCTACTCTCGCTGATCAATGTGAGCAGCCCTCGCCGCTATGACGACCGCATGTTAGGCGACATTCTTGTCTATGCGAAGGCCCGTCAGGCATTGCTTATCACCCCTTTCCTCATGAGCGGCGCTATGTCACCGGTGAGCGTGGCGGCTACGTTAGCGCTGCAAAACGCTGAGGCGTTGGCCGGGATTGCCCTGGTGCAGATGATCAACCCCGGCACACCGGTGATCTACGGCTCCTTTATGACCAACATTGATCTACAGAGCGGCGCGCCGGTCTTTGGCTCGCCGGAAAGCCAGTGGGCGCTCTTTGCCGGCCGCCAGATGGCGGACTTTTACCAGTTGCCCTTCCGCAGCGGCGGCACCTTCTCCAGTTCCAAGATTGCCGACGCCCAGGCCGGTTACGAGTCGATCCAGGTGATGTTGCCGGCAGTGCTGGCGCAGGTCAACTTTGTGCTACACGCGGCCGGCTGGCTGGAAAATGGTCTCGCCGCCGGTTATGAGAAGTTTATGATCGACTGGGATATGTTGGGCATGTATCACACCTGGGCCAAGGGGCTGGATCTATCCGATGAAGCCTTTGCCTTTGACGCCATGCAAGAAGTGCCGCCCGGTGGTCACTTCCTGGGGACGCAACACACCATGCGCCACTTCCGCACCGCCTTCTACCGTTCCGACGTTTTTGACTATAACTCTGCCGAGCAATGGGAACTCAACGGCAGCCTGGATACCAATCAACGAGCCAATGCGCGCTGGAAAAAGCTCCTGGCCGAATACGAAGCGCCGCCGCTCGACCAGGGCCTGGAGCAGGAGTTGCAAGCCTTTATTACCCGCCGCAAGAAAGAGCTAGGCTTTCCCAAATGAGTGGCCCATGAATGTCGAAGATTTTGGGCCGTGGAGCAGTATGGGGTATCTTGATGAGAGTAGACTACAACAGTAGTTACGATGTTGATTAGCAGAAGAGGAGGCCACAGATGACAGTCACTGTCATACTGGATCGTCCCTGGCAGGCAGTCAAGAGCAATGAAAAAGCCATTGAATATCCAGAATCGGATGGTAAACCTGTGGGTGAGACAGATTTTCATATTACGGTTATTTTTTACTTACGGGCGGCGCTGCGCTATTTCTTTCGCCAGGTTAGCGATGTTTATACCGCAGCCAACATGCTTTTTTATTATGAGGAAGGGGACAATTCAAAATTTAAAGTTCCCGATGTCTTTGTGGTGCGTGGCGTTGCCAAACATGACCGGCGCACCTATAAGTTATGGGAGGAAAATGCCGCACCCATTGTCGCTTTTGAGATCACATCACGTAGCACGAAATGGGAAGATATTGGTGACAAAAAAGGGTTTTACGAAGCGCTGGGCGTCAAAGAGTATTATTTATTTGACCCCGTTGGCGAGTATTTGAAACCACGCTTTCAAGGGTATCGGCTGGAAAAAGGCGGCTACCGTCCGATGACGCGCAATAAAGACGGCAGCATCATCAGCGAGGAGATGGGAGTCATCCTCAAACCGGATGGTACGATGTTACGCTTGATTGATCCGACCACGAATGAAATTGTGCCATCGATGGAAGAAGCCGTTGAGAGCGCTTATGCTGCACGGTTACAGGTTGAGCTTGAAGCAGAACGCGCCCGTGTAGAAGCCCAACGCGCCCAAGCCGAAGCCCAACGCGCCCGTGTAGAAGCCCAACGCGCTGATACAGCAGAAGCAGAGGTTGCAAGACTACGCGCAGAAAATGAAAGACTCAAACAGCAGGCTGGATTACCTTGACCGGCTGCACTATTCAATATCGAGGCGGACTGCTGGTTGCAATATACGGCGGCGCTTTGATAATCAAGCGCAAGATAATGATCCTCATGAAATGTGATACGTAGGAGCAATTTTTCATGGCGACTGTAGCCGAAATCTTAGTGGACGCCTTAGCCACCGCCGGCGTCGACACGGTCTTTGGCTTGCCCGGCGGTGAACTGGTTGAAATTCTGGATGCGTTGCGTCGCCGCAACTTGCGCTTTGTCTTTGTCCATAACGAATCGTCAGCAGTTTTTATGGCTGACGCAATGGCGCGCATTACCGGCAAACCCGGTGTGGCCGTAACGACGCTTGGCCCCGGCGCCACCAACGCGGTGGCTGGGGTCGCCAATGCTTACCTGGATCGGTCGCCGGTGTTGATCATCACCGCGCAAAAGCCGGACGCGCTCCTGCCCGATTATACACACCAGGTGCTGGATCTCCATGCGCTCTATACCCCAATCACCAAAGGCTCGTTCAAGCTGACCGCCCAGAATGTGCAAACCGTTACTCAACAAGCGCTGGCGCTGGCGCAAGCCGGTCGCCCTGGCCCGGTCCATCTGCAAATCAGCAATGAAGAAGCGACGTTGGCGATTGCCGATGTTAGATTGCCGATTGCCGATTCTATCATCCGACCTGCGGAGAACGCAACGCCTACGGCAGCCGAAAAAGTGGTGCACGCACGCCAGTTATTAAGTTCAGCCCAAAAACCGCTCATTGTCGTCGGGCTTGGGTTAGAGCCGGAACAACCGTATGATGCCCTTCGCGAGTTAGCCGAGGCGGCCAATACCCCCGTGATTGTGCTGCCCAAGGGCAAAGGGGCTATTGCCGATGACCACCCTTTGTCCGCCGGCGTCATCGGCTTAACCCGCACCGACCCGGCCTATGAAATTCTGGATGAAGCCGATTGTATTATTGCCGTTGGGTTTGATGTGGTGGAGTTGGTCAAGAAATGGGAGCAGGCGGCGCCACTGATTTGGATTGCGCCGTGGGCCAACGAAGATCCCGTGCTTCCGGCACAGGTTGAGCTGGTCGGGCCGATGGCGCCGATCTTGCAACAACTGACCGATAGTGACTTTGCCACGTCAGCAGCTTGGGGTGCGTCACGCGTAGCGGCTTTTCGTAACAAGCTGGCCCAACGGACACTACCCGCACCAGCCGCCGGTCGGTTGTTGCCGCAACAGGTGCTTGCTCCCCTGCGCGATCAACTGCCACGCGACACATTGCTGGCCGTTGATGTTGGCTCGCATAAAATTCACAGTTCGTTGGAATGGCCTACGTCTACGCCGAACCGCTTCCTGGTTTCCAACGGGCTATCATGTATGGGCTTTGCGTTGCCCAGTGCGATTGGCGCTAGTTTCGCGCTGGGCGGTCAGCCCACCGTCTGCCTCACCGGGGACGCCGGCCTGGCCATGGTAATGGGCGAGTTAGCGGTGCTGGCCCAGTGGCAATTACCAGTGATTGTGATTGTCCTCAACGACAGCGCCATTGACTTGATCCGTTCGCACCAAGTGCGCGCCGGCAAGCCGGTCTATGGCACTGAGTTTCCCAGTCCCAACTTTGCGCAGATTGCGGCGGCTTATGGATTGGCGGCGGTGCGCGTCACCAGTGAAGCTGAGTATGCCGATGCTTTAACAAAAGCGTTGACCGGTGGTCGCCCGATGCTCATTGAAGTCATGCTCGATCCCATCAGTTATCCGACCACGCCGAAGCGATAAATATTCTCATGAGCGATCCCGCCGACCTGACCCCCGAATTGCTACTCTACACCTACAGCCAGGGCATCTTTCCCATGGGCCACGATGACGGGGCGATCTATTGGTATGACCCTGACCCGCGCGCGATCATTCCGCTGGATGAGAACTTTCATGTGCCGCGCTCCCTGGCGCGCCGCATTCGGCAAGGCGGCTTTGAGGTACGCGTCGATAGCGCCTTCCGCGCCGTCATCACCGCCTGCGCTGAACCGGGCGAGGATCGGGAACACACCTGGATCACACCGGAAATTATTGATGTCTATTGCGAACTGCACGAATGGGGGTACGCGCACAGCGTCGAAACCTGGATCAACGGCGAATTGGTCGGTGGTCTCTATGGCGTCGCCGTTGGCGGTCTCTTCGCCGGGGAGAGCATGTTCAGCCGCGCCACCGATAGTAGCAAGATCGCGCTGGTGCATCTGGTGGAACGGCTGCGGGCCGGCGGCTTTACCCTGCTCGATACGCAGTTTATGACGGAACATCTGCAGCGCTTTGGCGCCGTGGAGATTGCGCGTACTGAGTACCAAGCGCGGTTGAAAAGGGCATTAGTAATACCAGCAATACTTGAGAGATAAAACTAAGCAATCTTATTGTGCCACAGAATATGAAACCAATGGCAGAAATTGGTAAAAGGAGGGGTTCGAACGGCCACTGCTGTACGTAATACTCGCTTTGCCATTGTAAAACCAACCAATAATTGCCCCTTCGTTAAAAATCGGCCCATCATTCGTTTTGGTCACGCTATATGACATGGTAATTTGAGCATTTGACGCGATTGAGTCAGCATACCAAACCATGTTCGTACCAGCATCCTTTCCTTGTCCGACCCAATCAAGTCCTGCGCTATGAATGCTCTCACTTTTGCGCACAACACTCAGTGGTATCGTATTGGTTATGTAAATGTTTTGGAGAACATCACCGCCGTTAATAAACACGATTGTGTAAGTAATAGTATCACCCACACTAACTTGACCATGTGGCGCGTTGCGTAACATAAATTTTTCATAAGGTAAAATTGTACTGAAAGCTTTGCTTGTATGTGAGCCTGTAGCTTCTTGATAATGCCAATGGATCGTGGCGCCTTGGTTTTTAATCACTCCATCAGCAATTGATAGCGGTAAGCGACGGACACTATAGAAAACCTGTCCACTGGCGCCAGGCGACAAAGTTGGCGGGTTCCACCGCATCTGTTGTTCAGGATTATTCTCTGGTTCAACCGCGCTCAAACACAGCGGAGTACAGCCAGCGCTGCTGGGAATTACGGTAACACTTGCTGGAATTGTATTGACGATCGATAAATTAGTTAGGGTATAAGCGCCATTTTTGTAATAGACTCTATAGTTAAAAACTTCGGTCTCACCATCCACACTCCTACCTGTTTGACCAGTTAATGTAAGCTGAGGAGCGTACGGTAACAACGCTGTCCCAGGCGCACTTTTTATGCTACCGGGGTAACCCAAATAACTCCAAGTCGCAACAGCACCTGGATTCGTTACAGTTGCTATCACATTGTTCGCCAAAGGGGCGGCGAGTGCAACTTGATACGCAACAGTGACAACAGAAGGTAACGCGAGATTAGGCTTTAGTTGCCACCGAAGCAATTGTGTTCCTTCGGTTATTACCGGTGTGCCGGAGATACTAGGGGAAGCGCGGAGTGTATTCGCTACAATTTTTGCATTATCCGGCAATCGATTGCTCATTGTAACATTGGACAATGTATACGGACTACGCAGGGTGATTGTATAGATTAATCGATCAGCGTTCTCTATATAAGCAGGCGCAACTGCTAGTGTGAAGCCAGGGATTGGCGCCACCAGTTGATAAGCCGTTTCCCGGTATTCAGCACCATGCAAACCACCGAGAAGATAGAGCCGTTGTGCAGAATCCTTCTCAAATGTTACAACAGCAAAGCGTTGCAGTGATTCGATCATGCCAGGTAGCAATGACCATGCGTGGGGATTGCCGTTAGCTTCAATGCTCGAAGCATAGATGATAGAGTTCCATTCGTTGTCATTAACACCGCCACCCTTGTACTCTTTGCCGCCTAAAATGACTAGCCGGTCGTCAAATACGATGGCTTTGTGATACTCGCGCGGCTCCGGCAGTTTTTCAGATGCGGTGTGCCATTCTGTATCGGCGATCAATCCAGTTTTATCGATCTTGATATAGTAGACTTCTTTCCGCGTCTTCTTGTGGTCATCACGGCCACCGGTTACGTAAATGAAATCGCCTTTCACGACTGCAGACAATTTATCAAGTGGGACGGGCAAATCAGGGGCAGGCCGCCAATCCAGTTGCTCTGTCGTAGTATTGACATAGGCACTCGTAATATCCACATAAAAAACCTTTTTCTGGATTCGTTCACGGTCATCCTGTCCGCCAATCACATAGAGGTACTTGTTATGTATTAAGAGTGCATCATGAAAAACCAACGGACGCTTTTCATAAAAATAGCCGTAAGTCATCCACGGGCCAAGATTGCCATCACTTCTAAAGTCCGCACGCCATACCTTATTATGGAAGATTTGCTTCCTCTCATCCCAACCACCAAGGACGTAAAGGTGGGAAGTTGAAGTGACAACAGCATGAAAAGCGAGTTCAGCCGGTAAGCCTGGCTGTCCATTGCAGACATCCAGCTTACCCTTACTCAGAATTTTAGCCGAACAAACCGCCGCAGTAGAGAAACCCGATTCCATTCTGCCGCCAACAAGATAAAGATAGCCATCATGCACTACGGCGCCGTGGCTGGCTAACGGATAGGGCAGTTTCCAGTCGGGTTGCCACTGTTGTAAATCGGTAGCCGGGCGCGCCCCAACCACAAAGGTCCAGAAACCAATAGCAAGCAACGCAACAACAACAGCTAGGCTCAAGAAACCCGCACGATGTTTCGGCATATCCCCTACCCCCTATTGCTCCCGTTTGTAGATAAACGTTCTTTGGTCGCTGCTACAGCGGTTTGTAATCCGCTTCTCGTTCAGGTCCAAAAGGCAGACACTCCAGTGATAGCGTTTATTTGGAATCAAAAGGTTTTTATAGATTGGGTTTTCCCTGGTCAAGGAGTCATCCAGTTCGACAAGATCGATCGACCGATCAAATTCTTGTCCTTCGACCTGTTCATGAATACCAAAACCATCGGTGGGCCTTTTGTCAACCGGCCAGAAAACCGTTTGATAGGCAAAGCCTGACGGCGGCGGTGCCGCCGCTCGCCAGGTAAAGGTGACATCATCCCGTAATTCCACCGCATCGGGCGCCGGCGCCACCAATTCAATCGCCAATGTCAGTGGGAGCGTCGGCGTGACAGTCACCGGGCTGGTGATGGCGGCGCTGCCGGTGAGGGTGGCCGTAGCCCTGGGTGTTGCTGTAACCGGGGGCAGTGGTGTGTGTGTCGCCGTTGCCGCGTCAGTGGGAAGGGGCGTTGATAGCCGTTGGTTAACCACCGGCCCGGAAGGGGCCGCGGACGTTGGCGTACTGGTACGGGTAAAGCCCGAATGCGGTGTAGCCGTAGCAGCCTCGGCAGGTGATTGGGTTTCGGTCGCTGCCGCCGCCGCATTTGGCGTCCCTGTACCGGTGTCAGGTAGCGGGGCCACACAGAGGCAGGCCCCGCTCTGCCTGACCAAGACAGGGACACCGCCCACCCATTCCAGGCCGCGTAGGAGATACTCACCCCAGCCCAAACAAGCGGGGCAAAGCGTTCGCCCAAGTTGCCGGATCTGCTCGGTGATGGGTAAACTTCGCGATTGCAGAGAACCAGCGGCCAAACACCGTTGGGTAGCTAACACTTTTTGCGTCAGTCTGGCGCCATCGTAGGTGCTGCGACAGACAGGTTGCCAGAGAACGTAAATCAACGCCACCAGCAAGAGGAGGCCAAGCACCCCGCCAACCACTTGCAAAGAACGGCGCAACAATTTCCACACAAGTTCGAGCGACTGTCGCATAAGCTGGCCCGGCCCCGGTTGATAGGGCCATAAGCCAACGGCATAGGCGTCAAGCGTATCGGTCTGGTGCTGCATAGCACTCACTAACCGGGTGACCGCAGCTTGATTAGCCCGCCGGCGCAACGCCGCCTTGATGGTTTTGTCTTCAAGCGCATTGCCGATTTCGGGTGAGCAAATCAACACTCTATCACCGGCGCGCAAGGAAAGCGGCGCCGACAAGGTATCGGCTTTATTTTGCCCATAGAGGTCGCGCACCCGGCGGTCAACCAGCGGTTGTTTGCGATCTCCCAACCAACGGGTGGGGACAAAGCGGGCAGGGTTGGTGCGCACCTCAATGCGCATAATGCGACCAGCGCGCACCAACTCTTCGGCTTTGGTGTGATCGGTGGTCAACTGATAGAGTTCCCCCCGCCGGTAGAGGTAGGCCCGGTTATCGCCCAGATAGGCCAAGTGTAGATAACCGCCTTGAAAAATTGCCGCCAACAAGGTCAAGCTGGCATCATCGACTCTGAGCTTTTGGTGTTCGGGTAGCCGTTGCGTGGCTTGCTGAAAAGCGACCTCCAGCGCCTCCGGCGCCGCCCGCTCACTGTCGGTCAACTCGTTACGCAACACCGCCACAATCTCCTGTAGCCAGACTGGCGCATCAGGCGTTTTGTTGGTGCTACCGGCCAGGATGACTACGCGCGCCGGCTTATTGTTCAGGGTGGTGACAAACTTGATTAGTTGGCGCTGATTATCGCCTGTGCGCCAACCGGCCAGCCAGTGATGTGTCAGGCGCTCGCCCAAAGCAAAAAGCATGATGATGTCTCTTTCCCCAACATTGATTAGGAATTTTGTCCGACTTGTGTTTGTGTCGTTGCGGCTGGCGGGTCAGCCAGCGTCAGCATCATCGCCGGCGTTGGCGCCGCTTCAAGCGCCGGCGCTTCCGTCAGCAAGGCATCGTCAGAACGTTTGGTGCGGAAACTGTAGCGCACACTGAGACCGAGTTGAATCTGATCGCCATCTTCGAGTTTGCGCTCCTCCCAGCCAACGGGTTCATGGTTCACAAAGGTGCCGTTGGTGCTACGCTCCTGCTCTTGCCAGCCATCACGAATAAAGCATTTGTTGTTTTCATAGCGGATGAGACAATGTTGATCATCAACATAGCGATGCCATAAACGGACCGTGTTGCGGTCGCCCGACCCTAGCGTGGTGACTGAATATTCTTCGTCCGCCAGAATGGGAATAAACTCCGGCACCCCACCGCCTTGGAGCAAAAAGAGCGCAGCCTTAAGTTTGGGCTGTTCCAGTCGCCAGTTAGACGCCGTCATGGGAACGATGCTGCCGGCCAGGCTCTTCTGTTCCAGTTGTAGGCGCGCCAGTTGCTTTTCAAGTTGCTCATCGCGTTCTTCTGTCTGTTGTCGATTCCGCCGCAAACGGGAACTCATGAAGAACAAAAGCGCTATGCCGGCCACCGCCACGCCAAAGAGCGCGGTGTAGAGTAGATCCCGTTGTCGGCTGATGCGCTCAGCTACCGTTCCAATCGCCACTTCAGTTCGTTGAAGCGGCGCCAGATCCTTTTCGCGGATTTCAAAGAAGCTCTCATCCGCGCCCTGTAAGGTAGGATGGCCGCCGTCGACCGTCACCGCCAACTGATAGCTGCCCACCGGCAAGACAGGCAACGGCAGGGGGACGACCTGGCGCGGCGCCAGGCTAGGGTAAATGGTGCGTGTTCGTGGGGATTGATCGTTCAACTGGTAATGTAGCCGAGCAAACGTGGGCGTCCGCCCGGCCGGCCAGATGATTTCGACTTGGGCAGTAATCGTTTCGGTCAAGGCGATCGCAGCGCTGATCGCCTGGGTGCGGGTCACAGGGAAGAGAGCGCCTAACGGCGGATCGATAATGGCAAGCTGCACCGGTTGCAGTTGGATATAGAGCGAATTGCGCGCCTGCACTGGCGGGTCGTCATCGGCCCGCGCTTCGACCACCAGCGCAACCGGCGGCGGACGCTGCGTGATATAGGTAAACTTGTAGGTCTGTGGATTTTCCACCTGGCGCCAGAGGTCGGTCAGTGCGAGTGAAGCGCCACTCCCCAAAGAAAAGTAATGACGCTGGTTGGCTTGGGCATCGACCAACGCCAGCAAATTTTTCGGCTGTTTTCTTTCTGCATCGGTCAGGAAGACGGTAAAGAGAGCATAGTTTTGACGAATTTCTTGACCCAATGCAACAAATTGCTCTCTTCCCTGCCAGAAATCCACACCATCGGAGAAGACGATCAAAATGCCGTTGGTAGCAGGGGGCGTGAAATGCGCTAAAACAGTTTCCTTGGCTTGCCTGGTCAGATCAAGCAGAGGCGTGTTGCCACGGGGCAAGGCGAGCGCCAAATTGCATAGGTCAGGATCGCTGTTGGCAAAGGCTTGTGGATTGACGACAGCATCAGCAAATTGGCGAAGGCGATTCGCCGCTGCCCCCCGATCCGTAGTCCAGTGCACCAACGGAGAAATGCGGTACCCTTCATTACTTTTAGCCGGCACATAGATCGCAATTTGATCATCTTTGCTCCAGGTACACAAATCATTAAAATCATAGAGCGCGCTGGCGATCTGCTGTAATGCAACTTTGCCATAAACCGAGATGTCGATAAAGAGCAAAATCCGTTTGGGCGCCGCCGTTTCCACCGTAACCGGCGAACGCGCCTGGCGCTCACCATGCTCATAGACCTCTAGAAACAATTGGTTGGCGCCGGCGCCAATCCCCCGGCAACGGGCGGTGACGCCAATCTTTGGATAGTCATCGCCATTGACCTCAACGTCTAGGGTAGGCGTCTGAGCATAGAGCGGCTGGCGCCCCAACCAGCACAAGCCCAAGAGAAGGCAAAGCAGGGTCACGCACAGGCGGATTTGCTTGAACAACAGATGGTTACTCACAATCAATTTCCTATAGCTGATAATGAATCATTCAGTCAATCTGCTCCTCGCCACACCCACGCGCGGGTGTGGCGAGGAGCAGATTGCTCAGTCACATTGCTTATTCATCCGGTCGCGCTTGAACAGTTACGGTTCTTTCCCGGAAGACCGAGAAGTCGTCGGCATCGCGCTCCTGATCAATCTCCGTGTCATTGTCGTTGGTGTCCTGATCGGTGACAATGCGCCAACGGAAGGTGGTTGTCCGTTTGAGGTTACAATATTCAATCGTGCGGTCGATGTTATCATTGCTCGAGACTTCGCCCGAACCATCATCAAAAAAGACTTTGAAAACGCCGACGATTCGCCAGTTGACACGCACACATTCGCCCACCTTGATCACCTCTTTATCAAGGCTGATGTCGATTTGGGCCGGCTCTAACGTCGGCGTCGGCGTTGGCGACGGCGGAACAGTTGGTGTTGGGATGGGGATAACAGTTGGACCGAATGCGGGCTTTTCCACCGGCAGTTGCACAACGGCATTTTGTGCGGTTTGCCCCGTTGCTTGACCGGCGCTTTGTTCTGCTGTTTGTGTCGCCGCCTCGGCAACGCGTGTCGCTTCCACTGGCGCACAGTTTCCCTGGGCCGCTGTGTTCTGTCGCGCCGTGATTTGACTGGTAGAACAGCTTAAGCCATCAAAGTCCAACCACCCTTCTTCCTGGGTTGTCTTGACAACAACGCGCACCCATTGGCGACAATCGACATTTTGGGTATAGTCAGCCGGCGCAGATTTGACAATCACTTCAGCGCCCGGCTTTACAGTGCCGATCTTTTCATAGATCTCACCGGGCGATTGATAGAGCGCCTGCCCCAATTCGGTATCTGCCCGGTTGGCGTCAACAAAACAACCAATCTCATTGAGTTTGACAACCAGCGTGCGCGAGATCAGAATTTTGCCGGTCGTGTCCTGCATGTTCAAGGTATAGGTGTAATTCCCTGCCTGGGTCGGCACCAGTGCGCTGGCCTGCCGGCTGGCCGCATCGATCGTTTGGGGGGCTGGGATCAAGACAGGCTGACTGCCCTCTAAATTCACCGGTTCCCACGCGAAGAGCAGTTGGGCGGCTTCCCCAGCGGACAGTTCAAAGATCGGCTTGGGGAGAGCATCGCTGCTACAGACTGGCGGTGACTGGGCGCCGTCGGCCTTGACACAAAACTGACGCAACTGGCCGACGACTGGCGTGGGGGTGATCCCAGGCGCCAGATGAGAATAGGGAATGTCGTAGTAGTTTGTCCCCAACCAGCGCAGCGGGCCAAGCCAACGCTGTTCGCCCAGCAGATTGCGCGCCACCAGCCGTGGTCGATCCAGTCGCGCCGCCAGATCAGGCGCCTCATAGACATACATGAAATGGGTGGCTCTGGTCAGATGAGCAGTGTAGGTCGCCGTCGTGGTTGCTGCCACAGCAGCCGGTGCGATGGGGGTAGGCGCGACCGTGACAGTCACCGCCGTGAGCGGCGGCGAGATCACACCTCTGACCAGGATGATCGGTATCTCTTTCTCAGTCGCGTTCAACTGAAGCGCCAGGGATTTCACATGGGCGCCTTGCTTTTTGATCGTCTCTCGCCAACAAGTCACCAATCCCGGTTGGTCGGAAACTCTGGGCAGATCCAAACACCAGTGGGCGTTGGCATCAACAAGATGGGGGCGGCGGCTATAGACAACCGTCAGGAGCGCCACCAAGAGAGCCACCGCCGAAAGAATCAGCAACAGCGGATACAACACACTGCGCACCCGCACTTCCGCTTCGCGAATTTCCACGTTGCCGTTGCTGCGCGCAATCACCTGGGCGGAGATCGGATGACTTTTTTCGCGACCAAACCACGGCACCCAATGGGGCGCCGGGGAAAAGGTCACGGTCGTCTCCGCCAGGGCATCCACCACGGCGCTGACGCTGCTCGGTTCAAAGCGGATGGCGCCATTCTTGCTGCGCCAGACAATGTGAAAGGTTTCCCGGTCATTGCCCAAATTTTTGATCGCCAGGGTCGCCGGGGCGTTGGGGAGAATGACCTGGGGCCAGATAGCGTCCACATGGCAACCACTCGTCCGCTCAACGACGACAGTGACGATTGCCTCTTCTTTCCAGGTACGAAGCCGACTGCTGACCCGTACTTTGACCGGGTATTCTTTGGCTCGTACAAAAATATCGGCAGTGGGCCGCAACTGCAAGGTAAACTTAGCAACTTGATTGATCTCGGCGCGTCCCTCATTGATGGGGACAACAGTCAGCCAGTTCTCCGGTAAACCGTCCGGCGCCTCCACCGTCACATGGAAATGATCCACCTGATTGGTGCGGTTGGCAATGGTAAGCGGTGTGCTGTCGCCGGCCAGGGTGGCTTTCAACCGGGGCTTTTCAATGATGATGTCCCGTTGGACGCGCGCTGCCACCGATTGGGCTTTCCGCTGTGCTTTGCGTGGCGGTAACAACGCCGATAGATCAGCGACCTGGCGCTGATCCAGCTCCCAAGTCACGACCTGAAGGGTTGCCAGGGCGCGCGCCAGCGCGCTGATCAAGGCAGCCGGGCGATCATATCGTTTGCGCGGATCCTTCTCCAAGGCCGTAAAGAGAACGGCTTCAAAGGCGCTAGGGAAATCGGGGTCGGCGGTGCGCAACGGGAGCAGGCGAGCGTTCTTATAGGTGTGGGCGTCTTCTACTGTTTCGATAGGAAAGGGCGTTGCATCCAACACCAATTCATAGAGCAAGACGCCCAAGGCATAGACCGTGCTGGCCAGGGTTGGGCCTTTGCCCTCCAGCCGTTCCGGCGCCAGATAGCGCAATTCCAGGTTGGAGCGCCCTTGCAAAGGAGCGCCGGCGCCATTCGCCAGGGTCAAGAGACCCAGGTCGGTTAAGATAGCCTCAAACGGCGCCGCTTTGCCTTGGTCATTACGACAAAGGGTGATGGTGCGCGGGTTGATCTCGCGCAGGTGGCTGCCATTGAGATCCAACGTTTCCACAGCGCAGCCAATCTGTTGCACAATCTCAATGGCGTCGAGCAAACGCACCGATTGGTTGGTGACGCGCAAGCTTTCCTGCAATTGATGCAATGGTTTGCCTTCCAGCCATTCGGTGACAACGTACCCTTCATGCTCCCCCAGTTCAAATTCGCGTACTGTAGTCAGATTGGGGTCTTGAATTCGCCGCGCCCGTTCCATAGCCGGGCCAAATTGGGCGCGAAAATGTTGATCCGACGGCAAGGGCGACGCGACAAAATGGACGCCCACCGGGCGCTGTTCTTGCAGATGGTAAGCCTTAAAGAAGTCACTGCCGCTTACGCGCAGGGCGGGCTGGGCTTCCACAATCTGATATTGTTGAAAACGGCCAAGGGTTGTGGCAATGCGCTCAGTCATAACTCATTCTTTACTGCATACGTGTGGTCAATTGAAAAATAACCCGGAAGCTGGCAACGGCGCGGGGATCGCCTTGTAGCCCACCGCCGAGACCATGCACAATTTCACTGGGCGGACCGCTCTGGATCTGCACGCGATAGCTGGGGCCGGCATTGAACATAGGAAAATCACAGGCATAGTGATGATACTCATCCTCCGGTTTTTCATCGCTCCGTTTTGTTATTTGCGGCACACCATAAATATCGGTGAGCAAGACGCTTTGGTTAGGATCGCGCCCACCGGCTGCATTCAATACCTCGACGTAGATGTTGCTCTTGCCATTGGCGGCGTCACCGCGCAACCATTCCACGCTCACCACTTTCCAATATTGCCCGCCGATTGGCAGTGTAGCCGGCTGAAACCAGACGCCAAATGCCGATTGTTCCGCCGGCACAGGCCACAAAGTTCCGCGCGTGTCGGGCAGAATCACCGGCGTCGCGGTGGGCATCGGCGTGAAGGTGGCCGTAGGGGCCGCCGTTGCCGTCGCTGTCGGCGTCGGCGTCGGCGTCATAGTGACGGTCGGCGTGGCCGTGACCGTTGGCGTCGGCGTCATCGTCAGTAACGGCAAGTTGGCCACCACTTGATAGTTGCGCTCATTATCATAGAACCACCCAAAGAGAGCCACCAGCAACCCCAATAGCGTAAAAAAGAAGATGCGGCGCGCCAGAGGACTCCGCGGCTCATCGCGCACAATCCGTCCGGTCAGGCGCGCTTGATGCCGAAAACGCGCCCAAAGCGTTTTGGGCGCCGGCATCCACCCGGAGCGATCATTGTCCCGTTCCAACCACAAACGGTAGCCGCCGACCAGATAGAGTTGCCGTAGCTGCCAGGGGTAGAACTCCTGGTCCTCATCCGTCCAGTCGGAGACAACCACCTCCCCATTGCGCCGAAATCTGACCCGCAGATGTTCGGGAGCAATGCCTCCCCCTTGTAAGACCAGATCATTGTGGGGCGCGCTGCCAATGGTGAATTCGTCGACCGCGCATTTCAGCACCGTACATTCGCCGGAGGGCGCTTCCATGCGGATCCGGTAAGCCGTTGAAATAGCCATAGTCAAGCGCCAGCCGTGGTCAGTGCCACCGGTTGAAATTCCAGTTGATAGGTCGTGTGCGCCGGTTTACAGAGATCCAACAACCGGCGCAGCGACGCCTCGGAAATCTGTTGCTGCGCCAACTCGCCCAGGGAAACCGGCAGCACGACACGAAAGGTGTGAGGCGGCAACCCGGCCTCCTCATCCATAATCAAGGGGGAGTGACCGGTGTAGCTTTCCACCATGCGGCATAGACCAAGCCGGGTTCCCCGCCAGGCAAAGCCGGCCAGCAAGGCGCGCCGCTGGGCCACGCTCCAGCCGGCGTCCAGTCCAAACCAACTTTCCAACCAGGGCAAAAAGGCGTCGGGCGCCGTGCGCGGGTTGAGAAAGAGATCAAAATTGGCGACAGCGCCCTCTAGCGGCAAGAGCAGCGCTTCAAAGAGCGCCAGGTAACGCGACAAAAAGGTGTCGGGCGCCCGATCAAGGGGTGTTTGGCGACCACACGTACTACAGCGCGGGCCACTCATCCTATCAGCCGCCAGGTCATCCGTCGCTGCGGCCGCCCACCCCTGCGGATCAAGGCAATCCAGAATGGGGCGCTCCGGTTGATAGATGGCCGGCAAGAGCTGCAAAAACCGCACGCTCTGACAGCGGAGACCGGGTGGCACGCCATAGCTCACCACTTCCTGCGCCGGCGCCAAGGCCGACGTTGGCGCCTGACCAAAGATCTCCACCAGGAAGGCCAGTAACTGATCCGGTTGCGCCGGGTGGCGAATGGTCAACAGGTCGCCATCCTGCAAGCGGGTCGTCAGATTGGCGCGCAGCGGTTGCCCATTCAGGTGGGTGTCATGCGCCGGTTGGGTGGCTGACCCCACGATCACCGTTGATTGATCGGCAGAGGTATGAAAGACCAGATGAGTGTCCAACAGGTAATCAAGCGGCACCATCAATTGGTTGGGACCAAGCGGGTTGCGCCCCACGATAAATTCACCCACCGGCAGGACAAAATCTTGCAGGCCGCCAGGGCCATAAATGCGTAATCGATATTGCATAGTTAGAGAAAACGAATGACATGTTGGCCCGACGCAATGACCGTGCGCGAGCTAATGGGAACTTCTTCACAAACCTGGCCGTAGGAAGCGCCATCGGGAGTGGCCTTAAAGATGCTGATCTCCCGGATACGCCGACCGATCTCCGCAGTATCACCGCCACGCAAATGATCGTAGAGGTCTTGTAATTGTAAGGCGGCGCCCCACGGCCACCCTTCGCCGGCGGCGCCGCCGGTAACCGGATTTAGAAAGCGATAGAGTTTGGTCAACAATTGCTCTTCCCAGCGCGCGCGCTGCGCCTCCGGCGCCTGAACATTGACATGCACCGCCACCCATTGATACTCGGCGGCAGTGACTTTCAAGTTGGTAGTCACTAAACAACGCTCTTTGATAAAGTTGTAGAGTGATTGTCCCTCGGCCAGCCGGTTGGCGGCGCTGCTCTGGGTCGCCGGCGCATTGAGCAGTTCGAAGGCGTTCACCAGTTTTTCGCTGAGCAAACGCCCCAACAAGAACGGATCGGCCGGCACGTAAGGCACGACCAGCAATTCCACCTGGCCGGGCTGGGCCGGGTTGGCGCCCTCCGCCGCTACACATTTGGCTCTAGCAACCATGGTGCGGTTTTGGCGGCGGTTATATTCGTTCTGCGCCAACCAAGCAAAATCTTCGGCGGTGACGGCGCGCTGTGAACCGCGCAGCAAGCGCGTAGCGCGCATCGCTAACTCTTCCAGCGTCTCCTGATCCAGGCCACCGATAATCGGCTCCAGGTTCTCCACCCGCTTGATAAAACTGAGCGAACTTTTCAGCGTGTTGATCTTCCCCGGCGCCAGATTGCCCTTGAGACCGCCGCCGTAGCGGTAGCGGCTGAACTTCAATTTGGCGTGACGTGGCGGAATCTGCCCATATTGTTTGACCGAACCGTCCCGCTGGCGAATGGCCGGGCCAAAACGCAACTCACCGGTGGCGCTATCCAGCATGTAATGTTTTTTGGGGCGACGCTCCGGCAAGGTTGCCGCCGAATCGGCAAAATCGGGTACTTCCTCCCACTTCTCATCATCCACCAGCAGATGTTCACCAGGGGCGCGCGCAAGCAGCGGCTTATGTTGGAGAAAGAAGCGTTGATCGGGCGCTCCATCAAAGGCGCCAAGCTGCTCGTTTTCCACCTTTTGCTCATGGCGCACCAAGACACTACAGCCGATAACCACCGGCACAACCCGAAACAAGCGAGGCGAGAGTTTGTAACGGTGCTTTTGTAGCTCAACCCGAATCCAATATTGGGTAATACCCTCAATGCTGGTCGCTTGTAACGCCGGCAGCGCAAATTGGGTGTAGTTGGTATGGTTCATGTTTTCTGTGCGATCCTCGCCATCCTTCACCGGGCAAGTCACCCAGCCTTGGGCCGTGTGCGCCTGCCACTGATAAGGCGGGGCGCTCCGTCCGCCGCCGGCGGCGCGCAGGTCTTCCACTTCCAGTGTCAGCCGCAGAACGTGGTGGCTCAGATCACTGCTAAAGCCCAAGTAGAGCGCATCCTCTTCCTGGACAGCGCAGAAGACATCCACCCCTTCATTGCGTAAGCGGTCCGCCTCCTCGGTCTGTTGCAAATTAAATTTGGCATGGGTGCGTCCCCCTCGTTCCTGGGCGATTACGGTTGCTAGTTTGGGGGCTTTTAACGGAAATGGCTCAATGACGCGAAAAACCTCAGGCGCTTCAGTTTCGGTCTGCGTGGTGGCAACCTCGACATCATCGCCGATTACCAGCGCGCCGCCCTGAAAGGGTTCGGATAACCAGAAAGTAACACGCCCTTGCGCAGCGCGGGGGCTTTCATAATGCAGCCCCAACAGCTCTAAAAAGCGGATCGTATGGAGATCCGGCACCTGGTTGACGCGAAAGAGCAGAATCTCCATCATCCAGGCGAAGAGTTCCAGCAACGTAATCCCCGGATCACTGACGTTGTGGTCGGTCCACTCCGGGCAGTAGAAGGGGATGCGTTTGCGCATTTCATCAACGATCTGCTGGAAGGTGCGATCATCCAGCTTCATATCCTTCAACATCAACTATTCCTCTGGAATCAAATAAAATGGATAGACCAGGCTGCGTTGGTCATGGGTGGCTTTGATCAGATAATGCAGCTCGATCAGTAAATAATTGCGTTCTGCTAAGTCATTGCGCACCCGTACATCCATGACCTGAATGCGCGGCTCCCACATGCCCAGCGCCTCTTCGACATAGCGGCGGGCCACCGCCGCCGTTTCGCCGTTGTTGGGGGCAAAGACCAATTCATGCAGACGGCTGCCAAAGCGGGGACGCATCACTCGTTCGCCCGGCGCCGTGCTGAGAATGATCCAGATCGCCTGCTCAATCTCGTTTTGGGCATGAGTCAGCGCGATCTCGCCTTGCGGGCCAAGGCGGGGCGGAAAGGCCCACCCTCGCCCGATAATCAGATTGGGATCCAAGGGCGTGCTACTCATGGCACTGTCACCGTCACCTGTCCTGGTCCACTGACGCTAATGACGCCGCCCCATTGACAGAGCAGGGTGGAACTCTGATTCAAGGCCGGCTGGCCGCCAATCAGAATTGTCAGTGAGCCAGGCGTCCACGGTTGCGTAGTGACGGGCAGACAGGCCGCCGGGGTGAAAACACCCAGCTTAGCCGCCGTCGCCGCAATCACCGCCGGGTTGGCCGGGCTACTGCAGAGTGGGAAGGGCGCAATGTTCTTCATGGGAACAAAATCCATGATCGTTGCCGCCGGTAAAGTGCTGGCGGTCAAACGGTTTTCCGGCGTCACGGTCAAGGTGCTGGGGCCAAGACCAAAGGTGCAAGCCAGGGTGGCACCCATACAAACTTGTGCGGTCATCAATAAGCTCCTTGTGAAAAGTTCGTTGGTTAGTGCGCTCGGTGGTTTCGACAGGCTCAACCACCGAGCGCACTAACCAACGAACCCATTAATTCAATGCAACAGTTGCGCCTTTGATGGAAACGGCGCCGGTGGTGCTTAGATCAATGTTGCCTGTGCCGCTCATCGCCAGGCTGGCGGCGGAGAGGCTTAGAGTGGTAGCAACCAGGGCCAAGGTGGCGGCTTGCAAGGTCAAGGTGGCGCCGGCCTGAACGGTCACGTTGGTGGGCGACATGACGGTCACTTGCAGGGCATTATCGTCCAACGTCACCATCAATCCGCCGGTGCTGTTCAATTCAATCTTGCGCCCCTGGTCATCGAGCGTCAGCTTATGACCGCCCTGTGTGACCACAGCGACTTTCTTGCCTGCCTCATCCAGCGTCAGTTGATGGCCGCCGGCCGTCACCATTTCGATCTTGTTGTCACTGTTGTCATACAGAGTGAGCCGGTGGCCCTTGGGCGTATGCCAGGAACGCACCTGCGCCTTTTCGCCTTCAGGCGCATCGGCAACCTGTGCGGGCAGGGCATCCTGCCCATTCCAGAGACCACCCAGGACCACCGGACAGCCAAAGTCGCCATGGACAAAAGTCACCAGCACCTCATTTTGCACCGCCGGCACGCTACAAAAACCGGCCTTGCCGCCGGCGCCCACCCCCAACACTCTGGCCCAATCGCTCTCTTCTTTATCGGACATCCAGGGAAACTTGACCTTCACCCGCCCCCAGCCGCTGGGATCATCGTTGTTGGTCACAATGGCCGGCACGACGCCCGGCCAGCGGTGGAGCCGGTCGGCGTGACCAATCTGATCGATGAGCAGACCGGTGCGCGCGCCGCGTACACTAAAGGTGGTTTTGAAACCGGCGTGGCTGTAGTGATGGGTCGCGCTGGTGATCAGATAGGCGCCGCTGAAGCGTTTGCCCAACCCGGTCAACTTGAGACGTTGGCCGGCCTTGATCTCCGGGCGGCGAAAGGCCACCCCTTCGGCCTCGATAAAGACACCACTGATCTCATTCAACCGCGCCTGCGCCAGGATCAACGCCTCGGCCTGGCTGACCGGCGGTTGATCCACAATAACCATTTTGGCGGCTATCGGCAGCTTTTTGCTCCAGGCATCGCCCTGCTGCTTCTCTTGGATGTTCGGATAGAGCGCACCACTGGTCGCTTTGCCGGCGATGGGCGCTTTTTTTTGCACATCCCATCCCTTGACCTCCACCTCCTCCACCTGTTCGGCCAGCGTCATCTGGGGGTGAAAGGAGAGCAGATCCTCGCCCCAAGCCAGTGTCAGTGGCGCCGGGGCGTTGGCTGGGGCCGGCTTGCGGAAGATCAGCTTGTCGCCGTCAACATAACATTCATAGCCGATGCGCCAGGCGCGCTGCATGAGAAATTGCAGGTCGGAAAGGTTATGTTGATAGAGATGATCATAGACCGTCGGCGTGGCCTCCACCAGCGGATCCAGCCCGGCCTTTTGGGCAAATTGGGTCGCCAGGTCGCTATCTTTGACATTGAGATAGGTTTTGCTCTTCACTTCGCGATAGAGGCGGTGCGACTGGTCGTAGCCGCGCACCACCAATTCAGCAATCATACCTTCGCCAAATTCGGGCGCAATGGCGGTGATCTCCCCTTTGATGAGAGAAACCGGTCGATCCTGGGCATCGCGCGCCCAGATTTCAATCGGCGTCGCCGGGTCAAAGTGACCAGTGTCGAGTAGCGTCAGATCCGGATCATAGAGGCGGATGGTAAAGAGGCCCGGCAGATGGACATGTTGATCGACCGTCACCTCTGTGACCTGATTGATCGCCGGCGGTTCCAGGTCGGCGCCATTAAGGCGGATGTAAATATCACTGACAAACTGATTTGATTTCGGCATAGGTTAGTCTGATTAACTCATGGGTAGCTTCAAATATTGGCCGGGACGTAGGGCCAACGGGTCAAGCAAGTCATTCGCCCGCGCAATCGTGCGCCACTGGCCGGGATCGCCATAGACCGCGGCGGCGATGTTGTCCAACCGGTCGCCGCCGCGCACACGCCAGACCTGATTCACCGGTCCGTCGCCGGAGGTGGGGTTCTGGTTGGGATAGTCCTCCTCATCCACATATTGGGTAAAGGTAATATCCACCGTCGCGCGCATGGGCACGCCATTCTGGTTGAAGAGCGTAAACTTCTGC
>QWII01000210.1 GCA_021405325.1 Caldilinea sp. CFX5 | reverse complement strand
GGGAGGTTTGTTCACAATGGTTACGATGTTTATCAAAGCCAAGGTTCGTGCGTATGACAACTGGAAGCCTGGGTACGATGCGTTCGCCCAGAAGCGTAAGGAAAAAGGGGTCACTGCCGCCGGCGTCTATCGCGACGTTAGTGACCCAACCCTGGTTACGGTCACCCACCAGTTTGCAACTCTGGAAGCAGCCCAAGCGTTTGCCGGTTGGGAAGAGCTACGGTCGGCCATGATGAAAGGCGGGGTCGAGGGTCCGCCGGACATTTGGTTCACCGAAGATATTGAACAGACGGCGCATTAAACCTCCGCAATCGCAGGTAGAAAAGCACAGGAGAAGCCAGGATGGGTACGTTCCAGCGTTTGGGCGCTGCACGCGCGGCGCTCCAGGGTCGGCTCGACATGCGACCGCGGCTGGCGGCGCTGGGTACACTGCGTCTGTCCAATTATCGCTACCTGGTGTTCAGCGCTGCGCTCAACAACATGGCGAAAGAGTCGCGCATGATGGCGCAAGCGTGGCTGATCCTGGCGCTGACCAACTCGGACGCCTGGGTCGGCGGTGTGGCCGGCCTCCCGGCTTTGCTGGCCGCGGTCACGGCGCCCCTCGGTGGTGTCTTTGCCGACCGCTGGGAGCGGCGGCGGATGCTGATGGTGGTGCGCCTTGCGCTCTCTGTGACGGCGCTGCTGACCGCGCTGCTCGTGGGCGGGGGTCTCATCCAGGTGTGGCATTTGCTGGCCCTGGCTTTGGTGGTTGCCCTCCTGGACGTTTCCGGACTGACGGCCGGCCAGACCATGATCATCGATGCCGTGCCGCGCGACGAGTTGTTCAATGCCAACGCACTCTACAGCGCCGCGCTCAACCTCTCCCTGGTGCTGGGTCCGGCGCTTGCCGGTCTGGTCCTGGCGCACGCCAACGCCGCTTGGGCCTTTGTCTTCAGCACGCTGCTCTATATCGGATCGGCGTTGGCCGTGTCGCGCATCCATGTCGAGCAAGCGCCAAGAGACACAAGCGCGACCTCGGTCTGGTCTGATCTGAACAGTGGTATCCACTTTGTCCGCCAGAGTTCCGTCCTGCAGTGGCTTCTGCTCATTGGCCTCAGTGGCATCGCGGTGGGTGTCTGGGCGGCGTTGGTGCCGCGCTATGCCAAGGATCTGCTGGAGAGTGGCGCCACCGGCTACGGCGCGATCCTGTCCGCCCGCGGGGCCGGTGGTCTGGTCGGCGGGATCCTGTTGCTCCTCGCCGGACGCGTTCAACATATCGCCGTTGTGCTGGTTGGCGGCATGTTTACGTTCGCGCTGTTGGTCACCGTCTTCGCCCTGTCGAGTTCCATGCTGGTGGCGACGGCGACCGCGTTCGGGTTGGGCATCGTCTTCGTCTGGTACCCAAGCACCTTGCGCACCGCCTTCCAGTTTTCGGCCACAGATGCCATGCGCGGGCGGGTGATGAGTCTCTTTTCGCTGCTGGCCCAGCTTTTGGGCTTCGGTTGGTTTGTCGGCGGCGCGCTGTCAACGTGGATCGGACCACAGCTCGCCATGATCGGCTGTGCCCTGCTCGCCGTGGCGGTACATATTCTGGCCTATGCGCGATCGGCGGATCTGCGCAGCCTGGGTCGCCGCTAGATGTAGACGCAAGCGACCCAGATTCAGTACGCTGCAACTGGTGCGACGGCTCTGACTGGGGAACATCACTTTACCATCGACCGCAAACAATATTCAGGAGGAAGACCAATGACCGCCATTTCCATTTCACTTTCCGGCGTCACCGGCGTTGACTGGCCGCGTTGGCAACGCCTGGCGACCGAGGTTGAAGCGCTCGGCTTTGCCGGACTCTATCGCTATGACCATTTCGCCGCACCCTACCCAATGGGCGTGCCAGAGAATGATAGCCTCGATTTGACCGCTTCGCTGACCTGGCTGGCAAGCCACACGAAGCGCATCCGCTTTGGTCCACTGGTTGCGCCCTTTTCAATCCGGGAACCGCATCTATTGGTACGCCAGGCAACCGCCATTGACGACTTGAGCGGTGGACGCTTTGTGTTGGGCGTCGGCGCTGGATGGATGGAGCGGGAGCACACAATGTTCGGCTACGACTTGGGCGACATCCCCACGCGCATGGCGCGCTTTGAAGAGGGGTTGCAGGTGGTCACTGGTCTGTTGCGCAGCCCTGAACCCTTTACCTTTGCGGGGCGCTTCTTCCAAATGCGGGAAGCGACTGTGATGCCCCGTCCTCAGCGCCCGCATGGCCCGCCGCTCCTGGTGGGCGGCAAAGGGCCAAAGCGCTCCTTGCCATTGGTGGCCCGCTATGCCGATATTTGGAATGTGGATTTTCTGCCGGCGGACGTGTTTCGGGAACGGTCGGCGCTGCTCGACCAGTTGCTCATCAAGGAGGGGCGCCAGCCCGGCGCTGTCAAGCGCACGGCGGCGGTGCGGGTCTTCTGTGGGCAAGATCTGGCGGAACTTGAGCAACGACTCAGCGGTTTACGCCCCTACTTCCCCGCTTGGGCGACTCTGTCCTCAGCGGAGTTGCTGGAAAAAGTACGCCAGACCTTTAGCGGCTCGATTATCGGCACACCGGAAGAGGTGGTTGCCCAACTGCGCGCCTATACCGATGGCGGTCTTGACGAGTTGATGTTGCATTGGACGGTCTCCGGTGATATCGAGGGGTTGCGCTTGTTGGCGGAGTATATCCTGCCGCACTTTGCTACATAAATGACGACACCCAAAAGGAGAGCAGGCATTATGGCAGAAAAAATTCGGATTGGCGTGATTGGCACAAGCTGGTGGGCGGACTTGGGGCACTTGCCCTTCCTCACCACTGATGAACGTGTCCAGGTAACTGCCATTTGTGGGCGCAACCGCGAACGAGCGCAGGCGATGGCAACCAAGTATGGAATTCCCCAACTCTTCACCGACTATCGGGCCATGATTGAGCAAGGCGACTTACAAGCCGTTGCCATCTTGACCCCGGATGATGAACATTTTGCCATGACAGTGGCTGCGTTGGATACAGGGTTGCACGTCCTCTGCGAAAAACCGTTGGCGCGCAACGCGGCCCACGCCAAGCAGATGTACGAACGAGCCGAAGCGCAGGGTGTCCGCCACATGACCTATTTCACTTGGCGTTGGTTGCCGCACTATCGCTATCTGCGCGAT
>QWII01000032.1 GCA_021405325.1 Caldilinea sp. CFX5 | reverse complement strand
GTTGTCCGTCCCCAGATACGCCACCTGTTGACCTGCCGCACTCCCTGCCGCCCCGCGTCCATTCACCCCTAACGCCTTCGGTTGCCCAACTTCCTCACCAGTGACATAAAGGATAGGCGCACCATTTTCGCCGGCCGCAAAGAGCAGGTTGTTCGGCTGTAAATCATGGAGCGAACGGGAAAAGAAAAATGAGGGCAGGGTCAGGGTTGAGAATGATGCAAAGGAGTCCATCGCCGGTAAGGCCGCCACGACTACACAGATCAACAGGGTGGTTAAGGCAATCGGCAACCAGCGGGGGGAAGCATAGGGCGGACGCTGGGGACGAACGGCGCGCTGCGGCGCAGGACTGACTTGCAGGCGTACTTCAACACGCGTAAAAACGCCATCTAGGTTGACCTCAAGCCAGGTTTGGTGGGCTGTACTAGGCGCCAGATGGCGGGTGTCGATGGAGACCTCATAATTGACCGGGAAGGCGCGATCAGCGTAAACCGGTTTGCCCTGCGAGATCTGAAAAGGGCTGTTGTTTTCACTACAGCGCAATTGTAATGTCGCGACCGGCCCGCCAACATTGCCGACTTGTAAGGGTAAACTACGCTTTTCGCCGTAGCGCACTACGCCAAAATCGAGGACAGGAGGGTAAGCGACGGGCTGCGGTGCGCCGATGCCACCCTCATAGACAGGCTGCATCGGTGTACCGCATAATACTTGGAAGGCAATATTGATCTGTTTTAACTTTTCTTCGGCGTAAGCTTTATCTGAAGCATCGCGAAAACGATCGGGGTGATAGACGCGCACCAATTGCTTGTATTGCGCCTTGATCTCTTCGCGGGTTGCGGTCATTGGTACATCTAAAATATCATAATAATCTTTCATCCCACTTCCCAAGCCTCCAATACCACTCTGTTGCGTTGTCATACAATGCTATCCGTTCCTCATGGAACAAATAGACAGGTGAGTGTTGCGACGACGCTTCCTGTTCGGTTTCGGCGGTGTACCACACCATTATCTTATGGTTCAGTATCTTATGGTTCAGATTCGTCGTGCATTGCACGAATCGGGAGAAGTTGATGACTACCAACAAACAGGCGACGATGAGATCTTGAAGAAGTCGTTGGGGTGTCATGCCCTTGCTCTCGGCTCAGTCAGACTGACTTTCTGTAATGCGAATTCCAACGAAAGAGAATTTAAGTATTGTCCATTATTCTACTACAAAAGTCGTAAGAAAACAATGTTACACCATGCCAGATAAGGCAAATGATAGCACTTGGATGAGTCATTTGTTCTGACAGAATACTTACAATTTTAGTAATAGATACATGCTTAATGTCTTGTAAATCAATCCTGCATAAGTCAAACAAATCGCAAGTAACATCGCCAAAATAGCAGCCACTCATAATAAAGCAGTCACCGTCAGCCCAATTGAGGGTAGCGAAAACCACCCCGAATGGCGGGGGGCGTTTCACTTTTTGGGCAGCACGGCTCCCGGCGGGCAGCGCCTTGAGCAAAAAACTCACCCGCAAACCGAAATACACCCCCAACGGCGTAGACATTGGACGAAACGAAAATTTTATGATAAACTGTGGACAATCGGATAAGCGCCTGTAGCTCAGCGGACTAGAGCATTGGTCTTCGGAACCAAGAGTCGGGGGTTCGAATCCCTCCAGGCGTGCTAGACGTAGAGTAGAACACCCTTTATAAGTTGCAATCAACTGCATTTTGAAAGGGTGTTTTTCTATGCTTACTACAAAGCTTACCACATTACATAGCATTTACGAAATTTACCAACTTCATCGTACAGCATTGGAAGCGCTTTCGTAACGCAAAGCAACCGTTGGAAGAATCGTGATGGGGTTGTCTGTGATGTGCGGTAATTCATTAAACAGTTCACGCAACACGCATCACGTCTCATGTTACCACCTTCACATATTGCCTACACCTGGCTCACCCTCAGTCTGGCGCAAGAACACCTGGGCGTGGCGCCCGACACTGATTATCGGCTGGTCGCGTTGGCAGCGGTGGGGTCGGATCTGTTCGACAAGCCACTAGCCTGGGCCTATTTCTACAAACGCTATCGTTCCGCCGTGCTCTTTGCCCATACGTTGCTGGCCTATCTAACGCTATGTCTGGTCACGGCGCGTAGCTTTCCTCATCTCTGGCGCTACACGCTGGCCTTTGTCGGCCATGCGCTGCTGGATCGGCTCTGGCTCTTTCCCAACACCTTTTACTGGCCCTTGCGCGGTTGGCGCTTTCACGTCTGGGGCAAACAAGGGGGTCAACAGCGAGACATCGGTCGCGCCTACTGGGTTACCTTCACCCGCCGCCCGGAACTCTGGGGCTGGGAAGCAGGGGGGCTGCTGGCGCTGGCCTGGTTTGTCTGGCGCCACCGGCTTTACCGCCGTTCGGCTCTCCGGCAGTTTCTGTTAACGGGAAGAGTATAGGAGACAGGAGACAGGAGACAGGAGACAGAATCGTCGATTTCTGCCTGTCTCTCACCCTGAAAAGGATGAAGGCGAAAATTCTTTTTCCTCCTTCCTCCTTGTCTCGTGTCTCCTGTCTCCTGTCTCGTGTCTTCTTGTCTTCTTCAATTCGCCCATCGACGCAAGCCATGTTACAATCGGCGTCATGAAACAAACGGTTCAACCATCGCCGCCCGCTCTGATAGCCCAATCACCAACCGCACGCCAGACCGGTCGTCGGCTGCTGGTCAATACGAGCGCGCTGGCCGGTTCCAGCGTTTGGCGCATTGTGACCAGCTTCGTCCTGCAACTGGTGATCGCCCGCCAACTGGGGGTGGTGGGACTGGGACAATATACCATTGCGTTAGCCTATCTCAATGTTTGCCAGATCTTGTCGGAACTGGGGTTGCCGGCGTTGCTGGTGCGCGATCTGGCGCAGATGCCCTGGTTGCGGCGTCACTATTTTCGCTTGGCGTTGACTATGCAACTGGTGGCGGCGTTGGCGGTTTGGGGGCTGCTCATGTTGGTGACAGCATTGCTCCCCTTTTCGCCGGAGGCGCAGCGCATGTTGTGGATCGTCGGCGCCTCGTTGCCCTTTTACGCTGTCACCTCAGTGACACAGACGCTCTTCCAGGCCAGCGAACGGATGGAAACGGTAATGGGCATTGAGCTGACGATCAACACGTTGATTCTGGTCGGCAGCGTCGGCGTGATTGTTCTGGGCGGAACGACACAACAGTTGGCCGTCGTGCTGGTCGTAACCCAAATGGTTTCGGCGGCGTTGGGGTTGTTGTTACTCCGGCGCAGTGCGATCTTTGCCGGGCCGCAAGAGCCGGTGCATTGGCAGTGGTCGTGGCTCTGGCGACGGGCCGGGCCATTCTATTCGCTCTCACTGGCCGATGTTTTGTTGCAACGCACCGATATTATGCTGCTCAGTATTGTCGCCGGCGAGACGGTAACGGGCCTCTATGGCGCGGCCTACAATCTGGTGCGCGTCGGCTTGAAGCTGGTGCAAAATTTCTGGGCGGCGCTCTATCCCACCCTCAGTCGCCTGCACCGACAGGCGCCCCAACACTATACACGCCTCTGCAATTTTAGCCTGCGCTATGGGTTGCTGGCCTTGTTGGCAGCGGCGGCGATTGGCGCCGGCTTGACGCCCGATATTCTCCATCTTATTTATGGCGCCGGCTACCACGAAGCGACCTTTGTGCTGGAAATCTTGCTCTGGAGCGCGCCGCTCTATTTGATCGAGAATTATACCCAAACCCTATTGATGGTGGAACGGCGCCCGTTACAGAGTTTGCTGGTGACCGGGTTGCATCTGTTAACGCTGATCTGTCTCATTCCGCTGCTCACGCCGCTCTTGGGGGCGCCGGGGGCGGCTTGGGCGGTGTTGGCAGCGGGCGGCGCGGGCGTCTTGATGAGCTTCTCCTTGCTCCGTCGGGGGGCGCTGCCCCATACTATTGCCCACCCCTACACCATGATCGCCTTAGCCGGCGGCAGCTTTCTGCTCAGTCTCTACCTGCCGCTGGCGTGGCCCTGGCGCTTGTTGATTGGCGGCGCGCTCTATGGCGCCGTCGTTTGGTGGGCGCAGTTGGTCGATCCCCAGGACTGGCAACTGGTGCGGCGCATCCTCGGCAAAGGCGAGCGCGGCGCAACGACGCTGGACAACGGGGCCGGCAATTTGGTAAAGTGAGTCAATTGCAATAGAATGGATCTTTGTTTGTTCAGCTGGCTGGTTCGTTCGTTGGTTGAGCTTGTCGAAACCAACGAACGAACCAGCCAGCCAACGAGCCAGCCAACCAACGATCAAGCCGGGAAAGCTATGCGGGACGCAAGCAACGAACAACGACAGGCCACAGAGCCGACAACCGCCACGGCGGTGATAAAAGCAACCACAGACGCCCCCCAACGCCCTTATCAGGTCTTGATGATCGCGCCAACCAGTTTTTTTGCTGACTATGGTTGTCATGTGCGGATCTATGAAGAGGTGCGCATTTTGCAGCAACTGGGGCATCGCGTCACGGTGGCAACCTATCGTAACGGCAGCGATGTGCCGGGCTTGGACATTCAGCGCACGTTGCCAATTCCCTGGCGGCGCCACTACGAAGTGGGGTCAAGTCGCCATAAGATCGCCTTTGATCTGTTGCTGGGCTTGAAGACTTTGCAATTACTGCTTCGGCGGCGCTATGATGTGATTCATGCCCATCTGCATGAAGGGGCGTTGATTGCGCTGGTGTTGGGGCGCCTGTTCCGCTTACCGGTGGTCTTTGATTTTCAGGGCAGCCTGACCGAGGAGATGATCGACCATCACTTCCTACGGCGCGATAGTCGCTTCTACCAACTGTTGCGCCGGTTGGAACGCTGGATCGACCAGGCTTCGGCGGTGATCTTTCCCAGTTCCACCGAAGGCGGGCGCATTCTGGTCGAGCAATTTGACTGCAAGAGCGCTGCTGTCCGCACATTGGTGGATCGGGTGGATACCGATATCTTTCGCCCGGCCAGTGACTATCCGCCGGCAATACGCCAGGCGCAACGGGTGCAATTAGGCCTTCCCGCCGACGCCAAAGTGATTGTCTACCTGGGGTTGCTGGCCGAGTATCAGGGGACAGGACTTCTGCTGGAAGCAATGCAGCGTATCCTACAGCGCCGTTCTGACGTGTATCTATTATTAATGGGCTTTCCTGGTATTGACATCTACGAACAAAAGGCAAGAGAACTGGGCATTCGCGACCGGGTCATCTTTACCGGGCGCGTCCCCTATCGCGAAACGGCGCCGCTCTATCTGGCGCTGGGCGATGTGGCAGTGGCGCCTAAATTGAGCCTGACCGAAAGCGCCGGCAAGTTATTGAATTACATGGCGGTCGGTCTGCCGACCGTCGCCTTTGATACGCCGGTGGCGCGGGAATACTTGGGTTTGCATGGCTTGCTGGCCGAACGGGGCAATGTGCAAAGTTTGGCCGAAAAGCTCCTGATTGGGTTAGCGTCCCCGGAATTGGGTGCGCCGCTCCGGCAGCGGGCTGTCCAACATTTTAGTTGGCGCGCTGCCGGTGAAGCCATTGTCGCCGCCTATGATGAGTTGACACAACCCGAATTGACGCGGCCCCCGCAACGAGAAAAAAGTGTACAATCGGAATGGATCATTACACAAAAGTAGCCGACCACGGCCCACCCCAGTCGCCTAAGGCAGCAACGTTCTGGTTGCCCGGTTACGCCGCATGGCGTAGCCTGGTTGTCATCCTCACCTTTGCCCTTCTCTTCCTGGCCTACCGTCTGGCGCTGCTGCCGGCATGGGCGGAGGATGCGCAACAGACCATTCCCGATGCCACCGTCTATCTCCCGCTGGTGATGACCCAAGCACAGGAGAGCGGGGTGGCGCCGCGGATAGGCTTTAGCTTGACTAGTGCGTCATTAAGCCGCTACCCGGAAGCCGCCCAATTGGGCGCCGGTTGGTATCTCGATTGGACGGTGCGGGTGACGCCGGAACGCCCCAATAACATGGCGTATGCCCAGATGATCCGGGTGCATCAGAAGCTATCCTGTGGCGCCTGGCACCATGCCGATGACAAGCTCTGTCCGTATGCGACCCCACTGGATTATGTGTACCAGCCCGATCAGGCAACAATTGTGGCCGCAGCGCTGGCTAATCCGGGGGCGCTCTGGTTGATCGGCAATGAAATGGATCGGATTGATTGGGCCTATTGCGCCGAGTGGGAGACGCCGACCCATTGCAAAACCATCGCCTATAACGGGCAAGACGAAATTTTGCCCGAAACCTACGCCGTGGCCTATCATGATCTCTACCAGATCCTCAAAACAGCCGACCCGACTGCACGTGTTGCCATCGGCGGGATTATTCAGGCCACCCCGCTCCGGCTCCAATACCTGACCAGAATTTGGGATAGTTATCAGGCCACTTATTCGACCACCATGCCGGTGGATGTTTGGAATGTCCATAATTTTATTATTCAAGAAAAGGCCAGGAGTTGGGGGGCGGATATTCCGCCGGGGATTGACGCACAAGAGGGGTTATATGTCGGGCGGCCGGGCACCCACATTGATCTGACCATCTTTGACCAGCAGATTCGCGCCTTTCGCCAATGGATGAAGGAACGGGGTCAACAGGACAAAGCGCTGGTGGTGAGTGAATATGGGGTGCTTTACCCAAATGGGCTGATGGGGCTGCCCGACCAACCTGATTATGTGCACAACTTCATGGTGAACAGCTTTGATTATTTTTATCAAACCAAGGATTGCACCTTGGGGATGCCCGGCGACGGTTGTCGTCTGGTGCAGCAGTGGAACTGGTATAGTCTGGATGACACCTGGGGCAATTTTAACCCTTATAGCCGGCTCTTTGATCCCAACACAACCAACATCACAGCAACCGGCGAACGCTTCCGGCGTTATATTGCCGAAACCCCATAAGCTATCATCATGATCAATGATGGAGAGGAAACTACGATTAGCTTGCTGTGGGTGACGCACCCGCAGCAAGCTAATCGTAGGCGGAGTCAATTGACACAAGGAGTTTTAACATGTTGCGTACCATACGCTCTCTTTCCCCCTATATCCTAACCCTCACCCTCGTCGTCGCCATTGTGGCGACCACAGTCCGGCTTGACCATTGGTCGGCGCGTGCGCAGGACAACAATGTGGTCACCGATAGCACCGGTCCCGCAACGCCCGCCAACGGTGAGGCCGAGACCACGACGCCGGTCATCGCGGCCACAAGCGGCGAAACCACAGGTAGCGAAAACACAAGTAGCGAAACCACAAGTAGCGAAACCACAAGTAGCGAAAACACAGTGGGGACAGCCGTCAACGGCCTATACATGCCTTCGATCTTCAACGATCACAATGGCCGTCTTTCTCCCCGCATCGGCATTGGCACCTCTTCGTTTCCCATTACCAAGGTGAGGGATGTACGGGCGATCAACGCGGGTTGGTATGTGGATTGGGCCGTCAATCCCAATCGCGCGCGGCCGGCCAACATGGAGTATATGCCCATGGTGCGCGTTCACCAGAAACTGGCCTGTCCCAAAGGCACCACGGCGGATCGCAAGAAATGCCCCTATCTCAATGCCTATGAGTACTGGCCTAGCGCCGCTGAAATTCAAGCCTACGCCAAGGCCAACCCCGGCAGCGTCTGGCTCCTGGGCAATGAGATGGACCGGGTCGATTGGCCGGGCGGTTGGCAGGATGAGATGCAACCGACCCTCTACCCGGTTTTCTACAAAGAACTCTATGACATGATCAAGGCGGCTGATCCCACGGCCAAAATCGCCATCGGCGGCGTGATCCAGGCGACCGAGTTGCGGATGAAGTATCTGACCAAAATCTGGGATACCTACCGCCAACTCTATGGCGTCGATATGCCGGTTGATGTCTGGAATGTGCACAATTTCATCAACGCGGAATTTTGTCACTATGAAAAGGGCGAGTTGGTCTGTTACGGCGGCGCCGTGCCGCCGGATAGCGCGACGCTCGAAGGCGCCTATTATGGTCAGGATTGGCTGCACATCAACCGCGTCGTCTTTGACAAACAGATCCGCAACATGCGCCAGTGGATGAAGGGGCGTGGCCAACAGGAAAAGCCGCTCATTGTCACCGAGTATGGCGTCCTCTATAACAGCGTACCCTGCCCTGAGCCAGGGCCCAATGGCACCTGTCTACATGGTGACTGGGTGGATCTGAGCAACCCCAAGGTCATTCATGACTTTATGCTCTGGTCGTTTGATTACTTTGCCGATACCGCCGATTGCACTATCGGGTACACCGCCGATGGCTGCCGCCTGGTGCAACGCTGGGCCTGGTTCTCCTTGGAAGATGTGGGCTGGAATTTCAATCCGCATACCGCCCTTTTTACCCTCAACAACCAGCAGATGACCGAGGCGGGTCGCCTGTTCAGCCAGTACACAACGACGAATTACAAGAAGTTACAGTAACAAGACGTAGAGTCATCGTAGGGGCAAGCGATCGCTTGCCCCTACGATGACCTCGACGATGGATGTCATCTAATGAAAGCAGCAGCGTTACCCGGAGTTCAGCGTCAATATGGGCGACCAAGCCTGGTCAGCCGGCTGCGTGAACTCGTCTCCTATCGAGAGTTGATCCTGAATCTGGCGCTGCGCGAGTTGAAGGCGCGCTACAAGAATACCGTGCTGGGCTTTTTCTGGAGCCTGCTCAACCCGCTGGCGATGATGTTGGTCTTCACCGCAGTCTTTACCGTCTTCATGCGTAGCGAGGTGGAGAACTTCCCGATCTATGCGCTCTGTGGGTTATTGCCCTGGAACTTCTTCTCGGCAGCGGTGATGGGCAGTGTCAGTGCGATTGTCAACAACAGCAATCTGGTGACCAAGGTCTACTTTCCGCGTGAGGTGCTGCCGATTGCCACGGTGTTGGCGAATCTGGTCAACTTTCTGCTGACGTTGGTCGTGCTTTTTGCCGCGCTACTGTTGGTGCAGGCGCCCTTTAACCCCTGGCTCTGGCTGTTGCCGGTGGTGATCATCATTCAGACCGCCTTTATCCTGGGGTTGGCCTTTATCCTGAGTACGTTAAATGTCTTCTACCGGGACACCTTGATGGTGATGGATGTAGCGATGTTGGCCTGGTTCTTTCTCACGCCGATCTTTTATCCGCTGGAAGAGTTGCCCAAGCGCTATCCCATCGGCGGCATTGAGCTGGATCTGCATCGCACTATGTATATTCTCAACCCCATGGCCTCGATCATCAACACCTATCGCGACCTGCTCTACCGCGGCTACCGCACCGATTTTGATTTCTTTTTGCGCACTGCCACCACCGCTTTTCTAGTGCTGGTGGTCGGCTATTGGTTCTTCTGCAAATATAGCAGTCGCTTTGGGGAAGAGGTCTAAGCATGAATGCGGCGCCAGAGCGACTACCGCTCATTCGCTTTGAACAGGTCTCCAAACGCTTTCGTCTTGACCGGCAGACCGAGCGCACGGTTTTTGATCTCTTTGCGCGTCTGCTGGGGCGGCGCAAACCGCAAGAGTTTTTCTGGCCCCTACAAGCGGTTAGCTTTACGCTCCAGGGCGGCACGACCACCGGCATCATCGGTGAAAATGGCTCCGGTAAGAGTACGCTCCTCAAGCTGATCAGCCGCATTTTGGAACCGACCAGCGGCGTGGTCGAGATCAATGGCCGCGTCTCGGCCCTCTTGGAGTTGGGCGCCGGCTTTCATCACGAATTGACCGGACGAGAAAATATCTTCCTCCACGCCTCGCTTCTGGGCTTACAGCGGGCAGAGATCAACGCCGTGTTGGACAAAATTATCGACTTTGCCGACCTCGGCCCCTTTATCGATACGCCGGTGAAGCACTACTCGTCGGGCATGTATGCGCGGCTCGGTTTTGCCATCGCCATCTATGTCGAACCCGATGTGCTGCTGGTGGATGAGGTACTGGCCGTCGGCGATGAAAGTTTTCAACGCCGCTGTCTGGATGCCATTCACCGGCTGCAAGCGCGGGGGGTGGCGATTGTGTTGGTTTCGCACAGTTTGAATCAGGTTCTAGAGTTATGCGATCACTGCATCTGGCTGGATAAAGGCAGCGTGGCCGCCATTGGCGAGACAAAAGCAGTCGTGCGCCGTTACCTGCAATCAGTCGATGCAGCGATGGCGCAGCAGTTGCTGGATGAAAACAATCGGCGGCGCCTGGCGGAAGGTGAGGAACAGAGCCAAGTGGGCGCCGGTGTGGCCCGCCGCTGGGGCAACGGGCCGTTGCGCATTGAACAGGTGCAGATGGTCGATGAGAACGAAGAAGTCACCTGGTCTTTCCAACCGCTGACCACGGTGCAGATTCGTATCCGCTACCAGACCAGTAAGCCGGTCGCTGAGCCGATCTTTAGCTTGTTGATCCATAAACTGGACGGCCATTACCTTTGGGGCAGCAACACTTACGAACAGCCGGTGATCGCGCCCTTACCCGTGGGCGCCGGCGAAATTGTGCTTTCGCTGGCCGCCCTGGCGCTGACGGCGGGGCGCTATACCCTTTCGGTGGCGGCTTACACTGCGGCCGACCCACCCTATTGGCGCAACCCCAGCGACGCCCATGAACAGATGGTTGAGTTTCAGGTCGTTTCCGACTATGCGATTCATGGTGATCTGGTGATGCCCCATCAATGGCGCGACCGACGCGTTACCGGCGTTGCGTCCTCAACCAAAGCCGCTATCCCCAAGGCCCATTCCCAAGCGGTGACACCATCATGAGCCAACAGGATCTCGAACATCGCTACTACGACTATCTCTATCGCAAAGGCTACAGCAGCCGGGAAGCGCTGCACAAGGTGTTGCAGTGGTATCTCCCCTATTTCAACGGCTTTACGCGCGTCCTCGACATCGGCTGCGGCAATGGTGAATTTTTACAACTGCTGCAAGAGGCCGGCCATGAAGCCATCGGCGTTGACATTGATCCGGCAATGGTCGCCCAGTGCCAACAGCAGGGCCTAGCCGCCGTACAAGCCGATGTGCGCACCTGGCTGCCTACCCAAGCCAATCACTTTGATGCGATCTTTTCCTCCAATGTGATTGAACATCTGGCTGCCGAAACGGTCGCCACCATTGTCGCCGGCGCCTACCAGGCGTTGCGCCCCGGCGGGCTGTTGCTGCTGGGGACGCCCAACCCCGAATCGGCCATTGTGCATTTGCATGAATATTGGCGCGACCCGACCCATGTACGCCTTTACAGCCGACAGTTGTTGGAGTTTTTCCTGCACAATGCCGGTTTTGCCCGTGTCCAGAGTGATGTCAATCGTGAAACGCACTGGGATGGCGTAGACATCATGTTGCAGGCGTTCAACCATAACCCGGCGGAGGACGCCGAGCAAGCGCCGCCGCCCCGGCGTTATGGCGCCGTCGTTACTCTGCACCCGTGGCCGCCGCCCCCCAGCCCACAAAGTTCGCTCCGGCAGCGGTTGAGTTACCGCGTCCTCCACCTGGTCTTCAAGAAATTTTTGGAGCCCTATCTGGATGTCGTGCGCACGGATCTGGAACATCACCGGCAACATATCGTACAATTAGAAGAGCAGGTGGATTGGTTGCAGCGCCGGCTGATCGCCAGCACCCAACGGACGGCGCAACAGATGCAACAACTCGGCCATAACGCTCGCTTCCTCTACCCCCCGCGCGAGGTGTTTGTGTATGGCTATAAACCGGAGTAGTCGTTTGGTCGCGTGGTCGCGTAGTCGTTTGGTCGCATGGTCGTTTGGTCGCGTGGTCGCGTAGTCGTTTGGTCGCGTAGTCGCGTAATATGATTGAATATAAAGTCCATACACTAACGATTTAAGAAGTAAATCAAAAACTACATGACTACGCGACTACGCGACTACGCGACCAAACGACCAAACGACCATGCGACCAAACGACCATGCGACCAAACGACCATGCGACCAAACGACTACGCGACTATCCGACAATCATTCTAAAAGTAGGAGTTTACGTTTTGCGCGTCGCCGTCGTTACACCCTACCTGCCCTGGCCGGCGGATACGGGTGGGAAATTGCGTTCGTATTATCTGATTCGGGGTCTGGCCCAACAGGCGGAAACGGATCTCTATACGGTTTGTTATGGCGCGCCGCCCGACGCGCAGGCGTTGGCGGCCTTTTGTCGGCGCGTGGAGATTACGGTGTTACAGCCGCCATCGGTGCGCTGGCCGGTGTTACGGGCGCTGACCCAATCGTTGCCGCGCTCAGTCACCTATTTTCGCACGGCGGAGAGTATGGCAACCATGCGCCAAAAGCTGGCCGGGAATTATGATCTGCTGGTGGCGGATGAGATCGCGATGGCGCCCTATCTGCTCGACCTGCCGGGTCAGGCAGCGACGCCCAAAATCGTCATGCGCCAGAAGATCGACTATCTGCACTACGCCGAGGTGGCCGCCCATCGCCCCTGGAATCAGGATAAGGTGTTGGATTGGTTGGAAGCAGAGCGGCTCCAACGCTTTGAGTATACAACCATGCCCCGTTTTGATGGCGCCGTGGTCTGCTCACAGGAGGATGAGCGGGTGGCAGCGCAACAGGGGCCAACGCTGCCCATCGACATCATTGTCAATGGCGCCGACACCGACTATTTCACGCCCATGCGCCGGCCCGACCCCGACCCGACGCTCTTGTTAATCGGCACCATGCACTACTACCCGAACATCGACGCCGCGCTCTACTTTTTTGAGACGATGTTTCCGGCGCTGCACCAAGCCATCCCCAACCTGAAGGTCTTGATCGTCGGCCACCTGCCGCCGCCGGAGATTCAGGCGTTGGGCACGCTGCCCGGCGTCACCGTCACCGGCAGCGTGCCGGATGTGCGCCCCTACCTGGCGCGCAGTTGGGCGCTGGCCGTGCCGCTGCGGCTGGGGGGCGGCACCCGCTTGAAGATTGTCGAAGCGATGGCCTCCGGTCTGCCGGTGGTGACGACAACCGTGGGTGCACAAGGGCTGGCCGCCACCGACGGGCAACAGTTGCTGGTGGCGGATACACCGGAAGCATTTGTCCAAAAGACGGTGCGGCTGCTACAAGATCCCCAGTTGCGCGAACAGATCGCCGCCCAAGGCGCGCAATTGGTGCAAAATGCCTATAGCTGGCAGGGGCAGGGGCGTCGCTTTGCCGACTTCTGTGTTAAAATTGCAGCAGCCAAAGCGAGTGATAACAACCCGTTAACGGTGACGCCAGCCGTTGCCTTTAGCCAACCAAGCGCCTCGACCAAGCGCTAGATCATGGCCGCATGACCGCACAACCATTGACGATTGCACTGATTGTAAATCTCTATCCACCCTATATTGTGGGGGGCAATGAAATTCTGGCGCGCGATGTCACCGAAGGGTTGCGCCAACGGGGCCACACCGTGCATGTCCTCACCGGACGGGGGTCACAACTGCCGCAGGATGGCTTTACCCATGCCGCCTTGGACATTGACCTGGAGCGCAAAGCCGACATCTTCCTCGGCGGACTGCCTTTGACGATTGGGCGGGTGGTACGCTGGCATCTCTACAACCAGCAAAGCTATACGGGCAGCCGGCGGGTGTTGGCGCAATTGCGCCCCGATCTGGTAATCGCCTGGAATTTGTATATGGCGTCGGCGGCGCCGTTGATCGCCGCCCGTCATGCCGGCTTCCCGCTCATTGCCCATCCGGCGGACAAGTGGTTGCTCTATAGTCTGCACGACCTCGGCCAGTTGGTGCCGGCCAACAATCGTAAACAGCGGGCGGCGTTGACCTTGCTCAGACGGGTCGTACAACCATCCTTACGTCGGCTGGGGCGCCCTGATTACATTCTGGCTGTCTCCCAGTTTATCCGACGGCTACATCTGCAAGCGGGGTACGCGCCGGCCCAGAGTTGCGCCACCTATTTGGGCGTCCACACCGACCGCTTTACTTACCAGGCGCACCCCTTTCCCGGTCAGCGGCGCTGGCGACTGATCTTTGCCGGGCAGTTGTGGGCCGGTAAGGGGCCGCAGGTTGCCATTGAAGCGCTGCATCGTCTGGGCCAACATACTGATCTGCCGGCGGTGGAGTTGGCCATTTACGGCGGCGGCGCCCAAGACTTTATCGCTTATTTGCAAAAACTGATTCAGGACTATCGGTTGCAAGAGCAGGTCTTTTTGCGTGGCTTTGCGGCGCAGCCGGCACTGGTGCAAGCCTTTCACAGCCATGATCTCTTCCTCTTCTGCTCACTCTGGGACGAACCTTTCTCCGGCGGCTTACTCGAAGCGCTGGGCAGTGGCCTGCCGACCGTGGCGACGACCGCCGGCGGTACACCGGAAGCCGTACGCCATGAAGTCAACGGCCTGGTTGTACCGCCCAATGACCCGGCGGCGCTGGCCGCTGCCATTGCCCGTTATATGCGGGAGCCGGCCTTGTATGAACAGATCGGCGCGCAGGCGGCGGCGGAGGTGCAAGCCAAGTGGGGCTTTGGCGCTTATCTGGATCGCCTGGAATCTGTCTATCAGGCCATTGTGACCGGTCATCGCCCCGGCGCCCCCATTGCCATTGATCAGTTGGTGAAGGTATGAACGACAAGAAATGGTCGGCCGGCCCGCTGGCGGTCTATGCCCTTTTCATCGTAACCTGGCTCTTGATTGGGCTGGCGGCAGGCGGCTGGTTTCGCGCCTGGCCGCTGGCTTTGCCCTTGCTGGCCGTGGCGCTGGTGGCGACAGTGTTGGCCTGGTGGCGACAACCGCCGCTTGACCGCTGGACCATCGCCGGACTGGTGGTCGTCGGCGGCTTGCTCTATACACCACCGGCGGAGCATCTGCCGCTGTTTGGCGATTCGGCCATCTATGTGAATGAAGCGGCCTATCTGGCGCGCACCGGCGGCCTGAGCGGCAACTATGAACCGTTGGCCGCGCTTTCACCAGATGTACGTGATCCCTTCTACACCTCCAACAGCGAACAGCATCCGGCGACGCCACTCCAATCCTACGCCGGTTTCATCTATGGCGGCTACTATATCACCGATCCGACCGGACCAACCATCCAGGCCAGCCGGCAACCGTTAAGCGAGGTCTGGCTGGCGCTCTGGATAAAGCTGGTGGGCGTGTGGGGATCGCTTTACAATACGCCGCTCTGGGGCGTGGCCGGGCTGGTCGTCTTGTATTTGGTCGCCCGTCACTTTGTCACCCAACCGTTGGCGCTCTGGGCCGTTCTGCTGCTGGGCGTGAGTTACCCGCAGATTCATTTTTCAAAAGCGCCCTACTCCGAAATCCCCGGCCAGTTTTGGACCTTGCTCGGCTTTTATTTTGCCCTTTGTTGGATCGAGCGGCGACGACCGTGGCAGTTGGTGACAGTGCTGTTCTGTTGGGTGACGGCCTGGTCGGGACGGATCGATGCGTTGCTGCTCCTGAGCGGGGTCGGCGTGCTTGGTCTAATGGCGGCGACTTGGCGGGAGGGCGCTTCGTTGCGCTGGGCGGTCAGGGTCATTCCACTCTGTGCGCTGCTTGTCTGGCTGGCGGCCAATGGGCCATACATCGGGGCCACCTATGAAATTGTTGCCCTCCTGTGGCCCTGGTTTGGCTCGGCATTACTGACGCTATTGCTGGCGCTGCCGCTGGTCGTGATCCTTTTCTGGTTTACCGGTCGCTGGTGGCAGGGCTGGTTACAACGGCTGGCGCCAACGCTCCATTTGCTGCTCTTTGCTGCCGCCCTCTTTGTTGTCGGCTGGTCGACCCTCCCCAACCCGTGGCGGGTGGCGGAGGTGACACGACGCTACCAGGAGATCATCTGGTTTAGCAGCTACTATCTCACCCCGCTCTTCTTCTGGCTGGCGTTGGCGGGGATCGGCTGGCTCTTCCGGCGCGGCTATGGGGCCAAAGAGTTACTGTTGTTGACGCTGACGCTGACGTTGAGTGCGCTCTTTTTGATGAACTACACGGTGGCGCCGGTCTACCCGGTCGCGCTGCGGCGCTTGATCAGCGATGTGCTGCCCTTGTTGAGTGTGCTGGCCGCCATGGCCGTGGCGGCGATTGCGTTGCTGCCCCTGGGGCCATTGCCGCTGCGACGTATCGGCCAGGCTGTGGTGGGGCTGGTTGCGCTGGGTTGGATGGGCTGGCTGGGGTGGCCGGTGGTATGGCAGGAAGAAGGCAAGGGTTCGTTGGCCTTTATCCAAGAACTACACGAAGCGTTGCCGCCGGATGGCGTCTTTCTCTTCGAAAATCAGGACGATAATTCCTGGATCGGTTGGCTGGCCGCGCCGCTCTATTCGCTCTACGGCGACTGGGCGCTGCGTTTGGATGGTGATGAACCAGACCTGGCGCTGCTGACACAAGCGATCCGGGAATTTAACGCCGGCGGACGCACGGTCTATCTGGTGAGCCAACAAAATCCGCCGCCCGCCACCCTTTTACCGCCCGGCGTCACCGCCACCCTTGTTCTGGAACGGCTCTGGCAATCGAGCTTGATCGGTCAGACCCGTGCGCCCTATCCGCCACCTTACTGGGAGTTCGCCCACCCGGTTTATTTCTTTAAGATTGAGGAATGATGATGGCTTTGACGAAATTTTTTACCTTGTTTAAGCGAGCGAGCCGTCAGCAGCAGCGTCAACCCGTGACACGACCCCAAGCCGCCCATACCCCCGCCAAAGCCACGGAAAGCGCCTGGGAAAGTGGGATTGGCGAAGAAGTGGGCTTTTGGGCGTATTGGTTAGCCAATGGCGGCGCCGAGTATGCCGAAGATTTCCGCTTTCGCTTTGCCGCGGCTTCCCTCCTCCAAGAGCATATTACCGCTGTGCTGCCGCTAACGCTCGGCCAAACGGTGCAGATCCTGGATGTTGGCGCCGGGCCGTTGACCTACTTGGGCAAACAGTGGCCGGGCCATGCCGTACAAATTACGGCCATTGATCCGTTGGCCGAAGCGTATGATAAACTGTTGCGAAAATACGGACTGACACCACCGGTCCGCACCCAAAAAGGGGTGGGCGAGTGCTTGGTCGAGCAATTTGGCGAGGATCGCTTTGATCTCGTTCACGCCCGCAATTGTATTGACCATGGCTATGACCCGTGTCGGGCGATTGAACAGATGGTGGCCGTGACAAAACCAGGCGGGTTGGTTTATATGCACCATGCTGTCGATGAAGCCAAAGCCCAAAATTTTCAAGGCTTTCATCGCTGGAATTTGTTTAGCAAAGAGGGTGATCTCTATGTAGGTAATCTGACGCGTGAAATTAATGTAAGCGCTGTGTTACATCCGGTGGCCGACGTCGAAACGCAACTATTCGATGAGGGCATCTGGATGATCAATCTGATTCACAAGCGGACAAAGGCAGCAGGATAAAGGGTACCACTTATGCGCATGGCAGCAGTTGAACATGCTTTGGCAACGTTGGAGCGCTTGCACGTTGACTATCGAACGGCCAACAGCATTGATGTAGGCGGAACCAAACAGGTCTGGTTGAGTGTACCGCGCCGCACGCCGCCGACTTTTGGCGAGCGGCTGAAACAGCGCATTGGTCGTCAACTGGGCGTTGATGTGCCAATCGCGACGACGGAGGTGATTGTGACGGACAACCCGCTGCTCACCCGTGTGCCGCGGCTGCAATTTTTTGATCGCGGCTTTAACACAGAAGCGTTGGGCGCCGCGGTGGATACGACGGGTGACTTTCTGCGCGAGGAGGATGTGCGCCCTTTTCTCGACACCTTTGCGCTGATCTTCTGTTTTGATACGCTGGAGCATGTGAGTGATCCCTTTACCTTTTGCCGCAATCTGGTGCGCATTGCCAAACCGGGGGGCGTGATCTATCTGGCCACGGTCTTTTCCTGGGAATATCACCCGTCGCCGCAGGATTATTACCGCTTTTCGCCGGAGGGCTTGCGCGAATGTTTTGCGCACAGTACAGGAAAAGTGCTAGACTATGGCTGGCATGAGGAGGGAGTTAGTGTGTACATTTGTGTACAACGGTGAATCAGTGACGCAATGCCTTACCCTACTGTCTCACTGTCTCACTGTCTCACTGACTTACTGTCTCACTGACTTACTGTCTCACTGACTTACTGTCTCACTGACTTACTGTCTCACTATCCTAGATCGGTCTCCCACTATGTTAAACCACTTCATGAAGGCCCCCCGTTTATGGCTTTGGTTGCCGCTTTTACTCATTGCCGCGGCGCTGATTTGGTGGAGTGACGGTCCCTATGATGTCGATGATGCGCCGATCACCTACCGCTATGCCGAACAGTTGGCCGGGGGTCATGGTTTTACTTACAACGACGGCGAAGCGATTTTAGGCACCAGCACGCCGCTCTATACGCTGCTCCTAGCGGGTCTGCGCTTAACGGGCGTCACCATTCCTCAGGTCAGCAATATCATCAACTTTGTCAGCAGCCTGGCCATCGTTTGGGTCACCATGACCCTCACGGCGGAGGTGAGCGGCTCGGTGGTTGCCGGTGCACTGGCGGCGCTCTATCTCATGTTGCAAGGCGCCTTTCTACGGTTTACCATGTCCGGCATGGAGACGCCGCTCTACACGCTGTTGATCATGGGAACCTTTCTGCTGGCGGTGCGCCGACGCACACAGTGGGCGGCGGTATTGGCGGGGCTGGCCTTTGTCATGCGGCTGGATGGGCTGGCCGTGGGGGGTGCGCTGCTGTTGGGTCTCTGGCTACAGCGTAAAAAGCTGCCGTTCAGCGAAGGGGTTCTCTACCTAGCGGTGTTGTTACCGTGGGTACTCTTTGCCTTTTGGTACTTTGGCTCGCCCATTCCCCTCTCAATGACCGCCAAACAACATCACCTAGCGGTCAGCGGCGGCGACCGTTACTGGATCTGGCGCCATCTCTTTATCAGCGCGCTGGGCGCCCCCCGCATCCTGTTGCCGTTGGCCTTGCCGGGGCTGCTTATCTGCTATCGCCAGAATCGACAAAACCGCTATTGGTTGATCCCTTTGCTTTGGTTGCTGGCATATTTAGTCGCTTACACCATAGTGGGGATCGACTTCTATGAGTGGTATTTAATGCCGGTCTACCCCATCCTAGCGCTGTTGATTGGCATTGGTCTGTGGCTGGTTCTCAAGGCGATTCAGGAGCAACTGGCGCCGTTGAAGTTGCCATTGGTTGCCCCTGCGGCCACGCTGCTGGTGCTGGCGCTCTGGCTCTGGCCTTATCAGCAGCACATGGTCGATTCGGTGCGCGGGTACAAAGAGTATTTGCAAGTGGTCGAAGGGAGTCGTGTGCAAGTGGGACAGTGGCTGTTGGCCCATGCCCCGCCGACAAGCAAGGTGATGACCGGCGCCATTGGCCATGTGGGCTATCAGTCCGACCTTTACATCATCGACAGCGCCGGTTTGATCACACCGGCAGCGCTGATGGAACAACTGCACCCCGATTACTATGTCTTAGGCGGTGCGCCAAGTGAGCGGGCGTGCGGTGCGCTCAAGGATTTTGACACCCAGCGCTTTGCAACGCCGCTGGGCTACGCGCTGATCAGCGGTTGCGACTTACCGGCGCTGGGCGCGTTTGGCGGCTTTACCCTGGCTCATAGTCGCATTACCAACTGGGTGCGCAGCGCGCAGGGGCAATGGCAGGCCGCGCCAGGATTATACCTGGAAACGCAGTGGCTAATTGACGCGCCGCAACCCGACCGTTGGACTTTGTATGTACATTTTACCGACAGCGTCGGCAAGACCATGTTCCAAGCCGATCATGAACTTGGGCTGCAAATTGACCGTTCGGTGCTTGCCCCATCCGCTTGGGACGCAACCGAGCGCATCTATGGCTATGCCGCAATGCCGGCTGAGTGGTCTACGCAAAAGGAGAACGTTGCAGCCATTCGAGTCGGCCTCTGGAACCCAGAAACGGGGGAGCGATTACCCGCGCACCCCGGTTATCACCCTGTCGATGAAAGTGGTCGGTTGGTGATTCCCGTGCAGGAGGGCGAGATTCCGCCCCCGGTGAAATCGTAGATGAGGAATAGCTTTTTGAGAGTCACAAGGATGACAGAGCAGAAAAGCGCTGATCGACAGTGGCTGTGGGCGCGTCTGGCGCCGGTCTGGCCGCTGCTGATCCTCTTCCTGCTCTTCCTCTGGTTCTATGGCCGCTTTGCCCCGCAGCTTTACTTTGTCATGGACGACTATATTGAGACGCGCTACAACCTGTCAAAACCCTTGTGGACGGTGATCGTTGACAGCTTTTCCGGCGAACTCAACTGGTCAGGTTACCGGCCGTTGACCTATGCGCTGCGCGCGGTTTTCTCTCACTGGCTGCGGCTGGATTATGTCATCGGCTACTACCTCTTTGGCTTTGCCTTGCATTTTGTCAATGCCTGGCTGGTTTTTCACATTGCCAAACGGCTGCTGGCCCATACGGCTTGGGCATTTCTGGCGGCGCTGCTCTTTCTATTGCTGCCGTCACACAATGAAGCGCTCTTCTACATGAGCGCCAACGCCAATTTGTTGGGTCTCACCTTTGCGTTGACCACCGTTGCCCTGGCGTTGGCAATGCAGCAGTCGGAACGGCGGTGGCGCTATGGCTGGCTGGCCGGCTTCAGCTATGTACTGGCGGTTCTGGCTTATGAAGTGTTGTTGCCTTTACCCCTGCTGCTCTGGTTGCTGGAGTGGCGGCTGACGGGAAAAGCCGCCGGTCGCAAGCAAGTCAGCTTTTACGGGGCATTGGCGCTGGTGGCGGCGGCTTTGCTGGTCGTGCGCTATTTGGCGATGGGGGAACGGTTGACCCATGCCCGTAGCGACTATGCCGTCAGCCTCGATTGGTTTCACATCGCGCGCGGCTATGTGATCCTTTGGGGCCAACTTTTCCTGCTCCACAGCAGCCCCTGGGAAAATTACCCATTGTTCCAATATCTGCGCGCCTGGCTTTCGCCGTTCGCTGGGCGCGCCTTGCTCGCCATTGCACTGATGGTGGGCTGTGGCATTGGCTGGCTCTGGTGGCTGCGCCGGCAACGGGATCAGCAACCCCAATCCCCCCTCTATTGGTTTGAATGGAGTGTCGCCTGGCTCTATCTCTTGAGCCTGCCCTTTGCCATGCTCAGTGGACGCAACCCGGAAAATCGTTATGTCTATATCCCATCGGTCGGCTTTGCCATTGGGCTGGCGGCGCTGTTGAGTATAGGCGATCAAGCCACCCAGCGGCGCCCGCTCTTGCGCAGCGGCATCCTGGCGCTACCCCTGCTCTTGTTGGTCTTCTATGGCTACACCACGGCCAGTGACAGCGTGGAGTGGACACAAGCTAGCCGGCATACGGAAAGTTTTGTCACACAGGCCCAAACGTTGCTCCCGACCTTGCCGGCGGGTAGTCAACTATTTCAGACCGGTGTGCCGGAACATGTGGGCGCGGCCTATGTCTTTGCCAACGACGGCGCGTTTCAGAATGCCATGCAGTGGCTCTATGGCGACGACAAGTTGGCCGTGACCGTCGGCGGCTTGCGGCTGCGCGACTACCTACGCACCGCTGACATGGATCTGACAAAAAGCTACCTCCTGGCCTACGATCCGGCTACTTTTACTACACGGTTGCCCGAATGGGTCGAAGATTGCACCACCGAGATTGATTGTCTCTACTACCCGCTGGCCCCCTTTACCTTGCCGGCCAATCCGGCCACCACCATTACTTTTGCCGAAGGGCTGCAACTCCAGGCACACAAACTATCCTGGCTCTATCGCATTAACCGCGCCACGCTCGAACCTGTTCTCGTCACCTGTTGGACGTTGACCGCGCCACCGGTCAATGACTACACCTTCTATATCCATTTTACCGACGCCAGCGGCGCGACAACCCTAACGCAAGCCGACCACCAGTTGCGTCAAGCCTATCCCTATGCGCCGGCCAGAGTCACCACGCGTGGCTGGCCGCTCAACACGCCGGTGTGCGATCTCACCAATCTCACCGACGCCTTTACCCCGTCCGCTGGTGGCGCGCCGGCGGCTGTGCGTGGCGGCGTCTGGATCCCCGACACCGGCAACCAACTGACGCCATTGACCGTCACCGGCTATGAATTTGACCAGGCAGGCCGCATCATCTTCCCGGTGACGCCGGGGATGCTGCCGTGACAGACGCAGATTTACCCTTCCAGAACATCCGAGCCACGATGTCTATACGCAAATCCTACGCTTACAACACACTAACAATCCTTGACTGCAGTTTGGGTTATCGCCTGATGTGATGATACACTTCGGGATGTAGTAAACAAAAGGTCCGTAAAAATCTACCTTGATACAGCGCTCGGCGCGAGTCCGTGACTCGCCCCAGTCGGTTGCGAGTCACGGACTCGCGCCGAGCGCTGTAACTGATTGATTTACGGACACGAAGCGACTGCCAAAGCCCAAACCGATCTTTACCTTCACGCCGCCCCTGGGGTTTGCGCCGGCAGCCGCATTGGTGAGTTTTGTGTAGAGGTAACTACTCCGCTCGTAGCCAGTCCGTGACTGGCGTCCGGACGCCAGTCACGGGCTGGCTACGAGCAAGCTGAATAGTTACCTGTAGAGAAGGAAATTGTTTTCCATGCAATCCAATCAGATTCTCCCCTGCATTGATAACCGCCAGCTTGATCACCAACAGTGCTGGCGGCCTCTAGCTGTGCTGTTGCTGGTGGTCGGCTTGTTGCTCACTCCGGCTCTCCCCGCCCAGGCGCAGGACGATAGTAATGCAGCCGGCGATTCGCCGGTTAACGCTGCGGAGGTGGCGCAAAGCTGGCTGGAACCCCGTGGCATTAGCGTTGTTGACCTGGTCGGTTTGGTGCCGGAGGAGCAGCTCCGCGATACGATTGTCACCTGGCATGTCGGCGGCGGGCTGCTTCAGTATGTTTCCGGTCAGCGCAACGGCAATACCGTGACCATCAACGTCAAAATTCTTCCGCGCTACTGGACCGATGGCAGCAACTTTGGCACGATCTTTAACTGCCTGGGCAAACCCTCTTTGTCTGATGAGTGGACAACGGCGGTGGGGCCAACAAAAATGCGAGTCTACGAAAATGGCGCCGACATCACCCGTCAGCTTTCAGGCGCCATGGATTACGTGCCGGCCGGGCAGATCCAGCCGAGCAATGGCGGCAAAGGTTGGTGGCGTTATGAATTTCTGTGGGGCCAAAAAACCAACTTTACCAGCGATGGTGCGGTGGATCTGCCGGCCAACATGGGCTGCAAATTTGTGTTGACCGGCAAACGCACGAACTTGACCGCCACCTTTACCGTCGAATCGGTCAACTATCTGCTTGTCGAAACGCTGGGCCAACAAGATTTCACCTTCCGCTCCTATATCGGCGAGGGCGACGCCGGCCACTTTGGCAGCCTAAACAGTCAGATGGCCGGACGCTTTGGCAATCGTCACGATAAATTCCAACTGGCGCCGCCAAACGGGACGGACTATATTCTGGTCAAGTATCCGCCCACGCCGGTTGACCCCTATATGGGGTTCCCAGAGATCAACGCCGATCAACCGGCCAGCGGTAGTTATCGCTTGATCGGTTCCGGCAATACCCTGTCGGTCGATCATGTCAACAGCATGGGCATTCCCCTCTACGGACAGTGGCAGGATGCCGACCAGAGTGGCGGGAACTATCTTAAGTTCTTTAGCAATACCGGTCGCATCGCCGTGCCGGAGTATTTTGTCCCGGCCGGCATTGCCTACCACCCTTGTATGCGCAACGGCGGTTGTTCCGGTGACTTGTTAGATCGCATCTACAATGCCACTATGACGATGAGCGTCTATTACTATCGCGTTGGGCGTATTGCCGATGGGCTGAACCGGCTCCCCTTGCGCCAGGTCGGCCCCAGTTGGAAGCCGGGTACGGTCGCCGCTACAGTCGATATGACGGTCGATATGACGGTCGATACCACAGTCGATACCACAGTCGATGCAGCAGCGCTGGGCGCTGAACAGGCGAACGTCACCGCCAGTGCGGAGGCGCGCAAGCGCAATGCACAGGTCTACCTGCCCTATGTCTCGGTTGCTGTGCCGCCACCGGCCATTCGCGATGACGGGGATCGCACCGGCTGCCCCTGTGGCTGGTTCGATGGCTATGGGCGCATGTTGGATTATGTGCCGGGACCATAACGAATTACGAGTTACGAATTACGAATTACTTGTAGCCGTAATTCGTAATTCGTAACTCGTAACTCATAATTCCTATAACTACAAAAATGCGCATCGCACTCCCTGTCCACAAATTTCCCCCGGAAAGCCTGGGGGGCACCGAAATCTATACGTTGACCCTGGCGCGTACCTTGGTACAGGCGGGGCATTCGGTGGCGGTTTTCTATCCGTCAACAACGGTCACCCAATTGACCGCCGACAGCAACGAGGAAGGTGTTCAGCGCTGGCGGGCGCCCTTGCCGCCGACGCGTGCCGGTGAGAATCCGGCCAGCCAGTTCTGGCACACCTTTCGTGACCTGACGCTTGAGCAGGCGTTCCGCGCCTTTTTACACCAATACCAACCGGATCTCGTCCACTTTCAACATGTCCAGGGCGTCTCGGCGCGCCTCATTGAACTAGCGACCGGTCGGCCACGGCTGGCGACGCTCCATGACTATTGGTACTTTTGCGCCAACAGCCAGTTGATTCGCCCCGACCGCCAGCCTTGCGCCGGTCCCAACTGGGGGTGCCGCAACTGTGTCGATTGCGCCACGGCGCGCGCTGATTTGGCGCCGTTGCGCCGCCTCCGCCCACTGGTGGCCTTGCCCTTTGCCTACCGTAATCGCTACTTGCGCCGCCTGGTCGCCCAGATCGACCAGTTTATCGCGCCCAGCGAATTTTTGCGCCAACAATACATCAACCAGGGCTGGCCGGCGGCCAAGATAGTCACCCTGGAAAATGGCATGGATCGCCGCCGGTTGCTGGATGCGCCGGCGCTGGATCTGCCCACGCCGCCTGTGCGCCCCCACTTTGGCTTTATCGGTTCGCTGGCGTGGCAAAAGGGCGTGCATGTACTGATTGACGCCTTCAACCAGTTGCCGCCCGATAGCGCAGCGTTGACCATCTATGGCAGTGAAACGGTTTTTCCTGACTATGCCGCCCAGTTGCGTCAACAGGCGCGCCATCCCCATATCCGCTTTGCCGGGCCTATTCATTTTGACCATGTGGGGGCGGCGCTGTGCCAATTTGATGCACTCGTAGTGCCGTCGCTCTGGTATGAAAATTCGCCGCTGGTGATTCAGGAAGCTTATGTCGTCGGCGTGCCGGTAATCGCCGCCCGGATTGGCGCATTGATCGAAAAAGTGCAGGAGCAACAGAGCGGGCTGCTTTACACCGCCGGTGACAGCCAGGCGCTAGCCACCCTCTTGCGCCGCCTGAGCGACCAGCCGGAACAACTGGCCCGCCTGCGCCAGGGGATTACGCCGCCCCCCACCCTGGCCGAACATGGCGCGCAGCTCGCCACCCTTTATCAAGCTTTGCTGCACAAGCACGCTTTGCAGCCATAGGATGAACCATGCGCCAGACAAAAACCATACCACTTCTCATCTTCCTGTGCTACCTGGCGCTTTATAGCTTTGCCAATTATCCGGCCATCAGCCGCGCCTGGTGGTATCGCGATGATTTTGCCTTGACGGAAACGCCGCGCCCCAACAAAGGCCAACTGGACACCTTGAAACATGGCCGGCCGGTCAACTACCTGCTCTTGATGACCTATCAATGGGAGGAGGGAGAACAGTGGGCGACCGCCAATGTCCTGTTGCGTCTGCTGCAGGTGGCCTTTCACGCTTTGGCCGCCCTGGTCGCCGGCGCCCTACTCGCCGACCGGCGCCGGCCGTGGGTGAGTTATTGCGCCGTGCTGCTCTTTCTGCTCTACCCGTTTAATGGCGAGCCGGTTCTCTGGCGCTCAGCGCTGATGAACCCCCTGGCCGCGCTCTTGAGTCTGCTGGGCGTTGCTCTCCTCAGTCGTTCTTCTCTGCGTGAGCAACCGGCAGTGGCGGCGTTACCGACCGCCAAGCAAGCACGGACGCGCTTGGTCACAGTGGGCGGCATTCTGCTGATCGCGCTGGCAATGGTAACCCATCAACAAGCCGCGCTGGCCGGGTTGGTGGTCTGGGTGGTGGCGGTTGGTCAATGGGCCATGTCGCCGAAGTTGCCAACCGGCTGGTGGCGCGGGACGCTTTGGGTAGTGGGTGGCTATGCGCTGGGCGCGCTGTTGAGTCGTCTTTGCATCTATCTCTTCTTTGGCCCAGCCGGACGTGCCGCGTTGAGTACCGCGTGGTGGGAAAAAGTCCAGTTTGCCCTTACCCTCAACCGTCTCTATTTATGGTCGGACTACTATCCGGCGTGGCTGGCCGGGTTGCATCTCCTGCTGGTGGCGGGTGGGATGGCGGCGGCCGGCTTTTACCTGCGGCGGTCTTGGCCGGGGTTGCTGGCCTTGCCGGCGCTCGTTACGCTATTTGTCCTTCCCTATGCCGCCGTGCTAGTCACAGCCGAAAGCTGGCCGGCCTGGCGTGTCACCTATCTGGCCCCGTTTTTGCTGATCGGCGCCTGGCTGCTGCTGGATAGGTGTCTTGCCTCCTACCGCCTGTTCCGGTTTGGTAATTTTTTCCTGCTCGCCTTGTTACTGGCCGGCTATGTCCCAATGGCGTGGCGCAATGCCGCCGAATATGTCATGGTGTTTGACCAGGATCTGGCAGAGGTGCGCGCAATTGAAGCCTGGGCGGCCACGCAACCCAACCAACCGACAGCCATTGTCGTGGCGACTGCCCCAGACTATATACGCACCTGGAATCCCTACGCAGTGCAATATATGCAGGCGGACTCCAAAGTCTCAGCTTTTCTGGCCGATTGGACCATTGCGCCCATGTTCACTTTTTTTACCGACCTCACGCCCCGGCAGTATGAGCCGGAAACCAAGCACGCCTGTGTACAACTCTGCCGCCACCCGCCGGACGACCCTCCCTTCTCCCGCCACCTGCTTCAGTCGGATAATGTCATCTGTATCTGTCCCTAATGTTTTGTCAAAGAAGTTGTGATCGGTAACATGGACAAGTCAGCCGCCAGTGGGTATAATAATTCTCATTCATTTCCATTCCTTGATCAGGTGCATGCCGGTGATCGGGTTACTGGATGATGCTGTAGTAGCCCCCATTACCTAATCGCCCAATAATCCAATATCCCAATAACCTTATCATTTGCAGAAGAGAGCAAACTATGGCAAAAACAATCGCACTCATCGGCGCGCTCGACACCAAAGGCGAGGAGTTTGCCTTTGTACAGGCGGAATTGTTACGACGTGGCCATCAGACGCTGGTGATCAATACCGGCGTTGTTGGGGAACCGGTCCTGGCGCCCAATATCACAGCGGCGGAAGTTGCGGTAGCCGGCGGGACAGATCTGAATACCTTGCGCCAACAAGCCGATCGCGGCAAAGCCATTGATGTAATGGCGAAAGGGGCGGGGGTGCTCGTGCGCCAGTTGCAGGAAGCGGGCAAAATCGACGGCATCCTGGGCATGGGCGGCTCAGCCGGGACAGCCGTGGGGACGGCGGCCATGCGCGCCCTGCCGGTCGGCTTTCCCAAGCTCATGGTCAGCACCCTCGCCTCCGGCGACACGGCGCCCTATGTCGGCGTGAGCGATATTGTGATGATGCCCTCGGTGGTCGATGTGGCGGGCGTCAACCGGATCAGCGCCCGCATCTTTGCCAACGCCGCCGGCGCCATCAGCGGCATGGTCGAGACAGCGCCGCCGCACATTGCCGAAAAACCGCTCATCGCCGCGTCGATGTTCGGCAACACCACCAAGCTGGTCGATCAATGTCGCAAGCTGCTCGAAGCACAGGGCTATGAGGTGCTGGTCTTCCATGCCACCGGCGCCGGCGGGCGCATTATGGAAAGCCTGATCGACGCCGGTTACATCAATGGCGTTCTCGATGTCACTACCACCGAGTGGGCCGATGAGTTGGTGGGCGGCGTGTTGACGGCGGGGCCAACCCGTCTCGACGCCGCGGCCAAACGGGGCGTGCCCCAGGTGATCGCGCCCGGCTGTCTGGATATGGTCAACTTCTGGGCGCGCAGCACCGTGCCGGAAAAGTTTGCCGGGCGGCAGGTTTACGAATGGAATCCCAATGTCACGCTGATGCGCACGACGCCGGCAGAGAACACAGAATTGGGTCGCATCCTGGCGGAAAAAGCCAATAAGAGCAGCGCACCCGTTGCATTTTTCTTGCCATTACAGGGCGTTTCCGTTCTCGACTCCCCTGGCGGTGAGTTCTGGCAACCGGCAGCGAATCAGGCGCTGTTTGCGGCGATCAAACAAAACGTTCGGGCCGAGATTCCGGTCTATGAACTGGATAACAATATCAACGATGCAGCCTTTGCCGAAGCAGTCGTCCAAAAGTTACTCGAATTTCTAAAATAGGTAACACGGATAGGGAGGAACACGGATCATTTATCTGTGTTCCTCCCTATCCGTGTTACCTTCAGGTTATAGAAGGACAATCAATTATGCCATTTATTGCACGTTCTGAATCACTCCGCCGGCTGCGCCAAAGTGTAGCCGACGGCAAGCCGATTATTGGCGCCGGGGCCGGCACGGGGATTTCGGCCAAGTTTTGTGAACGAGGCGGGGTCGATATTATTATTATCTACAACTCCGGGCGCTATCGCATGGCGGGGCGGGGCAGTTTGGCGGGGATGATGCCCTATGGTGACGCCAACGCCATTGTGGTCGATATGGCGCGCGAGGTGTTGCCGGTTGTGAAGCACACACCGGTGCTGGCCGGCGTCTGCGGCACCGACCCTTTTCGCCTCATGCCGATCTTTCTGCGTCAGTTAAAGGAGATGGGCTTTGACGGCGTGCAGAATTTCCCCACCGTCGGGCTGATCGACGGCGCCTATCGTGATGGGCTGGAAGAGACCGGCATGGGCTACGGCCTGGAAGTGGATATGATCCGGCTGGCCCACGAATTGGATATGCTTACCTGCCCCTATGTCTTCAACCCCGACGAGGCGGCAGCGATGGCGGCAGCGGGGGCCGATGTGCTGGTGCCGCACATGGGGCTGACCACCAAGGGTTCCATCGGCGCGCATACGGCCTTGACCCTGGAAGAATCAGCCAAACGGGTGCAGGCCATGCGCGACGCGGCGGTGAAGGTCAACCCGGAAATTCTTGTCCTCTGTCATGGCGGGCCGATTGCCGAGCCGCAGGATGCCCAATACATCCTCGAACACACCGAAGGGATCGCCGGCTTCTTTGGCGCCTCCAGCATTGAACGGCTGGCAACCGAGCCGGCGATTGAGGAGCAAGCACGGCGGTTTAAGGCCATCCACTTTGGATAAAGTTGAACCCGTCCCGTAGGGACGATTGAGTTTAGGGAAGGCGCCAGTCTTTTTCCACCCTACACTCAGCCGTCCCTACACGACACAAGAAGGCGTCACCCCGCTTATAACCGCTCTCTCCATGTCATCATCGCCGCAAGCCGACACTGTTCGCCTCGCTGTTTTAGCCCACTCGTCTACCGTTGGTGTACAATACAAGAAAGCTTCCCATGTAGGCTTACTACTGACTGTTGACCAATCCATGCTAGACAAAGGAGAATCCTATGCAGGGTCTGATGATGAACTATCAGCTTACGCTGGACCGCATCCTGGAACATGGCCGGCGCCTCTTCCCCCACAAAAAGATTTGGACAAAGTTACCCAACGGCACGTTCCACCACTATACCTTTGCCGATTTTTACCGGCGGGTAAAACGGCTATCCAATGTCTTGGAGGGCCTGGGCGTCACCGTGGGGGACCGGGTCAGCACCTTTGCCTGGAACAATTATCAACATCTAGAGATGTACTATGGGATTCCCGGCGCCGGTGCGGTCTGTCATACGCTCAATATCCGCCTATCACCGGATCAACTGGCCTATATCATCAACCATGCCGAGGATAAGGTCATCTTTGTCGATGGCACCTTGCTCCCGCTCTTTGAAAAACTGGCCGGGCAGATCGACGGCGTGCACCACATTGTGTTGATCAACGCCGCCAAAGGCGTCACTACCAGCTTCCCCAATGTGCTGCACTATGAAGATTTAATGGCCGCCGCCAATGAAGAATACACCTGGAAATCGACTGACGAGCACATGGCGATGGGTCTTTGTTACACCAGCGGCACCACCGGCAATCCGAAGGGCGCGCTCTATAGCCATCGCTCTATGTATCTGCACACCTTGGGCGTCTGTTTAGCCAATTCGTTGGGCATCACCGAAGCAGATACGGTGTTGGCCGTCGTGCCGCAATTTCATGCCATGTCCTGGGGCCTGCCCTACGCTTGTATCTACGCCGGCGCCGACTTGATTATGCCCGGCCCGCATCTCCAGGCCAAGCCACTAGCGGAGATGATCGAGGAACACAAAGTCACTGTCGCGGCCGGGGTGCCGACAATTTGGACCGGTCTCTATCACGAATTGAAAGCCAACCCGCGCAATATCGCCACCATCCGCGCCCTGGTCGTCGGCGGTTCGGCTATGCCACGGGCGTTGATCGAGGGGTATGAGAAGGAACTGGGCGTCAACGTTATGCACGCCTGGGGTATGACCGAAATGTCGCCGCTGGGGACAGTCTCCAACCTGCAAGGCCATCACCGGGCTTTGTCTGACCATGAAAAGTGGGACATTAAGGCCAAACAGGGCTATATGGTGCCCGGTGTCGAGATGCGCATTGTCAATGATGAAGGCCATGAACTGCCGTGGGATGGCACAACGATGGGCGAAGTGCAGGTGCGCGGGCCGTGGGTCATCCGCAGCTATTTCAAGCGCGAGCCAACCGCCGAAAACTTCACCGCCGACGGCTGGTTCCGCACCGGCGACGTGGCGACCATCAGTTCCGACGGCTACATGGAGATCACCGACCGCACCAAGGATCTGATCAAGAGCGGCGGCGAGTGGATTTCAAGTGTGGCGCTGGAAAATGCCCTCATGGCCCACCCCAAGGTGATGGAGGCCGCCGTCATCGCGGTTCCCGATGAGCGTTGGGCGGAACGACCGCTGGCTTGTGTGGTCTGTGCCCCAGGGGTAGATAGCGTCTCGTCGGATGAGTTGCTTGCACACCTATCCCACTATTTTGCCAAGTTCCAATTGCCTGATAAGGTTATTACGATCAACGCTATTCCGAAGACGAGCGTGGGTAAGTTTGACAAGAAGGTGCTGCGACAGCAGTACGCCGAGGGGAAGTTGGTGTAACAAGGTAACGACGCGTGCCTGGTAGCGGGACCCCGTCGGGTGCGGCTCGTCGAAGTCAAGGTGAGGGGGTGGATGTGAGATTACAGCATGTCAGTTTGCCAATGCCACCGGGACAAGAAAACGCGGCGCGGCACTTTTATGGTACGTTGTTGGGCTTGGCCGAAGTGGCGCCGCCGGCCAGTCTAGACGGGTTACAGGAGATTTGGTTCCGGTTTCCTGGTGAAACGGAATTGCACCTCTTTGCCGAAGCGCCAACCGGCCAAGATCATTCCGCCCGTCACTTCGGTCTGGCGGTGGATGATGTCGAAATGCTGCGGTCGCGCCTGGAAGCCGCGGGCGTCACCGTGGTCGGCGGCCCACCGCTTCCCGGTCGCCCGCGCTATTTTTGTCGCGACCCCTTTGGCAATTTACTAGAGATAACAACCATTCAGTAGTCTCAGAAAGAGAAACCTGTGACAACCAAATCAACCATGACCCACCTGGAGTGTGGGAAGTGTGGCGCCATTTATGCCGCCAATCAACTGATCAATCTTTGTCCGGCCTGTAGCCGGCCGCTGTTGGTGCGCTATGATCTGCCAAAGGCGGCGCAGAGCTTGACCAAAGAAGCGCTCAAGAGCCGACCGACCACCCTCTGGCGCTATGAAGAGGTGCTGCCGGTACAGCGGCGCGACGCGATGATCATGCTGGGCGAGGGGTGGACGCCGCTGGTCTGCGCCGGTCGCCTAGGGACGGCGATCGGTTGCCCTAACACCTGGATCAAGGATGAATCGCTCAACCCGACAGGCAGTTTTAAAGCGCGGGGGTTGGCAATGGCGGTCAGTCGCGCCTATGAGTTAGGGGCCAAAGAGTTGGCAATTCCCAGCGCGGGGAATGCCGCAGGCGCCATGAGCGCATATGCCGCAGCGGTTGGCTTGCCGGCCTACGTCTTTATGCCCAAGGATGTGCCGGCCACCTTCCAAGTTGAATGCAAAGTGCTGGGTGCGCAGGTGACGCTAGTGGATGGCTTAATCAACGACTGTGGCGCCAAGGTGCGGGAAGGCGCCGCCAAGTATGGCTGGTTTGATGTCAGCACACTCAAGGAACCCTACCGCATTGAAGGCAAGAAGACGATGGGCTACGAACTGGCCGAGCAGATGGGCTGGACCCTGCCCGACGTGATCATCTACCCCACCGGCGGCGGCACCGGCCTGGTCGGCATGTGGAAAGCCTTTGAGGAGATGGAGCAGATGGGGTTGATCGGCAGCAAACGCCCCCGCATGGTCACAGTGCAGGCCGAGAATTGTGCGCCGATTGTACGCGCCTTCCAGCAGGAAGAGGAACACGCCGAACTCTGGCAAGGGGCCAAAACCATTGCCGATGGGTTGCGTGTGCCGGTGGCGGTAGGCGATTTTCTGATTTTGCGCGCCCTGCGCGCCAGCGGCGGCACAGCGCTCACCGTCCCTGATGCAGCCATGTTGCACTATGCGAATGTCATGGGCAAGCAGACCGGCATCTTCCCGGCGCCGGAAGGGGCCGCTTGTCTGGCCGCGCAGGTCCATTTGCTGGAGCAGGGCTGGATCAAGCCGGACGAAACCGTCGTCCTGTTTAACACCGGCACCGGCTTGAAATACGCCCACCTCTGGTCAGCCTAGCCATAAGGCATGTTCAAGAAAATAAATACCCGTAGGCGCCTAGAAGGCAACCGACCCTTGCGGTCGCCTTCTAGGCGCCTACGGGATATTTTACTTTTTGAAAACGCCTAAGCGACCGGCTAGGTCTGGTTTCTGGCTGCGGCTTTCTGAATCACTAACAACCATTTCCCTGCTGCTCTTTGCTGCTCAGGAATTTATCTCACTTTATCTATAACCATTCGGTTATATAATGCAGCCACGGCCTACCATACTAGAACAGGGCCTTGCCGGCAGCGTTATCCGTTTCAATCTCACAGGAGGTTTTCTCATGATCTTGTCACACCAGCCCCAGGGCGTTATCCCGATTGTCACCGAAAGCACCGGTCGCGGTGAACGGTCGTATGATATTTACTCGATGCTCCTCAGCAACCGCATCGTCTTTGTCAGTTCGCCGATTGATAATCACTTTGCCAACTTGATCATCGCCCAACTGCTCTATCTGGATGGCGATGATAGCAAACAACCGATCCAGATGTACATCAGCAGCCCCGGCGGCGAGGTCTATGCCGGCTTGGGGATCTATGACACGATGCAACAAGTGCGAGCGCCGATTAGCACCATTGCCGTCGGCGCCACCCATAGCTTTGGCACCATTCTACTGGCCGGTGGGCGCGCTGGGCGGCGTTATGCGCTGGCAAATGCGGCAATCCACATGCACCAACCGTTGATCAGCGGCGGCGGGATCAGTGGACAAGTGACCGATATTCATATTCACGCCCAACAGTTGGTGCGGGTGCGTCACCGCATTGAGCGGATCATGGCTTACCATACCGGCAAAGCGTTGGAGCAGATTGAACGGGACATGGAACGAGACTTTTATCTTGACGCCCAGGAAGCGAAGGCGTATGGTTTGGTCGATGAGGTTTTGAACAACACCGTTACGCCACCGATTCCGCAAATCGCGCCGAGTGGTGTACCTGTGCTGACCATGAATTGAGAAATTCACGGTAAACGCGCAAAGCAGTGTGGCTTCTTGTCAAAGCCACACTGCCTTTTTGTCCTTACTTTGGCGCTAACCGAGCAATGATTAGTTGCGCTTCTGATTCATGACCCACTGGTACCGGCACATATACTCTTGGTCTCGAATGGTCGTTCCCATGCCGATTGACAATCATCCAGACGCCGTTATAGTTTTTTATTACCGACAACCAGGTGCAACGTGGTATACTACCCAATAGAATATTTTACCCATGCGATCAACAGCCGGAGTCATACGTGAGTCAAATTGCTTTCAAAACCATTGATGATGTGCAACAGGCGCTGGCCGCGCAAAATTATGTCTGTGAACGTAGCCTGGCCACTGCCATTTTTCTCGCCTTGAAATTACAGCGTCCGCTCTTTTTAGAGGGGGAAGCCGGCGTCGGCAAAACCGAAATTGCCAAAGTGCTGTCCAGTTTACTGGATCGCCCATTGATTCGTTTGCAATGTTATGAAGGGCTGGATGTCAACACTGCCGTTTACGAGTGGAATTATACGCAGCAGATGTTACAGATCCGCTTGTTGGAAGCCGCCGGTCATGTCAATGTCGATCGGGCGCGCCATGAACTCTTTAGCCCGGACTTTTTGTTAAAACGACCGCTCTTGCGCGCGATTGACTATCAGGATGGCAAACCGCCAGTCTTGCTCATTGACGAGCTGGATCGCGCTGACGAAGAGTTTGAAGCCTTCTTGCTGGAAGTGTTGTCGGACTTTCAAGTGACGATTCCTGAATTGGGGACAATCAAGGCGCCCGTGCCACCGGTGGTGATCATCACTTCCAACCGCACGCGTGAGATTCATGATGCCCTCAAGCGCCGCTGTCTCTACCACTGGATCGACTATCCCGACTTTGACAAGGAATATGGTATTGTCCTCGCCAAAGTGCCGCAAGCGCCGGCAACATTGGCGCGTCAGGTCGTCGCCTTTGTCCAGGAGTTGCGGCGGGAGGAGCTTTACAAGCTGCCCGGTGTCGCCGAAACGTTGGATTGGATCACAGCACTGGTGGCATTGGATCAGGAAGCGTTGACGGAACAAGTGGTCAATGACACGTTGGGGACGCTGCTCAAATATCGTGATGACATTGAGCATACGCAAGGCGCGGCAATGCGGCAGATTCTGCAACGACTAAATGCGCTCGTCTAAACGGACAGGTGATGTAAGGCATGACAGAACGTAACGATTCAGCGGCAACCGGCCAACTCTTCCGCAACTGTGTCCTCTTTGGCCGCATGTTGCGCGCCATCGGCATTGAGATTACACCGACCCAGATGGTCGATCTGGTCGATAGCCTGCGCTATGTCAACATCGGCAATCGCCAGGATTTTAAGAACAGTGCGCGCACGGTGTTGATCAGCAAGCGTGAGCATCTGCCGCTCTTTGACCAAGCCTTTGATCTCTTCTGGCAAGTGCGCGGCCGGAACACCCTATTAGAGATGGATCTGGGCCAACTCCTGCAACAGCAACAAGAGCCGCAGAAGTTGGAGGTCTATCGCCGCAGCCCGTTGGATGACAACAAGCAGCCACCGCCGGCCGACCAGGAGCCGGAAGAAGAGCGGGTGCTGACCTATAGCGATCAGGAGATCCTGCGCCAAAAGGATTTCGCCCGGCTCGATGCCGAAGAGATGGCCGCGGTTCGTCGGATGATGTTGAAGACGCAGTGGCAACTCGAACCGCGCCGCACCCGGCGCACGGTGCGCACACCCCAAGGCGACCTGATCGATCTGCGCCGCACCATCCGCCAGAACCTGCGCCACGGCGGCGAACTATTGCGGCTGGCGCAGAAGGAACGCAAATTGAAACGGCGACCAGTGGTTTTGCTCTGTGACATCAGCGGCTCGATGGAGCGTTATTCACGGGTGTTGCTCCAATTTATTTATGTGGTCACCAGTCAGCTGGATCGGGTCGAGTCCTTTGTCTTTAGCACCCGGCTCACCCGTATTACCCGTCAGTTGCAACGCCGCAATATTGATGACGCCTTGCGCGAGGCCAGCGCCGTGGTTCATGATTGGGCCGGCGGCACGCGCATTGGCGAGGCGATCAAGACCTTTAACTACGAATGGGCGCGCCGGGTCCTCAACCAGGGGGCCATTGTGATGATCATCAGCGACGGCTGGGATCGGGGAGAAATTGCGTTGTTGGAGCGTGAGATGGATCGGCTGCACCGCAGTTGTCATCGTCTGATCTGGCTCAACCCGCTTTTGGGGGCGGCGGATTACCAACCGTTGGTGCGTGGCATCAAGGCGGCGTTGCCCCACATTGATGACTTCTTGCCGGTGCATAATCTGGCCAGCCTGGAACAGTTAGCTGATTTGTTGGCGGAACAATGAACGAAAGCAAGCACATGGAGCAAACTTCAACAGCCACAGGGGCGCTTTTCAGTCTCAACAACACCCCCGACCAGGATGCGTTTTACTATGGCCGCCGTCAGGTCATCACCTATAATAAGACGGCGCAGCCAAGCTATAGCTATACGCCGTTAACGCAAGCCGATTTTCTCGCCCCGCAACCGGGGGACGAATTTGCCCACGGCCCACGCCATGAAGCTGACCTGCGCTACCTCAATGGCGTCTTCCGCTACCATTACCGCGGCAACCCGGTGGTGGCCGTCTACAGCGGCATCAAGATGATCTGGGATGTGGCGGGCATTGCCCAACCAGCGCCCGATATAGCAATTGTCGTCGGGGCGGAGAGCGGCGAGACCAACCTCAAGGTATTTGATGTGCAGGCGATGGGTCAACGGCCGCGCTTTGTTCTGGAAATTGTCGCGCCCCGTTTTGTCGAGGCGGATCTGGTGGAGAAGCTACCGATCTATGCACAGGCCGGCGTGCAAGAATATTTTATTGTTGACAGCGGCGAGCGGATGGGGCAGCCAACGGTGCATTACACCATCACCGGCTATCGGCTGGTCAAAGGAACGTATCAACCCATCGCGCCGGAAAGCGACGGACGTGTCTACAGCAAAGTCAATCGGCTCTGGTTGTTGCCTACCACTGCGTATGATGGCATCACCGCGATCAGCGAACGGACAGGCCAAGTAATTGTTCCTGATGCCGACAGTTTGACCAGCGCCGTAGCGGCACGGGCGGAAGCGGCCTTTCGGGCAACCGCGATTGCCTCTCAACTCGATTTCTTTCAAAGTGGTTCAGATAATTCGTAAAGTCGTAGGTGCAGACTTGTATCCACACAAGGTGTACCCGCAGCTACAAGCAGCGGCTACCGTTATCCACGGTTAGGAGATTTTTATGCGTGAAGTGATGAACGACATTGAACGATGGCGCAACGAAGGCAAAGGCGTTGCGTTGGCGACGGTGGTCAAGGTCTACGGCTCTGCCCCGCGACCCTTGGGCGCCAAGATGGCGATTTCCGAAAAAGGCGAAATGGCCGGCTCAGTCAGCGGCGGTTGTGTCGAAGGGGCGGTCGTGCAGGAAGCGCTGGAAGTCTTGAAGCGCAAACAGGCCAAGCTGGTCGAATATGGCATTGCCGATGAGTTGGCGATGAGCGTGGGGCTGGCTTGTGGCGGCAACATTCAGGTTTTCGTCGAGCCGCTCACTTGGTAAAACAGTGTGCTTGGTAGTACCATAGCGCCATGATGCGAATTGCTGTTTTGGCCGATATTCACGGCAACTTGCCGGCCCTCGAAGCGGTGCTGGCCCAACTGGAACGCTTGCAACCCGATTCTGTCGTGGTGAATGGCGACCTGATCAATGGCGTCCCCTTTAGCACGGAAGTGATTGATCGGGTGCGCGCTTTGGGCTGGGTTATGGTGCGCGGCAACCATGAATTTTATTACCTGGACTTTGGCACTGAACGCGCCACGCCCGGTTGTGACGATCCGGCGCGTTGGGGACAATTGCACTGGTTGGTGGAGACCATCACCCCACAACAGGGCGCCTACCTGGCGATGATCCCCGATGAACGTACCTTTTACATTCCGGGTGCGCAGCCGTTGCGTATTGCCCACGGCGTACCAGGCCGCAACCGCATCGGTTTTCACAATCGCCAGAGCGATGCCCAGATTGTGCCGGAAATTCAGGGCGTTGGCGAACGGACGCTCATCTCGGCCCATACCCATGTGCAGATCGACCGCCACATCCACATCGACATTGACCGCCGCAGCACGTTACAGTTCGATCCTCATGTCGATCGTCATGCGCCCAACCACGGGGAGTTGCACCGGCATTGGCATTTGATCAATCCCGGCAGCGTTGGTTTGCCGTTGAATGGCGACCCGATGGCCCAATTTGCCATCTTGGAGAATGTACCGGAACAAGAAGAGGCCGGCGGCTGGCGCGTCACCATGCAGCGCGTCCCCTATGACCGGCGACCGGCGCTGGCAGCCTATACCACGAGCGGTATGTTGGCAATGGGTGGCGTTATCACCCAACTCTTTTATTGGGAAATCGTCACCGCCGAACCAGAGATCGTCTATTTCTATCGCTGGGCCTGGGAACAAGGCTATGACCCTGACAATGCCACCCAAGCCGCCTTTGATGCATACATCGCCACCACCCAACGCGACCACTATGTCCGCACCCGTGATCCACTCTATCAACCGACCCTGGTAAGGAAAGACTGATGCGGCTTGCCTTTCTGGCCGATATACACGGTAACCTCCCGGCCCTGGAAGCTGTATTACGCGACCTCCGCCGCCAAAGCCCCGATGCGATCTATCTCGTCGGTGATCAGGTCAATCGCTGCCCCTGGAACAATGAAGTGATGGCGTTGATCATCGACGCCGGTTGGCCGGCCATTGCTGGCAATCATGATCTGATCGTCGGGATGATCAATACGCCGCGCAATCGCCCGCCCTTTACCAATCGCACCCGTTTTCCGACCCTGTGGTGGACGCAATCACAACTTACATCCGAGCATCTGACGGTGCTGCGCCAATGGCCGGAAGCAGTGACCATTGCCGAGCCGGGATTGCCGGCCGTTCGCGTCGTGCATGGCATTCCCGGCAATGCGTTTGTCGGCATCTTGCCGGAAGATCGCGAAGAGAAGTTGCGGGCAGTCCTGACGGGCGTCGAAGAAACGGTGATCGTCTGCGGCCATGTCCATCGGTCGCTAGCGCGTACGGTCGATCAATGGCAAGTCTATAACGGCGGCAGCGTCGGCATTCCCTACAACGGCGATCCGCGCGCACAATATCTGCTGCTTGATGCCGTTGCCCATGAATGGGCGCCAACCTTTCGCCAGGTTGCGTATGATCATAGCCCCATTCCCCAAGCATTTATCACATCCGGGATGCAAGCCGCTGTGGGTGCAGTGGCCGAACTCCACCTGCGTACCGTGATGAGCGGTGAGCCGTGGACGAGCGATTTTGGCTACTGGCTCAAATTCCAAAGCGCCGAGCTAAACAACGATATGGCCACCGCCATCCAATTGTATTTTCAGCAACATGGCCCTGGCAACTGGGCTTTTCCACTAAATTGAGGAAAACAGCAATGATTCGACCCTTAACCGAGACCGACCGGGCCGTGACCGTGCGGTTTTTATCCAGCGCACCGCAATTGAATCTCTATATGTTGGGTAATTTGGAAAAGCTTGGTTTCACGAATGCAATTTGTGAATTTTGGGGTGATGTGGTGGAGCAGGCCGGGGTGACAACCATGCGCGCCGTTTTGAATCGCTACATGACCGGGTGGACGATCTATGGCGTCGGCGAGGCTGATTGGGGCACATTAGGCGCAATTCTTGACCAACATCCGGCGGGAGCCAACCGTTTACAAGACAATCCGGGCGGCATCGACTCGTTTCTCCCCTATCTCCAGCGCTATCGAGCAGAAAATATCAAAATTGAAGAGGTAATGGCGTTACACCCTGCCGACTTTCAGCCGGTAACAGCGCCTAAGGGGGTTGTCATCCGACGTGGGACCCTAGCTGATTTACCGCGATTGATTGAGTTTTATGCCAATGCGGAACACCTGAGCCGTTCACCAGCAGGGGTCGAAAGACCATTGCGTGACACACGCTTATGGTTGGCCGAACAGACAGGAAATATGGTGGCGACCGCGTTGACCAACGCCGAAACCAACCATTGGGCGATGATTGGCGGCGTCTATACGCCGCCGGCCATGCGTGGGCGCGGATTGAGTCAGGCGGTATGCAGCGCGCTTTGTACTGAACTCATCGCAGAACAAAAACAACCCATACTCTACTGGGATACGCCGGCAGCCGGTGCAGTTTATCGGAAATTGGGCTTTCGCGCAACGGGGACGTGGCGCTCGGTTTGGTTACATTCCGTCTGATACGTAAGTTACTTGTCACCTTGTTATTCAGCAGCCCATTGGGTTGCTCAGGTGATGAACTTTTTATTCACGCATCCGGAATGGAGGATGATTTTGAGGGACGACTTACATCAATAGGCCGACCTTGATAGCTTCTATAACAAGGAGGCAGGCACAAGACCATCACGCACCAGGCGATCCCGCAAGGCGGCGCGACCACGGCTCAGGCGGGATTTGACTGTTCCCAGCGGCACACCAAGTTGTTCAGCCGCTTCTTCGTAGTCCATCCCATGCACATCAATCAACAAGACGACATGGCGATGCCAGGCCGGCAAGTCATCAATCGCGGACATGAGCGCTTGCATCTGCTCACTTTGGAGCGCCATTGTTTCCGGGTCTTCCACGGTGTCTTGCGCCCGTTCGCCCAAGGAAGCTTCGCTATCGCTGCCCTCGGTCAACTCGTCGAGGCTCAAGGCCCGGCGGCGTTTTTGACGACGCAGGTGGTCGTAGCAGGTGTTGGTCACAATGCGCAGCAACCAGGAGCGGAAATTGCCTTCTTGGAAGCGGGGCAGGGCGCGATAGACCTTGATCATTGCCTCTTGTACGGCGTCGGCGGCGGCTTCTTCGGTGCGCAGAATCTGTTGGGCCACCCGTTTTGCCATCTGCTGGTAGTGGGTGATCAGGACGCCAAACGCCTGCTCGTCACCGGCTTGGGCCGCCAGCAACATCTCCGGTAGCTCGGCCATCAGTGCGGCATTGCCCTGGCGTGAACCTAAGGTCCAGCGACCATTGGTTGCTGGCGATGTTTCGGCTGGCGGCTGGCGGCGGTGGAACGAAGCAGCCATCATTTCATTCACCGTTGCACTTTGTTCATACACTAACGTCTGGTAACTCATGATAAAGCCTTTCATTGGTGGTTGGCCGGCCATGAACCGGCATTGACAATATGATGAAAGTTGTTAGGATACAGTTGAACTTGTGGCCGGGCGCTTGGAGAAATCAAGGAGACCCCATGGGCTGCCAGCCACCGTCAATTGTGATGACTTGATCTTAGTTGAGTTTTTGGGCCGTCGTTTGATTATTCTGCGACAAAAGTCGGACCGCTTCCCTACGCTCTACGCGGTCTGCTGATCGCCGTTTCACAACGTATGGTTGGATTATCTCCGTGTTGCTTCTATCTGTGTTTAGTCTTTTATGGTTGCCCAAAGACTAAACACAGATAGAAGCAACACGGAAGGCGCAGGAGCCGGCCACCTGAATAGAGACGATGATTAGGTTATGTAGGAGTTTATGAAGCAGTGAGGGAGTTTATGAAGCAATTCGTTGTTTTAGTAGGTGAGGATATTGGTCGGGCGAACCTGGCGTGTTTACAGCAGGCACACCCTGATCTGGATTTTCGGTTTTGCCCTGAGCCGGCGGCTTTTGTCGCCAATGTGGCCGACGCTGAAGTCATCTTCAGCAAACAATTCCCGGCAGGGACGCTGACTGCCGCCCGGCGCTTACGCTGGGTGCAGGCCGGCACAGCAGGTGTCAATCACATTTTGGCTGCCGGCATTGGCGACTATGACATCATGTTGACCAATGCACGCGGGGCGCACGGCATCCCCATGGCCGAGCAGATCCTGGCGATGATGTTCGCCTTTGCCATCCGCTTGCCGACGCTTTTACAGGCGCAAGGAACGCAACGGCAGGTGGCCGCGCAAGTGATTCGCGAGAAATTCGAGCTAGCCGGCCAAACGCTCTGTGTGATTGGCCTGGGCGACATCGGTGGAACACTGGCGCAGAAGGCCAAAGGGTTGGGGATGCGGGTGCTGGGCGTTCGCCGCACAACCAACCCGTTTGCCGATCTAGACGCGCAATATACCCCTGATCAACTATCCAGCGCCCTGCCGCAAGCCGATCATGTGGCGCTCTGTCTGCCGTTGACAGCGGCAACCACCGCCCTGGTTGGTGAAGCGGAATTGCGCACCATGAAAGCCAGCGCGTATATCTACAATGTCGGGCGCGGTGCATCCATCGAACCCACGGCGCTCAACCGCGCCCTTCAAGCCGGCTGGATCGCCGGCGCCGGGCTGGATGTCACCGACCCGGAGCCGTTGCCGGCGGCTTCACCGCTGTGGACGCTGCCGAATGTGATCCTGGGCCAACACACCAGCGGTAGCAGCCCCTATAATGCCGACCGGATCACCCAGATTTTCCTCGACAATCTGGCGCGCTATCGACGGGGCGAACCGCTCAATAATCGCGTTGACAAAGTCCAAGGCTATTAACTCACATTACGGATGACTGCCTAAGCAGCAATTGATGAACGTTAAACAATTGTTCCAGTACTCGTAGGTGCGATTTCCATACCGCATAGGCATCAAGCTAAGGAAATTCCAGGGAAAGCCAGGAGAGTTCGCCTGTCATTCTGAAAGAATCTTCCTTGTACAATACCCAGAAGACCCTTTCAGGGTGACAAGCTACTCCTCCCGATCCAGGGAAAACCCTTGGCTTGAGCCTAGTGGATTACAAACCGTACTTCCGTTTTTACTGATTTATTTTCCTACCCTGGATAAGCCAGAACCGAAAATTTTACACAGATACGAAAAACACGGATCGGAGGAATCAGTACAGTGTTTCTTCCTATCCGTGTAAATTAAAATTCTTTCCGGAGATGGTCGACGACGCCCTGAGTTCCAGTTGAGTCCTTTCCCCAAACTTGAAATCGGTCAAGCCGTGAAAAAAACGTGGTTGCACTGCTATCCCACATTTAGTATACTATGGAAAGCAATGCGCGAATCATCCTTATCAATAAGAAAGGGAGAACCATGAGTGCTAGTCAGTTACATCACCCAATTTCGCGTCGCGTCTTTCTGAAAAGTGCGGCTGGCGCAGCCGGTTTGGCGGCTGCATCTGGTTTCTTAAATGGTTGTGTCGCCCCGCAAGCCGGAGCGCCGCAACAAGCTGAGGCGGGCAGTCAACAAGCCATGACTGATGTCTACGTCACCACGCTCGCCGCCTTCGCCGACATGAGCATGACCGACACGACGACAATCATCAATGAGGAGGCGCACAAAAACGGCATCAACTACATCTTGGAACCCAGCCCCGATGGTTGGGAGACCAAAGCGTTGGCGATGGTGCGCGACAAGGAGATGCGCTGGAGCGCCAATGGCATTGCCAACGCCGGCAACCAGTGGAATTACATCCAAATGGGGCTGGCCCAGCCGATTGATGAATTGTTGGCGACCTCTACCGTGCCGTGGGCGCAGAAGCTGGCCGATGAATACATTACGCCCAGCATCTACGAAGCGACCATTTACGAAGGCAAAACCTATTACATTCCCATGAAGCTGAATATTCACCTCATGGGCTACCGGCAGGATTTCATCGAAGCCGCCGGCTATGAGAGCATCCCCGAAACGTGGGACGAGTTTGAGGTGCTGTTGGGCAAATTGAAGGAGAGCGGCGCGGCTGATCAGGTGTTGCCGTTTGCTTGTCGCAAAGAGGTCTTCCGCACGCTAGGGACGGCCTTTACCACCTTTGTCGATAACCCCTACGATGAGAACGACCGCCTACGCATTGATAGCGAAGAGTGGCTCCAATGTATCAAGATGTTCAAACGCTGGTTTGACGAAGGCTTCACCAACCTACAGGTGTTACAAGACCCCATGCCCGACTGGCAGAAGGGCAAGATCGCCATTGGCATCGATTCGCACTCGTGGATTCGCCTGGGTCGCTCGGTCTGGGGGCCGGAGAAGATCAAAGGCGTAGTGCCGCCCAGAACCGACGCCGCCAATCCCAAGCGCACCTGGGTTCACCTCGATTCCGGCTTTGTCTTTGCCGAAGCGCCCCATCCGCAAGAAGGCTTGGACTGGCTGTTGCAAACATTAGGGCCGGAAGGCGCAGCCGGCGACCGCCACTGGAGCGGCACGCTCACCTTCTCCGGGATGCCGGTACATAAGAACCAATATGAAAAGTTGGTCGCCAATAGCACCGATTTCCCTGAACTGGTGGATGCCTACGCCGCATTGCCGAATAGCGTCCTCCAACCGATGCCCGCCGGCAAATTCTACCCCATCATCCAGACCAAAATCTGGCCGTGGCTGGAACGCTACTGGGGCGGCGAAGTCGAAGCAGAGACGGCAATGGAAAATGTCATTAAGGAGGTTGACGAAGAAGTCGCCAAGTTACAATCATAAATGACCTGAAAGCCCTGTCAAGAAGTCCGGCTTTTGGCAAAAGCCGGACTTCTGTAGCACATATACCCGTCCCGTCGTCTCGTGTTGCAGTTTGTTCCGAAGCATTGGCAGTATATCATCTCCAATCGATCATGCCAGTACATAGAGCAGAGAGGAACCAAGCGATGAGCAAGTGGCACGCACACCCCATGATTTCACGCCGTAACTTTTTAAAAGGAACAGCCGGGTTGGCCGCAACTGCCGGGCTGCTCAACGGTTGCGTTGCGCCGACCGGACCGGCCGCTTCGTCCGCCGGCCAGGGTGAACAAACGCCCACCGATGTTTACACCATCATTCCTGCCTTTTTCGTCGAGATGGGCATGGGCGAGGCGACCGACCTTTATAATGAACAGATCAAAGCGGATGGCGTCCGCATCGTCTGGGAAGAAAGCCCCGATGGTTGGGAGACCAAGGCGATGGCGATGGTGCGCGAGAACAATGTACGCTGGAGCGCCAGCGGCTATGCCCAGTTTGACCTACAATGGAATTACATCCAGATGGGGCTGGCGCAACCGATTGATGAACTCTTGCAATCGTCCAAGATTCCGTGGGCGCAGGATCACCAAAATTCCTTCTACTACTCGCAGATCTATGACACCACCCGCTACCAGGGCAAGACCTACTTCATTCCGATGAAGCTCAACATCTTCATGGGCGGCTATAATCAGGAACTTTTACAAGCTGCCGGCTATGAAGCGCTGCCCGAAACGTGGGATGAGTTCGAGATTATGCTAGGCAAGATCAAGGAGACCTCCGGCGATCAGGATGTGGTGCCGTTGGCGGTGCGCCGGGATATTTTCCGCACGCTGGGGATTGTCTTCACCACCTTTGTCGATAACCCCTACAACAGTGACAGCATGTTGCGCATCGACAGCGAAGAGTTCTTGGAATGTATCAAAATGTTCAAACGCTGGTTCGACCAGGGCTACACCAATCTGGCACTCATGCAAGATCCGGTGCCGGTCTGGCAACAGGGTAAGGTGGCGGTCGGCTTTGACTCCCATTCATGGATTCGGCTGGGCCGCTCTGTGTTGGGGCCGGAAAAAATTCAAGGGGGCTTGCCGCCAAAGACCGACAAAAGCAATCCTTTGCGCACCTGGATTCATGTCGATTCTTCGTTTGTCTTTACCGGCGCGCCCCATCCGCAAGAAGGGCTGGACTGGCTCTTGTCGATCCTGGGGCCGGAAGGCGCGCCGGCCGATCGCCACTGGAGCGGCACACTGACCCTCTCTGGGATGCCGGTGCATAAGAATCAGTATGATCGTTTGCTCGGCCCTGGTAGTACCGCTTCCCCTGAACTAGTGACAGCCTATGAAGCGGTGCCGACCAGCAAGCTGGTGCCGATGGAAGCCGGCAAATATATGCCGATCATCAACGCCAAATTGATGCCGTGGATGGAACGCTACTGGGGCGGCGAAGTCGAAGCTGAAGTCGCCATGCAAAATGTGATGGATGAGGTCAACCAGGAGTTGGAAAAGCAGAAGGCGTAGATAGAACAATTTCATGTCATCAGCCGGGTAGAAAATACCCGGCTTTTCTGTTATACTATGGCTATGGAACAACCGTTTGACGATTCGGCCAAGAATTTTTATCAGCGCTTCTTTACTGACCTGGGGATGCGCACCACAACACAGTATGAAGTCTTCTCCCGCAGTCGGGCAATCGATATTTTGGTTGAATGCGCTATTGAAGATTTACCCAAATTGCACGACACCGTCTTCAACCATTTTCGCCGGGTGAATGTTCTTGAATTGAAGGGCAGCCATGACCCACTGACCGCCAGTGATTTTAATTTGATCATGATGCGGGCATGGGGGCTAGGGGTGAATGACAAGACCAAAGCGTCGAGTGAAACGAATGGCAACAATGCACTTGACAGCGCCAGTGACGATGAGAATGAGATCGAGGAAGTCGATGCTGTTTACTTGACGCCAAAGCAAAGGGCGGAAGCGCCCAGCCAACGTACAATTACAATTGTTTGCGTCACGCGGCCACGGCGCGTGTTGAATACATTGCACCCAGAGTTTCGTTTTGAACCAACCGCCGAGGCCGGCATTTACTGCAACAATGACCACAGAATTCCGGTTTGGATTATCCATCCGAGTGAATTAGCTCTGAAGCCAGCCAACTACCCGTTGTTACCCCTGGCGCGTGGGCCAAAGTTGGAACAGTTTATCGAATTGTGTGTGACTGAAGGATTGGTTGACTATTTGCAGCTTACCCTTGATATTGGCGTTTCAATCGATCCGAACACAGTTTGGCGCAAGATTATGGAGGTGATGAATATGACAGTCACGATACGCGAGGATACCTGGCCCTATATTGATGAATTCTTTCAAAAAGTGCCGGAAGCGTTCCAAAAATTACCGAAACTACGTGAAGCAGTTGACAAACATGCCCAGCAAGTGGCTGCACAAGCAACGATTGAGGGGGAGATTCAAGCGCAGCAGAAAACACTTCTATTAGTTCTGCGCCATCGCTTCAGCAAAGTACCCATGCATCTTGTCCAACAGATCGAAACCATGCGGGATCGCCAGGTGCTAAATCGGTGGCTGGAACAGGCGCTGGACGCCGAAACGATTCAACAACTTAACTTTACCGTAGCGCCACAAACGTAAAGGGCAGGGTACACCATGCGTAATGTCTTACCAGGCAAGCAGGAAGCGGCTGCCGGCACAACGGTCATGGGACAGTGGCGACAGGCGCTGCGCACAATGCGCCAGGGCAATCGCGACCATACCCTGATGGGCTATCTCTTTATCCTGCCCGCGCTGGCGCTCTACTTGACCTTTAGCGGCTACCCGCTGATTCGCGGCTTGCTGATTGCCTTTTCCGACTACCGCTATCTCATCCCCGATCATCAACCTTTTAACGGGGTGGCAAACTTTGTTGAGATGGCCGGCGACCCGCTCTTTTGGGAGTCGTTTGTCCGCTCGCTCTATTATACGGTGATCTATACGCCGCTGAACATTGGGCTGGGGTTGTTGATCGCGGTGTTGATCTCCAAAGTGCTGCGCCCCTTTGAAGCGGCGGTCTATCGGGTCATTGCCTACCTGCCGGTGGTCTTGCCGATTGCGGTGGCGCTGCTGCTCTGGCGACAGTTGCTCCATCCCCAGTTTGGCTATCTCAACTACTTTCTCAGCGAGTGGGTCGGCATTGAAAATCCACCGGCCTGGTTGGCTGATCCCGACTGGGTGATTCCTACGCTGGCGGTGGCTGCAGTCTGGAAACAGGTGGGGCAAAATATCCTACTCTTCTTGGTGGGTCTTTACAACATCAACAATGAATTGTACGAAGCCGCCGCCATCGACGGCGCCAATGGCTGGGCGCAGTTCAGTCAGATCACGCTGCCTTTGCTCAAACCGACCTTTACGGTGATCCTGGTGCTGGCCGCCGGCATCATCGGCACGGCGGAAGAGTCGTTAATCATGTTTGGTCGCACCAGCGCCGGACCGGAAAATGCGGCGATGTTGGTAGGACGCTATGCCTATGACATTGCCTTTTACCTGGGCGATATGCGCTGGGGCTATGCCGCAGCCATGAACTTGACGATGGGCGTCATTTCGATGTTGATGGCCGGTGTGATCTTCAAACTCTTGCGTTCCGAACGGGCAGATTGAGAGGCAGCACGATGAGCGTAACTACGACTTCACCCTATATCACCAAACCCCGCACCGGAACAAATATTTTGGGGCGGCTATGGGCGCAACGCAATGGTTTGTTATTGCGGCTTGTCCTGTGGCTCTTCCTCCTTGCCTTTTTATTGCCCTTTATCTGGACCATCTCGGCCTCGCTCAAGACACGGCAGGAACTGTATGTCGAATTGCCGTCGCTGATTACCCTCAATCCGACCATGGCGAACTATGCCTATGTGTGGCGGCGGATGCCCGACTTTTTTATGCAGTTCCGTAACAGCTTTTTGGTCACATCTGGCGCAGTTATTCTTCAGGTGGCGGTGACTGCACTGGCGGGCTATGCCTTTGCCCGTTTGCGCTTTCCGGGGCGCGACCTCATCTTCTATACCATGATTCTGTTGACCTTTGTGCCACGCGCCGGCGGGTTGATGGCGCAATATGAGTTGATGAGCTTTCTCCACTTGCGTAACAGTCAGCTTGGCCTCATCCTGGCCTTTGCCGCCGGGGTGCCGATTCCGATTTTTATCATGCGCCAGACCTTTATCAATTTGCCTTCGGCCTTTGAAGACGCCGCGCTGATCGACGGCTGTAACCGCTTTCAAGCCTTCTGGCGCGTGATGTTGCCCATGGCGACGGGGGGGATGCTGGTTGTCGGCCTCTTTGAGTTTATCCGCGTGTGGGGCGAGTATCTCTTCACACTGACGATGATCGACAACCCCGAACTCTACACTCTGGGCATCGGCATTGCTATGAGCTTTGTTGGGCTGGCATTAGAAGATGGCGAATTTACCAGTTACGGAGCTGAAGCGGCAGTCTATTTGCTCACCTCCGCGCCGGTGTTGATTCTTTTTATTGTCTTCCAGCGCATGTTTATTCGCGGGATGTTGGAAGGGTTGAAACTCTAAAGCGCCAGTAATTGCATAGGCAACTGATTATTCAGAAGCGTCCGGGTGAGGAATTACCCGGATTTTCTGTTATAATCGAGGAAGTTTTATCACGCCTGGTGCAGATTGGAGCAGAGCATGACAAGTGTACCGGTCAAACGGATTCCCTACGGCAATGGCGACTACCGCCGCCTGCGGGTCGATAACTCCTATTACGTGGACAAAACCAGCTTTATCCCATTGCTGGAAGCTGCGCCCTATTATCTCTTTTTTATCCGTCCGCGCCGTTTTGGCAAAACGCTTTTGCTCACCATGTTGGATGTCTACTATGATGTCAACGAGCGGGAAAATTTTGACCGGCTCTTTGGTGATACGTACATTGGTCAACACCCGACGGCAGAGCGTAACAGCTATCTGACCATTACTTTCAACTTTGCGGTGATCAAGCCGGAATTGAAGCAAGTTGAAGCTTCATTCGAGGACTATGGCAATCAGGTGATAAAGAATTTTTTATCCCGCTACGCTCAGCATTTTGATGACAATGAGCGAGAAGAGATTCTGAAAAGTCCAACGACAGAAAGCCAACTACGTCAGATCTTCTTCTATGCAGCAGACAAACAACTAAAAGTCTACTTATTTATCGATGAGTATGATAATTTCACCAACACCATTCTCACCACTGCTGGTCAATATGCTTATCACGAATTGACACATGGCGCAGGGTTTTATCGCCACTTTTTCAATATGCTCAAAGGCGCTACCACTGGTCGTATGGCTGGCTTGCGCCGCTTGTTTATCACAGGCGTTTCCCCTGTGACAATGGATGACGTGACGAGCGGTTTTAACATCGGCAAAAATATCAGTCTTGATGTGAAATTCAATGAGATGGTTGGTTTTACGGAAACAGATGTAACGACCATGCTGCATTACTACCAAAATGTCGGCAGCTTCCGGTTGACAACGGCCAAAGCGCTGCCGTTGATGCAAGAATGGTATAACCATTATCGTTTTTCCGAAGAAGCAAATATCGATCTTTTTAACTCAGATATGGTGCTGTATTTTCTGGAAGCGATGCAGGATCGGGAAGCTCTGCCCCAAACGTTGGTGGATGAAAATATCCGCATCGATTATAAAAAGCTGCGCCATCTGATCACAATTGACAAACGGCTGAATGGGAATTTTAGTCAATTGAAGTCAATCATTGAGACTGGCGAAGCGGTTGGCCCCGTGATACGGAGTTTCCCCTTAGAAACGCTACTACAACGACAGAACTTTATTTCTCTACTGGTTTATTTTGGTTTGCTCACCTTCGCTGGCGAACGAGAAGGGCAGTCTTTACTTCGCATTCCGAATTTGACGGTCAAGGATCTGCTCTATAGTTATCTGCGCGAGAGCTATCAAGATGTCGACGTTTTCCGCATCGATCTATGGCAGCTATCCAAATTCTTGCAAGCGATGGCCTACCACGGCGAGTGGCGACTACTCTTTGACTATCTCGCCCAGGAAATAAGACAGCAGACTTCGGTACGTGACTACTTGAATGGTGAAAAAGTCATTCAAGGCTTTCTGCTTGCCTATCTCAACATTACTCACTACTTTCTCACCTGGTCAGAACGGGAAATGGGTGGTGGATTCGTCGATCTCTATTTGGAGCCTTTCCTGGCCCGCTACCCGGATATGAAGTTTGGCTACCTGATCGAGTTGAAGTACATTGCACGCAGTGAGTACAATCAGGTCAAATTGCAGGAAAAGATTGACGAGGCGAAGGGGCAATTTGTGCGCTATAGCAACGATGAGCGCATCCGCAAAGTCGCGGATCAGGTGCCGTTGAAGCACCTGATCCTGGTTTACAATGGGTGGGAGTTAGTCTACCGAGACGAGTGGACACCGGACCAAGCTGACACACCAGCCGAGTAAGACAGTAAATCAGTAAGACAGTAAATCAGTAAGACAGTAAAACAGTAAGGCAGTCGGTCAGTATCAATTGTTTCACTTTCTAACCGACTGCCTTACTGTTTTACTGTTCTACTGTCTTACTGACTAATTGTCCCACTCACCAACGCGCTGGCATCAATCAACGGCGTAACACTGCTCCCACCCTGGAAGACCGGCAACCGACCATCCCAGCGCTGCATCTGTTGGTAGCGGATCAACTCTGGTGTCAGGCTTTCGGCTAGCACACGGTTGGCTTCGGCCTGAGCGTCGGCGCGGATGCGGATGGCTTGGGCGTCACCTTCGGCCTGGGCTTGGACGGCGGCGGCGCGACCTTGGGCTTCGACTTTGTCCTGTTCAGCACGTACCTTGGCCTGTTCCAACTGATACTGCTGCTGTTCCGCCTGCTGTTGGGCTTGGATTTTGGTATCCAATGCCTGTTGTAGCGCTGCCGGCAGATGGACTTCCCGAATACCAAACGAGACTAATTCCAGATGGCGACGGGCAAATTCTTTGTCCAACGCCTCGGCAACCTGGCCGGCAATCTCGCCGCGGCGACTGGCGGTGATCCCTTCCCAGCCATACTGAGCAGCAATCACCGGCACCTGGGAGCGGGTGTATTGGCGCACGACGCGATCCTCGACTGTCTCAATGCTGGCTCCCCCCCAATCTTCATAGAGCGCGCCAGCTTCATCTTTGATGACCTGGTATTGGATCACCACATCCAGGTTGATCTGCTGGCCTTCACTGCTCTGGACTTTGATGCTATCGTCGCCACTCACCTGACCTTCACTGCTTTTGAAAACCATCGAATAGGTCTGAATGGTGACCGGATACTCCTGAATCGACTGGGTAAAGGGGTTGATCAACGCCCAGCCAGGTTCCTTGGCGCCGGCAGTCACTTTGTGCGTCACCTTGTCAAAGACAATCCCTACGTAACCGGGCCGGATGTTACGCAACGACATGCGGAAGAGAATCAGCAGGACAAACATCACGGCGGCAATCGTCACCAGGGTGGCGGTCCGCCGGGGAGCCGGCAGTTTGAGATTAGAGGTAGGTAATTGAATCATCTTGCTTGGGTCTAATTGCTTTGTCATTTGTATTTTCCTTTCGTGAAGAGAGCGGCTGCTCAGCGGACGGCGCTTGTTCTAATTGGCGGTCATCGGTTTGTTCGATCTGATCAAGTTGGCGGCGGGCTGTCCGCCAGTAGCTCAGCACTTGCGGGGCAAGTTGAATGCCAATTTGCCAACCGAGAATGATCAGAACAAGCACAATAGCCGCTTCCAGTAATGTTGGACTCATCATTTGCACCTCCTTATGGCAAAAGTATCGCGCCGGGAATAGGAGCCTGCATGACCTGCGTCTGACAGTGGGGGCGGGCTACCCTGACATCTACGGTACTGACAAGCGGCGGGCCTGACGTTTGGTCGTCGCGCCCAGTCAGCGCAAAACCGCTTTGCTCAGGCTTACCCGTCCTGTTACAATGCCTTTTCAGGGTAAACGTTCGTGCCGACCGGCATGTCAGCGAAGATCAAAAGAGGAGCAGCAAGCATGAAAACGCAAAACGGAACCGTGGCGCATCCACAGCCCCAAGCCTGGGATCTGCCACGCTATCGGGTCAAGGTGGATGAGTATAAACATTATCAGCGCAACGGTTATTTGATTGTCCGTGGCCTGGTGGAGCAGGCCGATGTCGAGATTATGCGCACCTGGGGTATGGATCTTCTCTATGGGCGCATTACCATTCCCGGCGTTGCCCAACCGGCGACAACCGACCTCCAGGAACTCTACAAACGCTTCTCCCGCATCCACATGCTGCACCGCCAATTTGAAACCGCCGAGCGGTATTTGCTCTATCCCCGTGTGCTGGATGTCCTCGAAGCGCTGATCGGGCCAGATGTGCTGGCGCTACAGACCATGCTCTTTCTCAACCCGCCGGGGCATGGCGGTCAGGGCTGGCACCAGGATGCTTACTACATCACCACTTATCCCGAAACGTTGATCGGGGTCTGGATTGCCCTGGATCGCGCCGATGAGGCCAACGGCTGTCTCTATGTCACGCCTGGCTCGCATACCGAGCCGATCTATCCGACGCCGGATCGCGACCATCTCTACGCCGAAGATTCGTTTGCCGATTTGGGTCATGTCGAGCAGGTCAGTTCACTGGATGATGAGGCAAATACGTTGACAAAAGTGGCGCGAACTTACCCCGATCCTATTCCCTGTCTTGTCGAGCCGGGAGATGTCATCTTTTTTCATAGCCATCTGCTGCACCGTTCATATCCCAACCGGACAACGGATCGCTTCCGTCGCGCCTTTGTCTCGCACTATTGCAACGCCCGCGCCTGGGTGCCGTGGAATCATGGGGCTAGTTGGGAAGGGCCGGCGGCCAACTATCTCCACATTCTGGGGCGTGGTAACACCCATCTGCCCTTTGCCCAACCCAAGTTTGGCACCCCTTGCGCCGCCACGGAGGAAAGAGCGGACAATGGCGTCGGTTCGTTGCCGATGATGGGTTCGGACGATGGTGATATGGTCTTTGTGCGGTAGAAAATTGTAACCATTACCGCTGCTACAACGGCTCCATCCAGTGTGGGTGGGGCCGTTTTTATTGACGCTAGAGGACAGTGGACGGAGGATAGCCTGCCAATATCACCGCGAATCATAGGATTAGCGAATCAGCCACGAGTAGATTCGCTAATCCTATGATTCGCGGTGATAGGTGATGCCCCACACCTGGCCACCCAGGAGCGCCGTGGCGACAGTAGTTTAGCAATCTCTCCACCTGTGCGCACGAACACAGAAACGCCGTAGCGTAGGCCATCGTGACGACGCCCACACTTCGCTATACTAAAGCCATCGAACGCCAACACAAACGTTCAACAAAAACAATCAAAACAGTCAATAGATAACACATAAGGAGTGACAAACATGAACACGATGAATCTGATTCGCGCTTGGAAAGATGCTGAATTTCGCGCCACCTTGAGCGCCGAGGAACTGGCCGCTCTGCCGCAACACCCGGCTGGTCTGGTCGAACTGCCCGAAGAAGAGATGGCGGCGGTTGCGGGTGGACGCAGCTACTTCACCGGCACCTGTGGTCGGGTCTGCCAGATTCTCACCCCGCAGTATGGCTGTGACCTCACCATCGGCTAGTCCGCCAGGTCAAGCATGAGAATAGCAAACAAAAACGCAGTGGCTATCTTCCTCATAGCCGCTGCATTTTTGCGTAAGTTGGTTTTAAGCTTTAAGATCCAAGGGTCCGATTTATAAAGCTATGCCCTCGCCGCCTTTGGTTTTCCCATACGCTGGAGATGTTTTATGCGATCAGAGCCTATGTTATCTTCTTCTGCCATTGACCCGCAACTGGCTGCGTCCCCCACCTGGTGGCAGGCGCTGACCTTGTCGGAGCGGAATCGGGGAGCAATTGCTACGGTTGACGCGGCTGTTGCCACCCGCCGCTTGCAACGCTGGCGCACGGAAACACCCTTTCTAGCTGATGACGCTTTTGCCGCACAATGTCAGGCCGCGGGCTTTACCCCGGAACGGCTGACGACCCTACTTGGCGAAACGCCTGAGGCGCTTCGCCAACGGCAGGCCACAGATCTGCCCTGGTTGGCTGAGTTATATACGGCTTATACAGCTACCGGCGAAACTAAGCAGGCGCTTGCCGCTAAACAGGGCTTTCTTGTCTTAACTGCGCCTTTGTTATACTGGGCAGCAGCGCGCTTGCGCCAACGGTTAGCCAACGATCAGGTCACAACCCTCTTTACTGCTGAATTTACCGAACAGGCCCTATACAGCACGCTGGTCGCCCAGTTACCGCCGCTGATCGAACGCACGCTGGTGCTGGAGATGCACGTCGCTCGCCTGCAAGGCTTGTTGTCCGGCGTGACAGCAGAAGAACGCTTTGCCAGTTTTGTCGAACGCCTCTGTGACCCGGCGCTGGCCCTGGCGCTGCTGGCCGAATATCCTGTGCTGGCGCGCCAGTTGGTGACCAAAGTGGAGCAGACCACCAATGCTGTCGCTGAAATCCTAGAGCGCTTGCAATGGGACTGGGCTGCCCTGCAAACCACGTTTTATCAGGGCAACCATCCTGGGGCGCTGGTCGAACTCAGCATCGGCGCGGGCGACACCCATCGGCAGGGACGTTCTGTCGCTATTTTGCGCTTTGCCGGTGGACATCGGTTGGTCTACAAGCCGCGTTCACTGGCGGTTGATAGCCATTTTCAGGAGTTATTGACTTGGTTGAATCAACACGGCGCACAACCGACCTTCCGTACACTGACAATTTTGGATCGCCACGAATATGGGTGGGTCGAATTTGTGGCGGCGACCGCTTGCACCAACGCCGATGAAATTGAACGCTTCTATCAACGCCAAGGCGGCTATCTGGCGCTGCTCCATGCCCTGAATGCCGCTGATTTCCACTTTGAAAACCTGATTGCCGCTGGTGAACACCCCATGTTAATTGACCTGGAAGCCTTGTTTCACCCCGACATCATGGCCTATGACCCCAACGACCCCGGCCAACTGGCGCAACAGGCGCTCGACCAGTCGGTGCTGAGTATCGGCATGTTGCCCCAGCGGCTCCAATTTCATGCTGGTGCGGCGGCGATTGATATTAGCGGCATCGGCGGCAGTGAACGCCAACTGACGCCTGACAAGTTGCCGGTGTGGGAAGGCGTCGGCACCGACGAAATGCGCCTGACCCGCCGTCATGTTGAGTTTAGCAGCAGCGGTCATCGCCCACAGTTGGCTGGCGTAACCATTGATGTGCGCACGCAGGCCGGTGCGGTTGCTCAGGGGTTTGCCCAAATTTATCGCCTGTTGCTTTCTCAGCGCGCCACCTTATTGGCGGCGGATGGGCCGCTGGCGCGCTTCGCCAATGACGAAATTCGGGTGGTGGCGCGGGCGACGCGCACTTATGCCCTTTTGCTGCAAGAAAGCAGCCATCCCGATCTGTTGCGCAATGCCCTCGACCGGGATCGTTTATATACCCGGCTTTGGAAAGATGTCGCTACAGCGCCGCAACTGGCCTGCCTGTTACCGGCAGAACGGCGTGATCTCCACAGCGGCGATGTGCCGATCTTTTTGACCCAGCCGGCCGTCACCCATTTGTGGGATAGTGCTGGACAGATCATCCCCTATTTTCTGGCCGAAAGTGGGCTGGCGCGGGTGCAGCGCCGGATCGCCGCAATGGATGAAGCTGATCTGGCGCGCCAGCTTTGGTATATCCAGGCATCCTTTGCGACTCTGACTGGCGGCCACCATCACAACAGCAGCGGCGAACCTAGCCGACAGGCTGAAATCAACGACGGCAGGCTGACCAGTGAGATGCTTATCGCCAAGGCGCGTACCATTGGCGATCACCTGGCCGGCTTGGCCCATCGCCACGGCGATCACGCTGTCTGGATCGGGTTGGGGCTGGATGAGAAGGAGAGTTGGTCACTAGCGCCATTGACCATGCACCTCTATGATGGTCACGCCGGGTTAGCGCTCTTTTTTGCCTACCTCGGCCAGATCACCGCCGAGGAGCGTTATACAAAGCTGGCAGAAGCGGCGCTGGCCACCACATTGGCGCAAGCCAAGCCGTTACAGGCAAACTTCTCCTATATCGGTGGCTTTAGCGGCTGGGGCGGTTTGATCTATACGTTGACGCACCTTGGTCACCTGTGGCAACGGCCTGATCTGTGGGCCAAGGCCGCTGACCTTATCGGTGTCGCTATGCAGTTTGTTGATCAAGATGTCCAGTTCGACGTGATCGGTGGCGCGGCTGGTTGTATTGCGGCAGCGGCGGCACTACACCGTTGCATCGACGACCCGCGACCGCTGGCGTTGATCAAACATTGCGCTGTCCATCTGGTCGCCCAGGCGCAAGTGATGCCCAATGGCGTCGGCTGGGTTGTCCCCAACATGGGCGGACAGCCGTTGGCCGGCTTTTCACATGGGGCGGCCGGCATTGCCTGGGCATTATTCACGGCGGCTGATCTCTGTGACAATCCGTACTATCGCCATATTGCCGAGGAGGCGTTGCGCTATGAACGTTCCCTCTTTGCCCCGGCCGTTGGCAATTGGGTTGATCTCCGTACCATGTCGGAAACAGCAACAGGCCATCAACACGAAGAGAAGTTTATGCACGCCTGGTGTCACGGGGCGCCGGGGATTGGGCTGGCACGGTTGGCGTTGTTCCCTCAAGTGCGCGACCCGTTGTTACGCGGTGAGGTTGACGCTGCCTTACAAAGCACAGCCTGCGCTGGTTTTGGCGGCGGTCACTCTCTCTGTCATGGGGATTTAGGCAATCTTGAACTCTTTGTCAAAGCGGCGACTGTGTTGGGGCAAGCGGAATGGCTAGAAAAAGCGCGTCAACTGGCCGGTTCGATCCTGCATGAAACCGACGCCACCGGGTGGCGCTGTGGCGTGCCGGGCGGAGTCGAGACGCCGGGGTTGATGACAGGACTGGCTGGCATCGGTTACGAACTGATGCGACTGGCCGATCCAGAGAAGGTGCCGTCGCTGTTGCTCATGGAAGGGCCGCAGTAACGTGCGCCGCCAGCGGAAGTAGGGTAATCGATTTGTCGGAAACGGCTCCATCCATTGTGGGTGGGGCCGTTTTTATTGGCGCTAGAGGACAGTGGACGGAGGATAGCCTGCCAATATCACCGCGAATCACAGGATTAGCGAATCTACCCGTGGCTGATTCGCTAATCCTATGATTCGCGGTGATAGGTGATGCCCCACACCTGACCAGCCAGGAACGACATGGCGACAGTAGTCTAGCAACCTCTCCACCTGTGCGCACGAACACAGGAACGCCGTAGCGTAGGCCATCGTGACGACAGCCGCATTCCGCTATACTAAAGCCATCGAACGCAAACACAAACGTTCAACAAAAAACAACAGTCAATAAATAACACACAAGGAGTGATAATCATGAACACGATGAATCTGATTCGCGCTTGGAAAGATGCTGAATTTCGCGCCACCCTGAGCGCTGAGGAACTGGCCGCTCTGCCCCAACATCCCGCCGGCTTGGTCGAACTGCCCGAAGAAGAGATGGCGGCGGTCGCCGGTGGCCGCAGCTACTTCACCGGCACCTGCGGTCGGGTCTGCCAGATTCTCACCCCGCAGTATGGTTGTGACCTGACCATCGGCTAATGGTTGATGGGGTAGTATCAAACAATCTTCATGACAAGGTGACAGGGTGACACGGTGAAGCGGTGAAATTCACCGTGTCACCCTGTCACCTTGTCAAGTAACAGTACCGGAGTTCCACCATGACTGTCAGCAAACGCACGATCTTCCGTCCTGCCGCCTTAGCCCATTATGACAACACCACCGCCACCGATGCCCATAGCACTCCTGCAACGGGGCGTGGTTTCTGGGCAACTTTGTGGCTGGTTATCGGTCTCATTGGCGGCGTGTTGACTGCCCCGCTGACAAACCGCCGCAAGCGGGTGCCCGTCGTTCTGCAAATGACCACGACGCAGTGCGGGGCGGCTTGTCTGACGATGGTGCTGAACTTTTATGGTCGCGCCACGGCGTTAACCGAAGTCAGCGAGCAGATGGACATCGGGCGCGACGGGGCCACGGCGTTGGCGATTGCCCAGACAGCACGTCACTATGGCTTGCGAGTGCGCGCCTTTAGCGGCGAGCCGTCCATGCTGGTCGGGGTTCAGTTGCCGGCCATTCTACACTGGAATTTCTCACATTTTGTCGTGCTGGAACGATGGGACAAAAACGGGGCAGTCATTGTCGATCCGGCGGCTGGTCGTCGCCCAGTGACGGCGGCGGAGTTTGACCGCAGCTTTACCGGTGTCCTGCTTACGCTGGAACCGGATAGTACCTTTCAGCGGCAACGTGCGACACGCAGTAAGACGATCTGGCAACAACAGATCCAGCGGCTGCTGATCGCCAGCGGCGCGTGGCGGGCCGGAGTCAAAGCGTTGGTAGCGACCATTGCCGTTCAAGTTGCGGCGATGGCCTTTCCCTGGCTGACCAAAGTGATGGTCGATCAGGTAGTGCCACAGCGGCAGGTTGACTTTGTGCCGGTGCTGGCCGCCGGAATTGTGGCTGTGGTTTTGATGCAGATGATCGTCGGTTATTTGCGCCGGCTGGTCTTGATTCGCCTGCAAGCCGATGTTGATACGGGGTTGATGGTCGGGTTTCTCGAACATCTGCTGGCGCTGCCCTACCGTTTTTATCAGCAGCGCACCTCCGGCGACCTGCTCATGCGCCTTTCCAGCAATACCATGATGCGCGAACTGCTCACCACCCAGACAATCAGCGCGCTGATGGATGGCGTGTTGGTGATCACCTTTTTGCTCATCCTCCTGGTGCAAGCGCCGAGTTTTGGGCTGGTGACGCTGGGCGTGGGGCTGGTGCAGATTTTGTTGCTCCTCACCAGCACCAGCCGGATGCACGACCTGGCGCAACGCCATCTCTCGACCCAAGCCGAAGCGCACGCCTATTTGGTCGAAGCACTGGCAGGGATCAACGTGGTCAAGGCGACGGGGGCCGAAGAACGGGTCTTACAACGCTGGACAGGGTTACACCACAAAGCGCTCGGCGTCACGCTGGAAAAACAGCGGTTGTCGGCGTTGCTAGAGACGCTTTTACAGGGCCTCCAAGTCGGTGCGCCGCTCTTGCTCCTTTTGATTGGGGCGCAGCAGGTGCTGGCCGGTTCACTGACCTTGGGGAGCATGTTGGCGTTGAATGCGCTGGCGCTTGGGTTCTTGACACCGCTCGATTCACTGGTCAGCAGCGGGCAACAGTTGCAATCGGTGGGTGCGCATCTGGCCCGGTTGACCGATGTGTTGGAAGCCGAACGGGAACAGAACGGCAGCGTCGCCCCAACTTTAACAGGCAAAATCGAGCTGGACAAGGTCAGCTACCACTATGATCGCCACAGTGCGCCGGTGTTACAAGACGTTTCGGTGCAGATCAAGCCGGGGCAGAAGGTGGCGATTGTGGGCCGGTCAGGGTCGGGCAAGAGTACGCTGGCGCGGCTGCTCTTGGGCTTGCATGAGCCGACTGCTGGTGCGCTTCGCTTTGATGGCGTGGCGCTGGCCGATCTCGACCGGCAGGCGCTGCGGCGGCAGATGGGCGTTGTGTTGCAAGAGGTCTTTCTCTTTAGTGGCTCGATTCGCCAGAATCTCACCTTTGGGCGCAACGACCTGTCGCTGGAGCAGATGTTGACGGCGACCCGCCTGGCCTGCATCGACCGCGACATCGCCCACATGCCGATGGATTTCGAGACAATGGTGGCCGAGGGCGGCGCTGGTCTCTCCGGCGGGCAACGGCAACGGCTAGCCCTGGCCCGCGCCCTGACCCACCAACCGGCCATTCTCCTGCTCGACGAAGCGACCAGCCATCTCGACACCGCCACCGAACAACAGATCGAACAGAATCTGCGCCAACTGGGCTGTACACAGGTGGTGATCGCCCATCGCTTGAGCACAGTGCGCAACGCTGATTTAATTCTGGTGTTGGACAAAGGGCGCATTATGGAGCGGGGCAACCATGATGAGTTGTTGGCGCGGGGCGGTCTCTATGCCGAATTAGTGCGCACGCAGCCGCAATAGAATGGCGTAGGGGTTGGGTTTTCAGCAGCATTGCGGTACAATAGGCGCGATTGATTGTGATGCGTGCAGCCGGTGCAGGAGATCGCCATGCTCAAACCATTGCCTACCACGACGCCCACCTTCAAAGATATTATTGAAGGTGGGTTCTTGTATGTTGATAAAACACAGTACCTCTATGAACTGGTGCGCTACACCAAAGGCGTCTATTTTCTGGCGCGCCCCCGGCGTTTTGGCAAGAGTTTGATGATCTCCACCCTAGAACAAATCTTCAAAGGCAACCGCGACCTGTTTCGTGGTCTATGGATCGATGGGAGTGATTATAACTGGAAAGTACACCCGGTGATTCGCTTTGATTTTAGTCGTAATACGGTCAATTCCGCCGCTAAACTTGAGCAACTAATCGATTATTATGTAGAAGAAATCGCGCTGGAACATGGCTTAACCCTGCGCGGTTTTGATTACCAAAGTCGCTTTGATAACTTGATCCGTCAGTTAGGGCAGAACACCCAAGTCGTCATTCTGATTGATGAGTATGATAAACCGATTATTGACAACATTGACAATATTGCTGAGGCGATCCGCATACGCGAAGTTTTGAAAGCTTTCTATACGGTGATCAAGGCAATGGATGCGTCCATTCGCTTTGTTTTTATTACCGGTATCAGTAAGTTTTCACGCGTGGGCGTCTTTTCAGCGATGAACAACCTTGAAGACATCAGTTTACGCCCGACCTTTGCTGCGGCGCTAGGAATTACCGAAGTTGAGTTACAGCACTATTTTCAAGCCTATATTGCCGCCTTCGCCCAGGCAAACGGCTGGACGGAAACAATTGTGGGCCAACGGATGCGATACTGGTATAACGGTTTTTGCTTTGCCCGCAACGCGGTTAATGTTTATAACCCCTATTCCACCCTGCTTTTTTTCAAGGAACAAGGCTTTGCCAACTTCTGGTTCGAGAGTGGGACCCCCACTTTTCTCATCAAGCTGATCCGTGACCGTGGTTATGAAATTGCCCAACTGACGCAACTTGACGTTGCCGAAATTGATTTTAGTAGCTACGAAATTGAAAGTCTAGCGATTGTCCCTTTGCTTTTCCAAACCGGTTATTTGACCATCAAAGGCACCTATCAGCAGCAAGAAAATCTGATCTACACGCTGGATTATCCCAACTATGAAGTAGAACATGCCTTTATCACTTACCTCCTCAGTGAGTTCAGCAACCTGGAACGCACCTTCGCCCGCGGTCATCTGCAGCAACTGGTGCGGTCGCTGGAGATGCGTGATTTTGCTCGGTTCTTTACCACACTGGATAGTTTCTTTGCCAACATCGATTATGATTTACATTTGAAACAGGAGAAATATTACCAGACCATTTTCTACCCGATCTTCCTCATGCTTGGCATGCAGGTCAGCGCTGAAGTCAAGACCGGGCAAGGGCGGATCGATGCCGTCATTGAGTTGGCGGACCATATCTTTCTCTTTGAGTTCAAGCTAGATAAGGACGCTGATACCGCCCTACAGCAGATCAAAGACAGCGCCTACCACCAGAAGTACGCACTCAAGGGCAAACCGATCACCCTAGTCGGGGCCAACTTTGACAGCAACCAACGCAAAATTGTCGGCTGGAAAAGTGACCCCGACGGACAAAAGAGTAGCTGATTTCCGCGATTTGCGCACAGCCACCGATGGATTGTACGATCTATAGGTACCTCCCCAAAGCATCATTCTGTATCCATAGAAAGGTCATTCCATGAATCGCCCACCGGAGTCATTTATCCAGGTGCAAGAAGAACGGCTGCTCGCCTTTGCCACGGCCTGCTTCCAAAAAGTCGGCCTGAGCCATGAACACGCCGCTACCATCAGCCGCTTGCTGGTCAACTCGGATCTGCGCGGGGTGCGCAGCCACGGCACGCGCACCGTCAACGGCTATACCCGTTCCTTTGCTGAAGGCAAACTCAATCCCCAACCCAACATCCAACTGGTGCATGAAACGCCCACCGCCGTTGTCATCGAAGGCGACGGCACACTCGGTTACTGGCCGATGGTGCAGGCCACCCACCACGCCATTGCCAAAGCCAAGGAAGTCGGCATGGGCATGGGGTTGGTGCGTTATATTGGTCACTACGGTTCTGCCGGTCACTATGCGCGCATGTGCATGGAACAGGGCTGTATCGGCTTTTCGGTCCAGGGTTATCGCAACCAGGGGCAACAGAAGACCGACGGCGGCGGTCCCAACCCTGATGCGCACCTGGGCTACTTTGGCAACCCGCCCATCTGCTTTGCCCTGCCCGGCGGCGAAGAGCCGCCCGTGGTGCTGGACGCCGCCACCTGTATCCTGGCCGATTACCAGCGCGGGCCGGACTTTGAAGCGCTCTTTTCCATGATCCCGGCGGCCTTTTTTAAGAGCGTCGGCTATGGCGCGGTGGCGACGTTGATGGGTGGCGGCTTGACCGGCTTCACCCTCTCTGACGAAAGCTGGAACCGCTGGCCGGCGGCACGGCACGGCGGCATGGTGCTGGCGATCAACATCGGCAGCGTTGTGCCGGAAGAAGTCTTCCGCGCCGAAAGTGACCGCCTGGTACGTGATGTGGAAAAACATTACCGCCCCATGCCCGGCTATGATCGCGCCCGCCTACCCGGCGCTGTCGAAGAGGAGATCCTCGCCAAACATCGCACCGAAGGCATCCGCTACGGCGAGATGGAACAGGAAAATATTCGGGCGGCGAGTGAGCGGTTGGGTGTGCCGTTGCCGTGGGAGTAACGATTGGTGATTCGATGATTGGGTAATTGGGTTGTTGACCAACTGGCCGCCCGGCATCACGCCTGGCTGGCCATGTTGGCAAGCCTTGATCAAGACCTAGCAATGATAGAGTAAATGGAGAAAACAGTGACATCTTTACAACAGGCGGTTAGCCAGTGGTTGGCCGCAGCCGAAGGGAAAACCGCGTCGAGCGGCGTGACCCAAGCGGATCTACAGGGGTTACAGCAGATCGTGCAGCAGGCAAGGCCGCGCCAACGGTTGCTCTATCTGCACACGCGGGCGCCGTCGATCACGGCGGCGATTATCGGGATGGCGCAGCATGAACCGGTACGCGGCGGCTGTGACACGTTGCGCACGCGCACCGACTGGCCTTATGAAACGGTGCATGATGCGATTGTCGATGGCTGGCAGGTGATCCACTTTCCCAACCTGATGGCGCCTTATGATGATCGGGAGTTGAGTTATGTTGGTTATGAATTTGTCCTGCAAAAGCTAGAAGAGGTGGTCAATGGCTGAAGCGACTACAATTGATTCACGGTACTTGTTGACCGATGCCCAGGTAGAAAAGTTTATCATCGACGGCTACATGTTGGTCAACACCGACTTTCCCGCCGCTTTTCATGCGTCGATTTGTGAAAAGATCGACGCAGTCTTTGCCGAATTGGGCCGCAACCCCGGCGATGAGATTCTGGATCGCGTGCCGGATCTCTACAAAGTCTATGCCGATCCGGCAGTGCGCGGCGCGCTGATCAGCCTCTTGGGCGCGGATTACACGATGAATTCCCATCGCCACTGCCACTACACACGACCGGGCGACCGGGGCGGCCATTGGCATCAGGATGGCGTCAATGTGCGGCACCACCAGATTCAGGTGCTGTTAGGCATGTACTACCCCCAGGATGTGACCGAAGAGATGGGACCGACCATCGTGCTGCCCGGCACCCAATATCACAATACGCCCTCGACCCAGATGGGCAGCTATATGAATTTCAAGGCGCAAGTCCCCCTGATTGTCAAAGCCGGCACGGTCGCCATTACCCACTACGACATCTGGCACGCCTGGATGCCCAACCGCAGCCGGAACCGGCGCATGCTCAAGTTCCTCTTCAACCGCGCCGCGCCGCCGAAAGCGCCTAGTTGGAACGCCAGCGCTGATTACCGCTTTAATCCGCTGCCCTTCTCCTTGCCCATTGATGCCCAGTCGGAGGCATATAAACATCGCATTCTCTGGCGGAGCATTTGGGATTGGTTGCATGGCGAAGAAATGATGCCGGGTAGCACGAAGTGGTGAGCTTGGTAACCGAAAATTTATACAAATAGGGCAACTTTCTTTTGTCTACACGGATAGAAGGAACACTGATTTTTATATTCCGTGTTCCTTCTATCCGTGTCTATTTTCTGGTTGCTTTCTCGATATGCCCAAGGTTTCTTGAATAGTTTGGCAAGTATGGGGTTGTATTGTAAAATAATGGCATTGAAACGTGAATTCACTTCACCTTAGAAGGAGCAATGAATGTTACCAGCGCCACAAGTAGAACCGATCAGCAATTTAAGACGGGATCACACGCAGGTATTGCAAAAATTGAAAAAGGGGCCCGTCTTTTTGGCCCAGCGTGGCTCCTTAACAGCAGCATTGATCTCGATTGAAGAATGGAACAAGATTGCCGAGCGATTGGCGCACGTTGAAGCGCTCCTCCGTGCGCGTCGTCTCCATGAGGAAATCGAGCTAGACCCAACCAAATCAATTCCCCACGAAGAATTGATGCAAAAGTTGGGAGCGCAAGAAGCATGTGGCGATTAAGATACAGTGCGATTCGGTCCATCTGTCCGCTTGACGACGCTGTGCCGCAAGGAGCCAAGCTTGAAACGGATGTTTATGTTTGGGCGACGGCAGGCCATACAATTTACTACACGTTAACACTGGAAAGAAAGATCATCAATATTCTTGTTATCAGACCCGCTGAGTGAACTGGAGTAAGCATGACAGCAGGCGTGCGGTCGATCCGGAACCAATATCATGGCATTAACGCCCACTTACACAGCTATTGGCAAAGCATGGGCGGGTGGCATAGCTTTCATGGCAACCACATTGCCGACTTGTTGCGCGCTTTACGCGCCGCCCTGCTACCAATGGGGTATACCGCTGATCTCGAAACGTCGCTTCAGGTGCGGCGACTGGATCAGCCATTGGATGACCCTGAATCCGATGTAACAATCTTTGATCCGCATCCGATCCGCCCCTTCTTACCCACGAGTCAAAACATTCCCAATACCAACTTGCTGGTATTGCCAGTGCCGGAAGTCTTACAAGAGCCGCCGTTAAGCGCGAATGAATTTGCGGCCATTGCGATCTACAAGCTTATTCACCGCGGGCGCGACCAGGGAACGCCGGTGGCCTGGGTTGAATTACTTTCACCAGCGAACAAAGGTGGCAGCCAAGATGCCATTACCTACCGCGAGAAACGTTCGCACCTGATTCATAGTGGCCTGGTCTTTGTCGAGCTTGATTATCTCCATGAGTCGGGGTCTACCTTGGGGCGATTGGCAAACTATCTTGTCCGCCGTCGCCAAGCGGCGGAAGCGGACGCTCACCCCTATCGTATTGCCGTGATTGATCCCAGACCGAATTTTGATGAGGGCAAAGCCTATATTGCCGAGTTTGATGTTGATCAACCGATCCCCACCGTTACGATTCCGCTCAATGGTGACGACATGTTATCTTTTACCTTTGACCAGCCCTACCAGAAAACCTATACCGAAACGCTCTATGGTTTGGAACTGGTCGATTACAGTCAGTTGCCGCAGCACTTTGCTCGCTACAGTCCAGCCGATCAAGCGCGCATTGCCAATCGCATGGTGGCTGTCTTACAAGCCGCGCGTGATGGTATTGATTTGGAGAGCGGCCCATTTCCGGTTGGATCACTACTGTTAGCCGAAGCGTTGGCAACCATCGACTTGTATCAGAGCAAAGGGGCATGACTTAATCAGGAAAACGAACATTTTGACATTCATGCGTAATCCAACTAAAATTATCAACAGAATTTTCCAGCTTTACTGATTCATTCACCCACTCGTCCTTTTTTCATGGAGTCATCCCCCATGTCGGACAAACGTAATCCGGAGCAGCAGTCCACTGCACCCACTATCAAAACTGACGGCGGCGCTGCTATCACTGGCAATGCCAATGTTGGCGGTGATTTCATCGGGCGCGACCAACGTGACCACAGCGATAATGTGGCCGGCGGTAAGTTTCACGCGCAACAACAGACGATCCATGTCTACAACACACCTGTTGGGCCGACAGTTACCCCAACAACGCCTGACCCAGTGCCGCCGCCAATACCTCTCCCCACGGTTCCCAATCCCTACCGCGGGCTGGAACCCTTTGAGGCCGAACATGCCGCCAACTACTTTGGCCGTGCAGGGATGGTGGCGAAGCTATTGGCCAAACTTCAGGCGACCAACTTTGTAGCCGTGGTGGGACCGTCAGGGTCGGGCAAGTCATCATTGGTGCGCGCTGGGTTGCTGACGGCGCTGGGCGAGGGCAAGCTGCCCGGCAGCCATGAGTGGCAGGTGCCGCCGATCATTCGGCCTGATAAGGACCCACTCTATACATTGACCACACCATTGGTCAACGAAATTGCACCAAAACTGCCATTATCCGAACGGCTTGAGCAAGCGCGGGCGATAGCAAACAAGTTGCAGAAAGGCAATTTACTGATTGGCGATGTGCTGGCCGAGGTGCGTCGTCTCCACCCCGGATTACCCCGCTTGCTGCTCATCTTTGACCAGTTTGAAGAGACCTTCACGCTCTGTAGCGATGAGACATTGCGGCGTGCCTTCCTGCAAACGTTACTGGCCGCCGCCAACACGCCCTGGCTGACGGTCTTGTTTACCCTGCGCGCCGACTTCTACGGCCGCGTGCTGGTCGACGAGCCATTGGGCAAGCGGGTCGATACCGGGCTGGTCAATGTGCTATCAATGACCACCGAAGAACGCCGCGCCGCCATTGAACAGCCGGCGCACAAGGCCGGTCGCCGCTTTGAAGAAGGGCTGGTGCAGACCATTCTCGACGACGTTGAAGCCGAAGCAGGGGCACTGCCCCTGCTTCAATTTGCCCTCACCGAACTCTGGGACCGCCAAACGGCGGATGGGGTGTTGACCCACGCTGCCTATCGTGACATCGGCGGCGTGACCGGGGCGATTGCCAAACGGGCCGATCAGACCCTCAAAAGTTTGCGCGACGAGGAACAGGCCGCCGTGCGCAGCATCTTCACCCGCTTAGTACGCGTGGCCCAACCCGATGAAGGTGCCGAGGATACCAAGCGGCGTATCGCCTTGGACGAGGTGGATCCGGCCAAGCTGACGCTGGTGCATAAACTAGCCGACGCCCGCCTGCTGGTGACAGGGCGTGATGAACAGAGCGGGAGTGAAACGGTGGAAGTAGCCCATGAGGCGTTGATTCGCGGCTGGGGTGAATTGAAAAGCTGGCTCAACGGCGACCGTGAGTTTTTGCTGTGGCGCCAGCGCTTGCGCTCGTTGGTGGCGAATTGGGCGGCCAGCAACGAGGATGAGGGCGCCTTGCTGCGTGGCGCCTTGCTGACAGAAGCTGAACCGTGGCTCAAAACGCGCGCCGGCGATTTGAGTGAACAGGAACAGCACTTTATCACCACCAGCCGCGCCCTGGCTGACCGCGAACAGCAAGAACGCGAAGCGGCCCGTCAACGTGAACTGGAATTGGAACGCCGGCGCGCCGAGGCCGAACGGCAACGCGCGGAAGTACAACTTCAGGCAACGCAACAGTTGCGCCGGCGCGCCATCTGGCTTGGCATTGCGCTTTTTGTCGCCGTCGTTGTGGCCGGTGTTGCTTTTTATTTTTTTGATCAGGCAGATCGCGCCTTTACCAATGCGGAGAATGCACGCGCCAGTGAAGCTCAGGCCCGCAAAACAGCCGAAGCCGGTGCAACCGCCGTTGCTATTGAAGTCGCAACCCGCACAGCCGCTGAAGCAACGGCTGTGGCCAGCGAGGAGCGCGCTAATGAACGACTCGCCCAGTTACGCGGCGAAGAATTGTTGAAAGAGGCCAGCGCTTATAAAGCCACAGGCAAAATTGCCGAAGCCATTGCCAAATTGGAGGAGGCGGACCAAGCTGAATTCCGTCCCGATTTTGACCTAACCGCCGAAAAAGCGGATGTCTACCGCCAGGCGGCCATTCTCTTGGTGCAAGCAGGTGAGGAACTCGCCCGTAACGGCGACTTAACCGGCGCCGCTGAAAAATACCAGGCTGCGCTCGATTTGAAGCCACCGCCCGATACGCCGGTCTATGTACGCGTGCCGGCGGGTGAATTTACGATGGGTTCCACCGAAACCGAACAATATTCGAATGCGGATGAAAAACCGCAACACCAGGTTACCCTCAATGAATTTTGGATTCTACGCACCGAGGTAACCAATTGGCAGTATAGCGAGTGTGTCAAGGCAGGGGCTTGTGCAGCGCCGAATAACACTCGTTGGGATAAGCCTCAACTGCGGTATTGGCCGGTGACCGATGTCTCATGGCATCAGGCCAATGCCTATGCCCAGTGGCGGGGCGGACGGCTGCCTACTGAAGCAGAGTGGGAAAAGGCATGCCGTGGCACGGATGCCCACATCTACCCCTGGGGCGATAAGCGACCTACGCGTGAGCTAGCCAACTTCAATTTTAATGAAGGCACCATGACTGATGTAGGAAGCTATGAGAAGGGGCAAAGTCCCTTCGGCTTACTGGACATGGCCGGCAATGTGTGGGAGTGGACAAGCAGTCAGTATCAGAACTATCCCTATCAGCCCGACGATGGGCGGGAGGAGCAGATGGGCGACGCCACCCGCACGTTGCGCGGGGGTGCGTTCAGCAACCTCGAGAACAATGTCCGCTGCGCCAACCGCTACGACAGCAACCCCACGTTCGCGGACGACGTTGTGGGGTTTCGGGTTTTGTCCCCCGGCTTTTGAACTCTAAATCTCTAAATCTCTGATCTCTGATTATCTTTTCTCTTGCGTTAAACAAGTAAGTAGGATATACTAGATAGCGAGAGATGAACGCGGGGGTGCAGGGGGCGCAGCGCCCCTGCTATCCTATTACCGCCGAAGGCGGTCGAATTTTTTCTAAAAACGCCGCGCGTGGGTGGGGTGGTGGTTGTACGGGCGAGTGGGTATTCAGAGAACGCTTGAATTTGCGCTTTGTCAGCGCCGGAACCCTTACCGCCCACCACCAGTATCAACTATCGGCGTTGACAAAGCGCAAGTCCGAGTGGGCTGTGGATAGACGGTCGGCGGTGCAGCCGCCACCCCATCCACGCCAGAAACACTACAACGGATTTAGGAAGCAACGGATTTTTGCTCGTTCCCACGCTCGGCGTGGGAATGCCGGCTGGACGCTCTGCGTCCCTTTCCCGGTCAAACAGATGCCGACCCAAGTCACCGCCACTTACGCCGATCTCCATACCTGGGACAACCTCTACCTGGCCTACCGCAAGGCAGCCAAAGGCAAACGCGGGCGCGTGGCCGCCGCGGCCTTTGAATATCGCCTGGAAGATAACCTTTTTCAACTTCAGGACGAATTGGCCGCCGCTACCTATCGCCCCGGCGCCTACAGCAGCTTTATCATCCATGAACCCAAGCGGCGACTGATTAGCGCCGCCCCCTTTCGCGACAGGATTGTCCATCATGCGCTCTGTCAACTGATTGAACCGGCCTTTGAACGCAGTTTTATCACCCATTCCTACGCCAATCGGGTCGGCAAGGGGACGCATCGGGCGCTCAACACCTGTCAACAGTGGGCGCGGCGCTATCCCTATGTCTTGCAATGTGATGTACGCCAGTTTTTCCCGTCGATTGACCATGCCATCTTACAACGCACACTCCACCGGCGCATTCAGGACGGCGGGCTGCGGCGGCTGATCAAGCTGATTCTGGACAGCGGCATTGGCGTCTTAAGCGAAGAGTACGAGATGGTCTACTTTGCCGGTGACGATCTCTTTGCGATCAGCTGGCCGCGCGGGCTGCCCATCGGCAACTTGACCAGCCAATTTTGGGCCAACTGCTACCTGAATGCGTTTGACCACTTTGTCAACCGCGAATTGGGTTGTGCAACCTATCTACGCTACGTCGATGATTTTCTCCTCTTCGCCCCGGACAAGGAGACCCTGCACGGCTGGCGTACAGCCATCATGGATCGATTAGCGCGCTTGCGCCTGACCTTGCACGAAGGGCGGGCGCAGATTTACCCCACGGCTCACGGCATCCCCTTTTTAGGCTTTGTGGTCTATCCTCATCATCGCCAACTCAAGCGGCGGAAAGGCATTGCCTACCAACAACGACTACGCCGTCTATTGACGGCCTATCAGCGCAAACGGCAGGGGCGCGCCGCCATTGACCACTCCGTGCGCGGCTGGATCAATCATGTACGCTACGCCGATAGCTGGGGGCTGCGGCGAACGATCTTGAAAGAGGTGCGCTTGTGAGCGATGAGGCTGGCGGCAATGAGCAAGTTTATGAGAAGATGACCCCCATCTTTGCCAAAACGCTCGATTTTCTGGCCTGGCTCATCCCCCAAACCGACCATTTCCCCCGCGCCCATCGTCATACGGTGACGCGACGGCTAGTCGATGCCGCGCTCGATTATTACGAATGTCTGGTGGAAGCTAATCAGGTGCGTGGGCAGGAGCGCTTACAACGCTTGTTGGCCGTCGGTGCACAGTTGGATAAAGTGCGCCACTACTGGCGGTTGGTCTATCACTGGCGGTGGACCAATCCGGGACAATATGAACATGGCGGTCGTCTGGTGGCCGAATTGGGGCGGCTGCTGGGCGGCTGGCAAAAGGTAACACGGCAATGACCGGTGGCGTAGGTAGAAGTTGGACTTTTTCAAAAAGTCGAACTTCTCTTGCGCTGCCGTTGTTGTAGGGACGGCTGGGACGTTGCGCGGGGGTGCGTTCAACAACAACGAGAACAATGTCCGCTGCGCCAACCGCAACAACAACAACCCCACGAACGCGAACAACAATGTGGGGTTTCGGGTTTTGTCCCACGGCTTTTAAACTCTAAACTCTCTAAAACTCTAATCTCTGAAGCGCGACCAGGAACACAACAACGGATTTGGGAAGCAACGGATTTTTGGAGCAAAGCACGATCACGATAGTCAAGAGATGTAGGGGATAATAAGCTTGGCCTCCTCCTTAAATTTCCTGGCAGAACGATTCATCGGCTGCTTCTCAAATCCGTTGTTGTGTTTGCCTGAGCTTCCTGCTTGGTTGCGATCACTATAAACTCATAGTATACTTGTTCTATTATCAAAGCATATTCTATCGTCCTGGCGATGCTGAAGTAGTAGGGGAGTTAGCGATGTCGATTGCAGTGAATGTTGTTCTATCAGAGCCAACCTACGACTTATACGAACAGTTTGCCCAAGAGCGCCACCAAGGAATCGGCGAAGCCATTGCTGAGTATTTGGCGCAGAACCCACCTGTCTTCACCGAAGAACGTATCGCAACAAAGGTAGCGCCGACCGTAGAAACGGCGATTGAGCAGGAAAAACAAGCCTATTTACGAATGCACAAACAGCTTTGGCAACAGTATGCCCATCACTATGTCGCCATCAAGGGGGGACAACTAGTTGACCATGATACCGATAAATTAGCCCTCTACGCCCGCATCGAACACCGCTATCCTAACCAGTTTGTCCTGATGCGACGGGTTGAAGCCGCGCCGGAACGTACCTATACCTTTCACTCCCTCCGTTCGATTGAAAGGCAACGATAGCCGATGCCGGTAATGCAGATTTCTTTCGATTACGATAACAGCTACCCAGGTCCAGCCTTTCCCATTGCTCTCATCACGCTGATCAGCAGAGAAACAGCACAAGAACAGCAAGTGACTGCATATATTGACTCCGGTGCTGATGGAACCTTAATCCCAGCCCATATCTTACGCCAAATCGGTGCGCGTGTTGTCGACGAGAGTTGGGCGCGCACTGTCTCCGGTCAACGTTACGCCGTTCGGCTCTATGCGGTCAATATTAAAATTGGTACGCATACAATTTATGGCATTGACGTGGTTGCGAACGAGCGAACAAAAGAAGTGATCATTGGGCGGGATGTCCTCAATCAACTTGTGGTAACGCTTAATGGACTGGCCCAAATAACAGAAATTACAAACTGAGAGTGAAGCCAGAGCTATACAAAAAGGTCACGATGAACGCACCAACCCAATTTCTCTACAAAATCCAACCCACCCGTCTCGCCATGCTGACCGAAGGCCCGACCGAGGAAGAAGCGCGCCTGGTCAGCGAACACTTCCACTACCTACAACGGTTGTGCGAAGCGGGCGTCGTCAAGCTGGCCGGGCGCACCCTCAACACCGATGCCAGCACCTTTGGCATTGTCATCTTTGAAGCCGCTGATGAAACTGCTGCTCACGCCATCGTTGACAACGACCCCGCCGTCAAACAAGGTGTTATGCGCGCCGAGTTGTATCCCTATCGCATTGCGTTGATGGCCAAGCCGTAGCGTACTTACGGTCGCAATAAACGCATAAAGCCGGCCTGTTCAAAGTGATGGTCAGCCGTAAACGCCTCAAACAGTTCGTTCTCCTGCATGACGACAAAACTCAAACAGTCGGTAAGGCCTCATTCTTTATCGGGACGAGCGCAATAGAGGTGCCAGCCGCGTTGCCAAAGTGCGGCATCAATATGCACGATTTCTGCTACACCGAGCGGCACAGACTGGTAAACCAGCTTGACAGTTCGTTGGGCCAATTGGCGTTGGCCGACCTTGCTCAAGCCATTGGCAAGTTCAGTCAACACGGCGTCGGTGGTTAGCAATTGTACGTTTTCGCGGGCCAAAGATTGACTCACGGCAACGGCTTGGCGGTGTAAGGCATCCCGTGTATTAGCCAACGCCAAAAAGGCGGAGGTATCCTAAAAGACGACTCGGCTCATTGCTTCTCATGTCCATACAGGTAATGATCAACATTTTGCGCCAGATCGGTTACACCTAGATCCTCAGCATACTCATGAAGACGATAGATGGGCGCAACACCTGCGGCTGTGTTAGTAGTCGCATCATCATCTTCTTGCACCAATGCACGTTCCAACCAATGTTCGATCAAAGCCACCGGTTCGGTTTGCTCTTGTTCTGCAAAGCGCCAAAGACGGATATAAAGTTGTCTTGGAAGCTGAATGGTTTCTACTGCTGCACTCATCGTACAATCTCCTCCTGTTCGATTTGAACACTGATGAGTAGTATATCATCCTCCCCTACGCTCAACAACTTTTTCTTTCCCACGAACAGGGAGCCTCACCCTGGCCACACCAACAAATTCCAATAAGCCAACCACCACACAAACGCCGCCCCACCGACCAGCAGCATTGTATAATGCAACCGCCGCGGCAGGCTCCAATAGCGCCGCGCCCAGATCACCGGCGTCAGGATCAGCATCACCACCAACAACACTGCCACCGCCCACGGCAACAACATGACGTAATCAAACCAGGCCGGCAACCCCAGGATGATCATTTCGAGATTACTGACGGTCGCCCCAAAGATCACGACAAAGGCGACACCGGCCAGACTCAGCAGACCAGCGCTCCACGCCGCCAGTTGCGCCAGCCATGAACGCGATTCCCGATAGCGCCAGCGAATCCACAGCGCGACCAGCCCGCCAATGATGGTAATCAGGAAGAGCAGCAAACAGAGCAGCAGCAAGGTCAGGTTAAAGCCGCCCGCCCCATACCACGGCACTTTACTATAGGCGGTAGTCGGGTTGTTCTCCTGGAAGAGATGGGTGACATTGCCCTGGTCATCGGCGCGGAAGACCAGCTTGCCAAAGATCGACGGTGGCGTATCGACCGATGTATAGACCAACGGCACCGTCTCCACATAGCGCGCCGTCATTTGCGCCGGCGTACCCATCGACACGACCAGTTCACCGGTGGCCGTCGGCTGCACGTTGATCATCTGGAAGAGATTCGCAACCTTCTCCGCCGTGGTTTGATTGCTGCGCGCCGCCACATAACTGCCGGCCACCTGCCGGGCATGCGTCAACGCATCAGCTGGCGGTGCGGGTGGCGCCGGCTCAGTCTCAGGGAAATAGTGATCCGTAAAGGCGTTGACTGTACTCAAGTAGGCTTGCGAGCCGTTCACGCCGTTATACGACACCACAAATCCCAGGTTGTGTTCCGGGATCAGCACCAGGGCGCTGTGAAAATAGATCGTATCGCCGGCGTGCCAGATCAGCCGTTGACCATTGATCGTCCCTTCAAGGAAGCCGTGGGCAAAGCCGTTGACCTGGGGATCGTTGGTAAAGAGCCGCTCGTGCATCGTCTGTGCGGTCGCCGCAGCCAGGATGCGCTGATCACCAAAACGACCATCTTGAAGGTGGGCAATCATAAAGTTGGCGAGATCAGTGACTGTGGCGCTCAACGCGCCGGCGGGCGATGATTGGACAACCTCAAAGGGGCGCGCCTCCTGTTGCCCGCCGGTATAGACATACCCTACCGCCAGATCCGCCGTCAATTCCGCCGGCACCGGTTGACGAAAGGTGCTATGGCTCATCTGTAACGGCTGAAAGATGTTTTCCTCAATGTATTGCTCATAGGGCATTCCGCTGACCTGTTCAACAATATAACCAGCCAGGGCTGTACCATAATTTGAGTAAGCGGTCAGCGTCCCCGGCGGGCGGACACGGGCCGGCATATAGCGTTGGAGATAGTCGCCCAACGGCAGCAGATCGTCCACCGACCGGATAAACAACCCCTCGCCCTGATCCTCAAAACCGGGAGTATGGGTCAGCAGATGGGCCAGGGTGATCGGTTCAGGGTAGGTGGCGGGGATCTGAAACGCCGTTAAATAGCTGTTGACATCGGCAGCGAGATCGAGCTTGCCCTGCTCCACCAGTTGCATGACCGCTGTCCAAATAAAGAGCTTGGAGATCGACCCCGGACGAAAGAGCGTCTGCTCGGGCGCCACTGGTTTGCGGGCAGCGATATCGGCGTAGCCATAGCCTTTGGCAAAGAGCAACTCACCATCCTGCACAACGGCAACGGCTGCCCCTGGGATATGATAAGCCTCCAGTTGCGCCGCCAGCAAGCCATCGAAAAAGGCTTCGGCCTCGTCCGCCTGTAAGGGCACGGCGGGTTGGGTTGACGGCGCGGCGCGGGCAATGGCCGGGTTCAATAATAGTAACAGGAGTAGTACGACATTGACAGCACTCAAACGATGATGGCGCAGCTTGCATGAAAACATAACCATTCCTTTCCGGTTGCGTTGGTTTGCTTTTCCTCTCTACGCAGAAGGCGCTGAAACGTTGCGCAGCAGCCCAGCCGTGGTCAACACCGCCAGCGCACATCCAACGCCATCTTCCTGACGAATTGCCGCGCCCAGATCCGCCGCGCGCCGTTGCATAGCCGCATCGCTTGTCACTATCCGCAATGCCGTCGCCAGCTTATCGACCGTCAGTTTGTGACGGGGAATTGGCTGCGGCCCAACCCCAAGCGCAGCAATACGTTGCCCCCAAAAGAATTGATCGGCAAAGTGCGGAATGAGAATCGACGGCACCCCAGCTTGCAAACCTGCCGCCGTCGTCCCCGCGCCGCCATGATGCACCACCGCGGCCATGCGTGGAAAGAGCCATTCGTGGGGCGCGGCATCCAGGCAGTAGATGCTTGGCGGCAGCGTGATCTGCCCCATACCGGCCCACCCGCTCAACAAGATGACGCGCCGGCCACTTTGCTGAACCGCGGCAACCAACAAGCGGGTCAACCCTGCCGGATCACGCCCGGTCATGCTGCCAAAGCCGATGTAGACCGGCGGTTCACCGGCGGCTAAAAAGTCGAGTAGAGCCGGTGGTGGTTGCCAATGGCTTTCCTCGGCGAGAAACCAATAGCTGGTGGTGTGAAAGTGCGCCGGCCAATCCGCCGGTTGGGGGACAACGTGGGGGCTGTAGGCGTTCAACGTGACCAGCCGGCGGCGCGCCGCCAGGTTTTCTGCTGCACTTTGGGGCGGCAAGCCCAGCAGTTCTGTACGCAGACGGTTGGTCAACGGGCCGGTAAGCTGCCACCCCGCCCCTTCGATCACCCACTTGCTAAACCAGTAATTGAGCGGACTAACCCGATTCGGCAAGGGCGCATTGGGGATAGCCCGCCCATCACGCGTGGCGATCAGCGCCGGCTGCAACGGCATTGTCACCTGGGGGATGCCCAATTTTTCCGCAATGGCAAGTGCATAGCTGTCAGAGGTAAAGCTGCTGATCAGGAGATCGGCGCCCTGACTGGCTTCCCAGGCGTCGATCATCATCGGCCACCCGGTGCGGTCAATCAAGCGCTTCATCAACCGCATCTGAATGAGCGGATTATGGCCCCGTTCCACCCATTCCTGCCCATCCGGCCCGGCCATGATGGCTTGCATATCCACCACCGCCGGCACCGGCGTCACCCCATGCTGCTTGATCCAGGCGCCAAAGTTGGCCCCGGCCAGCAAACGCACCTGATGACCGCCTGCTTGCAACGCTTTACCTAAAGCCAACGCCGGCTGTACATCGCCCCGTGTACCATACGCAATGATCGTTATGTTGCTCATGCTCTCCTACTGAATCAATGGCTGAGGCGTTACCGATTTGTGCAGACCTGTAGGGTTTCCAAAACCCTACAGGTCTCCGGCGCCAACTGTGTAACACCGATTGTTTTGCGTTCGTTACAAGCCCCGTGCGCCAACGGGTTGCCATAGTTGTACTTTACACGAAACTCGCCCATTGCGCATTCACCTTTCGACCCATTCCCGCCCGAAAAAGGTGAGTATTTTCCCCTATTCCTAACCAACCAACTAACCAACCAACTAACCAACCAACTAACCAACCAACCAACTGGTACATCCGCAACAGACAAAGCCGACAGCCTATGACAAAGTGAACACGCAACGCAACGAGCAGGCAAGGAAAGCGACGGAGTATGGCAGATTGTGATGGATTGGTGATCGGCGCCGGGCATAATGCCCTGGTCTGCGCCAGCTATTTGGCCAAGGCCGGCTACAAAGTCATCATGTTGGAACGGCGACATACCGTCGGCGGCGCCGTAGTGACAGAGGAGATCATCCCCGGTTTCAAATTTGACTTAGGCGGCTCGGCCCACATTCTCATCCACCACACCCCCATTGTCCAGGACTTAGGACTACGCGACTACGGACTCGACTATATCGACCTCGACCCGCTCTTCTTTGCCCCCTTCCCCGATGGCAGCAGCATCACGATTTGGAAGGACCTGGACCGCACCTGTGAGAGCATCGCCGCCGTTTCCCCACAGGACGCCGAAGCCTACCGCAACTTTATCAAGACTTGGGAACCGCTGGCCCGTGGCATGGTCAACAGCTTTCTCGAACCGCCCACCGCCAAAAATCTGGTCAAAAATCTGGTGCTGAACACCAGCAAAGGCAGCGACCGCTTTGAACGCCTCAGCGACATTTTGCGCGGCTACGGCCAGGTCTTGCGCCAGCAATTTCGCGACCCCAGAGTGCAAGCGCTCATCGGCTGGATGGCTGCCCAGTCCGGCCCGCCGCCGAGTGAACCGTTGTCGGCCCCTTTTGCGCTCTGGCAACCCATGTATCATCACAGCGGCATTCGGCGGCCCCGTGGCGGCTCCGGCATGTTGACCCAAGCGCTCGCCCGCATGATTCAGGCCCACGGCGGCCACATTATTGCTGGGGCGCCGGTTGCCCGCATTCTTACGGAAAATGGGCGCGCCGTTGGGGCGGAGACCACCGGCGGCATTCGTGTGACGGCGCGCGCCGTCGTCTCCGGCGCCCACATTCATACCACCATGAAGCTGTTAGCCGGTCAACCCGTGGCGCCGCGTGCCCAGCGCTTGCTGCAACAGAGTCGCATCGGCAACGGCTTTGGCATGATCGTGCGTTATGCCATGCACGAACTGCCCAATTACGCCGCGCTTCCCTCACCCACGGATGGTACAGCCGGCCCCCAACATCAGGCATTACAATTTTTCTGCCCGGACATGGCTTATTTAGAGCGGGCTTACGGCGATTATTTGGGGGGCATTCCCTCACGTGAACCGGCGCTCATTGCCATGACCTTTTCCGCCGCTGATCCCACCCTCGCGCCGACGGGCAAGCATACCCTCTTTTTGTGGGGGCAATATTATCCCTATGAACTGGCCGACGGTTCGTCGTGGGATGACATTGGGCAACAGGTGGCCGACCAGATGTTAGCCACACTGGCCCGCTATGCGCCGAATGTCAAAGCTGCCGTGATTGGGCAACTAGTGGAACACCCGCTCTACCTGGAACGCGAGTTGGGGCTATTGCGCGGCAATGTGATGCACCTGGAAATGTCAATCGACCAGATGTTTATGCTGCGCCCGGCGCTCACCATGAGCAACTATCGCGGGCCGCTGCCGGGGCTTTATCTAACTGGCGCCAGCACTCATCCCGGCGGGGGGATTATGGGCGCGGCAGGGCGCAATGCGGCGCAGGTGGTGTTGCAAGATTTGGGACGAAAAAAGATTTAATAATTAATGGAGAATGGAGAACGGTTAATTGTTAATGGGTTCCGCCGGAAGACGCGACTGTCCACGCCGATAGCAGCCATTAACCATTCTCCATTGACAATTAATTATTAGAAAGGTATTACATGACTTACTTTGGATTTTTGGCTTGGTGTGTAGGAATTCCGTTGGTGTTGTTGGCGATTGTCAACTGGTGGGATGGACGACGGGGGGTGAAGCTGCCGCGCACATTGCAGGCATGGCCGGCGCGCGCCGTGGTCATCGCCCATGTGATTGTGGCGGTGCTGTACACAACGCCGTGGGACAACTATCTGGTGGCGACCAATGTCTGGTGGTATGACCCGGCGTTGGTAACCGGCCTTGTGTTGGGCTGGGTGCCGATTGAGGAGTACACCTTCTTTGTCGTCCAGACCATCATGACCAGCCTTTGGATTTTCTTCCTGGCCCGCAGGCTGCCCGTAAAGCCCATGCCGACGGTTGAGATAGGAACGCGTATGCGGCTGTGGAGTACGCTTGCTGTGCTGCCCATCTGGATCTTCTCGGTGGTGATTCTGGCCGTCGGCTGGCTGCCCGGAACTTATCTAGGGTTGGAACTGGTCTGGGCGCTGCCGCCGATCCTGCTCCAACTAGCCTTTGGCGCTGACATTCTTTGGCGCTACCGCTGGGTGGTCTTGTGGGGCATTGCCGTGCCGACAGTCTATCTCTCTGCGGGCGATCTGGTCGCTATTGGCTCCGGCACCTGGACTATCGATCCCATGCAATCCACGGGTATTTTCATTGCCGGTCTGCCCCTTGAAGAGTTTATCTTCTTCTTCCTAACCAATACACTGGTCGTCCTCGGTACGCTACTGGTACTGGCCGTCGAAAGCCATGAACGCGCCCCGCGCAAATTGGTACGCCGACTGCGGCAGTTGGTCTCAACACCAGGGTGAAAAGAGGATAACAGATAAGAAGGTTACCCAGAGTAGCATAGCGAACCACGCGACCGCCATTCTTACGCGGCTTGTTCTACCGTCGGCAGATCCAACCGTTCTTCAATCCATTCGCGCACTAACGCCGACATGGACTTATTCGCCGCCAGTGACTCAGCATGCAAGATACCCCGCAGCGCCGGCGGGAGATGAACGGTCAAGTTAGCTGTGGCGTCTGCCGTTAATTCAATCGGCTCGACCACAGTAAAGCGATCTTTGGCAAAAAGATAGCCATCTTCACTACCGGCTTCGCCCGCCGTTTCATCCAAAATCCGCAGTAAATTTTGCTCCTCGGCGGCGCGATCGGGTAATGCCAGATAGACTTCATCTTTGCGCAAGGAAACGGCATAGCCATCATTATTAATACAGCGTACATAGTTCATCGTCGATCCAAATCCTTTACCACTTTCTCTTCCACACGACCAAGTCCATGACCCTCATACCAATGCACTTCGGCCCGATGAGTATACCCGCTTTCCCAACGTACGACAGCCAACCCCTTTAGCTTACGCCAACGCATTCGTCGTCCATCGGCATACATGCGATTCAACCGTTGACGATCACGCACTCCAACACCGCGTGCAATTGGTTCGATTTGGGTAATTTTGCTAATAATTTCAAAACCCACGGTGCCCCATCACTCAACTTGAGAATTGATGTCGTTTCAGCGTAGTATACCATTTAGGCTTTATGAAACAAAAGTCGTTAAGTTACGCGAACTTGGCTAGACAAAGAATAGCTTCTTTGGGTCTCTTCGTGGCTCATGTAAATTTTGAAAATGCCACCGCCTGTGGCAAAGTGGGGCGCGCAACGGACCCCTAGGCAAGGAAATGAGAGGAAATTGATTTTATGTGTAGTTGGGCGCAGTCGTCAATACACGATGAACACCGGAGGCGTTGGAGGATCGCCTGGTGGTTGGTCGGTGCATGGGTGTTGACCATGATCGCCATTCCCATTCTGCGCTGGACGCTAGGCGACGGGGTGCTGCACCGGGGCGTCACGCTGAGTGTCTGTTTGCTGGCGCTGGCGATGGTGGCGGCGCTCTGGGCGCAGTGGGGCGGCTGGGTGACGGTGCGACTGGTCGTGGCAGTGGGGGTGCTGTCGTGGGCGCTGGAATGGGTCGGCAGCACGACCGGCTTTCCCTTTGGCGTCTACCACTATACGCCGCTCTTGCAGCCACAACTGGCTGGGGTGCCGCTCTTGATCCCGCTGGCGTGGCTGATGATGTTGCCGCCGGCCTGGGCTGTGGCGAGTTTGATCGTCGGCGGGCGGCGCGACTGGCGTTTTGTCCTGGTCAGCGCCGCCGCGTTTACGGCCTGGGATCTCTTTCTCGATCCGCAGATGGTGGGCTGGGGCTACTGGGTCTGGGCCAACCCCGGCGGCTATTTTGGCATTCCGTGGGTCAACTTTGGCGGCTGGCTGCTGGGGTCGGCACTGATTACGGCGCTTGTCCGGCCCGGTCAACTCGCTGCACCCATCTTTGTCACCGTCTATGCCAGCACCTGGTTTCTGCAAACAGTGGGGCAAGCACTCTTTTGGCAGATGCCGGGGCCGGCCATAGTCGGCGGGGTGGGCATGGGCTTTTTCCTCCTTTTGACCTATTTACGCGTACAACGCGCAGCCAGCTTACAACATTCCGCCCAACCTCTGTTATAATGGCGGCATGAACTGGAGACCAAGTCACCCGGCGTTTCAAGCGCTCTTATCGGCCTTTCTGCAACAAAACGTCCCCGTCTATGTCGTGGGTGGGGTGGTGCGCGACTTTTTGCTGGGCAGCAAGGATAAAATCACTGACCTCGATCTGGTCGTGGAACATTCGGCCATTCCGTTGGCGCGACGGGTGGCGGATCGCTTGGGCTGGGCCTTCTACCCGCTCGATGAAGCGCGGGATGTGGCGCGGTTGGTCTTCACGGCCAACATCGGCGACCCTTTGGTCTGTGACATTGCCCGCCAGCGCGGCGAGGCGATTGAACATGACCTGCTCCTGCGCGATTTCACTGTTAACGCGCTCGCCTTTGCCTTGCAGCGTCCCGGTCAGGTCGAACTGGTCGATATTTGTCGCGGTCAGGCCGATCTTCAGGCCCGCATCATTCGGCGCGTCACGCCGGCCAGTCTGGCTGATGACCCGTTGCGGTTGTTACGCGCCATTCGCTTTGCCGTCCAACTCAACTTTACGCTGGAAGAGCAGACCCGCCTTCAGATCAAGCGCATTTGCAGCACAGTCAGCCTGAGCAGCGCCGAGCGGGTGCGTGATGAACTCTGGAAGATGATGATAACCGCCGAGCCGGCGCGCGCCATACAGGAATTACAGAACGTTGGGCTGTTAACCTATGTGCTGCCCGAAGTTGCCAATCTGGATGGGGTGGCGCAGTCCTATCCCCATTATGAAGATGTCTATCAACACTCGTTACGCGTCACCCAACATGCGGTGCAACTGCGTGACTGGCTGCTGGGGCGCCCGGTGGTTGCCACTGAGCTGCCGACCCAACTCTGGCAACAAGCCTTGACGCCCCGGCTGACGCAACTACGTCACCATTTCAAGACGCCGTTGGCGAATGGGCGGCTGCGCGCCGAGTGGCTGGTCTGGCACGCTTTGTTACATGACATCGGCAAACCGATCACGCGCACGGTGGAGACCCAACCGGATGATCATATTCGTTACCGGTTTTTAGAACACGAACGAGTGGGGGCAGAATTAGCAGAAAACCGCCTCAATGCGTTACGCTTTAGTCGCCAGGAGAGTACGCTGGTTAGCACTGTCATCGCCAACCACATGCGCCCCCATCTGCTCTCGGCGGCCTTTGTAGGCAAAGCGATCAGCCGGCGGGCGCGCTACCGCTTTTATCGTCACACCGAAAACCGCCAGTTGGAGCAGCCAATTGCGGTTGACACGCTCTTACTGGCGATTGCCGATTACCAAAGCACCTACCGCGAGATGCCGCCCCCCAACTGGCTTGGCTATTTACAACACTTAGATGAACTGTTGGCCTTTGTCTTTGACGCCGATGGCATTGCCGCCACCCAGCAAAGCCCTTTAGTTGACGGTCACACCCTGATGCAGCGCTTTGGCTTGACTCCTGGTCGTCAGGTCGGTCAACTCTTGGCCTATCTGCAAGAAGCGCAGGCAGCGGGTGAGATCACAACCCAAGCAGAAGCACTTGAATTAGCTCAATCATGGCTACACGAAGCACAAACCCCAGCACCGAGCGCGGCCCGGTAAGACAGCCGCTCTGCCCCTATCTCGCCCGTTTTGACGCGCAAGAACGACAGGTCGCGCCCGTAGACTATCCCAGCTTTGAAAACCATTGTCGCGCCGTCGAAGGCGAGGCGTCGCTGCTTTTGACCGACCAGGCCACCTTCTGTCTCTCCGGCAGCTATCGGATCTGTGACCGCTTTCAACTGGTTCACCTGGAAGCAGGGCCAAGCACGGCAACCACGCCCCACCCCCCGCGCGCGCCCGACCTGGCGGCAGTGGAAACGCTCGCTGAGGAGCCGTGGGGGCAACCTTGGTTTCCCGAAAAAGAAGCGGCCTGGACCTATCGTCCCAGCCGGCAGCTTTGGGCCTGGGCCAGTGCGGCAGTGATCTTTGCCGCCGTCTTGTTGACCGGCGGCGGGGTGGCGGCCTATGTCGGTTGGGAATTGGCGTTGCAGAGCGGTATGCTCTCTCGCAACAACGCCAACGCCTCGATTGATACGCTGGCCAGCGCGGCTAATGGACCGCCCGCCCCAGCCTTTGTTGTTGTGACTGCCACCAGCGACGCACCGCCGGCGCCGGTTGTCGCCACGCCACCGCCGGCAGAGGGAGCTGCGCCGCCCAGTGACAACCCCCAAGCCTATCCCGAGGCGGTGACGGCCACGCCCATCGTCTTGACGGCGCCTGATACCGCGGCCAATCCACCCCCTGTCGAAAACCCGCCGTCCGCTGTGATTCTCCAACCGACCTTTACGGAAACGCCGGTGCCGCCGCGCAATCTGGTGCTGCCTGATCCGGCCACCGCTGGTACGCCGACGGTGTTCATTAATGTTGAACAAGTGCTGCCAACCGTGCCCGCGCGCCGGCCAACGCCACTCTTTGAGATCCCAACCGATACGCCTGTCCCCCTCGCTCCGACAGCCACACCGACGCTGGCGATTCTGGGCACACCGGTGGTGGTCTTCGGGCCGGATGAATCGGCGGTGCCGCCGGGGGAATGCACCAGGGTGCGCTGGCATGTGGTCAATGTGCGCGAGGTCTATTACGAAAATCTGCCTTCCTTGGGCGACGGCAGCCGGGAAGAGTGTATTGATAAGGAAGCGAATACCTACGCGTTGCGCGTTGTGTTGGCCGATGGGCAAACCAAAATTTATACGACCACGCTCAACGTCCTCTGGCCGACGCCGACGCCGACCTTCACACCCAGCTTCACACCCGAACCGGCGGCCACCGAAACCTGGACGCCCCAGCCGCCCACCGTCACGCCGCCACCCAATGTGATCTACGCCGTCTCGTTGGGGATCGAGGGGGAACGGCGGCGCGGCTGCCCGGCCGGCGCTGATTGCACCATCGGCGTACTCGTAACCAACATGGGCGACCACCCCGACACGCTCTCTGTCGAATTTCTGGAAAAAGGCTCGGCGACGGCGCGCCTCTGTCGGCAAGATGGCGTTTGTGGCGAACAAAAGTTGACGATCAGCAATGTGGGGCCAAACAATACGGCCTTCCTCTTCTTGCGGGTAAGCCTGCCGGGGGATAGCGCCGGCGCCATCTTTAAATATGTGCTACGAGGTATCAGTGATGGTTCACAGGGAGCCATGACCTCCGAAGCGGTGACAGTCGAGGTGGAGAGTCAGTAAGACAGTAAGACAGTGAGTCAGTCTGTACTGCTGCGCTGGTTTACTGTCCCACTGTCTACACCGGATAGCGGGCGGCTTTTGCGTATGGATATACTCATTGTCATTGCTATCATCGCGCTCCTGATTGCGGTCAACGGCTTTTATGTCGCCGCGGAATTTTCCACGGTTAGCGCACAGCGGGCGCGGCTGGCAGCGCTGGCCGATAACGGGAATTTGGGCGCCCAACGCATGTTAGCGACGATCGTTGACCCGCACAAACTGGATGCCTACATTGCCGCCTGCCAACTGGGCATTACCCTTTCCAGCTTGATTCTGGGCTTTTACGGCCAAGCCAATCTCACCCGCTGGTTGGCGCCGTATCTGGCCCGGCTTGGCGAGAGCGCCCAGGTGGTGGCCCAACCGATTGCCGCTGTTGTCATCCTGCTGCTGCTCACCATTTTTCAAGTGGTGCTGGGCGAATTGATGCCCAAGAACATCGGCATTCTCTACCCCGAACAACTTGCCATCTACACCTCCTTGCCCATGCAGTGGTCGCTGCTGCTCTTTCGTCCCTTGACCTGGCTCTTTAACGGCAGTGGTCAACTCCTGCTGCGGCTGCTTGGGACGCCGGCCGTCACTGAACATAGCCATGTTCACTCGCCGGAGGAGATTCTTTTTGTCGTCGAGGAGAGTAGCGCCGGCGGGGTGCTGGATCAAGAGGAGCGACGGCTGCTCGTTAACACGCTGCAATTACGCCATACCACCGCGCGCAAAGCGATGATCCCGCGCAATCGCATGATCGCGGCGCCATTGGATCGCCCCTATCCCGCACTCTTTGCCCTGCTGGCGAATTCGCCGTACTCGCGGCTGCCGCTCTATGAAGAGAGCATCGACAACATTGTCGGCGTCGTCCACCTCAAGGATCTCATGCTGCTTGCTTATGACGGCGCGCCCTTGACGGCAGCGGAACAGACCACAGCGCTCCGCAAAATTCTGCACACGCCGCAATTTGTCCCGGATTCCATGTTAATCGAAGAAGTGATGGCGCAGTTACAGCGCAGCCATGTCAATGTGGCCATTGTGATCGATGAATATGGCGGCACCGCCGGCATGATCACCATCGAGGATCTGGTCGAAGAGATCATCGGTGAGTTTGCCGACGAATTTGACACCGACGATCCGCCGCTAGTTTTACAAGAGGACCAGCGGCTGCGTGTGCGCGGCGAGGTGCAGATTGCGGATCTGAACGACCTACTGGGACTCTATTTACCAACGGCAGAGGTCGATACCATCGGCGGTCTGATCACCAGCACGCTCGGTCGTATTCCTGTGGTCGGCGAGGCGGTGACGATCAACGAAACCCCATTGCGGGTGGAAAAGATGGAACAAAATCGGGTGCTTGAAGTCACTCTACCCTTGTCGCCGGAGCAGGTGGAACGCTTGAACGAAAGTCAGTAGATGCGGTTGCCATAGCGCACGCGCCGCATCTACCAAGCAGCCCGTGCGCTATGGCAACCGCACCGGCCACAAGGCGGAAATTCCAGGTAGGCCATTGTGATACCTTTATTGATCATCCTTTTCCTAATCGCCGTGAATGGCCTCTTTGTGGCGGCGGAATTTGCCATTGCGGCGGCGCCACGCGCACGCGTGGCGCAGATGGCGGAAAGCGGCTCGCCGGCGGCGCAACGCGTGTTGAGTATTCTACGTCAGCCGGAGTTATTGAATCGCTATGTCTCCACCGCCCAGGTTGGCATTACGATTGCCAGCCTAGGTCTTGGCATGTATGGCGAACATGTGCTGGCTGACTGGTTGGTAACGCCGTTGGAAGCGTGGGGCATTGGTGTTGCCGGGGCCCATACCCTTGCCACCATTCTGGCTGTGGCGCTGTTGACCTACTTTCATGTCGTACTAGGAGAGATGGTGCCGAAATCGTTAGCGCTCCAGGCCGCCGATCAGGCCGCCGTGCGCCTGGCGGATGTAATGGCGATTGCCGACCGGCTCTTTCGCCCGTTGACCCTGGTGCTCAATTGGGTGGGGAATGGCTTGCTGCGGCTGCTCGGCTTTACCACCGACGCCAATACGAGAGTGGTCTCCTCCGCCGAATTGGAATATATTGTCGAGGAGAGCACCGAAGGCGGCTTGCTCGACCCCACAGAGCAAGTCTATCTGGAAAATGTTCTCGATTTTAGCGAGCGCACCATCGGCCAAGTCATGACGCCGCGACCACGCATGGCGGCGCTGCCGGTCGATGCCACCCTGTCAACGGTCATGGCGATGTTGCGCGCGGAGCAACATTCGCGCTATCCGGTTTATGAAGAAGATCGCGACCATCTTGTCGGCATCCTGCATGTGAAAGACCTGGCGCGTTATCTGCAAAGGCAGGGGGCGGCAGCCGAACAACGCTTCGCCCTGCGCGCCTTAATCCGACCGACCATCTTTGTGCCGGAAACGCTTTCGCTGGAACAGATGTTGGAGCGCTTTCGCCATGAGCATATACAGGTGGCGGTGGCGGTGGACGAATTTGGCGGCACGGCCGGCCTGGTCACGTTGGAGGATCTGGTCGAAGAGATCATCGGCGAGATTCAGGATGAGTTTGATGTGGAAATTCCGCCCTTTAGTGAAATCGGCCCGCGCACGCTGCGGGTACGCGGCGATCTGTTGCTCGATGAATTAAATCAGCATTACGGGCTAAAGCTGGCCAGCCCGGAGGTGGATACGGTCGGCGGCTTGATCATGACCGCGCTGGGGCGCCTGGTGCAACCCGGCGAGAGCGTCACCTATGACAATGTGCACTTTACCGTGGAAAGCATGGCAGGGCTGGCGGTCAATACGGCGATCCTCACCTTACTTGAGCCGCCCGCAAGCCAGGAGGGGAACAACACAAATGATGAACACGCGGTTGCTGCACCACCCCCGCCGGTTGAGTAAGAAGGTATAGCATGAGTCAACTCTTTAACGACCAACTGGTCAAACGGCTGCAAGAGACGGTGCGCACCCTGCAACGCACCAAAGAACGGGTGACAACGCCCATTGATACCACCGAGGAGAAGTTGCGCCAATCGATCCGCACCCTGGCGCGCACGCGTGTCAGCAACACCTTGCGCCAGTTGCGCGCGGCGCGTGGCTACAGTTACGAAGCACTGGCCGCCGAAACCGGTCTCTCCCAACAGTTGCTCTTCGACATTGAGTATAAAGAGCGCCGGTTGAGCCTGGATGAATTGCGCGTCCTCGCCGCTTGCTACCGCGTGAGCATTAACGATATACTCGGTGTTGAAATCGATTCGTAGGCGCCGAAAAGGCAACCGCCGCTTGCCGGCGCCCTGATTGCGCCAAAAACCGAGGGCGCCTACGAATTAACCCCAAAGAGGAAGATATGCGACTTGTCAAACGGATCGGCTTGATTGTTCTGAGCATCATCGGGCTGCTGGTGCTCGTTCTGGTTAGCTCAGTTGTCGTGGATCGGTGGCTGGATCGGGGCCGGATCGATGCGCTGGTCAACACCTGGATCGAGAACCCGAATGGCCCGGCGGTGGGCGCTTTTGTGGCCCAACCCCGTGGGGATGGACCGCACCCGGCGGTGATCATGATCCATGAGTTTTGGGGCATGAAGCCCGCGATCAACGGTAAAGCGGCGGCGCTGGCCGCAGAAGGCTATGTGGTCGTGGCGCCCGACACCTATCGCAGCCAGGTGACCAATTGGATTCCGCGTGCGATCTATTTGGCAATGACGACTGACGCCGCCCAGGTGAATACCGATCTGGATGCCGTCTTTCATTGGCTGGCAGCCCAACCGGCGGTCGATCCCAACCGGATCATGGTTATGGGCTTTTGCTATGGCGGCGGCAAGGCGCTGGAATATAGCCTGCACAATGACCGCGTGGCGGCCACTGGGATCTTCTACGGCAGCCTCATCACTGATCCGACGAAATTGCAGAAGTTACCTGGGCCGGTACTGGGCATCTTTGGCGAAGCGGATCAAGGCATTCCCATCGCTGAGGTGCAAACGTTCCAGCAGGCATTGAATACCGCCGGCGTCACCAACCAGATCACAATCTATCCGGGGCAGGGCCATGCCTTTGTCGAAAGCATCGAAGGCATTCGGGCCGGCGGCGCACAGGGGGAAGCCTGGCAAGAATTTCTCACCTTCCTCGCCAAGAATCTATAATCAGTAGACCGCAACGCCGTTGAGCGACAAACCAGGTTTCTGGCAAAAACCTGGTCGCTCATCTACAGAAAGTGTGAGGTTTCGACCCGCCACACCGGTCAGGTTTTGGAAACCTGACCGGTGTTCACACTTTCCGTAGATGAGCCAAACCTGGTTTGTGATTGCGGCCTACTAATAAGCTCACTCAGCCTAACGGGGATGCAGAGCCTATGCCGCTACGAATCGAAGCGCAACTGGCGGTTGCCAAGATTAACAAATATGCCACTGAGGAAAGCGGTGACACCGTCGAAGTGGTGGAACGCCCGCGCGGCGGTGTTAGTCTAGTCATGGCCGATGGACAACGCAGCGGGCGCAGCGCCAAAGCGATCAGCAACATTGTGGTGCGCAAAGCCATCAGTCTGCTGGCCGAAGGCGTGCGTGATGGGGCTGTTGCCCGCGCCACCCATGACTATCTCCACCTGGAACGCAGCGGCAAGGTCAGCGCTGAATTGACGATCATCAGCGTTGATCTAGTGACGAATACGTTGGTCATCAGCCGCAATGCCCGCTGTCCGGTACTGCTGCGCCGACAGGGAGAATTAACCTGGCTGGATGAAGCATCCAACGCCGTGGGCATCTACCGCCATACGAAACCTTCGATTACGGAGTTGCCGCTGGAAGCGTCGATGAGTGTGTTAGCCTTTACCGATGGCGTGTGGGCAGCCGGAGTGCGGACCGGTCATCGCCTCGACCTGCCCCAGTTGCTGGAAATGATTGACCCCTACGGTGAACGCGATGCGCAAACTGTCGCCGACGCCATTTTGGCCGAAACATTACGACTCGATGAAAACCGCCCGCATGATGACGCCACGATTTTGGTCGTCAAATTGCTGGCACAACAGCAGCAGGACGCCGTGCGTCGGCTGTTTATGCGCTTTCCGATCTAAAGAGTCCGGACTGTGGGAGGGAATCAGACAACTTGGGTGAAGTACAATTACCAGTAATCAAAGTTGTGGGGGTGAGCGCCAGTGGAAAATCGACGCTGGTGGCTCGTCTGCGGCAGGCCGGGTACAATGCCCGCGCCGTGAGCCAGGAACATAGCAACGTCCTTACCTTATGGCAACAGTTCGACCGCACCAGTGTCTTGATCTATTTGGATGCCAGCCTGGAAATACAACGCCAACGTCGCCCGGATGTTACCTGGGACGCCGCCAATCTACAAATGGAGCAAAGCTGCCTGGCCCATGCGCGTGACCATGCCGACCTCAAAATTGACACCGCAGCGCTTACCTCAGAGACCGTTTGGCGGATCACCGAGGCATTTTTGCAGCAACAACGCATTCGCCACGCCGACCAGCCGCTAGCGCCGGATAATGCCACCGGTAGCGCCCTGCCGGCGGCGCCGGCGCCTCCCCCAGAGGAACGACCCACCCGCACCGAACGACGCAAACAGAAACGAAAACGGACGGGTGCGTCGTAGCGTATCTGCTGACTCGTCAACATCGGGTGCAATCGACAGACGCGGATTCAGGTAACGCGGATTATTTTACCAAAACGATAATCCGCGTTACCTGAATCCACCTCTGTCCCACCTACGCTGCTTCTTCTAAAACAAACTGGACTTTACGGTTTTTCGGTTTGGGCAATTCTTTGCGGGCTGTCGCGGTGGAGAGAGCAAACGTGTTCTGCTGATGGTTAGTAGCAGGGGTCGGCAACATTGGGTCACGCGACAGGAGCGGCAAGGCCGACAATTGGTTGCTGACCAAGGCATCCTCGGCGGCGAAGGTTTCTTCGCTCTTCCGGTAGACACGCCGTGCATACCAAACAATGGCCGCAATCAACGCAACCAGGGCAATGACACCAACTAATTGAATGCTGCGTTCAAGTTGTTTGATCACCCCTGCGCTGTGGTAGCCCAGATTAACCATGACAATCGTCCAGGCAACTTCAATCACCAACACCAGGGGAAACCACCGTTTCCACGGCACACGCGCCAGACCGGCGGCAACCAAGGTGGGAATAATCAGTCCAATCGCCAACTTAGAGAGGGCAATCAATTTGGTAGCGTGGGTGTGCATTTCCAATTCAAGACGATCCAGGTGGTGGCTTCGTAGCCCTAACCAACGCCCCCAACGGTAGATCGATTGTAGATTATTGACATACCCAAGGGAGTACCAAAGGCAATCGCCAAGAACATTGCCGAGAAAGGCGGCGAGAAAGACAATCCGAATATCTAAAATGCCGGCGGCAGCCGCAGCGGCGCCTAGTAATGTGCTGACCGGGCCTTCCGTCGCCACCAGCAACGCCAGCAGTACATAGCTCCATACCCCTAACTCCGGCCAGCCGCCACTGTGAACGGTTGCCCAAAGTTCCTTTACAAACTCGATAATTGTTTCCATAATGGTTCCAACGATTCGCGATATCGACAAGCGACGGCATGGCATCGGTTGTAAAACCGTAGAAGCTCACGGCTTTGCGCCGTGGGAGCCGTCAACAAACCCACAGATTGTATGAGTTTCCAGCAAAATGGCAAATTTTCGCCCTAGCATAACAGCTATTATACGACAACTTTCGTAACAAAACAATACCTTCGCCAAAAAGACGAGGCGTAAAAAGGGAAAGAAAAGGGCTTTCGTGGTAGAGTTGATGTCGATCAAAACTACAACTCAAGGAGCCACGAAAGCCCATGATCGACATTTTAGCACTGTTACAATGCTTGACGCCAGTCTTGACAGCAACGAGGCGGCGACAATTGAATCGGATAATCTTGGCGCTGCTAGCGATGACAGGCCGGGTCACGATGCTGGGCATTGCCCGCTGGAGCGGGGCCGGCGGCAGCTATCGGACCATACAGCGTTTTTACCACACAACGGTGGACTGGGGGCAAGTCCACTGGTTGCTGTTCAAGGCGTACCTGTTCCAACCCGGGGCAACGTACATTCTGGCCGGCGACGAGGTGGTCGTCACCAAGGCAGGGCGAGAAACGCATGGTCTTGATCGTTTCTTCTCGTCGCTTGCTGGCAAGCCCGTCCCCGGATTAGCCTTTTTTGCGTTGGCCTTGGTCAACGTGGGGACCCGCACGGCGCATCCATTGCGCATCGGTCAGGTGGTACGGCCGGAAACGCCGCCGCCATCGGTGGTCATTGAGTCGGCGCCGTCTGCGCCAAAAGCGAAACGCGGTCGCCCCAAAGGCAGCAAGAATCGCAACAAGGCCGATGTCCCACTCTCTGCCTACCTGCGCTTTATCTTGACGCTGCTCCAGGCCGTCAAGCAACTGATCGGGACAACGATACAGGTTACCTATGTTGTGTTGGATGGTGCTTTCGGCAACAATGCTGCCTTGCAGATGGTGCGCCGCTGTGACTACCACTTGCTTTCCAAACTGGCGGTCAATACGGCCTTGTTTTTCCGCTACGATGGCCCCTACCGCAGACGGGGTGCTCGCAAAAAGTATGGCGAAAAGGTCAAGTATGCGCACTTACCGGCCTGTTATCGGCGACAGCATACCACTGAGAAGGGCATTTGCACCGAAATCTATCAGTTCAACGCCTTGCACAAGCTCTTTGCCCAGACGCTCAATGTTGTCATCATCGTCAAAACCAATGGTGCCACGGGGGCTTGCGCTCACGCCATTCTGTTTAGCAGCGATCTTGACCAGCCGTATGCACAACTCATCGACTACTATACCTTGCGTTTCCAAATCGAGTTCAACTTCCGCGATGCGAAGCAACACTGGGGGCTGGAGGACTTCATGAATACCAAAGAGACGCCCGTCACCAATGCCGCCAACCTGGCTTTTTTCATGGTCAACCTCGCTGCTATCTTGCGCCAGCGTTGGCAACCTCGGCACCCCCTCTTCAGTGTCCTCGATCTCAAGGCCCACTTCCGTGGCCTCAAATATGTCGCCGAAACCTTGAAATTGCTCCCCCAACAACCGGAACCCTTTGTTATTCAACACATTTCAGCTCAACTCGCCAGACTTGGCGCTATCAACCTCCCATAATGGCGAGGGTATTG
>QWII01000031.1 GCA_021405325.1 Caldilinea sp. CFX5 | reverse complement strand
GCAGACCCAGCCATTCCTCAATGAACCCTCCGCTGAGCCACAACACCACACAGGCGCCCAGCACCAGCAAAATTTCGCGTTCGGCGCTGGTAAATTGACCATTGCGTTCGATTTCGGCGTGGGCCGGTTTGGTGTCAATATGCACCTGAGGCAGCTTCATGAGCCAGCTCATGAGGAGCCAGCTAAAGGGCAGCAGGATGGCGACCACCGGCAGACCATATTTCATCCAATCCCAAAAGCCGAAAGGTTTCACCTGGTTGAGAAAACCGCTGGCAATCGCATTTTCGCCGCTGCCGACAATGGTGGCGATGCCGCCAATGCTGGCGCCGTAGGCAATGCCCATGATCAAGATGGTGGTCATGCGCTTGGCGGCCGTGGCTTGGGTGACATGCTGGGCAATGGTAATGGCAACCGGGATCAACACCGCCGTTGTCGCTGTATTTTGTACCCACATGCTCAGAAACGCCGTAATCAACATGATACTGAGCAGCAAATAGTGGGGTTTGCCGCCGCTGCTGATAATGGCATAGAGCGCCAGCCGCCGGGTGAGACCATGTTTGCGCAACGCCTCGGCCAGAAAGAGGCTTGCCAGGATCAGAAAGACGGAAGGCTGGCTAAACGCGGCAAAGGCGCCGGAGATGGTGTCAATGCCCAGCGCTACCTGACAGATCGGCACCAGCAGCGCGGCAATCGGCAAAGGGGCCGGCTCCAATGCCAGGATCGCGCCGGTGAAGACAAAGAGCGCCAACGCCCGCTGTCCCAACTCCGAAAGGCCCGGCGGCTGCGGCAGCACCAGCACCAGCAGCGTCAACCCGATGACCAGCAAAAAGCGGCGCAGGTCAAAGACTTTGCGCACACTTATCTGTAACGGTTGCTGCAACACCTCCAGCGGCGTGACACGCCGTTGCAAGCGCCGCTTGCTGGTGGTCATCAACGCCGCACCGCGGGCCGCCGCGCCGGCCGCGCCGGCCGCCTTGGTCGTCGGCTCACCGTCTGCCGGCCCCGTCGCCGGCCGGCGACGGGACGGGACACTCCACGAAGCCGTTTGCGGCAACGCCGATTTTAAGCGAGTTCGTTTCAGCGCCATGCTTGTTTACTCTTTACCATAGTTGCAACCAGGCGCATTAACAATTAACCGTTTTCCATTGTCCATTAATTATTAACCCGTCCAGCTTCACCCCTCTTAACCTCCCCCTGCTTGGGGGAGGAACCATCGTGCACTCAACGGTTCCCTCCCTTAGCAGGGGAGGGGTAGGGTGGGGTGAATTGTTACTCAAACGGTTAGGGCTGACTACAGCGCGTCAACCCATCCAACACTGGCTGGTTGGTGGCATCCAGTTCCAGCGCTTTTTGCAGCCAGGGAATCGCTTTCTCACATTCGCGCGGCTCTTTATAGATAAAGGCCAACCCACCAATGTAAAGCTGTTCAATGCGCGCCTTGTCGCCCACCAGCCGCAACCCCTTGTCGAGAGCGGCGGCGGCGTCTTCGTAGTTACGCCGGGCATAGAGCGCCATGCCCAAATGCACCTGCGCCCAGCCATAGTTGGGATCCATCTCTACGGCTTTGCGCAACTCGCGCACCGCTTGCAGATGGTCGCCGTTGTTATAGAGACCGTCGCCCAGCGCATCGAGGGTGATCGGCGCTTCATAAACCTTCACTGCCTGCCGGTAGATCTCCACTGCCTTTTCAAACTGCGCCAGCCCGACGCGTAAGAGGCGACCGTATTCAATGTAGAGATCAAAACGGCGGGGGGCGACGGCAATGGCCGCTTCATAAGCCGCGGCCGCCGCTTCGTAGTCGCCCCGTTGCTCCAAGAGATAGGCGCGGTTGCGCAGGGCGAGGATATCTTGCGGGTCGAGGGCCAGAGCTTGCTCAATATATTTTTCGGCAATGTCACGATTGCCGATGTCCGTGTAGATTTCGGCCAGCACCGCCAACGTGCGCACATGGTCGGGGTTGATCTCCAGGGCGTTAAAGGCGTCGATGGCGGCGTCGTCATTGCGGGCATGCCAGTTCAAGGCGCGGGCGCGGGCGGCCAGGGCATCGGGATCATCGGGCGCCACGGCGACGGCGCGTTGCGCCTCTGCGAGCGCCTTGTCAATGTCCTGAAACATGAGATGTAACGCAGAGAGCGCCACAAAGCTATCGGGGTTGTTCGGCTCCAACCGGCTCATCTGGGCGTAGGCGCGGAAGGCCGAATCGTAATCGCCGGCGCGTAGCGCGCTTTCGGCGGATGCCTGGTAGAAGATCGCACTGCGCGTCGGCGTGGGGGTGGGGAGCGGACTTTGCGGCACCAGCCAGGTCGGTTGTTCTTCGTATAAGACAATGCCGATCACCGCGACCAACAAAAGTGGCCAAAAGCGGGCAAGGCCGCGCGTCCGGCGGCGTGGGCGATAGGTGCGATCCAGGTACATGGCCCCATTATACACGGGGTCGCGCCGCGGGCGAAAAGTCGCGCTTCGCGAGTGTGTTGCACGGGGCCGAGGATTTCCGTCGACAGCAGCGACAATTGCCCCGTGCAACGCACTCACTAAAGATTTGCCTATCCCGTCATCCTGTGGTATAAATTAACCATTAATTGTTCTCCATTGACAATTACCCATTACCCTGCCCTCGTAGCTCAGGGGATAGAGCACTGGCCTCCGGAGCCAGGTGCACAGGTTCGAATCCTGTCGAGGGCGCTCTTCTTCTCAAATCTTTCCACGTTTAGGTTGTCTAGTCATTGCCTCCTACCTTTTCCGTATTGACAGGTATGGTATCATGAAGCTAACCTTTCTGCTTAGTTTTGTTTGGAGGTGAAAGCCATGATCAACCCTTTTGAATTTGACGTAAAGGTGGCGATAGAGGCTATCCTCTTTATTGCCAACAAGTCGCAAGCGCCGACCTTTCATCATATCGTAAAGCTACTCTACTTTGCGGATCGATTACACCTTCAGCGTTACGGACGCTTGATTTGTGGCGATGATTATGTCGCCATGAAACATGGACCGGTACCCAGCGGCATATATGATATGTTAAAAGCCATTCGCTATGATCAGGTGAACGACCATTTCCCTGAACTCAAAGAGGCTTTCCAGGTGGACGGCTATACCGTGATTCCCCACCGTTCGCCGGATCTAGAATGGTTGAGCGACTCGGATGTGGAATGTCTCACGGAAGCTATTGACGCGTATGACAATCTAAGCTTCAATCAGTTGACAGAACTATCCCATGATGATGCTTGGCAGTCGGCAGATCAGGATGACTTCATTAGCTTGGAAGCGATTGTGCGCAGCGTCGGCAACCCGAATCAACTTCTGGAACACCTCAAGAACCTGCACCCATAGAATGCTTTCCCAACTTAAACAGGAATAGTGGATTGTTGCAGTGGCGGTTGTGCCAGTCGGCGCGTTATGCTATACTGCCCATCAGCAACCAGCTTTTCGATTCTGTGACCAGCAAAGGATACCCTATGTTCGCCACACAAACACGATCTCGTTCAACGCCAACCCGATTAACCTCTGCCAAGAAAGAAGTGGAGATGGCGCCCGCCTTTTTTGGCGAGTTGACCGATTGCACCTCCATGCTCACTGACGCCGCCGCACTACGCCGCCACATGCGCGAAGAAGGCTATCTGCTCCTGCGCGGGCTGCTCAACCGCGACGAGGTGCAGGCGGCGCGCACCTCCATGTTGGAACGGCTGGCCGAGCAGGGCCATATCGATCTCACCCAGCCGCTCGATGCGGCCAAAGCCGCGCCGGAGACCCGTGTCGCCTTCAAACCGGATATTGCGCGCAACAACCCGTTGGTGCATAAAGTGGTCTACGCTGGTCCGCTCATGGCCTTCTTTGAACATTTCTTGGGCGGCCCGGTGCGTCACTATGACTACACCTGGATTCGCGCCGTCGCCCCCGGCCTCAGCACGCCGCCGCACATGGATGTGGTCTACATGGGGCGCGGCACCAAGCGCCTCTACACCACCTGGACCCCCTATGGCGATGTGCCGCAGGAGATGGGCGGCTTGATGGTGTTGGAACGCTCGCACCTCAACCAACGGCTGGTCAACGGCTATGGCGCCAAAGATGTGGACAAATTTTGTGAAAATCGGGTCGGCTCCGGCTATGTCAAGATGGGCGGGGGCGGCAACATTTCGCCCGGCGGCTGGCTCTCGCGCGATCCCGTTACGCTGCGCCAACGGGTGGGCGGGCGTTGGCTCACCACCGATTATCAGATGGGCGATGTGCTGATCTTTAGCGTCTTCCTCGTCCATTGCAGCCTGGACAACAACACCGACCGCATCCGCCTCACCAGTGACACCCGCTATCAACTGGCCGCCGAGCCGGTCGATGAGCGCTGGATCGGCGAAAACCCGATTGCCCACGGGCCGGAAGGCAAACAGGGCATGATCTGCTAGACGTGATGTTGCACTGATCCCAACCCACTACCCTACCTCATCACACACAGCACCGGCGCCGCTGACAGATTTTTGCTAAGAAAATCGGTTTGGCGGCGCCGATGTCAGCGCTGCCTGCTTTTTTCTGTAACTTAATTTTGCGCTACGATCCACCTAGAAAGGCGACCCCCATGTCAAACACTCTTTGGCATTTGCGCGTTTTCCTGTTACTCGTGATGGTAGGGATGGCAATTGGCGCCGTCCAGCTTGTCAACGCGACCGAGCAACCATTGATTCCACAGACCACCCCAACACCTTCCGCAACAGCAACCCCGACCACTACGCCCACGCCGACCGCGACGCACACCCCTTGCTCACCGGTTCCTTGCACACCGACGGAAGTGCCGACCCCCGTGCCGACAGCTACGGCCTGTACAGGTGGCGCCTGTACCCCCACCGCCACCGTGACACCGACACCGACGGCCTCCAGCACTGACTGCCCCCTGGCGCCTTGTACGCCGACCGCAACGCCCACCGTAACGGCAACGGCGATCCCCTGTATCGACGGCACCTGTACACCGACCGCGACCCCCACTACAACGGCGACGCCCACGCCCACCGCTACGGCAAGCAGTACCGCAACGATCACCCCGACGCCAACGACCTGTTCACCAATGCCCTGTACGCCGACCTCGGTGCCGACACCCACCTTCACGGCGACAGTCTGCCCGGTCGGCCCTTGTACGGCCACACCAACGGCGACGGCAACGGCAACATCCTGTCCGCTTGAACTCTGCACCGCCACACCAACCGGGACGCCCACGCCCACGCTGACGCCGACGACCTGTTCACCAATGCCCTGTACGCCAACGCCAAGCCCGACGCCCACCTTTACAGCGACCATCTGTCCGGTTGGCCCTTGTACAGCGACCCCCACCGCCACGGCAACGGCCACTACCTGTCCTGTCGAAATCTGTACACCGACCCCGACGACAACCTGGACGCCCACCCCCACGCCCACGTTGACAGCCGATGTCACCGTTCCCACCGAAACGCCGTCACCAACGATCACGCCCACGGCAACCGAGACGTCGACGCCCACCGCCACCATGACGCCAACGGTGACGCCGCTCCCCACAGCGGAAGCAACGGCGACGGCGATGAGTACACCGACGCCTACCATCGTGCCGGCCACGGCCACCGTCACTGTGGTCGCCACCACTACCCAAACGCCAACCCCCATCCCTACGGTAACGGCCACGGCGACCGCCACCGCTACCCGAACGCCGACCCGAACCCCCACAGTAACGGCCACAGCGACGGCTACCAGCCCAACGGCTACAGGCACCCCTGTCGCAACCCCGACCCTGACGACGCCAGTGTTGCGTCTGCGCAAACAAGCGCCGGAGGTGGTCACCGCCGGGGAGCCGATCACTTATACCCTGTATGTGACCAATGATGGCCCGGTGGCCGTTGACAACCTCACCGTGCGCGATCAAGTCCCGACCGGTGCAACGGTGGTGACGGCGCCTGGCGCGTCCGTTATTGGACGGCAGGTCGAATGGCCGCTGGCGCAACTGGCGGTAGGCCAGCAGGCCACGGTCCGCTTTGTGGTGACAGCCACGCAAGCGCTGGTCAACCTACATTACAATGTCCAGAGTGCCAACGGGGCGGTAATTCTTGGCGACGCGCCGGTGCTGACGCTGGTGGGCAGCACTGTGACAACCGGCACGGTGGACAGCGCAACGGGCGGCGTGATCACAGCCCCGGACGAAAAGCTCACCGTTCTCTTCCCTTCGGGCGCAGTGACAACGCCCGTGAGCGTCACCGTGGTCAATGTGGCGGCGCCCATTGTCGATGCCGGCTTTGCGGGGATTGCCTTTAGCATTAAAGCGACCGACGCCGGCGGCAATGATGTCTCCAGCTTCCAGCAGCCGCTGGTGATCACCATCAATTACAATGAAGCGGATCTGCAAAATGCCGGGATTACTGATGAGCAGAGTTTGAACCTCTACTACTGGGATGGCGCGCAGTGGGTGGCGATCCTGCCCTGCGCCGGTTGCCAGCTCGACACCGTGCAGAATACCATCACGGTTACGGTTGATCATCTGACCTTGTTTGCCATGCGCAAAGCCAACCGTCTGCTCTTGCCGCTTGTTGTTCGATAAGCAGGTCACACTACTACTACCCGCCTCGCTCGTAGCCGGTCCGTAACCGGCGATTGGGCCGCCGGTTACGGACCGGCTACGAGCGAGGCGAAGCGTTTACTCAAATAGGCGCGGATGCTGCCAAACCAGATAGCCCCGCGCCAACCAACGGCGGCGGCGATCAAGCGTGTAGCCCCGTTCCGCTAAACGATGGGCACTGGCCGCAAACCAGGCGCCTAGCCCCCACGTTCGTTGGGCAATCGTTTCCCACGTCGCCTGTTGCCAGTGGGTAAAAAAGTCATCAATGGGCGTGCCGGGGACGACCTGGTGGATCAGATCCTTGGGCAGGATGGTTTGAAACTCAATGGGGTCAAAGCCGGTGCGAAAGTTGGTGCTAAAGACCAGGGCTTCGTGTAGCAGCGCTTCGTTCCCGCTTTTCCGCAACACATGGGCCACCCAGATGCGCCCAAAGGGGTCGGAGGTGCCTTCAACGAGCAACCCGCCGGGCAAGAGTTGACGCGCCAGCAGGCGATAAGCGCCGGCCACGGCCTGTTCCTCATATTGGCGCAACACGTTGAAAGCGCGAATGCAGCGCACCCCTTCCCCCGCCTGCAACGGCAAGTTGAACCCGCCCAGCCGAAAATGAGTGCGCTCGTCGGCGAAAGGTTGGGCGGTGGCGACTCGTTCGGCGTCGATCTCCACCCCCAGCACCGGCAGGGTCGGGTTGAGCCGGCGCAACCGTTCGGCGCTCTCCAAGGTGGTGAACGGTTCGGCGCCATAGCCAAGATCGACAAAGAGGGCATTGGTGAAGAGACCCTGTTCGCGCCGGATCAACGCCGGGTCATAGAGACAGAGAAAATTGTCCACCCGGCGCAGGCGATTGCGGGCGGTCTTGCCCCGTGTCTCCTGCCCTTGGGGCCGGCGGGGCAGCGCTTTGGGATGGTAGCGTGCTGGCGTGGTCATGGCTCTGTTATACCGGAGAAGCGGTGGGGCTGTCAACTGGCGGGGTACACAAGAACACAACAACGGATTAGGGAAGCAACGGATTATACCCTGCCAGAGCATCCGTTCCTTCCTCAATCCGTTGTTGTGTTTCTTACCGCACCACCAGCGGCAGGAGGACAAAGCGGGCATATTCCACCGCGCCGACATCGCACCCCGCGCCGACCGGGCGGGTCACGCCGCGTTGATCGGTGGCCGGGCAACCCTGGGCGTAGTTGAGCGCCGGGCTGTCGGGCAGGAGCATAAAGGTGCGGGTGGGGCCGCCGTTGTCGTTGATAAACGGCTCCAACTTCGGGTTGGTCGCCAACAGGTCGCCGACACTGCTGGGGTTGGGGACGCAGGTGTTGTCGCTCACGATGTTGCGCCCGCCGGAGGTGACGGCCGGGCCGTCGCAGTTCAGACTGGGGCTGCTGTCAGCGCTGTTGCGACTGTCGTTGAAGATGGTGTTCTTGACCGTGGTCGTGCCGGCAACGTTCCAGAGCGCGCCGCCGGTGTCGGCGCGATTGCGGTTGAAGGTGGCGTTAGTGATGGTCAGGCTGTTGCCGCGCATGTAGATGCCGCCGCCGCCGCTCGCCTTGTTGTCAAAGAGGGTGCTGTTGACCACCGTCACCGTGCCGACATCAACGTGAAGGCCGCCGCCCAGACCGGTCGCCCGGTTGGAGCGAATGCTGCTGTTCTCCACCGTCACCGTGCCTTCGCTGTGCCAGAGGCCGGCCCCTTCCGCCGCGTCATTGTTGATGATGGTCGAGTTTTTGATCGTCACCGTGCCGCCGTTGTTAAAGATGGCGCCGCCAAAGTTGCCGCTGCGGTTGGCGCCCAACGACGAGTGGTTGATGACCAACGTTCCCCGGTTCAAGATGGCGCCGCCGTTGCCCGCGCCGGCATCGTTGCTGGTCAGAAAGCTGTGGTTGATGGTGGCGCTGGCCTGGGCCGTCGAGATGCTGATCGCCGCGCCGGCAAAGCCCGCCCCGTCGAGCAGGCTGATGTTGTTGAGCGTCAGGTTGGCGCTGCCAAAGAGCAAGAAGATCTGGCGTGTATCTTCGCCGCTCAATGCAATCAGCCCGCCGCCGTCAATCGTCACCGTTTGGTCGGTGGCGTTGGTGTTGACCGTCATCACCACCGGCGCCGGGCCACAGTTGAAGGTAATGTTACCACCGGCGGCCACAGCATTGCTCAAGTCGTTGGCCGCGTTCTGGTTCTGACAACTGGCCGCCGTCCCGCTGCCGATGACGACCTGGGGCGCGGCCGGTTGATCCGGGCTTTGTGGATCCGCCAACGCCGGTTGCCAGGCCAGACTGGCTAACAGCCCGACCAGGGTGCAGAGTACGGTAACGCGGAAAAAATGTCCTGCCTTCACAAGGTTGCTCCTCTTGGTGTAAAGTAACCACCTGGCTTTGTCCGCTCGTAGCCGGTCCGTGACCGGCGTCCCATGTACCAGTCAGAGACGGGCAACAAGCGGGTTTGGTAGTTACGCCGAAATGATGCTTATCGCTGAACGAAACGGCGCAGCGACGAGTAGCGTCCGGCCCGGTTTCGTGGTATGCTAGGGCCGATCTTACAACAAGCAAAGCCACCGCGCCAGTGCAGTAGGTCACAGCGGCGCGGTGAAGTTATCCGTAGTCAAGACTTTAGTCTTCAAGGCTTCCCAAAGACTAAAGTCTTGACTACGATCAGCGAGGTAAACCCCATGCCCCGATTGCAGGCAGAAGAAAATCCCCCCGGCAGCGTCACCACCAGCGGTGGCGATCTCATCAACCGCGACAAGATTATCGGCGGGGACGAGGTGCGCGGCGACAAGTATGTCACCGTGCTGGGCAGTGAGCGACCGCTGCTCTATGTTGGCGTGCCGTCGCTGCCGCCCCATTTCCTGGGCCGGGACGAACTGGTCGAAGCGCTAGTGAACCGGCTCTGCGCCGGGCAGACGATGGCGCTCTCGGCGGCGGGGTTGCCCGGTGTGGGCAAGACGACGCTGGCGGTGGCGCTGGCCCGTCATCCGCGCGTTCTGGCCCATTTTCGCGACGGCATTCTCTGGGCCGGTCTGGGGCGGCTGGCCGATGTCGCCAGCATCCAGGCGACCTGGGGTGATGCCCTGGGCGTCGATCTGCGCGACCTGATCGACCCCTACGCCCGCACCCAACGGCTGACCAACGCCATCGGCAACCGGCGGCTCTTGCTGGTGTTGGATGATCTCTGGCAGTGGGAAGCGGCGGCTCAACTGCGCTGTAGCGCACCCCAAGTCGCCACCCTGCTGACCACGCGCGACGGCGCGCTGGCCCGCCGCTTTGCCGGCCCGCACCAGAGCATCGACGTGCCGGTGCTGGCCCCCCAACCGGCCTATGATCTGCTCGTTGCCCTGGCCCCCGAAGCGTCCGCCACCGACCCCGCCGCCGCCCAGCGGCTGGCCGCCCTGGTCGATGGCCTGCCCCTGGCGCTGGAACTGCTCGGCGGCTATCTGAGCGCGTCCAGCCAGCGGCGCACCCAGGCCCGCCGCCACCTGGCGCTAACCACCCTGACCGACCCCGCCGCCCGTCTCGCCCTGGCCAGCCAACGGCTGGGCGACCCGCAGCACAAAGAAGTGACGCTGCAAGAGACCATCGCCCTCAGCCTGGCCGATCTGCCCGCTGCGGCCGTCGCCGCCTTCTATGCCCTGGGCGCGTTCGCCCCCAAACCCGCCCGCTTCGACCTCCCCGCCGCCCGCGCCGTGACCGGGGCCGACGAAGAGACGCTCTTTACCCTGGCCGACCGCAATTTGGTGGAGATGGGGGCGGATGAGACGTTGGGGTTGCACCAAACGCTATCCGCCCTGGCGCGCACGCAATTGCCGGCAGAAGTGACCAGTCGCCATCGCGCTTATTACTTGGCGCTGGTGGAAGAAGATGAGGAGGATTGGCAGCGCATTGAGGCCATTTATGAACAGGTTAGTTTTGCCTGGTCCCAACTCTCCGCAACCGATGCTAGCGCCATTCAATTTGTTGATTCTTTAATGACTTTCCAAACGCGCCGTGGTCTGTTCCAAGATCGGCTTCAATGGCTAGCGCTTGCGCTGACCGCTGCTCGGCAGGAACAGGATCAAAAAGCGGAAGCCCGTATGTTGCATGAATATGGCTATGTTTACTCATCTCTGGGTGATAAGCGACAAGCACTAGCGTACTACGAGCAAGCGCTGCCCCTGCGGCGTCAAGTGGGGGACAAGGCGGGCGAGGCCACCACCCTCAACAACATCGGCAGCGTCTACGATGACTTGGGGGAGAAGGAGAAGGCGCTGGCGTACTACGAGCAAGCGCTGCCCCTGTGGCGTCAGGTGGGGGACAAGGCGGGCGAGGCCACCACCCTCAACAACATCGGCGGGGTCTACGCTGCCTTGGGGGAGAAGGGGCAGGCGCTGGCGTACTACGAGCAAGCGCTGCCCTTGCGGCGGCAGGTGGGGGACAAGGCGGGCGAGGCCACCACCCTCAACAACATCGGCCGGGTCTACGATGACTTGGGGGAGAAGGGGCAGGCGCTGGCGTACTTCGAGCAAGCGCTGCCCCTGTGGCGGCAGGTGGGGGACAAGGCGGGCGAGGCCACCACCCTCAACAACATCGGCCGGGTCTACTCAGCGTTGGGGGAGAAGGGGCAGGCGCTGGCGTACTACGAGCAAGCGCTGCCTCTGTGGCGGCAGGTGGGGGACAAGGCGGGCGAGGCCACCACCCTCAACAACATCGGCGGGGTCTACGCTGCCTTGGGGGAGAAGGAGAAGGCGCTGGGCTACTACGAGCAAGCGCTGCCCCTGAGCCGTCAGGTGGGGGATCGCTGGCAGGAAAGTATCACCTGTTATAACATGGCGATGGTTCATCGATCCTTGGGTGATCTGGCGATGGCGGAACAACTGTTGCTGCGCACGGTGGAACTGGACGAAGCCATCGGTCATCCTGATCTGGCGAGTGATCGCGCTATGTTGGAACGGGTGCGGCAGGAGCGGCGCCCCTAGTTGGCTACCCTTGGCGTCAGATGTCGGTAGCGTGCGTACGCGGCATCAACCCTGCTCCCTCCGCGTGCGCGGCACTGACCAGCGGACGAGCGGTTTATCGAAGCTAGCTTGGTCAGTGCCACGCACGCTCCTTGCACAAACGCTTGCGGGCGGTGGCGCCGGCGCGGTCGAGCTAGGGGGCGTCAAGCGTGCGACGCACAGGCGCAACCAATCTGCCCACTCGACAGCGCCGCCAGCCGTTGGAACAACGTTTGTGGACGCCGGTCACGGACCGGCTACAAGCAGAGGTAGTCGCTACGCCCCGCGCAAATATTTCGCCAAAAAGGTCGCCATCTGCGTAAAGCTGTCGATCCGGTTGGCGAGTTTGCTGAATTGGTGGCCTTCGTCGGCGTAGTGGACAAATTCGACCGTGCCGCCGGCAGTGCGCACCCGTTCCACCACCTGTTCCGATTCATAGAGCGGCACACGAGGATCGTTGTCACCGGCCTGCACCATCAGGGGGACGCGGATCTGCGCCGCCTTGTGGATCGGCGAGATGCGTTCGAGAAAGGCCCGGTGGTGGGCGAGGGAGCCATATTCAAATTCACGGTGCGCCCGGCGCCAGGGGCTGGTGCGCTCCAGAAAGGTGACCCAGTTGGCAATCCCCACCACATCGACCCCGGCGGCAAAGAGATCGGGATATTCGGTCAACGCCGCCAGCACCATAAAACCGCCATAGCTGCGCCCGTAAATGGCAATGCGACCGGCGTCCACGTCCGGCTGTTGTTGTAACCACTCCACGGCATACTTCAAATCGGTCACGCTGTCCATGCGCAACTCCACTTCATCGAGCAACATGTACTCCCGCCCATAGCCGCTGCTGCCGCGCACATTGGTTGCCAGAATCGCGTACCCCTGACCGACAAAGTATTGAAAGCGCACATCAAAATCGGGGCGCAACTGGCTGGCCGGCCCGCCGTGGACATAGAGCAGGCAGGGGAAGCCGTTGGCCGGCGTCGCCCCCGGCGGGCGGAAATAGAAGGCGGGAATCTGGCGCCCGTCAAAGGTGGGATAGTGAACCAGGCTGGGCGTGACAAAGGTGCTTTCATCAATGCCGGCGTGGTTGCTATGGGTGAGTTGGTCGCATTGCTGATCCGCCACAGTAAGCCGCCAAAGATCCTGCGGACGGGTGGGGCTTTGTAAATCAAAGACCAACGCCGCACCATCCGCACTGAACTTTAGCCCGCCGATGATGCCGCTTGGCACAGTGACGACCGGCTGGGGTGTATTGTGTTCCAGATCAATCAGGTAGAGCTGACTTGCGCCTTCGGCATTATAGGTCAGCGCGGCGTGACGACCATCGTTGGCAACGACCAACGCTTCTAATTCACCGTTTTCGCTGGCAATGGTGGCGTCATACAGTGGCAGCAGCGTGCGACTGGTCAGGTCATACCGGCAGAGCGCCCCTCGATCGTGGAGGGCGTCGGTCAACAAATAGATCCCTGTGTCGCGCCAGCGTATGGCGTCGTAGCGGGCCGGCGGTTGACCAGCCGTCAAATGGATCTCCTGGTGGGTGAGCAAATCAACCAGATAGAGTTCGATTTGTGACGACGAGAGATCCTCGGTGCAGAGCAGGTAACGCTCATCGGGCGACATGGCGGCGATGGTGCGGCGCCCCTGGAATTGGTGGAGCGCTTCAACGCCGCCGGTGGCCAAGGTCAGGCGGTAGAGGTCAAAATCGACATTGTTGCGGGCGTTGCTGGTGTAGTAGATCTGCTGGCCGTCCTTGCTCCAGACGCCAAAGCGGTGGATGGCGTCGTCATTGGTGGTGAGTTTACGGACATCATGGGCGAAATGGCCGTTGGCGTCCACGCCATAGTTGCTGATCAGATAGAATTGCTGCCGTTCATTACCGCCGACATCGCCCACGGCGATCAAGTGATCGGCGGCGGGCGTACCATGCAGCTCCCACACCTTATCGGCAAAAAAGGTCAACTGGCAGGGCCAGCGTTGGGCCGGGGCGTCCTCCAAGCCGACGCTCCACACTTGATAGTTGCCGGTAATGTCGCTCAGAAAAGCGACGCGGTTGCCATCCGGCGCCAGCACCGGCGAATGAGCGCTGCGGATATTGAGATAACGGGCGAAGTCGTAGGGCATCGAAACCTCCATCAGTAGACTACATTGAACCGGTAGTAAAGACTAATGAAGGGTAGCGAATGGTTTCACTAATGAAGGGTAGCGAATGGTTTCGGTAATCCTTGGAACTTGTCACGCCGGCGGCGATGACCTACAGTTACCGCTTTATTTTCGTAACGTTCATTAGGCTTTCCGCGATTGGGAGAAAGACTAAACTCTTTACTACCGGTTTTGCGGGTTGGGTATAATTTCCTATTCTGGCATGTTTGCGATTGGTGGTCAAACGGCGTTATGGCTTACCATCGCTTATGGTATATTGATCTATACTACAGTTAATCGACTCTTATCCCCTACAGTAGTTGACGACTTGCACAAATTTTGTTATCCTTGAAGTGGCTTTGCTTCCCTTGTCGAAATTTTGTACAATGCTTTTGTCCCATTGCAAGTAAATGCTCGGTAGCACATCATCCCGTCATACCAAAGGTATATTCCGGCTGCCAGCACTCTTTGATAAACCCAGTGCATCATCCTGCACAACCCAGTTTGTTCGATAAGTTTGCACGAAGTGAACGAACCGGAAATCCTGGCTTCTCCACAATGGCCAGGATGATCGAGGATGAAAAAATCCGCCGTTTCATCGTCAATCCAGCATAACGTTTAGTTGCTTCGTCAGACTTTCATACCTAACTTTCATTGCCGGTTAGTACCATTACCAAATTGCACCAAAGTAGTATAAACAAGCAGTAACAGTAGTATAGGAGGAATCGCATGAGTATGAAACTTTCCCGTCGGCAATTCCTGCACGCCACCAGCGGCGTTTTAGGTGTTAGCCTGTTGGCCGCTTGCGCGCCGGCGGGCACGCCCGCCGGCGCCCCGGCCGCGGATAGCAATGCCGCCCCCGGCGCCATCACTGTGGCCGAAGACACGCCGCTCTGGGTATTGCAGACGCAAGATTTCCACCCCGATTATAACGACTTTGTCCGCAAGCATATTGAAGACTACGCCGCCGAAAAGGGCTACCCGCTGGAAGTGGCCGACATGGCCGGCTTCGTGGCCGGCGGCGCCGAGTTGCAGAAAATCGCCGCCCAGGTGGCCGCTGACGATGCGCCCGATATGATCCAGCGCACGTTGAGTGTGCCGCAGTACAACCAACTAGGGCTGATCGCTCCCGTTACCGATTTGGTGGATGAGATCATCGGTCGCCATGGCGATACCGGCGCCCGCCAGAAGAAAGAGTTGATGATCGACGGCGATTGGTACGCCGTCCCCTTCCATGTGCGCAGTGACGGCGGCTGGGCGCGCAAGGATCTGTGGGATGCGGTCGGTATTGATGTCACCCAACTGAAGACCTACGACGAATTGCGCGAAGCGGCGATGGAAGTTTCCGACCCGGCCAAGGAGATTTGGGGCTGGGGCATGACGGTCAACCGCGGCGGCGACGGCAACTGGATGACCCATCGCATCATTCACTCCTTTGGCGCGACTTGGGTGGATGAGACCGGCCAAAAAGTGACCATCGACTCGCCGGAGACGGTGCAAGCGATGGAATGGCTACTGGACACCTACACCAACCCGCAGTGGGAACGCATGTTGCCCCCCGGCGTCTTGAGCTGGACCGACCCGACCAACAACGAAGTCTTCCTGGGCGGTAAGTTGGCCTATACGCAGAACGGCGGTACGGTCTACGCCAAAGCGGTGGTCGATCAGGTGCCCTTTGTCAATGACATCCTCTGGGATTACCCCAAGGGCGGCCCCGGCTTGGAACGCTTCTTCGGCCTTGGCACCATGAACTTTGGCCTGATCAAGGGCGGCAAGAATCCGGAAGCGGCGCGTGAGTTGATCCTCAGCTTCTTTGAAGATGATGTGATGAAGGAAGTCTACAAGATTGCGACGACCTATGCGCTGCCGGCCTACACCAACATGTGGGATTGGGAAGAGATCACCAGCGTGCCCAACAGCATTGCCCAAAAAGAAGGCGCGCTCGACCCCGCCGGCTGGAACGGCGTTGCCTTCCCTGGTCCCAGCACGCCCTGGATCGCCGCCGTCGAATCCCAGAACCTGCCGACTGACATGGTGGCCGCCGTCCTCACCGGCCAATCCAGCGCCGCCGACGCGGTGAAACAGACCGCCGAAGCCGCCATCAAGATCTTCCAGGAGATGGGCGCGGCGGGCGTGTAAGTAGTGTTAGCAAGACAGGGAGACAAGAAGACAAGAAGAGGGGGAGACAAGAAGAGCGGAAGATGGGAAAGCATACCGTGAACTAACGCCGAATCGTCAGTTCTTTATATTTCCTGTCTTCTTGCCTTCCTGTCTTCTTGTCTTCCTGTCTTCTCCTCTTCTTGTCTCTTTGTGAAAGAGAGGCGATCAGATGAGCCAGACAACATTGACCGGTGGTTTTCGTGTCACGCCGCAGGCGGAGAGCAAACCCTGGCATTTTAAGCTACGTCACATCCTGGGGCAGGATTGGGCCGCGGCGTATGTCTTTGTCCTACCAACCCTGGTGCTAATGGGCGGGCTGATCGCCTATCCATTTCTCCGTGCGGTCTATATGAGCTTTACCAACACCATCACGCTGGAGATGGGGCCGTTTGTTGGCTTGCAGAATTACCGCAATATTTGGAGCGACCCCAACTTTCACTCAGCGGTGAAGAATACGGTCGTCTTTACCTTTTGGTCAGTGCTGCTGAAATTTATCGGCGGGCTGCTCATCTCCATCCTGCTGCACCGCATGACTCGCTTTAGCAATATCCTCACCGCCGCGATCCTGTTGCCCTGGATCGTGCCCTCGGTGGTGGCGGCGATTGCGTGGAAGGGGTTGCTGGACCCGGTCTATGGCGGCGTCAATCAATTTTTGATCCAAACGGGCCTGGTGGAAAAAGGCTTTCCCTGGTTTGGCGCGGTTGAGACGGCAATGATGTCGATGATTCTGGTCAACATCTGGGGTGGCATTCCCTTCTTCACCGTCAATCTGTTGGCTGGTCTGAAAGCGATTGACAAGGAATATTACGAAGCGGCGACCATCGATGGCGCCAGTGCTTGGCGCTGTTTCTTGCACATTACCCTGCCGGGTCTGCGCTATGTGATCATTGTCGCTGTGCTGCTCTCCACCATCTGGACCTTTAACAGCTTTGACATGATCTTCTTGATCACCGGCGGCGGGCCGCTCAACTCGACGCGCGTCTTTTCGATCTTCGCCTTTGAAGCCTTTGGCGCCGCTCGCTTTGGCGCCGCCGTGGCGATTGCGATTACGATGGCGCCCGTGCTGATGATCTTCATCTTCTTGCTGGGCAAGTATATGTCCAACAGTGGCCGACAGGAAGAGCGGGTGGTAGAAGTGTCCACCGGTCTACTCAGCCGCATCGGGGCCATCCTCACCTGGCCGTTCCGTATGCTCTTGCAGGCCGGCGTGGCGCTCTTCTTCCTGGTCAATAATCTGCTGGAGGATCTCTTCAGCGCCATTGGCAAAGCCTTCCATCGCACCTTTATTGGCGACTCGGTGCAACGCCAACATGCCTCCTACCGTTGGGGGCGGCGCATTTCCGCCGCCGTTGCCTTTGTTGTGCTGCTGGTCTTTGTGATCTTTGAATTGCTGCCCTTCTACTGGACGCTGATCACGGCCTTTAAGCAGACCTCGCAGGTGGTCGCCTTCGAGTCGGTCTTCTGGCCGTCGCCGTGGACGTTGGAGCAATTTGAGTTGTTGCTTGGCCCGACGCGCAAATTCACGACATGGTATTGGAATACGCTACAGGTCTCGGTGGTCAGCACCCTACTTTCCGTGATTGTGGCGGCCATGGGCGGCTACGGGTTGACCCGCTTGCGCTGGCGTGGCGCCAACTTCTTTAGCAGCAGCGTGTTGGTCGCCTATCTCATGCCGGGGATTATGATGTTCATCCCCATGTATCAGATCTTCACGGCGCTGAAGTTGACCAACAGCCTGGCCGGTCTGATGATCGCCTACCCGGTCTTCGGTCTGCCCTTTGCCACCTGGTTGATGATGGGCTACTATGCGTCGATCCCGCGCGAAATGGAAGAAGCGGCGATGATCGACGGCTGCAACCACTTCCAAGCGTTCTGGAAAGTGGTGCTGCCGTTGACGCTGCCGGCGCTCATGGCCGCGGCCATGTTCTCGATTACGCTGGCCTGGAAAGAGTTCATCTTCGCCTATATCTTCCTCTCCAAAGAGCGCCTCTTTACGCTCACGATTGGCATGGCGCAGATGATCGTCGGTGACGTGTTGCCGTGGGGCGAACTCTCCGCCGCCGCGTTGCTCATGGCGATTCCGGTCGGCATCCTCTATGTCGTCGGTCAACGCTTTATGGTGGCCGGTCTGACCGCCGGCGCTGTGAAGGGCTAAGGGAAAAAAGGAGTGGCGCGTGGCACTCCTTTTTGTTTTGAACATAGTTGTCTGGTTGGGATCGTAGGTGCGGTTTGCGGTTGCCTTTTAAGGCGCGCACGCTCTCCGATATTGGAAGGCTTGTGCGGTTGCAAACCGCACCTACGATCTCCGGTTGTATCCGCTGTTTCCGGCAACACCTAACGGTGCTGCCTATTTGTCAGTCTTTACGCAAGTCCGATCATCCCTGTAATTCACCAAGAAAACCCTGACGCATTCCCGATCCAACTGGCGTGGCGGCTGACCTTGAAAGTGAGTCAATACCTGATCGTTTCATAATTGAATACACATTGGAGGACAGTATGAATGGTGCAAGCGTTTCTCGTCGTCAATTTCTGCGTCTGACCGGCGGCCTCATGGGGGTCGGTTTGCTGGCGGCCTGTACACCAGCCGGACCCGCGGCGGCGCCGGCCACCGGCAGCGATAGCAGCGCGGCTGCCGGAACCGTCACCGTGTCGGAAGACACACCCCTGTGGGTTCTCCTCACCCAAGATTTCCATCCTGATTACAACACTTTTGTGCGCACCCATGTCGAAGACTTTGCGGTTGAAAAAGGCTGGCCGTTAGAAGTGGCCGACACTGCCGGCTTCCTCGGCGGCGGCTCTGACATTCAGAAGATCGGCGCGGCGGTGGCTGCCGGGGATGCACCCGATGTTTGGATGCACAATGTCTCCGTTATCCAAATGAAGGCTTTGGGAACGGTCGATAATGTTACCGATATTGTCGAAGAATTGATTGGTCAATACGGTGAAATTGCCCCGTTGATGCGCAAACAAACCTATGTGGAGGATGGCTTCTATGGGGTTCCCTATCACGGTCGCGCCGGCGGCGGCTATGTGCGCGACGATATTTTCAAAGAGAAGGGTATCGACATTAGCACCATTCGCCTCTTTGATGACCTGCGGGAAGCTTGTCTGGAAGTCTCTGACCCCAGCAAAGAGATGTGGGGCTGGGGTATGACCGTCAACCGCTCCGGTGACGGCAACACCATGATCTACCGTGCTCTGCATGGCTGGGGCGCCACCTGGACCGACGAGACCGGCCAATATGTGACCATCGATTCACCCGAAACGATTGACGCCATCAACTGGCTGGTGGACACCTTCACCAATGAGAAGTGGCAGCCGATGATGCCCCCCGGTATCTTGAGCTGGGTTGATCCCTCGAACAACGAAGCTTATTTGGGTGGCAAAATTGCCTATACCCAAAACGCCGGTACGGTGCTGGCGAAAGCTTACTTTGATAAGAACCCGGTGGCCGAAAAGACGGTTTTCCATCTCATGTGTGGCGGGCCAAAGCTGCAAGAATTTAACGGTCAGGGCAGTCAAAATTTCCTGAAGGTCACGGGGGGCAGAAACCCGGAAGCGGCTATCGAATTGATCAAAAGCTTCTTTACAGAAGAAGCGATGCAAGGCGCTTTTGAGAACGCCCGCGCTTACGCCATTCCCTCCTATGAAAGCATGTGGGAGTGGCCGATCATCAAGGATACGCCGCAGAGCATTGCCGTCAAGCCCTCGGCGCTCGACCCGTCGGGCTACAGCGGTCCCTCTTGGCCCGGTCCGTTGACTGCACAGATCGCCGCCATCGACACCAACAGCGTCGCCCCGGATATGATAGCCGCTGTCCTCAACGGCCAATCGACGCCGGAAGAAGCGGTCAAGATCGCCTATGAGAAATCGGTGCAGATCTTCAAGGAGTTCGGCGCGCCGGGCGAGAAGTAAGGCGATTTTAGATTGCCGATCCTGCCAGGCTTGCACTGGCAGTGACAAGTTTTAGATTTTTGATGACAAGAAGCCCTGCGCCGGGTGGTGTGGGGCTTTTTGTATGGAACTTGGCAAGAGTTGTATAATGCGAGCAAGAGTTGATTCTGGTTGCAGTTTGTTTATGGGCAGGAGAAGCAGATCATGTTGACGACCAAAGAACGTCCAATGACGCAGCAGTATACGGTTGATGAATTTGAACGCTTATATTTGTCACCAGAGAATAGTAATCATCTCTTTGAATTGATCAATGGAAAGGTACATGAAAAGATGCCAACCCAACAGCATGGTTTAATTGCCAGCAATATTAACGTTGCGTTTGCACTCCATGCCAAGCAGTATAAGGCAGGCCGACCAGGTGTTGAAGTTCGCCATCAAACGCCTAAAGATACGCGAAACTCTCGACTCCCAGATGTTTCCTTTACTTGCAACCGTACTGCTTTGGTAGAACAGGGCAGTGTGTCAGGAATGCCCGATATTGCTGTAGAAATTAAATCACCAGACGATACAATCAATGAGATGCGCGATACTGCTGTTTATTATTTAGCAAACGGTTCTCGGTTAGTTTGGTTAGTCTATCCCAATTATCGTCTGATTGAGGTTTATCGTCCTGGGGCGGATGTAGAGATATTGGGTGAAGAAGATACTTTAACGGGTGGTGATGTACTACCCGGCTTTGAGCTACCGGTGCGTGAGGTATTTGCTGATCCACTGGCAGAGTAAATGCTCTAAATATTTCCATGAGTGCCAACAAATTTAAGCGATCAGGAAAAGTAGATGCCAACCATCTTTCGAGAAAAGGGATATCGCTTCTTTTTCTATGAGGCCGACCTTATCGAACCGATCCACGTTCACGTTGTTAAGTCAGGCAAGACAGCGAAATTTTGGCTCATGCCGCTATCGGTAGCAGTGAAAGGGGATTTAGAAATCATGAGCTTAACGACATTGAGGACATTATCAAAGAGCGATACAACGAAATCGTCACCACTTGGAACAAGGAAAAAGATAAAAGGGACAATCACTAAAGTGCAGATCACGATCGATAAGGAATTTCGGCCTTTTGTACCCGTTTTTATTCCTGATCTCAATGAAGTGCGTGCATTGGCTGAACGTCTACATCGCCAAAATGAATATTGGAAAGGAGAGGCTTTTGGTTGGGAGGTTGAATACAACCCCTCGCGCCCGGAATCGCCCCCAAATTCACGAATGCCATTCACTCCCGCGGATTTTTGGATTGGCGACGCAACAATTTGGGGCTTCTCCCTGATGTGGGAAGATGGTGATGACAAAGCCCCTGTTGAATCCGTCTCGGATTGGAATGTGGTGGAGGAGTTACAGCAAACCTAAGTGTATCAGGGAGAGTCAATCTAGCTGGACAACGAAGATAGGCGCTATGACTACCTCACCTTGCTGTTGCCAATGCATACCCAAGCGCCACTTGCGTATAATCGGTTGGGTTGATGGTCACTTTGGTAAAAGGCTGGGGCAATTGGGCGCCATCCTTGAGAATAAAATGATAATAGGCCCAACTAAACGCCTCATGGAGCGGCACATCCATTAACCCAGCTTGTGGAAGGTTGAAATGTTCCGTAACGTAGACTTTTAATGCCCAGATGACCAATGGATAGGTATGTTGAAAATGTGAACTCATAAAACAGTAGGGCAACTCTGTCTTCGGATGATAATCAATCATTAGATCAGTCACCCAGGCAGAACGATAGCCTTCCGTGATGAGGGTTTCTTCAGATATTTCATCTGGCTCGGAAGCAATTGCTTCCACTAACCCTGGTGGTCTAAACAAGATTTCTAAATTTCTCATCGTTACCCTCGAATCCCAAACTGTTTAGGTCGCCTACGTGGATGAATATACCAGATGCGAAAGGCTGTTGCAGGTAATGTATCATACCCCTTAACTTTTTCACTTTGTTGAATGAAAACATTGTAGAGGTACTTGTTATCAACCCTTACTTTCACTACGACACAGATTAATTGACGGCGATCAATGGCACGAAAATGGATGTATAGGTAACTGTTTCCCACTTACGTTGCCCAGCATCATCGATTACTAGAATTTTTTGTGCTTCAGGCATAACTCATATTTCTATGCTGCATCTTAATTTGGATAGAACACATTATACTACATAGAACTTTTTCACTCAATTCAACAAGCTACCAATATTTGTGACCAATTTTTACCATTTTACACCGCATCCTCTTTCCGCTATACTGACAGTCGCTGTTTCGACTTTCGCATCTATGGTTGCTGCTTGCACCTGCCTATCAATTAAATCCGCCACGTCGGAAAAATTGATTCGCAAATCCCACTGATTCGCGGTGACACCCAGGCGCACGAGCAACCCTTTCCCACCCAAGGAGGCGCCGCCATGAATTTGGGACTCTTTATGATGCCGATGCACCCGCCGGAGAAGGATCGCACCACCTGTTTTGAAGAAGACCTGGAACTTGTTGTCCTGGCCGATCAACTGGGCTACAGCGAAGCCTGGGTCGGGCAACACCATTCGGTGGAGTGGGAGCCGATCCCCGCCAACGATCTCTTTATTGCCAACGCCCTGCCCCGCACCAAACAGATCCGCTTTGGCACCGGCGTGACCCTTGTGCCGCTCCATCACCCAGCCAATATTGCCGTGCGGCTGGCTTATCTCGACCATCTGGCCCGTGGACGCTTGATGTGCGGCTTCGGGCAAAGCGGCATCAAGAGCGACCTCAGCCTCTTTGACCTGCCCACCGACCCCTCGACCCTGGGCTTGATGACCGTCGAAGGCATCGACATGGTGCTAAAACTCTGGCAAACCGAGCCGCCTTTTGACTTCAAGGGCGATTTTTGGCACATCCACATTGACGACACTGACCCTGCCATCCGGCGCGGCTACATTCTGCAACCCTATCAAAAACCGCACCCGCCGGTTGCCATGAGCGTGATGAAAGGGCAGTCAATGGCCGCACGCATGGCCGGTGAACGGGGCTATATTCCCCTCAGCACCAATCTCGTCCCGGCCTCGACCCTGGCCCAACACTGGGAAACCTATTGCGCGGGCGCCAAAAACGCCGGTCGCCCGACGCCGGATCGTTCAATCTGGCGCATTTCCCGCAACATCTTTGTGGGTGAAACCAAAGCCGAGGCGATGGCATTCGCCCGCAACAGCGCCTTTGGTCGCTCCTTTGATTACCTGATCAACTTGATCGGCGCCGGTCGGCTGGACAATCTCAAAACCAGCTCCGCCATGCCCGATGCTGACGTGACGGTTGACTATTGCATCAACGAACTGGCAATTGTTGGCGATGTCGATGAATGTGTGCGCCGCCTGCGCGCAGTGTGGGATGTGACCGGCGGTTTTGGCACGCTGCTAATGATCGCCCATGACTGGGATGATCGCGCCCGCTGGACACGTTCGCTTGAACTGTTGAAGAACGAGGTGATGCCGGCTTTGCCGACGTTGTAGTATTAACTTGCTGCCTAGCCAGTCCGTGACCGACTAGGCAGCAACAGCAAATGCTTCTGGAAACGTAATTGTCACGACTGGTTTAGGCAGTGTATGGGATTCCGCCCACTGGAAAAGGGGCAAGATTAAATCTTCCACTTGTTGTGCTACCTCCCAGTCTAACACTGCGTTGCCGCAGGATGGACAAAGTGAAATGGCCGGAATTCCGGTAATCGTAACGACAACGCCTGAGCGCCGGAAAACCTGAGTGGCTACGCCATTTTTTTGCGTTTCTTCTGCGCAAACTGAGCATTTCATGATGTGATTCCCTCTACTTCCGCCGGTGCTTATTTGCTGTCCACTTTCGTCGATCTGGGATGTAGGCAGTAATAATAACACCTTCAAACTGTGTATCTTCAACGACAATATGTGCAGGCGCGCCATGCTCAGGTATTATAGCATATAACAACCCACGATTGTCATCGGGGTATAGTTCAATCACTTTCCCGTGTTCAAACACGTAACGTAGGTCGGCTAATAGCAAGCCATCTTTAAATGCTTCCATCTGTGCATGTGTTGTGATACGTAACTTGCGTTTACCTCTTTGAATATCAGAACGCAGAAGTTCAAGATTAAAGCGAGCCATTGTAAACTAATCCAGTCGCTGCCGCAACTTGGGATCGAGAAAATCGCGTAGCGCATCCCCCAACAAATTCGCCGCCATCACGGCAAGCGTAATGGCCAGCCCCGGAAAGACCACCAACCACCACGACGGCTTAAACGACGCCGCCAGCACACCGCCCAACATATTGCCCCAACTGGGTGCGGGTGGCGGAATGCCCAAGCCTAAAAAGCTTAAAGCCGCCTCAGCAAAGATCGCACCGCCCAAATTGAGTGTGGCAATGACAATCAAGGGCGCGATACATTGCGGCGCAATATGGCGCAACATCAACCAGAGGGGCTTGACCCCCACCATCCGCGCCGCCTCAACATAGGCGTTGGCTTTCACCGAGAGAACCACCGATCGAATGACCCGCGTCGCCCCCGGTATGCGGGTGACGGCAATGGCGATGATGACCGTTGTCAACCCGGCGCCCAAGGCCACCAACAGCAACAGCGCCAAAATCAGCGTCGGAAAGGACATGAGGACATCCAACACCCGCTGGCTGATCAGGTCAAAGCGCCCACCAATATAGCCACTGGCGACGCCCCACAGAAAACCCAGCAGATCACCGATCAACACCGACGAGATACTCACAACCAACGTAATGCGCGCCCCAAAGATAATGCGGCTGAGAATATCGCGCCCCAAGTCATCGGCGCCCAACCAATGGGCTGCACTTGGCGCTTGGCGGATGGCGCCATAATCGGCTTCCTGTGGATCATAGGGCGCTAATTGGGGGGCAAAGATCGCCATGAGGATCAACAGAAGCCAGATTGTCGCCGCTACCGCTCCAACGGGTGACGAACGCACAAAGCGTCTGATCGCGCGTAGCGCCTGCCCAATCCCGTTGGCTGTACTCTTCTCTGCACCACGGCTTCCCGATACGTCTGTTACCGAAATCGAACTCACCTTGTCACCCTGTTACCTTGTCACCCTGTTACCTTGTCATTCATACCGAATCCGCGGGTCAAACCAGGCATAACTCAGATCGACCAGCAAATTAATGACCGCAAAGATTACACCATAGAGCAACACCAAATTCTGGATCATCATCCAGTCGCGGTCATTGAGCGCCTGTACCAGTAACGTTCCCAGCCCCGGCACGCCAAAGGCCCGTTCGACCGAAACTGCCCCGCCCAGCAACCCGCCCAACGCCAAGCCGGAAGTGGTGATGACCGGCAGCAACGCATTGCGAAAAACATGACGCCAGACTACCATCTTGTCGCCTAACCCTTTAGCGCGCGCGGTGCGGACATAATCTTCGTATAGCACTTCTAAAGCCGAAGAACGGGTCATGCGCGCCTGACCGGCGGCCAACCCTAGCCCCAACGCAAAGGCCGGCAACAGCGTCATCGAAAGATTGGCGACGGGATCTTCCCAAAGTTGAACAATACTCAGCGGCGGACGCCAGGTAAAGACCAGCACGGTAAAGAGAATGATCAACAAACCGACCCAAAAGCTAGGCACTGCAATAAAAAGGGTGATCCCCAGGCGTGCAAAGTAGTCAAAGAGCGAATTGCGCCAGATCGCGCTCAACATGCCAATCGGCACACCGATCAGCCAAGAGAAGAGGATCGCCATCAGCGCAATCTGCATGGTAATCGGCCCCCGGCGCAGGATGAGCGCACTGATCGGCTCCTTCGTCCAGAAGGACGACCCCAAATCACCGCGCACCACCTGCCCCATCCATTCGAGATATTGGCGATAGAGTGGTTTATCCAGCCCCAAACTGGCCCGCGCCGCCGCCACCTCCTCATCATTCAGCACATAGCTACCCGACGATTCGGACATGATGATCGCCAACGGATCACCCGGCAACACACGCATGGCCAGAAAGATCAGAATAGTAATCCCAATCAAGGTGGGGATGGCGATCAGGAGTCGGTTTAAGATATATTTAGTCATAACAATTTGAGGCTTCGATTGATTCAATCTGATCAAAGATTGCGCAGATTACGCAGATTTTTACCAATAATTTTAATCTGTGTAATCTGTGCAATCTTTGATCGATGAAACCTACCTGTTACACATCAAACCACGCCGTCTCAAAGCGACCCCACTCGGCAAAGATGCGGTCGTTGAGCAACATGCCTTTGAATGGCGTGCGCCACATGGGCAGGTGGAAGGTGTAGCCGACGAGGAACCAGGGCGGGTCTTGATCCAGCAGGTCGAGCGCCTGGTTGATCAACTCGCCGCGCTTGGTGGCGTCGGTTTCAACATCGATCTGGCTGAGTAGGGCGTCAAAATCGGCGTTGGAATAACCGCTCCAGTTTTGTGACCCGCCCGTGCGCCACCAGTTGTTGGCTCGTGGCGAAATGTCAGAGATGCCATGGCTCGGCGTGTCGATCACCATTGTGAAGTTGCCCGCTTTCTCCTCTTCGCCAAGCTGGGCGCGTTCGATGATCCGAATTTCGGCCTTGATGTTGAGGTTGCGGGCCAGCATATCCTGGAAGGCCGTCGCCAACAACTCGGCTTGCGGCCCGGCGGCAGCAAGAATTTCCAACCCTTCCATGCCATCGGGGAAGCCGGCGTCGGCCAACAGCTTCTTGGCTTCTTCCAAATCGGCGGTTTTGTCTTCGCGATAGCCGGGTAACTGGGCAATGGCGTCGGCGGCGGTGGCATAGGGATCGCCATAGGGAATCCAGCGGGTGAGGTTGATCTGCTCTTGGGTGGCAAAGGCTTTGATCAGGTTCTGACGACTGACCCCTAGGTGAATGGCGCGGCGCACGCGGGCATCACCAAAGGGTTCCTTTTTCAGGTTGAAGAGCACCCAATAGGCGCCAAAGTTCGCCAACCGATTGACCTGGACAATGTCACTCCGGCTTTCGCCTTCCGCCCAGGTCTCCGCCGACACATTCCAGGAAAGATCGGCCTGATCAGTCAGCACCGCTGTGCCGCGATCCGACCAGGCGGGCACATGGAGCATTTCGATCTTGTCGAGGTAGGGTAGTTCGCTATCCCAATATTCCGGGTTGCGTTCAAAGGTCCACTTCTCGGCAGTCTTATACTCGACAAACTTGAAGGCGCCGGTGCCGGGGGCCAACAAAAGTTCGCGCAGGTCGTTGTTGTTCTCTTCCAACGTCTTCTTCGCATAGATGACCATGCCTACCCCAGCCAGCAGGTCGAGGAAATAAGCGCGTGGTGAACTTAAGTTGAACTTCACCGTGAAATCATCGACCTTCTCCACCGAATCCACCATCGCCAGATCGGCTTTAATGGGGATCACAACCCCTTCGGGCGGGGTGAGAAGCCGGCTGAAGCTGGCGACCACATCATCCGCCGTGAAGGGCGTGCCATCGTGGAACTTCACCCCCTGGCGCAGGACAAAGGTATAGGTCAAGCCATCTTCGGCTACCTCCCAGCTTTCGGCCAGGTCAGGAATTACCGTGCGCAGCCCATCGACCAGATTGCGCCGCACCAACGTGTTGTAGACCTGGGCCATGACCGAAGATGAGCCGCCTTGGTGAATATCATAGTGCGCCGTCGTCACGCCAAAGGCGGTGCGCAGCGTGCCGCCCCGCTTCGGTGTGCCGCTGGGGCGCATCAAGCCATTTTCGACCGTTCCGGCGGTTTCAGCCGCCGCGGCGGCCGGTTCTGCCGCTGCCGGCGCTGCGGTATCCGGCGCTGGTGCAGCGGGTACACAGGCAACTAAAACACCGACACTGGCGCCGGCGCCAAGCATCTGCAAAAAGCGGCGGCGGGAAACGGTCGCCGGAACGGGAACAAACGGTGCATTCTGTGGGTCCTGCATCTGTGGCCTCCTTTGTCTGTCATCGTACATGACAGCGATTCACATGATATTGATTCAGTTATATGAGAAAGTTGAGCAAGTGATTAGACCTTCGGGTGGAGCGTAAGTGTACCGTCATTATATGCCGGAGTGGCTGTCGTGTCAAACAGCAAAAAAGGGGGCTAGCGGGCGTTACAGGGGCTCCTACCATTGGGCTGGCTGCATCTACAACCGACCCGTGCCACGCACGCCCTTGCGACTGACGACCTCTTTTAGCGCCCCTCGCAGTTTGGCAAGAGCCAGGAATCAAAGGTATGATGCTTGCCGTTATTGATAGTGGACAGCGTGCGGCACCGTTCCTATCTACTGCTCCACCAAGCGCTGCCTGATCATTCTATTCTATTGGGCGATGGTACGCACTGTTGTTTTCGCTGGCAAACGTGTGCGATCACGCCGCTGATTGATGAGGATACGACTCATGCAAATGAAACCGCTTTCGATTGTCTGTTCGCTGGCTATGTTGTTGTTTGTACTCGCCGGCTGTAACCCAACTGCCCCCGACGCCACGCCAACCGTCCCCGCGGCGACAGCGACAACCGCCTCAGCTACTGAAGCGCCCACGGCTACGGCCATCCCCGAACCGACGGCCACCGCCACTCCTGTGCCCACCACGCCCAAGGAACAGGTGGAAGGACTGCTCTATGACAGCTTACAGTTGACCAAACCGGCCACTGACAGCATTGGCATTGAGGGGGTCTATGCTTTCCAACTGGAAACCAATACAGACCAGGAGCTTTGGCTGGCGCACACCCTTGGCATTCGCAACTTTGACCCGCTGCAAAACCATGTGTTGGCGATTTATGAAAAAGCCGGTGAAAGTTGGCAAGAAGTAGCGCGCATTGAACTCGCCATGCGCGACAACCCGGAAGACCCCGGCGTCAGCCCGGACTATCTGGGTGAAGGAACCGTCACCCAGGTGCAGGTCGAACCGGATCATCTGTGGATTCAGGTGGAAGGGGGCGCTGGCGCCCATAGCGGCGTCTATGGTCTCTTCAGCTTTGATGGTAAGGCGTTCAAGGAAGAGGTGAGCAGCTTTAGCTCCAGCCCCGGTGTAGGCCGCATTGAAGATCTGAACAACGATGGCATGGCCGAGGTGTTGTTGGATGCTTCCGATCCTTATGTCTTCTGCTATGCCTGTGGTGTGCGGCTGGTGCAATGGGCCATTGAGCGCTGGGATGGCACGCAAATGATTTCGGTTACGCTGACCAGCCTCAGCGATGCGGCGCCGGCGGAAGTGAAAACCTTCAACCAGGCGTTGATCGATCTGGCCCAGGCTGGTCTGTGGAAAGATGTGTTGACCAAGCTGGAGGAAGCGGCTGCCTTTAGCTACACCGAACCGGCCCTTGAATGGAATTTGATCTACGCCCGCTTGAATGGCGAAGCACGCCGGGATGCGACCACCAATGAGCCGGCCTATCCGCTCTTGGCCCAGCTTTTCTATGGCGACTATGAGGCTGTTCTCGAAATTCTGCGCGCTGTTGGCGCCGATGCGCTCTTCATCCCGGAGACGCCACTGGTTGTCGGCACGGTTGCCGAACAGTGGGAACCGACCCTGGCTGATTGGATCGACCAGACCGTTGCGCCGGCTATCGAATATAACCCCGACCTCGCTATCGCTTACTTCCTACGCGGCTGGGGCGCCTATCTCCGTGAACATGACATGGCCGCTGCCGTCGCCGATGTGCAGAAGGCCGCTGAACTAGCGCCAGACGAAGAATTGTTTACCAAGAGCGTGGAGTTTTTGACTGAGTAATTGCCGGTATACTCAGGGCGCGCCCTAAATCTGTGGCAAGAGTCCCCGGCACGAGCGAGAAGATGTTCCGAATTAGCAAATGGCTATCGCTTGTGCCGGAGACTCCTGCCAGCTCACCACTTTTCGGACACACCCTGGACTCATATACTCATTAGATGCTTGACAAAAGTTGTCGCCTTGTATTATTGTTGAATGCAAATAGGATTATTATCTAAAGAGAGGCGACAATGAATAAAGTACCACAATTTGAACCGATCACCCGTATGCAAACCAAGCCAACGGAAATCCTGGCGATGTTAGACGCTGGTCCGGTTATCCTGGCCCAGCGGAGCAAAGCGGCGGCTGTCCTGGTCAGTGTTGCGCAGTGGGACAAACTGATGGAAAGGTTGGAAGATCAGGCGGATATTATTGATGCGCTGCAGATGAAACTGGATATGGCACGGGGTGAGGTAGAGGTGGAAACGTTTACAGCCGACCAACTGAATGAATTGATTGGGGTCGGCGACCGTGTACCAGCTTAGGATCCCGAAGCCAGTGCGCCGGCGGATCGACGCATTACCGGGACGGTATCGCCAGCGGGTTTGGCGCCTAATTCAGAGCTTGGCGAGCAATCCCCGTCCGGCTGGCGCCAAGCAACTACGCGAACGTGAACAGATGTATCGCATTGCACTGGATGACTATCGCATTGTCTACAGCATTGAAGATGATTTACTCATTATCGAAGTGGTAAAGGTGGGGTCCAAAGCGGGGCCAGAATTTTACCAGGATGTGTAAGACTCAAGCGGATTTCAGAGGGGGTGACAAACGATCCGGCGCCTACGAGGTCAACCCGCTCTATGCCGATTGAGCGAAGCAGCAGAAACGCTCCCTGTACCTTTGTACAGTTTCTCTCCTGTCCCAACTGCCGGATGAAAAAAGGGATCAACCTGTGGTATGATGATAGCGGCTGTCCACTACCGTCCGCCGTGATTGAACCAAGGAGATCTTATGACCACAACTGTCGCGAACTTTCTGCATGCGGCCTCCCTCGCCCAGTTACGCAAAACCGGCCTGTTGACCCTCCAACTCGACGGTCACACGCTTGCGCTCTTTGAACATGCCGACCAGGTCTACGCCATCGACAACCGCTGTCCGCACATGGGTTTTCCGCTCGACAAGGGGACGGTGCGCGACGGCATCCTGACCTGCTACTGGCACTATGCCCGTTTTGACCTGGCCTCCGGCGGCGCGTTTGACCAGTGGGCCGATGATGTGCGCAGCTTCCCGGTTGACGTGCGCGACGGCGAAATCTATATTGATGTCGCCCTGCACCAAGACCCGCGCACCCGCCAACAGGAGCGCCTGGCCGTCGGTTTGGAGCGCGATATTCCCCTGGTCATCGGTAAGGCCATGATGACCCTGCTCGACAGCGGTGACGAGCGTTGGGCCGGCGACCCGGTGCTGCCGCTCCGCACCGGTCTGCTCTTTGGCGCCAAATATCGCGACCGCGGCTGGGGCCAGGGCTTGACGATCCTGGTCGCCATGATGAATCTCTACCCCCATCTTACCCCGGAAGATCGGCCCCGTGCGCTCTATCATGGTCTAGCCGCCGTGGCGCGTGATTCCGCCGGTCATCCGCCCCGCTTCTGTGTGCCGCCTTTGCCGGGGAATAACAGCGACCTTGCCACGCTCAAGCGCTGGTTCCGCCAATTCATTGAAGTGCGCGATGCCGAAGGCGCCGAACGCTGCATCGTCTCCGCCCTGCGCGCCGGCGCCGACCATCGGCAGATGGCCGATATGCTCTTTGCCGCCGTCACTGATCACCGCTATATTGATGTCGGCCACCCGCTCGATTTTACCAACAAAGCCTTTGAAGCGCTCGACATTGTCGGTTGGGAGTATGCCGAGCCGATGCTCACCAGCCTGGTCATGGGCTACGCCGGCGCCATGCGCATGGAGGAGTCAAATGCCTGGCGCTACCCAATTGACCTGATTGCAATGTTGACCAAGGCCTTTGCCGAATTGCCGGGCGCGGTTGCGACGGTCAACGCCGCCGCACGGAAGCACGATAGCAGCGCATTACTCCAAACGCTGCTGGGCGATGATCCGCAAGCGACGGTGGATGCAATGGTAACAGCCCTCCGCGCCGGCTGGAGCGCCCAAGAACTGGCCCATACGGTGACTAAAGCGGCGGCGCTGCGCATTGCCCGCTTCCACACCAGCAACGAATTCGGCGATTGGGACACCGCGCTCCACACCTTTACCTTTGCCAACGCCGTGCATCAAGGAATGCAGCGCGCTCCGTCGGTGGAACTGTTGCGCGGCGTCTTTGATGCCGCCATGAGCATCTATCTCGACCGCTTCCTCAACATCCCGGCGGCGCGCCTGCCCACACCCAACGGGCAAGTACAAGATGAAAGCGCCGCCTTGAATGAGTTGACGGCGCTGCTGGACCGTCAGCAACAGGTCAACCAAGCGGGGCAAAAATTGGCGCACTATCTCTATGGTGGCGGCCACGCCGATCAAGCGCTGGCGCACCTGGGCAAATTGCTGCTGCGTGAAGATCGCGACTTTCACACGATCCAGTCCGTCGAAGCGGCTTTCCGCCAATACAGCTATCTGCGGGATCAACCGGAAGGGGTCAACCTGTTAGTGGCGGCGATGCGCTATCTGGCGGCCCATGCACCGACCGTGCGCGCCCAAGGGCAAACCTTTGAGATCGCCCGCCGCTTGCATCGCGATGAGCGCTTGTTTGAAGGTGAATAAGCGCTCTGCTTGTTCTGTTGTGGATAACCAACAGAAATATCTGAAGTCAACCCCTCTAATGCAAGGAACGAATAGCTGCAAAGCTGCTATTCGTTCCTTGCTCCCTTTGCTGCTGGTTGATTGGTTATCGCTGTGTTAGCCCTTGACCGCGCCGGCCGTCAAACCTTCTACCAAGCGGCGTTGGAAGAAGAGGACCAATACCACCAACGGCACCGTCACAACAACGGCCGCGGCCATAATATCGGCCCACGGAATTTCAAATTCTTGCTCACCAGCAAAGAGCGCAATCGCGACGGGGACTGTCCGCGCCGTATCACCCACGGTAAAGGTTAGGGCGTAGAGAAATTCATTCCACGCTGAGATAAAGGCGAGCAACCCCGTTGTTACAAGACCGGGGGCTGTGAGCGGCAGCAAGATCATGTAAAAGGTCTGAAAGGTTGTAGCGCCGTCAACATAGGCCGCTTGCTCCAATTCAAGCGGCAGACTCTTAAAGAAGTTGCTCAAGACCCACACGGTAAAAGGTAAAGAGAAGGTCATGTAGGTGAGGATAAGCGCATAGGGTGTATTGTAGATGCCCAAGCTCCGCACCATGGTGAAGAGTGACCCCAAAATGGCAATGGCCGGAAACATTGTCATGGAGAGGATTGTATAGAGTACCAGGGTTTTGCCGCGAAAATTGAGCCGCCCCAGCGCATAGGCGCCAAATGAACCAATCGCTAACGAAAGAAGCACAGTTGTGCCGGCCACAATCACTGAGTTTAATAAGGCCCGACGAAAGGCGGGTTGATTAAAGACCGTCATATAGGAACTAAAGGTCGGTTCAGCCGGAAAATAGCGGACAGGGGTGCTAAAAAGCTGACTTGCCGGTGTTAATGAAGAGACCACGGCCCAGTAAAAGGGAAACAGCGTATAAAAGGCAATCACCACTACCACAAGCCAGAAGAGAAGAGTAGTCCATAGTCGATTACGATTCCCAGTAGTCATCGTTAGCGATCCTCCCTTCCCATGATCGTGGTTACATAGAATACGACAAAGAGTGCGATGACAACAAAAATAGCGACACTGATGGTTGAGCCATACCCCAACTGCTGAAATTGAATCAAATTGCGTTGATTCATCGTCGCCATTGTTTCTGTACCAAAGGCGCCGCCGGTCATAATCCAGACTAGATCAAAGACACGTAGCGCATCAAGCGTGCGAAAGATGAGCGCAACAACAATGGCTGGCCGTAACATCGGCAACGTAATCGTCACAAATTGACGCCAGCCGGTGGCGCCATCCACCGAAGCCGCTTCATAGATATCGCCTGGAATCAACTGCAAACCGGCGAGCAGCAGCAGCGCCATAAAGGGCGTTGTCTTCCAAACATCGACAGCCACTAAGGCCCAGAGCGCCGTATCGGCATTGGCAATCCAGGCGATCTTGGCCGGCAAAATGGGAATAATCCGCGTAAAGAGATCGTTAACAACGCCAAAGACATCGTGATACATCCACTTCCACATCTGCGAGGAAATAGCGGTAGGAATAGCCCAAGGCACTAACATCGCAGTCCGCATGACCCCGCGCCCTGGAAATTTACTGTTTACCACAACAGCAATCCCTAAACCCAAAATCAATTCAAAAAAGACAGAGGCGACCGTAAACTTTACCGTTGCCCAGACGGCTTCCCACCATTGTGGACTGCTTAGCAGACGCCTATAGTTCTCCAGGCCAACGTATTCCCAGGCGCGCGAACTGCCCAACCGTGCATCAAAGAAGGTTACATAAATTGTGTTAAAGAGAGGATAGAACGCTACACCGATGACAACGATCAGGGAAGGGATCAAAAAAATATAGGCTAAGCGCTCCTCACGACGAGCTTTTTCACTGATTTCGCTGGTTTTCTGTTTGGGGCGTTGGATAGAAACTGCTTGTGTAGCCAAGAGGATTTCTCCTTTGTGACAACCGGACGTATAAAGTGAGGGCGCTTCCGAAACTTTTTCGAAAACGCCCTCAGTCTAATCAGGTGAGTAGAGCAAACGATTACCGGAGGGGAGGCTCACTGTGCACGTTTTATTGATTCAGAAGGTGATCCAGAACGTACACAATTGCTGCTATACCGCCAATTACTGAAGGATGCCTTGTAATTGCTCTTCGATAGCCTCAACTGCTTGCTGGCCTGTCTGTTGACCAGTCAACACCTTGTTCACTTCTGTGAAGTAGATAGTGGAGACCTGGTTGTAATCTTCACCCGTGACGGTGCTGGGGCGTGCGACCGCACCACCATTGAAGACATCAAAGAGTTGACCAAAGAATGGATTGGCGGCCAACACTTCTTCATCTTCATAGAGGGCGCCGATCGTCGGCAGGAAGCTGCCCTGGGTTGCCCGGATCTTTTGCCCTTCGTAGCTGGTCATGCAGACCGCAACTTCAGCCGCAGCATCCACATTATCGCTGTACTTGCTGACAGCCATCTGCCACCCGCCCAGCGTATCGGCATGTTGGCCATCTTCACCACCCTTGGGCAGTGGCACAACAGCAAACTTATCCTTGATCACGCTGTCATCGGCATTGCCTAGGCTATAAGCATAAGGCCAGTTGCGCATAAAGGCCGCATTGCCACCCTGCCACACACCGCGGGCATCCTCTTCCTGATAGCTCACAACACCTGGGGGGCTGATGCGATCAACCCAACTGGCGGCCATGTCAAAGGCGGCAGCCGCATTCGGATTGTTGATACTGATCGTGCCATCCGGCTCGACAATCGTGCCGCCATTCCAGCTAAACTGCCACTCCAAGGCATCGCAGGTCAGCCCTTCATAGGCGTTGCCCTGCCAGACAAAGCCCCAGAAATCGGGGTTGGCGGCCCGCTCCCCTTCTTGAATCGCGGTGGCCATTTCGTCCAACTCGGCCCAGGTGGCCGGTGGGTTGGCGAAGCCATACTTCTCCAGCAGATCGGTGCGGTAGTAGAGCAGACCGGCATCGGTGAACCAGGGAATGCCGACCAACGCGTCATCGACGGTATTGTTCAACGCAATCCGTTCAAAGTAGGAATTGTATTCTTCATCACTCAAATAGGGGCGGAGATCAACCAGGTGTTCAGCCAAAATGCCTGGCCAAATGACATCGATCTGCATCAAATCGATATCACCAGCGCCAGCTCCAAAGAATTGGAGGTACAAGGCTAACCGATCGGTAGCGCTTTCAGGACCATTCTGGACATCAATGGTAATGCCTGTCTGTTCTTGGCAGTAAGCGACAGCGGCCTCGTCGGCTTCGCGCGGGTTGGCGCCCAGCATAGCCGTGACGGTAACAGCGCCGGCTTCCGCCGCGCTTCCGCTGCTTTCGCTGGCTGCTGGCTGCTGGCTGTCACTGGGTGCAGCCGCCGGCGCCGGACAGGCCGTGAGCGTCAAGGCGACTACCAGGAGCAGTCCAAAAATCGTCAAAATCCTTTGACTCATAATCTTTCTCCTTAGTTCTGTTGTAGATGAGCGGAAATTAAATAGCTTGCACAAACACTTTGTATGTAATATGCAAGCGTTGAACGCTTTTGAATGATAGAATTCACCTTGGAATCGGTCAAATTTTATGCGAATCGTATACTACTGTTGCCTTTTCTTTAACTCGATTTTTAGGCTGTACTCCGTCGCACGATCGTTAATGGAAAATGTACATGTTGCACCGCTCGCAGCGGATCAGCCAGACGACCTAAGAGTAGTTCAACCGCCACTCGCCCTGATTCATCCAGGGCTTGCCGAATGGTCGTCAGCCCCAGATAATCGGCTATGTCGAGATCATCAAAGCCGAGTACAGCGACCTCCTCCGGCGTTTTCAAGCCCAACTCCCGGCTGGCCTTCAACACCCCGATCGCCAGCAGATCACTAGCGGCAAAGATGGCGGTTGGGCGCTCGGTCAGCGTTAGCAGCATTTTGGCTTGGGTATACGCTGCCTCCATATCATTGGGCGCATTGCGCACATAGCTGTCGAGCAATGGCAGTCCAGCTTCCTTTAGCTTTGCCTGGAAACCGGTTAAGCGCATGGCGCTGGTGGGCAGCGTGCAGTCGGGAATCTCCGTGTCAATACCGACGAAAGCAATGCGTCGATGACCCTGCTCAATCAAGTAATCGGCCGCCAATCGCCCGCCACCGATATTATCAATCTCGACTCCGCTAAAGGAGGGATGTTGCGATTCGATCAAGACCGTATGCAATTCATTGCGTAAGAGCCGTTCCGCCGCCGCGTTGCCCAACTGTAACGACATGATGATCAAGCCATCGATCCGGTGCGCCACGGGCAAACTTTCCAGTTGCCGTTGGTAATGGAGGGCGGAATCGATGCTATAGACCACCAACTCATATTCAGAACCGTTTACCACACTCGCCACGCCCCGCAAACGCTGGACAAAGGAGGGATAAGTGAAAAAGGGCGCTAAGACGCCGAGCCGATAACTATTTTGCCGGGCGCGGGCGCTGGCTTCGGCTTTGGGTATAAAGGCCAACTGGTCAATCGCCTGCATAACCCGCTGCCGGGTTTTTTCATTCACGCGGTGGGGGGTGTTGAGGACGCGTGAAACAGTCGCGATGCTAACGCCGGCCTTTTCCGCGACATCATAGATCGTTGTGTTCGCCATCTTGCTTCGCCATCTCTATTGTGGCAATCACACACGACTACCCGTTGCTTAGAAATTGCCGGTGATTGCTGTTCTCAAGAGCGCGATTTGCAATGAATAATTGTGCATGAATCAAGCTCTCTACATAAACCGACAGGAAACAATCTACAAGAAAAATGTTGCTATCAACTGCGCTATAAAATTAAAATGGAATGGAAATTACTTACATGAAAGCACTTACATAAACAAGTGTAACACATTCAAAGATAGTTGTCAATAGCCAACTTCATTATGCTGCAATATTCAGAAAATTGTGTGGAATTTATTGGATGAAATATAGCGGCGTGACTCTAGTTACATGGGTGAGAAAAACCTTCACGCCAGATAATCTAAATAGGAGTTACGCAGTTGACGGGCGCTACCAGAGACCTGTCAGGTTTCGCAAACCTGACAGGTCTTGTCCAACTGCGTAACTCCTATCTAAATAGGAGTTACGCAGTTGGAAGCGTCGGTATCGCTGGCGGCCAGCCGGTAGGATGCCGCGGGAACCCGCTGCGCGCCCAGGCAACTGCGTAACTCCTACTAAAATCACGCCTCTGTCGTTGTCAACTGAGTCGTTGTCAACTGAGTCGTTGTCAACTGAGATGTACCGCGATGTTTGCCGACAGATGTTCCACCTGAATATCCGCCGAGGCCAGCGCCCGGATGAACTCAGCGAGTTCCAAAGCATCGGTGGCGCCGCCAATAATTGTAACCCGTTCGGCCTCAAAGGCAGCCCAGCGATCTCGCCCTAACGCCGGTCGTTTTTCCTGGACATAGCGCAAAAGGGCAATCAGATCATCGGGCTTGCTCAACCCATCGTAGATATAAAGGTAATGCGTAGTATCAATAGCCGACGACGCTGTGCTAACCGCCGCCCCTTCGCCGTCAGGGATAAAGACCTCCGCCTCCTCAGGCACAGCAAATGGCTGCACCAAGGTTGGGCCTAGCGGCATGGTCTGTTTGCGAAAATGCACCCAGACCGCTTCCAAGCCGGTCAACTCGACGGCTGTCCACAAGCCCAACCCTTCCGGCTCAATCATGTAGCGGCCAGGGCCAAGCGGGCTGAATTCGAGGACATGGGGGCCGTAGTCAGGCTTGCTGCCGGTGCGCCGCATCATCCCTTCCCAATCATCTTTCCAGATATGAACCGGCAGGTCGCGCATCCCTTCCACCTCGACGCGCACGACACTATAGCCGGGCATGGAGCCGGCGCTGGTCGTTTCCGCTTCCCAAATTGGTGATAACTCGGCAAAGATCACTTCCAGTCCGTTACTGCCATCCAGCGCCAGGTTCGCTTGTTCATAGCCTGATTCAATCGTCAGGGTATAGACACCTGCCGGTAGATGATGAAATTCAAAGTGATTGTTGGCGCCAATGATCTGTTGATACTCATTGCCAACCCGATCCAGCAGACGGGCTGTCAAACCAGCGGTGTTGGGCGCAATCCCAACAATCATACTGTGCTGCCGCGGCGGCGCTGTCATCTCATCGGGTTGTACGGTCGGCAGGCGCAACTCGATCTTAACCTGATTGCTGCCGTCGAGCGCAATGTCGGCTTGAGTGGCGACTGCTTCGTATCCTGTAACCGCCACCGTGTAAAGACCCGCCGGCAGATCGGTAAAGAGAAAAGCGCCTGTGTCGTCCACCACCTGCGTTTCCTGATTGCCCATACTGTCCAGCAAATAGACCTGCTGTGTATAGCCGGCAATGCCGCCAATGAGCCGGCCACTGATTTGTGAAGCCTGCGCTTGCATTGGCGTCGCAAAATCGGTATAGACAAACTCTACCAGCGGCGGTCGTTTCTTATCCACCTGTACGCGTGCTTCAAGTTGGGTCGGTTGGCCTTCGTCATCCGTAATGCCGTCAACGGAGACAATGTAATGACCAGCATCCAACGGGCCAAGCGCACAGCCAAACTCACCCAACTCCGGCGTTGTTCCTGTGTAAACCGGGTCGCTGCTCCAGTCGCCGGCATGGACGCGCACAGGGAGGCGTCGGTAGCCCTCAACTGTGCAGTAGACCATCGTGGGAGTGAGCGCTTCCGGCGCCGTGCGGATCGTATAGCCCCATCCGGCCACGGCCAGTTCAACCTGGCGCTGATTTAGCCCATCCAGAATGAGCCGGTCGATCCGACTGCCATCGGGGCTGACGCGCAAGCTATAGACCCCCGGCGGCAAGTCAACAAAGCGGAAAGAACCGTCATTACGCGCCATCGTGACCCACTCTTCGCCGTCACTGGCGCGCACCAGTAGCAGCACGGCGCCGGAGCCGCCACGCACGCGCCCTTCAATCCGGCTCTGACTCATGGTCGGGTGTTCCGGTGTCAGGTCAAAGTTGACGATCAACTCCTGTTGTCCAGCCGTTAACTCGATCTCTTCGGCGATCTCTGTGCCGGGGATGCGCAGGGTGTAGGTGCCGGGGCCTAACTCGTCAAAGCTGTAATGGCTGTTGACATCCAGCGTTGTGCGCGCCTTCTCCTGCCCGTTCTTGTCCAGAATGACGGTGCGGTAGTCGCCGGCCTGCGCCACTGTGCCGTGGAGGGTGATCAGCTCTTCGGCTACTTCATCCTGCCACTGGCGCGCGACTTTGGGTTCCGCTTTAAGCGCATAGACAACCGGCAGAACGCCATTCTCCCAACGGTCGCTATACCAGGCGTGCGTTTCCCACCAACTGCTGGTGCTGCCCAGTTGAGCGTTCGCCAGCAGCCAGAAGGCCGTACAGAAATAGTAATCGGGCGCAGGGGCGAAGCGTTGACTGGTGCCCATCATCACACGACAGGCTTCCAGCGTCTGCGCCATGTGGAGGTCGGGGCTGGTGGCCGGGTAGCGGGGGTCGCTGTCTTCGCTGATCAAGTAACCGCACTCGGTCGAGAGGATGGGCAGACTATAGCCCAAATGCTTGCGGTTGAGGGCGTCAAAGTATTCATAGGCCAGCCAACCGGCCGCATCGTCCATGATGGTGGCGCCGGGGTTGCTGCGGTCGCGGCGCAGGCGATTGACCTCTTCGAGGGAACGGCCCCGCCACGCATTTTCGCCCCACGCTTCTTCTTCAATGGTCTGGTAGAAACGATAGGTGTAGGCCGCCCCTTCCTGATTGCCGATGTCATAGGGATAATCGAGAGGGCGGTTGCGGGCATAGTTGTGAACCGCTTGCCAGACCGGCCCGGCAAAGAGGTCTTTGCGTCCGGCAGCGACAATCTTGCCGACCAGATCCCAGCGGCTGCCATTGGAGACTGCCGGCACCCCTGGCATCCCGCCCCGTTCCAGAATAATTTCCAGGTTGGCGATGGTGTTTTCCACCACCAGGTTGATGGCATTGGCCGGCATCCGCCCGCCTTTCCACTCGGCGTCGCGATCCGGCTCGCTGTTAAACTCAAAATAGCGCACTCCGGCGCGTAAAAAGGCGTCGATCTGGACCACTTCTTTCACATCCAACCGGCTGGGGTTGGGGCTGGGGCGGTAGATGCGCACAATCGGCATCAACCCTTCGGCCAGCAGCAGTTCGGTAAAGTCCAGCGCGCCGTCATGATTGTAAATTTTGACCCACTTGATGCCCAGCGCCTTCATCTCCGGCAACCAAAATTCGCGGATCTTGCGCATCCCGATGGCCGTGGCATAACCCGTGGACCAGTGAACCCCAATGCCCGTGTCATTGGCCGGTCTGGGGTATTCGTATAACTCCATGTCGCGTTCTCATTCTTGCTTTGCAAAGATTCGTCGATTCTGGGGAGGATTATACCAAAGCTTAGCGGGAATCGCGATTTTGTCAATACGCTTTGCCGACTTGCGTTCAATATGGATAACCGGCACAGCGTCTGGTTCAAGTGCGCTATGCGGTTCTTGCGCCTGCGCCGGCTGCACCAGCAGCGCCCAGAGGGCGCAGACGATCATCAGTCGCACCAGCCGTTACAAGCCCTGTTGTAACTGACCGCCCTACATTTTGTCGATGGGGTGGCGCCGGACAGGTGATGACAAGGTTTGGGCCAAGTGCGTCGCCTATGATATACTCACATTATAAGCAAAAGATTACCTGTTAGGGACTGTTTATATATTAGAAGGCGAACGCACCCTGTTACTCCGTTTGCTCACTTTGCTGTTTGGTGAAGCGCCGCCTACGGTATTGTTACGATAGTTAATTTTCGCGCTTGACATTAAAATTCGCTGAGCGCGCGCAACTTTTGTACGCGCTCGTACACCCTTTTTTCTAAAAATCGCCTATGGTGTAACTAACTGTGCTATACTCATTATAGGGCTTCATGCGGTGGCATCGTAGGGGCACGAACTATCGTGCCCCTACGATGCCACTGCATGAGGTGAACTCACTTCATTGATTTGGGAGCGCTCATGCAAATTGTCCAGTCTGTTGCCAATCGCATCTCCGCTAACGTCCAGAAGGTTATTATTGGCAAGCAAGCGGAAATCCGCCTCACCCTGCTTGCCCTTTTGTGTGAAGGCCATCTCTTGATCGAGGATGTGCCGGGGGTGGGCAAGACCATGTTAACGCGCGCCCTGGCGCGCAGCATCGGCTGCACCTTCCGCCGTATTCAGTTTACCCCGGACATGTTGCCCAGCGATGTGACCGGCGTCAATATCTACAATCAAAAGAGTCAGGAATTTGAATTTCGCCCAGGGCCGATTATGGCGCAAGTGGTGTTAACCGATGAAATCAATCGCGCCACACCCAAAACCCAGGCGGCCTTGTTGGAAGCGATGGAAGAACGGCAGATCACCGTCGATGGCGTCACCTATCGCATGGCGCGCCCCTTTATGGTGCTGGCGACGCAGAATCCCATCGAGTATGAGGGCACCTTCCCGCTGCCCGAAGCGCAGGTGGACCGCTTTATGATGCGCATTCGCCTGGGGTACCCGCTCAAAAATAATGAGATCGACATGCTCAACCGCCAATCGGAACACCACCCGATTCAGGATGTGGAACAGGTGGTGACGGTCGAAGAATTGGTGGAAGCGCAAAAGCTCGTACGCACGGTCTATGTTGATAATTTGGTGAAAGAATATATTGTCGATCTCGTCACCACCACCCGTGACCATCCCGACATTTACCTAGGCGCCAGCCCGCGTGGCAGTTTGGCTCTCTTTAACGCCAGCCGCGCCTTGTCCGCCATCGAAGGCCGTGACTATGTCCTGCCCGATGACGTCAAACTGCTGGCCGAGCCGACCTTGTCGCACCGCTTAATTGTCAGCCCATCGGCGCGCATTAAAAACGTGACCGCCCGTCAAATCATCGAAGATACCCTACGCCACACGGCCGTGCCGGGGGCGCGCAGCCGCGTGCGCTAACAAGGATTTTATGTCGTCACGACTCATCTTCCTCCTAATTGCACTGGTAACAACCTGGGTATTGGCCTTTAACAGCGGGCGCGAACTCGCCTTTAACATCGCCTACCTGATCTCCGGCGTACTGATCTTAAGTTATGGGTGGGCGATCAACAGCATTCGTGGTCTGGGGTTGCGCCGTTTTACGCGCACACGCCGCAGCCAGGTGGGGCAATATGCCGAAGAGCAATTCGAGGTCAACAATCGTAGTTTCTGGCCCAAGCTCTGGATTGAGATCGAGGATCATTCTACCCTACCCTGGCACCCCGCCAGCCGCGTCATTAGCAGTTTGGGGCGCCATAGCAGTCAACGCTGGCAAGTGCGCACCATGTGTACGCAACGCGGTCGTTTTCGTTTGGGGCCGTTAACGCTACATAGTGGTGATCCACTCGGCATCTTCAGCGTCAATCAACCGCTGACGGACACCTCGCAACTGATTGTTTACCCTATGGTCGTCGATCTGGTCTCCTTTGAGCCGTCGATTGCTGATCTCTCTGGTGGCGAAGCGCGTCACCGCCGCACCTATCAGATCACCAGCAATGTGGCCGGCGTGCGCGAATATGTGCACGGCGATAGCTTGAACCGCATCCACTGGCCGACGACCGCACGCTCCCGCCGCTTCATGGTCAAGGAATTTGAGCTAGACCCCACGGCGGATGTCTGGCTCTATCTCGATTTGAACAGCAGCACCGAAGCCGCCTTGCCCTGGACGCCCGCCCCGCCGGAACAGGGGCTTTTTGCCCTGCGCGACCACAAACGCCGCGAAAAACTCTTTGAACTGCCGCCGAACACCACGGAATATGCCGTCACCGTGACGGCCAGTTTAGCGCGTTACTTTATTATGCGCAATCGCGCCGTTGGCCTGAGCAGTTGGGGCGCCTATCGTGAATACATTCAATCAGATCGGGGCGAACGCCAACTCAACAAAATGTTGGAATCACTGGCCGTGGTGGAAGCGGATGGGTCGTTGCCTTTTTCCCATCTCATCAGCACCGATGGCATTCGTCTAAACCGCAACGATACCTTGATTGCCATTAGCGCCGACCCCAATCGCGAATGGGCAGTGGCGCTGCAACAGATTCAGCGCCGTGGCGTCAACAGTGTAGCCATTATCATCGACGGCGCCACCTTCGGCGGTACGCAACCCTATGAGGCCCTGCTGGTCGAACTGGAAGCGGCCAACATTCCCACGTACATTGTCCATTGTAACGATGCGATTGACCAGGCGCTGGCCCAGCCCACCCGTTTAGGTGGTCGCCCAATCCATAACTTCTGGACATAATCTACACTTCGCACGTGATAAAAGCATGACGCCAGCCCGTTCAAAGGATGAAATTGCCCACTTCGTCTATTGGATTGATCTGTTTGTGACGAATGGGCGGGCGCGTCGCAGTGGCCAGCCGCTGATTGATACCAGCGCTTACCGCGCCATGAATGACCGGGCCTGGGCTGAACGTAAGGATTGGACGTGGCGCGAGGTAGAAAACACCACCGCCTAACGCGCTGTACGGGCTAGCGCTTCCGCTTGCATCTCCTGTAACTGCTTGATACCCGTGGTGGCCAATTCGAGCATTTCTTGCAGCGCATTCGGTTGGAATGGCTGCTTCTCCGCTGTCCCCTGCACCTCGACAAAGCGACCATCGCCCGTCATGACCACATTCATATCCACATCAGCCGCCAGATCCATTTCATAATCGAGATCCAGCATCACATTGCCGCCAACGACGCCAACGCTCACGGCGGCGATGGAATGCAACAAGACATTGGTCGGAATCAGTTTCTGTTTTTCCAACTGTCTGAGGGCCAGCGCCAGCGCAACATAACCACCGGTGATGGCGGCTGTACGTGTGCCGCCGTCGGCTTGCAGCACGTCGCAGTCAATAATAATCTGGCGTTCGCCCAGTTTGTTGAGATCGACGGCCCCACGTAAGCTTCGCCCAATCAAACGTTGAATTTCTTGGGTGCGGCCCTTGGGCGTCAAGGTTTCACGCGCATTGCGCACCGGTGTACTGCGGGGCAACATGGCATACTCGGCGGTGACCCAGCCATGCCGTTTGTTGGAATACTTGAGCCACCCCGGCAAGGTCTCTTGCACCGTTGCATTACATAGGACGCGTGTGTTCCCCATGCTAATCAATACCGAGCCTTCCGGGTGCATCACATAACCCAACTCAAATGTAACAGGACGCAATTCATTAAATGCACGAGTAGATTGCGGCACAAGCCTCTCCTTTCAACTTCGACCAACGGTAGCCCTTTTCTAGCAAAGATTACGCAGATTGCGCAGACTAAAAATACGAAGGCTCATCTACGGAAAGTGTGAACACCTGTCAGGTTTCCAAAACCTGACAGGTGTTCACACTTTCTGTAGATGAGCGAATACGAAAATAATCTGCGCAATCTGCGTAATCTTTGCTGAATGAATTGTTGCGATCAACGTAACTTTATTGCGAAGAGTACGTCATGTACAAAAGAAAAGACCCTTCTCCTAGAGAAGGGTCTTGAGAGGTGGAGCTAAAGGGACTTGAACCCTTGACCTCTACAATGCCATTGTAGCGCTCTCCCAACTGAGCTATAGCCCCAAAAAGTACGCTATCTTGCGGATAGTTCTTTTGCTGGATTTGATCAACAATATCTTTATCCAGTATTTACTTCAACTGCGGAACTACCGGATTGATTGTCTCTAATTCTACGAGCAATTGCGCTTTTTGTCAAATCTTGACTAGGTAAGTAACTGCTTGGCTGCTTAAGTAACTACCAAGTCAAGTGGCTATTACGGTTTACCGCAAAATCGACAAAATTGATTGAAACATCTAGCAATTGCCATTCGTCTTAGAGTGGAGCTGAGGGGACTTGAACCCCTGGCCTCTACAGTGCGATTGTAGCGCTCTCCCAACTGAGCTACAGCCCCGTGCGACTTGGGAGTATAACAGAGGCCAGCCGATCCGTCAAATCAGCGGGTAGACAAACTGAGTCATTGTCCGTAGTTCGCAGTCCGCAGTCTACGGTCGTGAAGTCGCAGAGTCCGGCGTTGATCTACGGATGGCGTGTCTAATGAGAATTCGTGTTGGTTGGTTCGATGGTTCGGTGGTTGAGCTTGTCGAAACCACCGAACCATCGAACCAACCAACAAACTTACTAAAGCGTTGATTGTTGGTCTGAATCGGATGTTAAACGGGTCAAAAACGTTACTTCAACGTTTGATAAACTATTGTTAGATATCATTCTCTTCAGAAGAAATAGAACTGAGTGCAAAGGTGGGCCTCAGTTCCGTGTTGGCAAAGTCGCACCACTTTGGCACACGCATCGAATAAACCAGGAGAGAGGCACTATGAGGAACCTAAGAGGAAAAATCATTTTAATCGGGATCACTGTTCTTTTGATCAGTGCAGTTTACACTAATGTCGTGAATGCGGTGGGCAACGCGTTGTTAATCAACGCCAAGCCCGCGCTGGAAAATGTGCGCGACTATGCGCCGGCCGCGTCGTCATCTACCGTGAGCTATGCGATCGATGGCGGCTTCTTGTATGCCGGTCAACCTGGTCATTGGGTGCAGCGCCCGACGCCGCCGCATGTGGTCGTTGGCGCCGTGGCCCTTGACCCCAACGACACCCAAAAAGTCTACATCGGCGCGGCTAACGAACTGGCTGTCTACTGGTCGGTCGATGGCGCGCAGACGTGGCGCCGGGCGGCGTTGACGGATCAATATGTTGGAGGCATTACCGATATCGCTTTTAACAGCGCCCAGCGAACACTCTACGTCGCCACTGACACGGCCGGCATTTTCCGCCTGCGCGATGTTGGTTCCAGCATGATTCTGGGTGGGCAGAGCTATTTCGACCAGCCTATCCTGGAAGTTGTCACCGACCAAAGCGGCGCCGGTCTAGCCTTTGCCCGCACGGAATGGCAGGTTTATCGCGGCTTCAACAATGGGATGCAGTGGCTGGCGCTCGACACCCTGACCAGTGCGCCGACGGCGCTGGCGATTACCGGCGATAATCCGGCTACCGTCTATGTGGGTACAGTGGATCGCGGTCTGTTAAAGAGTCAGGATGGCTACAACTGGGAGATTGTCAACGCCGGCTTTGTGCAAGAAGCAGGGACGCGGTTGCAGGTCGATGCCTTGGCTGTTGATCCGGCCCAGCCCAATGTCCTGTATGTCGCGACCAGCTATCTCTTTGGCTCAACGGAAATTCATCAAACCGCAGCCGGTATCGCCATGAGTGTTGACGGCGCCGCTACCTGGACGGCGTTGGTGACCCGCCCGAATGCGCCGGTTGTCCGCTTGCTGCCGGTCAGCGGCGTGACAGGAGCAGTCTACGGGTTGACCAACCTCAGCCGCACACCCCAGCCGTTTGCCAAAGCGCTTGAACTGGAAGCTGCCAATGTGGCAATCAGCAACCCGGCTACCGGCCAGACGGTCGCGACCGCATGGCCTATGCCGCTGTTGGGCTGGTTGGCCGCCATCCTGACCATTGCGATTCTCATCGGCTTCTTGCTGCGTGAGTTGTACAGAGGGACAGCCGTGTTGGAACGCCGCCCGCAGGTCAGCTTGGTGGAGCGCGTTTTGCACGGGATGCATATTGACCGCCTTGCCCACCGTCTGGGTTTGAATTAGTTTTTAAGACAGGCGCACCTACTAAGCCTGCTCCTAGCCGGTCACGGACCGGCTAGGAGCGAAGTAGTGACAGATAAGCTATCGCCAGGGTTCCTCCTTTTCCATAGATTTCTCCTCCTAATGAAGAGAGGGTCGGTTGCCAAACAACCGACCCTCTCTTCATTTAAAGCTGCAAAAGCGCCAGCGCCACGGCTGCACCCCAGGCCAGCACTTTGAATTCACCCTGGCGCAGCGCCGTTACCACTTCATCGTGTGTTAGTTGCACCAGCAGTTGTTCTTCCAGATCATCTGCTGTAATCGGCTGCACCGCTATTGCATTGCGCGCCAGGAAAAGATGGGCCGTGCCACACCCGCGGTTGCCATCAACTGCAAATTGTCCCAATGTCATCCATTCCGGCGCCGCATAGCCAGTCTCTTCCAGCAATTCCCGTTGGGCCGCCAGCAACGGATCTTCACCTGGTTCCAGATAGCCGCCGACAATCGCCAGCGATAGTCCGGCCACGGCATATTTGGGTTGGCGAAACAAAAGGAACTTTCCCGCAATGGTGGTGACGACGACATTGACATAATCCGGCGTAATCACCCACGGCCACTCTTCAATGACGCGTCCGTCAGGCAATTGCACGGTGTGGTGTTCGACCTGTAAAAAGCGGCCGTTGCCGCTGCGCAGTACTGGAGTACGCGCCACTGTTTTCCACGTTTCCATTAAGCTGTCTCCAATAACCTTCAACTGTCTACTTTTATGACAAGCATACCATACGCAATAATCGTAATCCAATTCCATTTGACAACTTGGGTTGAAGCTGGTATAGTGGCAACCACAATTCAATAGTATACTCTTATCCAGAGAGGTGGAGGGATCGGCCCGAAGAAGCCTCGGCAACCCGGCATTGTGAGCCGAAAACGGTTTGCCCCATGTGAATGGGGGGCGCCATGTTTTCGGGGAACAACGAAACAGCAATGATGCTGATCGAAGCGCCAGGGTGCCAAGTCCGACAGACAAGTTCTGGAAGATGAGAGAGACGGCGATAGCCTTTTCTGCCCTCGCTTGGGGCGTTGACCGGCAGCAATGGACTTCGACGACCCTCTCATCACCAGGTGAGAGGGTTTTTTGTTGCGTGCGGCGGGTCGCTTGCCAGGTGCGCCACCGGCGCAACACCCCTTGTGATCGTGTTGTGATCGTGTTGTGATCGTGTTGTGATCGTGCAAATTATTTTATTTGTCCGTGACAGACAGAAAGCAGGAGAACCAGTCCCATGAGCGAAACACGCAATTTCGGCTTTTCGACCCGCCAATTACACGCCGGCCAACAGCCCGACCCGGCCACCGGCAGCCGCGCCGTACCGATCTACCAGACCACGAGCTACCAGTTTCGCGATACGGAACATGCGGCCAATCTCTTTGCCTTGCGCGAACTGGGCAACATCTACACCCGCATCATGAACCCGACCACGGATGTGTTGGAACAGCGGGTCGCCTCGTTAGAAGGGGGCGTTGCCGCCCTGGCCGCCAGCAGTGGTCACGCTGCCCAAGCGATGGCGATTATGACCTTGTGCAGCGCCGGCGATCATATTGTTACCAGCAGCCGGTTGTATGGCGGCACCTTCAATCAGTTCAATTATACGCTGCCGCGCATGGGCATCGAAGTGACCTTTGTCGACCCCAACGACCCGGAGAATTTTGCCAAGGCGATCCGCCCCAACACCAAAATCCTTTACGGGGAGACGCTGGGCAACCCGGACATCTTTGTCTTCCCCTTTGATGAAGTAGCGGCCATTGCCAAAGCGCATAACATTCCGGTGATGATCGACAATACCTTTGCTTCGCCCTACCTCTGTCGGCCCTTTGAGTGGGGCGCCAACATCGTCGTCCATAGCACTACCAAATTTATGGGCGGCCACGGCACCACCATCGGCGGCATCATTGTCGATGGCGGCAACTTTGATTGGCGCAGCGGTCGTTTCGCCAACTTCACCACACCCGACCCCAGCTATCATGGCTTGGCTTACGCCGATGTGGCGGGCATGGGCTTGCCCCCCTTTGCTATCAAAGCGCGTGTCCAAATTCTGCGTGATGTCGGCGCCTGCCAGGCTCCCTTCAACAGTTGGACCACGCTCCAGGGCATCGAAACTTTGAGCCTGCGCATGGACCGCCATGTCGGCAACACGCAAAAGGTGGCCGCGTTCCTCAAGGGACACAAGCAGGTCAGTTGGGTCGCCTACCCCGGCCTCGCCGACCATCCCCATTACGAACGGGCCAAGAAATATCTGCCCAAAGGCCCCGGCGCCATCCTGGGCTTTGGCATCAACGGTGGCGTCGCTGCCGGCCGGAAGTTTATCGACAACCTGAAACTGTTCAGCCACTTGGCTAACGTCGGCGACGCCAAGAGCCTGGCGATCCACCCCGCCAGCACCACCCACAGCCAGCTCAACGAAGATGAGATGACCACCGCCGGCGTCAGCCCCGACTTCGTCCGCCTGAGCATCGGTCTGGAAGACAGTGACGATATTCTGTGGGATCTGGATCAGGCGTTGACGGCCGCGACGCGGTAGACAGGTAGACAGGTAAACAGGTAGATACGTCCTATTTCCCTGTCTACCTGTCTACCTGTCTACCTATCCCCCCATTCAACAGGGAGACTTATGACTACAACCCAAACCCACTCTTCAGTTGGCATTGTGCAGCCGGATTATTTTACCTTTGCTGAGGATGAGCCTTTTTGTCTAGAGAGTGGGGCGACGCTCGGCCCGGTGACGATTGCCTACGAAACCTATGGCCGGTTGAATGCAGAGCGCTCCAATGCCATTTTGATCTGTCATGCCCTGAGCGGGAGCGCCCACGCGGCCGGCTATCATAGCGCGGATGATCGCAAGCCTGGTTGGTGGGACGAATGTATCGGTCCCGGCAAGGCGTTTGACACCGACCGCTTCTTCGTGATTTGCAGCAATGTCGTCGGCAGTTGTTACGGCTCCACCGGGCCGGCCAGCATCAACCCGGCGACGGGGGCGCCCTATGGCCTCACCTTCCCGGTTGTGACGATTGGCGATATGGTGCGCGCCCAGCGCAAGTTGATCGACCACCTGGGTATCGACCAATTGCTCTGTGTGGCCGGCGGTTCAATGGGTGGAATGCAGGTGTTGGAATGGGCCGCCCATCATGCTGACCGGGTCAAGGCCGTGATGCCGCTGGCGACCACGGCCCACCACAGCCCGATGTTGATCGCCTTTAGCGAAGTCGGACGGCAGGCGATCTACGCCGATCCCAACTGGAACAACGGCAACTACTACACCGCCGGCAAAAAACCGGATGCCGGTCTGGCCGTGGCGCGCATGGTGGGTCATATCACCTACCTTAGCGAAGCCTCCATGCACCAGAAGTTTGGCCGGCGCTTGCAGCAGTTGGAGCGCTATGGCTATGAGTTTGACACTGAATTTGAGATCGAAAGTTATCTCAAGTACAACGGTAACAGCTTTACCCGTCGCTTTGACGCCAACAGCTATCTCTATGTCACCAAGGCGATGGACTACTTTGACCTGGCCCAGCCGACCGGCTCGCTGGCCGCTGCCTTTGCCGCTGCCGAACAGGTCAAATTCCTGGTGGTTAGCTTTACCAGCGACTGGCTCTACCCCAGTTACCACAGCAAAGAGCTAGTCACTGCACTCACCGTGGCCGGCGCTGATGTGACCTATCTCGACATCCAAAGCACCTGGGGTCATGACGCCTTTTTGTTGGAAGTGGAGACAATGACGCGTCTGTTGGGGAGTTTTCTCGATCGGTTGGTGCGGGAAGAGCGGATTGGCCTACCGGAGCAGGAGACAGGAAGACAAGACGACAAGAAGCGGTGTCATGGCAACGGGCAGGTTGATTCGGCGCTGTTAGAACGCTTACGCAGTGCGGCTGAGGTGATGGCATGAGCCAAGCGGTTGTGCATAATCCGGCGGCGCCGTCATCGGCGGCGGTCGCCACGCCACCGACTTTGCGGCCTGACCTGGCCGCCATTGTGGAACTGATCCCGGCCGGCGTCAAGGTGCTGGACTTGGGCTGTGGCGATGGCGAACTCCTTGACTACCTGATTCGCGCCAAGCAGGTGAAGGGACGGGGCATTGAATTGAGCGAACAAGGAGTGTTGACCTGCGTCCGCCGCGGCCTGAGTGTCCGCCAGGGCAATCTCAATGAGGGGTTGGCCGATTACCCCGAACATAGCTTTGACTATGTCGTTCTCAGCCAAACTTTGCCTTTTCTCAGTGACGCCAAAAAGATTTTGTTGGAGATGTTGCGCGTGGGGCAACGGGCGGTGGTCAGCTTTCCCAACTGGGGCTACTGGCGCTGCCGTCTGGAACTGCTGGCAACCGGACGAATGCCGCAGGCGCCCGGTTTACCCCAGCCTTGGTATGAGGCGCCGCGCTGGCAAGCCTTTACCATCACCGACTTCGCTCAATTCTGTCGCCAGATCAATGTCACCATCTGCCAGGAAGTCTACCTGGCCCACGGTCGCCGCATCCAGGTGCGCAAAGTAAAGAACCTCTTAGCCACCACGGCGGTCTTCGTCCTCGAAAGAGCGGGCGAAGTTACGAGTAGATAGTGGATGGTGGATAGTGCAAACGATCTGTACTATCTACCAGTGGCTCATCTACGGAAAGTGTGAACACCTGTCAGGTTTCCAAAACCTGACAGGTGTGGCGGGTCGAAACCTCACACTTTCTGTAGATGAGCGCTACCATTAACCATCCACCTGTACCAGATAAAAATCCTTCTTGCCACGACGTAGCACCAGATAGCGCCCTTCGATGGCGGTGTCGAGCGTGATGGTCTGATCGGCTTCCTGGACGCGCACGTTGTTGAGATAGATGCCGCCGCTGCTGATCAGCCGGCGCGCTTCGCCCTTGGATTTGGCGACGCCGGCGCTCTCCAATAGGTTGACAACGGGCATACCGCCATTGGCAAAATCGGCCTGTTTGACATTCGACGAAGGCGCGTCGGCAAAGATTTCGCGAATTTCGGCGGCGCCTAGCCCGGCAATTGCTTCGCCAAAGAAGACTTTGGTGGCCTGTTCCGCCTTGGCCAGCCCGCTTTCGCCATGCACCATGCGGGTCACTTCCTGCGCCAGCCGTCGTTGCGCTTCGCGGAGATGTGGCCGCTCGGTCACGGCCTGAGCGCATTCGGCAACCTCTTCCTGGGTGAGGAAGGTATAGTAGCGCAACATATCGACCACATTGGCATCTTCAATATTGACAAAGAATTGATAGAAGCGATAGGGCGATGTGCGTTTGGGATCCAGCCAAACCGAGTCGCCATCGGCGGTTTTCCCAAATTTGGTGCCGTCGGCGCGCGTGATCAACGGGTAGACAACGCCATGTGCGGTCTGGCTGCGCACCTTGCGAATCAACGTCACCCCGGCGGTGATATTGCCCCATTGGTCGCTACCGCCGGCCTGCAACTTGCAGCCGTAATTGTCATGCAAGTACAGAAAGTCATAGGCTTGTAAGAGCATGTAACTGAACTCGGTATACGAGAGGCCATCCTCCCGTTCCAGCCGCGACTGTACCGAATCCTTGGCGGTCATATAGTTGACCGTAAAATGTTTGCCGACATCGCGCAGGAAGGCAATCATGGAGATTTGTGAGAGCCAGTCCATGTTGTTGACAAGGCGCGCCGGGTTGCTCTTGACCGCAAAGTCTAAGATTGCGGCCAACTGCACTTTGATCTGCTCCACATTGTGGGCGATCACTTCTGCTGAGAGCAAGTTGCGTTCGGTCGAGCGGCCGCTGGGGTCGCCAATCATGCCGGTGCCGCCGCCGGCCAGGGCGATAGGGTGGTGGCCGCAACGTTGCAGGCGCGCCAATCCCACCATCGGCACCAGATGACCGACATGCAAGCTGTCGGACGTCGGATCAAAGCCGTTATAGACGGCGATTTTTTCTTTGGCGAGCAGTTCTGCCAAACCGTCAGTGCTGTCGTAGCGCAGATTGCGCCATTGCCATTCATGAAAAATATTATTCATAAGCTTTTCAAGTTGGTTACTGGATAGCTCGCGGCGGGTCCATGACCTGCCGCGAGCTATCCAGTAACTTGATTTGATAATGATGCGATCAATTTTCTGTGGTAAGTATACGGAAGATCGGCTAAAATCGCAATCGGCGCGCTGCGCTGGGGATGATTCAAATTGTGTGATGTTGCTCGTAGCGGGTCCGTGACCCGCCATGAGCAAGCGACGACATAAAAAACAGCGCAAGCACTTTGCTTGCGCTGTTTCGTTAGCTATGCCAGAGGCGCTGCTTAGAAGCGCCGGCGATCCCCGCCACGGTCGCGATCACGATCGCGTCCGCCGCCAGGGCCGCCACGACCGCCGCCGCCGAAGCCGCCGCGATCACCGCCGCCGAAGCCGCCGCGGTCACCGCCACGGCGACCACCGCCGCCGCCGAAGCCGCCGCCACCGTTGCCGCCATCAAAGCCGCGTTCGCGCGGGGGGCGGGCTTCATTCACGCTGATGTTGCGTTGTTGAAACTCGGTGTTGTTAAAGCGGTTGATCGCATCCTGGGCGGCCTGGGTGGTTTCCATTTCAACGAAGCCAAAGCCCTTGGAGCGCCCTGTCGCGCGATCGGTGATCACACTGGCGGAGACAACCGGCCCAACTTGGGCGAAAAGCGCGCGCAAATCCTCGTCAGTCGTGCTATAGCTCAGATTGCCAACATACAATTTCTTAGTCATAAAATCCTTTCAATCGCGGTGTCCGCGGTGTAGGTGCAATTACTGATGCACCAAAATTTCTGGGTGCAATGGTTGCACCAAAATCTCTGGGTGCAATGGTTGCACCAAAATCATTGGCATACAAATCACTGTAACTGTCGGGAATACCGTCAAATAGACAACCTATTGTTGGACCACAACATTACTGGCTTGTAAACCTTTAGCCGTCTTCTCGATACTAAACTCAACACGCTGTCCTTCATCTAACGAACGATATCCGTTGGCTTGGATCGCCGAGAAGTGAACAAAGACATCCGTTCCTTCCGGGTAAGTGATGAATCCAAACCCTTTGCTTGCGTTGAACCACTTGACGGTCCCTTGCACTCGATCTGACATGGTCTTGCTTGTGCGCTTTCCTTGATACAGTTTTCCTTGTAGAACTTGTGAAACAATCGAACATTGAAATGGATTAATGCTATTGTGGGAAGCACAATAGAAAGCTCTGTATAAAAAAGCGGCTGCCGGATTTTTGGGCAGTCGCTTAAAAAACCGAACAGTGTGCTTTCCTCTACAGTTACTTACCATCATAACAGCCACTGATAATTTTGTCAATCCCTCAAAAATCCGATTTTTGCGGGAAATTTGTCTAAGTTTGGGGGTTTATAATCAATTTTTCCCTCTCCATAAGATGCGCAAGGCAAAAAGGGGCAGTACTGCCATGCGTCGCCAACGCCACGGCTCTTGGAGCAAACGGTAGAGCCATTCAACACCCCAGCGTTGCATCCAGTGGGGCGCACGCAACATGACGCCGGCCACAAAGTCAAAAGCGCCGCCAACCCCAAGCGCAACTAGGGCCGGCAACTCATGCCGGTGTTGCGCAATCCATAAATCCTGGCGGGGATGACCAAAGGCCACAAAGAGAATATGCGGGTGAGCGGCGGTTAAGCGTTCGGCAATCGTAGGCCAGTCGGCGGGGGCGGGGCTGCCGCTGTAGACGCCCACCACCTGTAACTGTGGGTACAAGGCAACCAGGCGCTGCGCAGCCTGTGCGGCCACCCCCTCGGCGGCGCCCAACAAAAAGACGCGCCACCCACACTGCGCCGCCCGTTCACAGATGCGGTAGATGCCATCCGACCCTGTCACCCGCTCCTGTAGCACAACCCCTTGGCGCCGCGCCGCCCACAGCACCCCAACCCCATCCGGCACACAGAGATCGGCCTGGCGCAACACGGCGGCAAAGTGAGCATCCCGCTGGGCCATCATGATGAATTCGGGGTTGACCGTGCAGATTTGACGGATTTTAGATTGTAGATTTTGGATTTTGGATCGGTGGGTGGGCTGATCGGGTAAAATAGCATCTCCCTCCTCAATCCATTGGGCGATTTGGTCGAGTGTCTCGGCAAAATCGACACAATCCACCCGCACACCCAAAATTTCAATCGTCCTACGCACTTATCCCTCTACCTTCCATCTTCTTGTCTTCTTTTACTTCCCCCCACGCGCCACCTGCAGCAACACCGCCAACGTCTCCTGTGCTGCCTTCTCCCAGGAGAAGCGTTTGACATTTTCATAACCAGCCGCGATTAGGCGCTGGCGCAACGCTTCATCCTGACTCAGTTGTAACATGGCCTCGGCAATGGCATCGACATCGGTCGGATCGACCAGCAACGCCGCGTCGCCGGCAATTTCGGGTAGAGCGGAATTATTGGCACTCATGACAGGCACTCCATGCGCTTGGGCTTCGAGAACGGGTAAGCCGAACCCTTCAAACAGGGATGGAAAACAAAAAAGACGGGCGCCATAGTAAAGCGCCGGCAACGCTTCATCGGCAACATAGCCGGGGAAATGAACACGCTTGGTCAACTTCAGCTCCGTGACCAACTGACGCAGCGTTGAACTCGCCCAACCGTCGGCGCCGGCCAGCACCAGATCCCAGGCAAGGGGTTGGCGTTGGAGCAAGCGATGATAAGCTTGAATCAGGCGCGCCAGATTTTTACGCGGTTGCAAGGTGCCGACATAGAGCGCATAGTTCGCCGGCAAGGCATAGCGGGTGCGCACCAGATATTCCGCCCAGGTGATCTGCGGCCAGTTTATCGCCTCGTGGACAACTGTGATTTTTTCCGCAGGCGTGTTATAATAGTGCTGAAGGTCAGCGGCGGTTGTCCGGCTCACGGCGATGAGGTGACTGGCGGCGCGTGCGCTCCAACGCGTGCTCCAGGGCAGGTAATAGCGTTGAAAGCGGCTATGCGCCTGGGGAAAGCGATGATAGCCGAGATCATGGACAGTCACAACGCTGGGCGGTAGCCGATGAGGCGGTAGGACAAAGGGCAACACATGCGCCGGGATAAAGAGAACATCCGGCGGTTGACGCATAACGGCCCGCGCCAGCGCCCGATGGGTCCACCAACGGCGGCCGGGGAGCAGGCAAAATTCAACCGCCGCTGGTGCTTGTTGCCCCGGCGTTACCCCCCAAAAATTGGCGGGCGGTGCTGCATCCAGGTAGAGCCGCCACTGATGCGCTGTCGCTTCCGGCAGGTGCAGCAGGTGACGAATGATTTCAAGTGCATAGCGCTCGGTGCCGGTACGCTGGGCGCGCAGGGCGCGTGAGGCGTCAATTCCGATGATCATGAACGGCTGGCTTGTTCCTGAACAAATTGGTGCACCTATTGGCTAATTCAGCCGTTAAATATTGCAAAGCGGTAGCTAACGCTATTGGCGCAGTGGCAAAAATGGTCGTTGTGGTCATCGGCTATGAATGTTGTTTAATTGAAAATATTGCTTGCTTTTTTTGAAAAAATGCAACAAATTTGCCATAAGCAATTCCCCGTAGAGTCAAATATTTTCATGATTTCAGGTTGCGTGTATACTATCAGGCAGACCGTTTGCAGTCAACTATGCTGGCGGCTAAGTTTTTAAGTTGATAGGTCCTGGACATGTTCTCACTGCAAGAAATCATCATCGATGCTCTCTGGATCATCGGGATTGCCGGCGTACTTGCTACGTTGAGTTATATGAATTGGTATCGCAGCGCCAATAAACTGTCCTGGCGCCGCCTCTTTAGTTTGCCGCGCATGCTCATTCCGCTCTGTGTAAGTATGGAGATCTTCTGTATCGGCATTGCGGTCAATGGTGTGTTGGCGACGCCGCAGGCCCCCTGGTGGGAGACCGTGGCCTGGAGCGCGCTGGCTGTGTTGTTTGCTGTGCAAACAGTCGCCTATGGCATTGCCGGCGCACGCAACGGTTGGGATACACCGCTAGAAGAAAGGGATGACGATGAGCGAACAAAATACGGCGGATAACTGGCGCTTGGAAGATACAGGCGAAACGCTTGACCAATGGAAATTACAGGAAGCCGAACAAACGCAGATGGCGCAATGGCAGTTGCAACGAAGCCGCGCCGCCGAAGCGGGCTGGCAACCGGTGGACTATGAGCGACAGGCGCCGCGCCGTGGCAGTTGGGTCTTGCCGTCGCTGGTTGGCGTTGCCCTGGTGGCAGTCTTTGCCTATGGCGTTTGGATTGGCCTGGGCGCTTTAGGCATGACCAATCTGGCCAATTCATTCCCGGATTCGCTAACCGGAGCCGCTACTCCCACCGCAGCCGCGGTGGCCGTGGCCGATCCCGGCGCCGATGCGACGGCTACCGCGCTGGCGGCTGTACCGCCGACGCCTGAACCGACGGCCACCGCCACCATGCCGCCCACCAACACCCCAACCCCTGAGCCGACCGCCACCCCGGAGCCGCCGAAAGTCGAACAGGTGATTGTGCGCATCACGGCTGCCGGCGGCCTCAATGGGCGTCGTGAACCAAGCCCCGCCGGCGAAGTCGCGCAAGTGCTGCCCGTGGGCCAGGAATTTTACAGCCCCGAACAGCGTGATGATGGCTGGATGCAGGTTGCGCTGGAAACCAAGGAACTACTTTGGATCTCTTCTGATCCTACCCTTGTCCAAATTCGCTCCGAACTAATGCCCTTGGATGTCGTCAACGAACGCCGGGCTGCTTTAGGTCTGCCGCCGCTCGATGCTTCGGCTGCTGTCTCCGGGACGGTGGCCGGCCTTGTTGATACGGCGCCAAGGGCCGGCGGAACGCTGACCGCTACGACGCCGGTTGAGAGTACCCCTGGCGTGACGACCACCCAACTACCAACCGTCACCCAGCCGCTGACACCGCCGCTTGTCACGCAGCCGACCACACCGACGGTTGCGCTTGTGATCACCGGCACCGTCAATATTACGGCTGGCCTCAACGCCCGCTCCGTGCCGACTACCACCGGGGAGGCCGTCTCCTTGTTGGTCGGCGGCGATGTCGTGACGATCACTGGGCGGAGCGCCGATAGTCAGTGGTTGCAAATTCGCCTGGCCGATAATACCGAGGCTTGGGTCTTTGCCCAATATATCGACATCCGCAGCACGCCGGTGACGCCGCCCGCTACCACCGCACCGATCACCCCAACGACGCCGGTGACGACAACCCCGGCTATCACCACGAGCGTACCAAGCCCGCCGACCGGAGGAACCGGACAAACGGCCACCGCCTCGGTCAACAGCCTCGGCGGCGCTAATGCCCGGTTGCAGCCTGACCGCAACCTGGATGCCGTTAGTCTCGTTCCTTATGATACGGTCTTGACCGTGCGTGGACGGAGCGCCAACAATGAATGGCTGCAAGTGGATTACCAGAATCAAACTGTCTGGGTTTTGGTTACCACCGTGTCATTGAGCGCCAATCTGGAGTCCATCCCGGTAGTAACGCCGTAGCGTATCAATACCCGTAGGGGCCGCCCCTACGGGTTTGCTTATTCGCTTTCACTTACGGTGATTTGATCCTGTTCCATCGACTCGATCACGGCCAGGGTGACAATGGGGACGCCGCGCTCTTGCAGATGCGCCCGCCCCCCTTCAAAGCGTTTTTCGATCAAACAGCCGATCCCGCAGAGGGTTGCGCCACATTGTTGAATCACATCAGCCAGCGCCCCAATAGTCAGGCCGGTGGCGAGAAAATCATCGATCAACAAGACCCGATCACTCGGTAACAAGTATTCCGGCGAGATGATCAACTCGACAATTCCCCCTTTGGTGTGACTGGGCGCCTTGGCACTGTAATAACCGGTTGGCATGGTGACCGGCCGGCTTTTGCGTGCGTAGACAACCGGCACATGGAGAGCCAAGGCCGTGGTCAACGCCGGCGCAATCCCGCTCACCTCTGCCGTCACAATCTTGGTGATGTTCGTCACTCCCGCTGCGGCAAAGCGCCGCACAAACTCCTGCCCCATCGCCAGCGTCAAGTCGGGATCTAACTGGTGGTTAATAAAGCCATCCACCTTCAAAATCCCCCGCCCCAAATTCCGCCCTTCATGTCTGATCCGCTCCACTAACTCCTTCACAACCTCTTTCCCCCTCTTGTCTTCTAGTCTTCTTGTCTTCCACCCTACCGCGTCACCTGCTCCACCAAATCCGCCGCCGTTGCCACGCCGCCAAGCTGGGCAAATTCATCCTGCAACTCCTGAGCTGCGACCCGCAAAGGCGAGAGGTCGGGCAACAGTTCGGCTAACCCATCGACCAGCGCATCAACCGTTGCCTGCTGCGCCGGCAGATGAAAGCCAACGCCACTACGCACCACCCCCTGGGCCTGATGGATCTGATCGGCGGCATGGGGGACAATGATCTGGGGCACGGCGTGTGTCACCAAGGCATGGGTCACGCCGGCGCCACCGGCATGAATGGCCGCCGCGACATGGGGCAGCACGGCATTGAGATCAACCCGCTGCTCGACAATGGCTGTCGGCGGCAGTTGTTGCCGCAAAGCCGTTTCCTGTTCCGCTTTGAATTGACCGCCAAGCGCCAAAAGCGGTAGACAACCCATCTCCTCAGCGGCGCGCGCTGCTAAGATAAAAAAGTTGGCATCCTGACCGAAGCTAGTGCCAAGGGTGATAAAGACGGCTGGTTGCTCATCGGTCCAAGAGGGCGTTGTGGTGGGCGCCGGCGTTGCCACGCCGCCAACATGACGGGTCTGCGGTAGCAACGGGACATCCTCATACCAGCGGGGACTCCAGTAGGTGATATGCCGCAACGGCGACTCCTGGGCCGGCGGGCCGCTTTTTGTCCAGTTGACCCCGGTGACGCCAAAGCGATCACAGAGGCGTTGTAGACGCTGGCGCGCCGCAGCCACAATGGCTTCATTGCCGCCGGCTTTGGGTGGCATTGCCGGCCAGCCGGCCACGATAAAAGGACAACCCAACACCTCCGCCGCCAACCCACCCGCGCTCAGGAAAACTTCGCTGATGACGACATCGGGACGAAAGGTGCGGCCGCGTTCAACCAGCGCAGTAGTGGCCTGGGCAACCCGCTCTTCCTCCAACCACTGGTCGAGCGCCCGTAACGCCCGTTGTTGGCGAATGACCTCCGGATCGGCGCCAGGAGAGGGTTGTAAGGGTGGCGGCGGCGGCCAGCGCCAACCGGTTTCGGCCAGGAAGTGACCGGGAATGCCGGCGCGCGTCAGGAGGGGCGCCATCGCCTGGCCGGTGGCCCACAGCACGGTGTGGCCACGCCGTTGTAACTGAATCGCCGTCGGTAGGTAGCCGCCCCAATCTAAGTGGCCGGGAATTTGAGCGGAAACAAAAAGATAGCGCATGAAAGCCATCGCTTCTGGTCAAGTTGCACATTGGTAAAACAATGATACCGGCTGGTGTACCGGTTTTGGACAGCGTGATCTGTCATGTTAATCTTACAACCATCATCGGAAAATGCAAAGAATGACAGGGCTATAGGGGTTGTTAATGAAAGAGCAGTCCATCGTGGAACGTAGGGCAGAGAATGTTACCGTGGTTGTGCTGGCTGCCGGTCGCAGCAGCCGTATGGGGCGGGCTAAACAGTTGGAAGTGGTCGATGGTGCGCCGATGGTGGTGCGCGCCACCCAAACCGCGCTGGCAACGATTGCCGGCGGCGTACTGGTTGTTACCGGGGCCTATGCCCCGGCAGTGACCGTGACCCTGGCGCCCATCCTGGAAGTGGCCGGCGACCGCCTACGCCTGGTTCATAATGCCGCTTGGGCGACGGGCCAGGCCAGCAGCGTGCGCGCCGCTGTCATGGCGTTGCCACCCAACTGTCAAGCCGCGCTCTTTCTGCCGACTGATCAACCGTTTGTGCCGGTTGTTTTATTGAATGAGTTGATTACCACCTGGCAGCATGGGGAGCGCTTAGTCGCGCCGACGGTTGACGGGCAACCGCGCGGGGCGCCGGCGCTCTTTGATTGCGAACTATGGCCGGAATTGCTGGCATTGGAGGGTGACACAGGCGCGCGACCTTTATTGCAACGCCACCGGGCTGAATTGGTCACCCTTGCTGCGGAGGCCCAGTGGCTGCGCGATATTGATAGGCCGGAGGATTTACCAACTGCCTAACATCAAGTCATAACCGCGGCGTGCGCACGCCGCGGTTATGACTTGAGAAGATACGCTAAAGATCCTGATTCTGCGGCAGCATCACCAGATCGCGAATCGTGACATGGGGCGGGCGTGAAAGCATAAAGATCACCGCTTCCGCCACATCTTCCGACCGTAGGCTGGTATGCTCAGCGACACGACGATCAATCTCCCCTTTGCTGTTGACGCCCCACAGTTCATTGGCTGTGCGGCCAGGGGCGATGGCGCCGACGCGCAGCCCTGACCCCGCCACCTGTCGCCGTAGCGTATGGACAAAGCCTTGAATGGCATGTTTGGATGCGCTGTAGATCGGCTCCCAGTGAATGTCGATAAAGCCGGAGATGGAGCTGGTCACCAGGATATCGCCGGCTTTCTGTGCTAACATGTACGGTAGCACAGCATGGACGCAGCGGAAGACGCCATCGACATTGACATTCATTAAATGCGCCCACTCATCCGGGTTGCCTTCTGCTACCTGACCGGGGATGTAGATGCCGGCGTTGGCAAAGAGAACATCCACGCGCCCAAAATGCGCCACACATTTTTCCACCATCTGTACAACCTCTGCGCCGACGGTAACATCGGTCGGAATCGCCAGCGTATCGGGGCCTAACTCGTTCACCATTGCCGCCAGTTTTTCGGCAGAACGCGCCGCCAATGCGAGCTTGCAACCGAGTGGCGCTAAGGCGCGTGCCGTAGCCGCCCCAATCCCGGAGCTGGCGCCGGTAATGATGATCACTTTGTTCTGAAGGGCTTGCGTCATAATTGCTCCACATTTGATCAGTAAATTGTTTTAATTAGGTCAACTTACATTATACTTACGAAACAAGGTAATAGGGCATTCCGTTACTATTGCTGATGCACACTAGCAATAGTATATGTTACCGTGATCGATCTTTTCAAACAGCGATAGTGATAGGTACGTTATGTGGACACCAAGCGACTTTACCATTCTGGTCGTCGATGACGATGCTGCTCTCCTGGACGCGACGCTGGAACTCTTAAAACGTGAAGGGTATAACATCTTAACCGCACCGACGGGTCGAATTGCCGTGAATATTTGCCGACGCCATGAAATTCATGTAATGCTACTGGATTACTGCTTACCGGATCTCGCTTGCGAAGAGGTTGTGCGTGAGGTGCGCGCTTTTGACCTGGAGGTGCAAATTCTACTGCATACCGGTTATATCCAGGCGCCGCCCCGTCAACTACTCCATGCCTTAGCCATTCAAGGCTACCATGCTAAAACTGACGGCCCGGAAAAGCTGTTGGTTTGGATCGATGCAACGTTGAAAAATTATACGGAAATTAGGGCTAGACGCAATTTGGAAAATAGCTTGGCGGTGATGAGTTTGGCAATGGAGGCACGCGATCTGGAGACAACCGGCCATACCCAGCGGGTCGTCTATCTGGCCGAACGACTGGGCCGCGCCATGGGGATTACGGGCAAACAATTAGATGCCTTGCGCCAGGGCGGCTATTTACATGATTTGGGCAAACTCTGTGTTCCTGATGCGATCTTACTCAAGCCGTACCGGCTCGACCCCATTGAACGCGCCATTATGGAAGCTCACGCCGAACGGGGCTACCAACTGGCGCAGCGCATTCCCGGCATCCCTAAAGAAGCGTTGGAGGTCATTCGCTACCATCATGAACGCTGGGACGGCGTCGGCTACCCGGCCGGTTTGAGTGGGAATGACATTCCCTTGCTGGCACGTATTTTTGCCATTTGCGATGTCTATGACGCCCTGGTTTCCAGCCGGCCCTACAAAGAGACCCAATCCCATGAGCAAGCCATGGATTTGCTCCAGGAGCAGCGTGGTCGTCATTTTGATCCGGCCATTCTGGAAACCTTTGTCGCCCTTTTTATGTATGCCAAGCCGCCGCTTGTTGAAGCCCAAACCTTGCCCTTGCACGACTTTGCAGAGCGTTTATAAGTCGTTCATCGACGCTTGCCACACGCCGATTCCTGAATAAACATATTGCGGGCGAAATGGGTAGGGCGAAACCTGGCGTTGACAATGAAGCTTACACATTTGGACTTGTCAAACCCGCTTGTAGCCAGTCCGTGACTGGCGTTGGAACCGCCAGTCACGGACTGGCTACAAGCAGGTGAAGAAACTTGTTATAACTTGCGCCATTCGGCTGGCGTGAAGGGCCAGCTTAGTTGTTGGCAGACGGCTTCCCACCGCGCCGACATATCACGCGTGACAATCAGTGGGCGATAACCCAACTTGAGATACGTTTTGATCGCCGGTAGCCGTTCATCATCAGTCAGCAGACAGATGTCGGTGTAGCCGGCGTTGATTAACCGCTTGGTCACTGCTGCGCACACCACGCCACCTAACCCCTGGCCCATATGGTCGGGATGGGCCGCCACCCACCCCAACTCGCCGCTGAAGGGGTAGTAGTGACTAGGATTGTGAATCGCCATTGCCGTGGCGACTAGTTGTTGGCTGGCTTCATGCTCCGCCAAAAACCAACCGTTGGGCAACACTTTCTGCAACCAGGGCAGCAGTTTGGTCATATCCCAGCCCTCGAAGCCGGCCAGGCTCATGACTTGATAAAAGGCGGGTTCGTCACCGGGGCGATAGGTGCGCAAGCGGTAGCCTTGTGGTACATTGATGGCAGGCGGCTGGTCGAGCAGGTGTTGCGGCCAGACCATGCGTAGTTGTTGTTGGGGCGTGGGTGGAGGCGTTGCGTTCGTAGCCATTAGCGTTTACTTTCTTTTCTCGGTTGACTCAGGCCAGTAGCGCTTTCACTTCCGTCTGTAGCGGCAGCGTTGTCACCTCCACATGCCCTGGGTGGACAATGCAGTTGATCTCACTGCGAATACCCAACCCCTTGGGCTGCGGACTGCCATCAAAATTAAAATCAGGAATATAGATGCCCGGCTCAACCGTAAACATCAACCCCGGCAGCAGTTGGCGCTGATCCTGCGTCTCCAGGTTGTCAATGTTGACGCCGAGGAAATGGGTCAGCCAGCCCAAACTATGGCCGGTGCGATGGAGAATATAGTCGCCATAGCCGGCCTCGAAGATCACGGCGCGGGCGGCGTCATCGACTTCGTAGCCGTGAACATGCTGATTAGCGCTAAGCCGTGCTTGCACAAACTGCACCGCCGCATCACGCGCGTTGGCGACCACGTTGAACACTTCCGTCACTTTGGCCGGCGTTTCGGCGCCACAGTAGGCCGTCCACGTGATGTCGGCCAGACAGCCTTTGGCGTCGGTGCCCATGCGCGTCCACAGGTCGATCAACACCACGTCACCGACCTGGATCGGGCTATGGCTCCTGGCATCGGCATGGTAGTGCGGAATGGCCGCGTTGCGATTGATGGCGACGGCAGGCGAAAAGGCGGGGTCCATGCCCTGCGCTTTGAACTGATCGACAATAAATTCCTGGACAGCATACTCGGTGATGCTCTGCCCGTGCCGCAGCCGGTCGGCAATCAACCCATAGGCGGCATCCTTGATGGCGAGACAGTGTTGGGCCGCCGTCCGGTGCGCCGCCATGTCCGCCTCGCTCAATACCGCCAACGCCAACTGGGCCAGATCAGCGCTGCTGACGATCTCGGCGCCGGTGCTTTGTTCTACTAATTCTTTGGCGCCGGCGTCCACCCAACTGGCATAGGGGATGGCGTTGTTGGGGCTGTATTCCATGGCAATCCGAGGCTTGTTGCCATTGCGACCGGTCACGATGGCGCTTAACTTCTCGCTCAACTCGCGCCAGCCGGAATAGAGATGCACTTGGCCCTGCATGGCCGGTGCGGCACGGTCTGGCGTCTGCACTTCGATGGCATGGACTAGCCAAACCGGTTTTCCCGCTGCCGGCAACCAGAGAAACCAACGGCGGCTGCCGCCGCTTGCCAACCCAGCCACCGCCAACGCAATCGGGTTGATCTGCCAAAAGGAGTAGAGCAGCCAGCCATCCAACCCTTGTTCTTGTAAATAAGCCTGGACGGCGGCTACCTTGGTGTCATTCATAAATCGCTTCCTCTCTTGAGGTGACAAGCATCGCCTCACCTTAGAACGGGGGTTGATGGGAGTTGTAATCGTAGGTGCGGTTTGTAACCGCACGGTTCCCAGGGAGCAAGTGCGGTTACAAACCGCACCTACGATTACCGGTTTATTTACCTAATGTTCATAAACCCCTTGCTGACAACGAGAAGCCGCCTCAGCGGCTAGGACAATGCTACACCAGCCGCTGAGGCGGCTTCTTACGGGTAGTAGGGGAGTTTAAGTTCACTATGTACTATCGACCAACAAGATCATCTTGTCAGATTGACGAACCGCCGCGGCCACCGGAAGCGCCCCGCAGCGCACCAACAATTGCTACGACCAATACCGCAGCGACAATCAACTCAATCACCACATTGAGACCCACACTGGCCAGGGTTGGGAAGAAGGGTACACTCAGGCGAAGGGCAATGGCGCCGATGACCAACAGCGTATTGGTCAACGTGCCGCCAATCGCTGCCCCGATCAACCCGGCATTTTCACTAGCGCCGCGAATGGCGCGGTAGATAAACCAGGCGACCGGCCCGATAAACAAACGGGGCAGAACCGAAATGATCGGATCGACAAAGATCGCATTCGGACTACCCGCCGGCTGTTGACCGGCCAGAAAGAGGCTAAACAGGCCAAAGGCCGCGCCGACGATCAAGCCGACCACCGGCCCTTCCATCACCGCGCCGATAATGGCCGGTACGTGCATAAAGGTAAAGGCAATCGCCGGCCCCAGGGTGATAAAGCCCAAGCTGGTCAGCGGCCCAACGCCAATGGGAATGGAAAGAACGATACTGATGGCGATCAACATGGCCGTAATGACCAACCGGCGTGTCGATGAGGATTGCTTTTGCATAAGTTTCCCCTTTGCGAAATGGATGAGTAGATTTGCTAATTCATTTGCATAATCTTCATTATAACATTGGTGAGAGATCATGAATGGCCGGCCAGCTTGCGAACATGGCGATCAGGCAAAGCACCAAAATCAGCAATGTCGCAACGATGTCAATCACATCCCCTTGCAAGACGGTGTAACTGGTGCGTTCAGCCCCCGGCATAAAACAGCGCGCTTCCATGGCAATGGCAAGCTCTTCGGCCCGTCGGAAGGCATTGACAAAGAGCGGCACGATCAGCGGCAACAATGCCCGTCCAATCTGCACCGGTCGCCGCCAACTGAGATCGCCGATTTCGCCGCCGCGACTTGCTTGGGCCTTCATCACTCGTTCGGTCTCTTCCGCCAACGTCGGCACAAAGCGTAGCGCAATCATAAAGACCAGGGCAATATCATGCGCCGGGACGCCAAAGCGCCGAAAGGGGGAGAGCAGCACGCGAATGCCATGGGTCAAATCGGTGACGCTGGTGGTCAGTGAAGGCAAGCTGACCAGGAACATAAACGAGAGCAGGCGCAGCACACTCAAGGCAATCAGTTGCAACGCCAGCCGTGTGACCCGTAGATAAGACCATTCAAAATAGACCTTGCCTGCCGGTTCTTGCCAACCGATATACAGTAAAGCAAGGGTTAGAAAAAAGGCCAGCACTGGCCAACTACGGATAAAACCGCGCAAGATATAACCAAAGGGCAACTTCGCCAGCCAGGTGATGCTGACCAATACCAGCAGCAACATGCCCATTGCCAGCAGCGAATCGACGACCGAAATGGCAATCATCAAAAAGAGCGTCGCCAACAGCTTCGCACGGGGATCAAGCCGGTGGATGATCGAGTTCGTCGGAATATACTGCCCGATGGCTATGTTACGGGTCAATTCAAAGGTCATTGTTGCGCCTGCAGTAACTCTTTCGCCGCCGGCATGCCATGTAACGTTTCCGCCGCCCGTACAGCCCGGACAATCGCCTCGCTCAACACATCCGCGGCCAGCGCGCCGATCACGGTTGGGTCGCCGCTTTTGTCGCCCAGGGAAAGGGCGAAGACCACGTCGCCATCGATCAGCGTATGGACCGGCCGAATCGCCCGCGTCAGCCCGGTTTGAGCTACCTGCGCCAGTTTGTTGGCGCCGGCCTTGGTCAGGGCGACATTGGTGGCGACCACACCGAGCGTCGTATTGCGCGCCCCCCAGCTTTCGCGGCTGGGGCCTACGCCGCCGGCCAACGTTGCCATAATGTCGGCAATGCCCGCGCCATCGGCCCGCCGGGCGCCGGCAACGATTTGGTTGATTTTGGGATCGACAATGTCACCCGCTGCATTCACGACCGCCAAGGCGGCGATCACTACGCCATTGTTGATATGCAAGCTGGCTGTCCCTAGACCACCCTTCATGCCATAGTGATAGCCTAAAATCTTACCGACCGTTGCCCCTGTGCCGGCGCCGACATTCCCTTCGGCAATGGGGCCGGCGCTGGCTGCTTCACAAGCCACATACCCCGCCGCTGCATCGGGCCGCACATCCGCGCGCCCAAGCGCCAGGTCAAAGATAACCGCCGTCGGCACAATCGGCACCCGTGCGATCCGCACATCAAAGCCATAGCCATGTGCTTCCAGCCAACGCATTACGCCATCTGCCGCCGCCAACCCATAGGCGCTGCCGCCGGCTAGACAGATGGCGTGAACCTTTTCGACCATGCAGGCCGGATTGAGCAGATCGGTTTCGCGTGTCCCCGGCGCGCCGCCGCGTACATCGACGCCGGCCACTGCACCTTCGGGGCAAAGGATAACGGTGCAGCCAGTCGCCGCTGCCAGGTTCGTCCAGTGGCCGACTGTAATACCAGGAACGTCAGTCAATGCGTTGTACATGGTTGCCTAGATCCACTTCTCTATCCTTGAACACCCAAATACCGTATCGCCGCTACGACATACATCCGCACGGCCAACTTAATCTCGTCAATGCTCACCCATTCGTCAATGTGGTGGGGAATAAACATATCGCCGGGGCCGCAAGTGACAATCGGGATGCCTTTGCGGGCATGGAGAATTGTACCATCTGTCGAGCCGGGAACGCCACCATAGATCGGGGCTTTCCCCGTCAAATCATGATAGGCTGACGCCAATGTGGTTACAACCGGATGGGTGGGATCGGTTTGGGTGGGGTAACGAATTTCCAGCACATTGAAACTATAACGCAGTCGTGAATCACTGGCGGTTGCGGCTTGCAACAATGTCGCAATGGTCGCCGCCAGCGCCTCCGGGTTTTGACCGGGAATCAAGCGACAGTCGAGAACCGTTTCGGTCGCGCCAGGCATCACATTATTTTGCGCTTCGCCATGACCACGCACTGGTGAAGCAAGGATGGTTGGTGTAATGCTCGGCTGTCCCAAATCGGGATGGCGACCATGCGCCACAATTTCCTGTTGTTCCAACGCTTGTACGGCGCTCAAAAAGCGCGCCATCGGATAGGCGCTGTTGACGCCAGAGAGCGGCATCGCCCCATGCGCCATCTCGCCATGGATGACCACGTGCAGCCACATCACCCCTTTCTGGCAGAGGCAGAGGTGATTTTCCTCCGGTTCACAGATGATCGCCGCATCAACCCGATCCGCCCAGCCCCGATCAACAAAGTGTTTGATGCCGATCATCTGGCCTTCTTCGTCACAGACTATACCCAGCAAGATCGTACCCCTGAGACGGACGCCACTCTCGACAATCGCCTTTGTTGCCAGCAGCGCACAGACCACCCCGGCCTTCATATCATTCGCCCCGCGCCCATAAATACGATCATCGCGAATTGTCGCGCTAAAGGGCGGATCTGTCCACACACTGGGATCACCTTCCGTGACAACATCTGTATGCCCCTCAAACATCAACGTTGGCCCATCCGCCATACGATGCAGGGCAATCACATTCGGTCGCCCCGGCTGCACCTCCTCGACATGCGTTTCCAGCCCCATTGCCCGGCAACGATCCGCCACCCACGCTGCCGCCGCCGCTTCCCCTTCGCCCCGATCCGGTCGCCAGACGCTAGGGATACGCGTCAATTCTTGTACCCATTGAATGAGTTCATCATCATTGATCTGTTGTAAAACTTCCTGCTCAAGCGTTGAGAGCATCTTCTCTCCCTGTTTCCCTGTCTCCCTGCCTCCCTAATCCACCCAATTCACCACCGTCAACCCCGGCACCTTTTCAAAATGGCGGCGATTGCGGGTGACCAGGGTTGCCCGGTTGGCAAGGGCAATGCTGGCAATCAACAGATCGGCGCGCCCGATCTTGTGCAAGGCTGGCGCCTTTGTCAAACGTTCAAAGAGCGTGGCCGCTGGTTGATCAAGCGGAACAACGATCATCGCTTCGATAAATTGTTCACTGCGGATCAAGAGTTGTTGGGCATGGAGCAACTTACCGGCGTCCGCTGCCTTGGTAACCGCGTCCATCCGTCCACGCAACACTTCGATCTTGGTAATGATCGTCGTGCCGACATTGGGGGTGCCGGCCTGCTGCAAGCGACTAACAACCTGCATCTGGCCGGCATAGAGATAGGTGAGCGTATCGGTGTCGAGTAGGTACATGGCGCGCCCGCTTCACGCTTCGGCTCTGTTGGCGGGTTGCTTATGCTCTTGTTTGCTCATCCGGGCTTTCGCTTTCGGGGCGACCACGCTCTTGATAGATGACGCGACGCAACTCTGCCAACGAATCATCATCCGCAAAAGCCCCCGCTTGTTGCAGCAAGATCTGCCGTCCATCAACGGGATGCAGCCAGTTGTCAATGGCGCTCTTCAAAAAACGCCAGGTTTCATTGATGCGTCGCCCGGGAATCTCGCCTTGGGCGGCGCTGCGGGCAACTACATCAACGGGTAATTTTAGGTACATGGCGACCTCTTCTAAGGTGAAGGTGCTGCTTTGGCCAAGCATCGCGCCAAAGGGATTGAGTTCATACGTATTCACCGCTCGTTCGCGCAACAGGACGGTTGGCGCCCCCTGTTCTTCCTCTTCTCGTGTCTTATAGGTGCTGCCGCTGCTTTGAAGGACAGCTTCAATTTCTGCCGCCAGGTCAGCCGTACTGCTGTCGCTTGCGTTGCGTCCGTCCAACTTTTGTGGGATCTCTGCCGCAAGGATTGCTTCGTAAAGCGCAAAAGGAATCAGCGCCGCCAGGGCGGTGCCATGTCGTTCGACAACGACATGATCGGCGCCATAGCTGACACGGTTGAGCAGGTCGGTGAGTTGTCGTCGAAATTGTTCAGCGCCGATGCGGATTTCTGCCATGCGCACCTCTAGGTTCTATAATTCTTGTAGGTTCTCCAGGTTTTGTTTGATTTTACTATATCTATCGCGTTCTGTCAAGCGTTGTTTGTTGTTTTTATGGCGGGTTCCCCTGACAGTTTTATTGCGTTGGTTGTTGTTCCGCTGCGTCTATTATAGGCGTTACGGAGTTGCCTGGGGAAAGGTGTATGCGTAGGGTGTGTATGGCCTGTTCGTAGGTGTAAATCGTTGCGGTGGCGGGTAGCAGTTGCGCATTAACTAACGCATTGCAGAGCAACGTGACAGCCGGTGCATTGAGTCCTAACGCCTGCAAGCGGGTGACATCCGCAAAAATCTGCTCCGGCGTTCCTTCCATCACCGTGCGGCCATCAGCGAAAACATAGAGCCGGTTACAAATAGCCGCCAGTTCATCCATGTTATGGGAGATGAGGACAAGCGTTGTCCCCTGCCGGTGGAGGGCGAGAATATGCTCCATCAACTGTTGGCGCCCTGCCGGGTCGAGACCGGCGGTTGGCTCATCCAGCACCAGGACTTCCGGCTCCAGCGCCAATACGCCAGCCAGCGCCACCCGCCGTTTTTGCCCACCGCTGAGACCAAAGGTCATGCGATCCTTAAATGCTTCAAAACCCAGCCCTACCGCTTCCATGGCCCGTCGCACCCGCCCCCGCACCTCTTCCCGGCTTAACTTCAAGTTGCGCGGGCCATACGCAATGTCATCGCCTACATAGCGCTCAAAAAGTTGTGTTTCCGGGAATTGAAAGACCAGGCCAACTCGTCGTCGAACCAACCGCAGATCAACCTGCTCATCGTTGACATCTTGCCCCAGAATGATCACCTGGCCGCCGTGGGGGCGCAACAGTGCATTCGTATGCTGTATCGCTGTTGATTTACCCGATCCCGTGTGGCCGATGATGCCGACAATATCGCCGCGGTTGACGGTGAAGGTGACATCATGTAATGCCCGCACTTGCAGCGGCGTATCGCGCATGTAGTCGTGGCTGACATGGTGGAGTTGGATGACTGGATGACTGGTTGATTGGTTGCTGCGTGCTGGTTGCTGCGTGCTGCGTGATTCGTGCTGCGTGTTACGTGTTGCGTGTGCTTGGGTGGCTTGGACAAATTCTTCAATTGTGAGCAAATCGGGCGGAAAGGTGGGGATTTGCTCGTGCAGCGCAAGCGCTAATTCGGTGATCGGGGGAATGTCCAGGTGTAATTCACGTAGCCGGTCAGCCTGGCGGAAGAGTTCGCGCGGCGTTCCCTGCATGACGATTTGGCCCCCGTCCATGACAATCACCCGATCCGCCGCCACCGCTTCTTCCATAAAATGCGTGACGGCGACCACCGTTACACCCTGTTCCCGATTGAGCCGTTGGACAATTGCTAAGACTTCCTGCCGCCCTAGCGGGTCGAGCATGGCGGTGGACTCATCCAGCACCAACACCTCCGGTCGCATCGCCAGGACGCCGGCAATACAGACCCGCTGCTTCTGTCCGCCGGAGAGCAGGTGGGGCGCGCGATGGCGAAAGTCCCACATATCCACCGTCTCCAGCGACCAGTTCACGCGCTGCACCATCTCATCATGAGCAACGCCCAAATTCTCCGGTCCAAAGGCCACATCCTCTTCGACAATGGTAGCGACAATCTGGTTGTCGGGCGTCTGAAAGACCATGCCCACCGTCGAACGAATGGCCCGCAGCGCGTTAGCGTCTTTGGTGTTCCATTCCTTTACCCACACCTCACCTTGCGTCGGCAAGAGCAACCCATTCAGATGGCGCGCCAACGTCGATTTCCCCGACCCATTGTGGCCGAGAATGACGACATATTCGCCCTGTTGGATGGTCAGGGAGACTGCTTGCAATGCGTGGACGGGTTGTGCTGTCTCGACGTTGTAGGTGTGGTGTAGATTTTCAACCCGAATGATTGGTGTCATGGAGTTTGTCTTTATTGATTGCGCTGCATAATAAACAAATTCTGATTGTACATTATAGAGCAAGGGTTAAGATTACGCTACCTTACAAAATAAGCAACAAAGAGAAATGAAACGCTTATGTTATTGGTGACAGATGCTTGTCACTGTTCCTTTGCTGTGGTAAACTAGAACCTATGATTGATATGGAAAAGCGTTTCCTGTGACCGCACGGCCAATGACGCCCAAAGAAGAAAAGCGCTATCGCGCATGGAAACGACGATGAAGCAAACCCGTTTACCACAAACTGATTCTATTGAAGAGCTGGCAAAGTTCTGGGATACTCACGATGTGACAGACTTTGAGGATGAGTTGGAGGAAGTAACAGAACCGGTCTTTGCGCGGCGTGGAACAACGGTTGCAATTGACTTGCCGGCCAAAGAGTTTGCAGCGCTGCAACGGTTAGCCCAGGAAGAACAGGTCGACTATACTACGTTAATGCGCACCTGGGTGCTGGAGAAATTATACTACGCTGAGATGATCCGCCGCGCACGCCAGGAGTTTCAAGCATCGGCATAAATTTTGTCAAAGCGACACATCAAATATTGTTTATTGCAATTTCTGCTTAATCATCCAACGCGCTCTTCTATCCACATGTTTTGGTTAGTAATCTCCTTGATCCCAGCTTCGATCTGCTCCTATAAGCCATAACAGTAAGCATATCTGTGCCACTAATGCTTCTAGTATTAGTGGAAGTGACTCTATAACCTGTTTTTAACAGTAAAAGCAATGTAAAGATGGGGATTGCACTACCTCAGAGAACGAGTATCTTAATCAAAACGAAAGTTAAGCGTATCCGTTTGTGTTCTTAATCGTCAACTATAAGCAGGAAAGCAGAGAAATAGTGTAGGATGGGTATCAACGCAATTTAGTCAGGGTCACTACTATGAGAACCCGAAGAGTATTTTTGTGACTATTCCCCTCGGTTCGTCGCTCTCTGGTGGAACAACGAAAACACCTTACTTTCGTCAAATTTTTCCAGAGAGCGAACCTTAATTGAGCGAACCGAGAGTATTCGCTGCGGTTTCGCAAAATGTTTTTTCCCATAAGATGTAAAAACGTCCTTAAGCTTGTTGGATCATATAGTGAGTAGTAAAGAAATGAGGCACCTTTGATAATCTTTATTCCATTCGGAGCAACTCAGAAGCAATATAAATCAGATGCAAGCATAAAATTCTGTAATTTCTTATTTTTTGTTGTTCTCTTTATTATCAATGGTGGCTGTTCAACGAAGTCTCATCTTGCACAGATACATCTTGATTCAGGTATATCTTATGCACATCAAGGAAAGATAGAAGAAGCAATCGCCGAGTATTCACAAGCTCTTGAAATCGATCCTAAGTACGCACTCGCTTATGTAAACCGAGGTCAGGCATTAGCCATCAATGAAAGTTATATCCCTGCAATTGCGGATGCCACGAGAGCAATTGAAATCGATAGCAGCTTAACGGCAGCGTACATTAACAGGAGTTTTGCATATGCAAAACTCAATAATTTTGATAAAGCCGTTAAGGACTTAGATACGGCTCAAAAACTTGAACCAAACAATGTAACGATTTATATTAACAGAGGTGGCATATACTCTGATTGGGGTAAGTATCGTGAGGCATTAGAAGCGTTCAACCAAGCATTGAAACTTGAACCTAATAATTATGATGCACTGTTACTTCGCGCTACAACCTATGTGGCTATCAATGAGATTGATAAAGCAATTAATGATCTTACTATAGCTATCGAGATCAATCCAACAGAATTAGATAACTATATGCTTCGCGCTGTTCTCTATTACAAGATGCTTGGAAATTTGGAAAGGGCACAGGAGGAATTACAACGTGTACTTGAGCTTGCTCCAAACATAGAAACTAAACAAGAAGCTGAAATGTTACTACAAGAAATTAAAAGCAGACAAAGATAGAATTGGAGGGTTTATGTTCCCAGAGGATGTGCAAACGTTAACTATTGCCCGTCGAACACGCAAGAATTTAGATTATTTGTATTCACAAAAAGCTCAAGGAGCCGATGTCGAAGAATTTACCCATTTACTCAATAGTATGTTAGGCATGATTATCTGTTTACGAGAGGAATATCTTAAAGAGAAAACTGTTACTTGGGAGGACTTGAAACGTAAAAACTTGAAAATTGTCGATTTAATGTGTTACTCTGCAAACCCTAGATCGCCACAGCTTAAGTCACACAACAGTTTCAGTCAATTAATTAGAAATATGAGGCACGCGTTCGCACACAACTGCTTCACCTTACTAAAAAATGAAAAGACAAATCAAATCATGGGTATACGTGTATGGAATATACCACCCAGGAAAGAAAATAAGCCCGAAAATCGAATATGGGAAACAGTAATTTCTGAACAACAACTGCGGGATCTGGCCTATCTGTTCATAAATTACATCGAGAACGAATTTGCACCTTAAAGAGTAGTGAATTGTGATGGTAATTCTTGGGCAAATCGAGGAATTAGGAAGAATATGCTCTTAAAGAGGTAAAACTAACTTGCAAGGTCAAAGCAAATAGTTAAGAGTTAAACGACTGTGAGAGATTGCCTAACCCAACAAATCAAGGTAAGGTAAAATCCCTACACCATGAACGGGATATCGGAAACATCGAATGAAACGGTTTGGGGAAAAACTACGGCGACTTCGGCAAGCACGCGAGGTAACAGTGCGTCAACTAGCCAGCCTTCTAGAGATGAAGTCGCATAGTCACATCAGCGACATGGAAAGTGGCCGCAGTCTACCTTCGGTCGAACTCCTGGTGAAACTAGCTGACTATTTTGGCGTTACAACGGATCAGTTGTTGCGTGATGAGCTGGAAATTGATTAACCGGCAGACGCTCCACCATTTGCCACATGAGTCTGCGTCAAAATTTCGATTGACAGTTCACCACAATCATGGTTCATTTTCAACATAACGATGGCGTTTGCGTCTGTTCGGTTCTGTTGCCCAACAACAGACCAAGGAGAATGAACCATGAGCGTCGAAAAATCCTGGGAAACCATCCATACCTGGCTCAACCAGCATCACCCAACGTTACGCAAGCAGTTGCGCGGCCCCGCCGACCCGGTGGACTTTGCCAAATTGGAGCAGCGGATCAAGCAGACGTTGCCGGCGGACTTTAAGGCATCCTACCTGATCCACAACGGGTCGAAGGCCGACGCTGGCCCGTTGATCGGGCTCCCCTTGCTAAGCCTGGCCGGGATCGGTCGGGTTTGGAAAGGGTGGGCTGACATTGGGGACGATGAGGATCTGATTGAGGATCTGAATGAAGAGTGCGAATCCTACCCGGAAGGGGCCGTAAAACTGCTCTACGCCAACCGCAACTGGCTGCCCTTTGCCGGCGATTCGCAGAACCACGTCGCCATTGACTTTGATCCCGGTCCCAACGGCAAGGTCGGCCAAATCATCAACTGTGGACGCGATGATATGCTCCGCCATGTCATCGCCGACAACTTCGAGGAGTTTCTGGCGTTTGTCGCCCAACAGTTTGCTAATGGACGCGTCACGGTAGACCCCGACGAAGGGACAGAGTCTTCCTACCTGCGCGTGGCAGAATCCGGCGGCGATTTACTGACGGATTTGCGGGAATTGTTGGGGCTGCCGGAAGCATAAGCCAATAGCGGTTTAACGTCTTCCGTCACTTGTCTCTACTATCCACCTGCGGGAGAGATGCCGGTGTTGTAAATTCAACATCGCTGCCATCCGCAAAATAGAGTTGCAAGTGTTTGGCGTTTAAGCGAAAGTGTTGGATTACTTGACAACAGTGATCCGCCAAGCTACCCGCCGCCGACGCCCTGGCCCACCGGTTGGCGCGGCTGCTGTGTTCAAAGAGCAGCCGACTGCCATCGGTAAAGAGCAGAATCGCCTGAGTAAAACCGGTGTTGGCGACATAGCGCACCACCTGCGGCTGGATCGTTTGCGCCTGCGTGGTCACGGCTGCACTCCATAGTGATAGACCCTATTCTCCTCCCACACGGTGACAGCTTGCTCCGCCACCAATAGATCCAGGTAGCCAACCAGCATTCCTAACGCACTAAACCGATCAGCGTAGGGATGCTGGCCGTACATGGCGGTAAAAAGTTCAGCGAAGGTGTGGCGACCGCTACAAATCAACGCATAACATTCCTCTTTCCGTTGGTGGATGCGGGTGCGCTGCCGCTGAATCAAGGCCCGATGGTCAGTGAAAATGTCACCGTGACCAGGGTAGACCTGATCGATGTCAAGCGCTTCCACCAGGGCCAGTGATGCCAAGAAGAGCGGCAAGCCGGGCAGCCGTTCATCGCTGCCGTCTAGCGGCTCCTCGATCACCGGCGTCGGCGTGACGGGCAGGAGCATATCGGCGGCGAGAAATTGGCGGCTCTCCGGTTGGTAGAAACAGGTTTGGGTGTTGCTATGACCAGGGGTGTAGATAACCTGCCACGGTTGACCGCCGATCGCAATCACGCCATCGACCGGAAAGGTGACAACGCGTTCTGCCGGTATGACATCCCACAGCGTTGGTGTACGCGCCATGCCGCCTAAGATGGCTTGCTGCTGCTCTTCGCTCAAGCCAAAGCGGCGGATCACGCTACCCATAAAGGCCATACGGCGTTGCCACTTTTGCGGCAAGTGAACGGCCCAATCATAGTTCATCGCCGCCACCCAGATTTGCGACGAACTGTGTGCCGCAATCTTGCCGGCCATGCCCATATGATCGACATGCGCGTGGGTGATAATCACCCGCCGAAGATCAGCAATTGTGAGTTGATACTGGTCGAGTGCCGTGACAAGAGCATGCCAACTGTCATCACTTTTGACGCCACAATCGATTAACGTGGGTTCCGGTTCAATAAAAAGATAGCTATTGACCGGACCGACAGCATAAGGAATGGGTAACGGAATCTGGATCGGATACGACATGAAAAATCCTGGTTCGTTGGCAATGATTCAATCCGCTCGTAGCCAGTCCGTGACTGGCGCCCAATCGCCAGTCACGGACTGGCTACGAGCGGAGCCGGCAGTTACTGGACTGGACCGAACGCAATACGCGGAATGGCGCGCCCGCCATCAAGGACAAGGGTCTGGCCGGTCATCATGGCAAAGGCCGGCGTGCAAAGTAAGCAGACCAGTTGGGCAACTTCGGCGCGGGTCACTAGGCGCTGCATGGGCGTGCCACCAACCGAACGGGCCGTAAACTCAGCGGTCATCTCTTCGTTGTCGGCGATCAAATCGGGGGCAATGGCATTAAGGCGCACTGCCGGGGCCAGTTCCAACGCCATTGCCTCAGTCAGGTGAACAACGCCCTGCTTCGCCAGACCGTAGATTGAATGACTACGGTGAAAAATATCGGTGGCGGCAATGTTGATGATGTTGCCGTTGCCCCGCGCTTTCATCAAACGCCCCACCGTTTGGGTCAACAGAAAGGTCGCCCGCACATTGCCGGCCAAAATGCGATCAAAGTCAGCCAGCGACAGATCAAGAAAGGGCGTATCCACATACGGGCCGACGTTATTGACCAGAATATCAATAGCGCCCAGACGCGTCTCTGTGGTTGCAATCATCTGTTCCACCTGAGTAAGGTCGGTCACATCGGCGCCGATGGCGACGCTCTTCACCCCCATTGCGATCAGTTCAGCGCAAAGGGCGTCCGCCGCCGCCGCTGACTGGTGATAATTGACGGCAACCTGGGCGCCGTTAACGGCCAGTGCGCGGGCGATCGTCGCACCGAGGGTGCGGGAAGCGCCGGTAATCAGACAAACCTTGCCCCGCAACGTCTGTTCGGTCGCGGCGGAAGGCAAGTTGGGTAACGTAGTGTTAGGGTTGATCATACAGTATCGACCACGGGCAGCCCGCCTTGAAATTGACCAAAATCGATGACGCCGGTCAGGGTCAGGTTGTTACATTCACTAGACATGGGTTGCTTACTTTTCTTCGTAGGTCAACGCCAAGGGGATACTCCTCTGGATTGATTTGCGAAAAGAAGGTTACAACTTTAGTCATTTCCACACTGACAAGCAGCAGACCCTGTCGGTTTACGAATGATAGAAATGCAAGCCCTGGCGTTAAATTGGATGCAACCCCGGAAAGGTCAACCCGGTCGTCTCCGGCCAGCCCATCATCAGGTTCATACACTGGACAGCGGTGCCGGCGGCGCCTTTCATCAGGTTGTCGATAGCGCACATGGCGACGACACGACCACTCGTCTCATCAAACTCAAAGCCGACATCGACATAGTTACTGCCGGCCAGAATCTTGGGTTCGGGGTAGCGGTAGATGCCGGTTTTCTCTTTGACCAGGCGCACAAAGGGTTCATCGCGGTAGACCTGGCGGTAGGCGCGCCAGAGTTCTTTTTCGCCAATGCCCGGCTTGACAAAGAGATGAGCCGTCGCCAGCACGCCGCGCACATTGTCAACCGCGGTGGCGCTTAAGTGCACATCCGTTTTGCGACCGGCCAGGCCAATGGCCTGCAAAATCTCCGCCGTGTGGCGATGACCGGTCGGCGCAAAGCTGCGCATCACGCCGGCGCGCTCCGGGTGGTGGGTGGCGTCGCTCGACTTGTTGCCCCCTTCGCTGCTGCCGACCTTGACTTCACAGACCACACCCCGGCTTTCATCGACCAAATCATTGGCAAAGAGCGGCCAGATCGCCATGTTGGTGGCCGTGGCATTACAGCCGACGCCGCTAACATAGCGCGCCTGACTCAACTCGGCGCGATGTAATTCTGGCAATCCGTAGACAAATTTTTCTAACCAGGCCGGGTTGGCGTGCGCTTTGCCATACCAGCGCACATACTCTTCGGGGTGGCGCAGGCGAAAGTCAGCACTCAGATCGACAATGCGTTCGGCCAGACCGGCAAAGCTTTCGATCCGTTCCATCGCGCCGCCGTGGGGCAGACAAAGAAAGAGTAGATCACAGCCTTCCAGTTCATTCGCGCTGACAAATTGCAACTTGGTGCGTCCACGCAAGTTGGGATGGGTAAAATGGACAAAGGAACCAGCATTCCGTTCGCTGGTTATCTGCTTAATCTCCACATGCGGATGGTCGAGCAACAGGCGCAAGAGTTCCCCGCCCACATAGCCCGACCCGCCGACAATGGTTGCACTGATGCTCGCTGTCATGCTTTGTTATTTCCTTACCAAATTGTCATTTACAAAAGAATTTGTAAAGTTATCCACATTTTTTTTAGTTATCCCCAGCTTAACCGGCAGTTATCCCCAGAATGTCAACAAAATAGGACTTACGCAAGACGGAAATCTGGGCGCCCAGCGGGTTCCCGCCGCATCCTGCCGGTCTGCCGCCAGGGATGGCGCGGGAACCCCCTGGGCGCCCGGCGTCTTGCGTAAGTCCTGCAAAACACAACAACGGATTGGCTATCAGCTATACAAGACGGAGACGCCGATGGCAGCTTATCGTATAAAGTTGCTTAGCTTACCCAGCAATAAAGCCCTTGTTACCTAGATCCATAGCATCCGTATTTACTCGTACCGTAAACAAATCGGTTGCTATCTGAAGCTGTTGTTGTGTTGCTGTCAGTCTGCCGACGCGCCGCTAGTTAACGAGACGGCGCGGTACGGATGTGACTCGCCGTTGTGCCAGCCATTGGCGGCGGCCCAGCCTTCTTTGGCAACGCGTAACGCAAAATCGACCATACGGCCAGGGATGTCAACACCCGTGGGCGCAATGCTGTTGCGGAATTCCATGGTATAGTTGACTTCATTAATGAGCAGGCCACGGTTGGGGTCTTCCAGCACATCAATCGCCACAACACCGCCACCGACCGCTTTGGCCGCACGCACACAGATGTCATTGAGATCGGGTGTCACCGGGCAGACGCTCGACTTGCCGCCGCGCGCCGTGTTGGTGATCCAGTGTTCCGAATTGCGGTAGATGGCGCAGATGGTCTCGTCGCCCACCACAAAGGCGCGAATGTCGCGGTCGGGCTTGGCAATATATTCCTGAATGTAGAAGATGCTATGGTGATAGCTGCCCAACACCTCCTTGTGTTCCAAGATCGCTTCGGCGGCGTCGCGATCATTGATCTTGCTCAACAAGCGTCCCCATGAGCCGACCGACGGCTTTAGCACCACCGGGTAACCTAGCTCTTCAATGGCTTTCAGGGCGCTCTCCGGCGTATAGGCGACCAGGGCGCGCGGTTGGGGAACGCCGGCAGCCGCCAATGCACTGGTGGTCTGCAATTTGTTGCCGCAAATGTCGGCCACCTGCGCGGTGTTGACGGTGGCAATGCCCCGGTCATTCAAAATACGCAAACTGTAGAGCGCCCGTCCATGATTGATGCAGCGCTCCATAATGACATCATACTGACTGTACTGCGCCATGACGCGCGGGTCTGCCGAAGAGATGTCGAAGATCAGATCCTGGTCATCCAACAGGTCAAAAGGAATGCCCCGTTGCTCCAGCGCCGTAAATAACAATTTCTCTTCCGCCCGCACGCGGCTATGAATCACAGCGATTTTCATAGGTTCCTCATTCGCCCCAATCTTCTTCTTCTTCCGGGGCCAGTGCTAGTTCAAGCGGGTCAATGTTGATGACTTCCAGGTCAGCGCCACAATCGGGACACTGGGTGATCTCGTTTTCCATCACATTTTTCAGTTCAATTTCAGCAAAGCATTCCGGGCATTCAGCGGTGCCGGTGACAGTTTTCAACGCCATAAGATTCTCCTTTTACCTAGCGATTGGGTATTAAAATTTTACATAAACGATTTGAGTTGATCCAGGACAGCACGGGTAACGGCAGCCGTCGTCGCGTCACCGCCCAGATCACGCGTGTGGGGACCGTGGTGCAGAACATGGTCGACCGCGCCTTGGATCTGGCCGGCAGCTTGCTGCTGGCCTAGCGTTTCCAGTAATAGCGCCGCCGCCAGCAGCGTTGCCAGCGGGTTGGCAATGCCCTGGCCGGCAATATCCGGTGCGCTGCCATGCACCGGTTCGGCAACAATAAACTTTTCGCCCACATTTGCGCTGGGCGCTAATCCGAGACCGCCAACTAAAGCCGCAGCGGCGTCGCTCAGAATGTCGCCATATAAGTTGGGCGCCACCACTACGTCATAGCGCTGTGGCTCGCGAATCATGCGGTAGACCATGGAATCGACGAGTTGTTCTTCCACTCCAATGTCAGGGTATTCCTGCGCAACGGCCAGCACAGTTTCACGAAAGAGACCATCGGTCAGGCTCAGGACATTGGCTTTGTGAACAACCGTCACCAATGGTTGACGGTGGGGGTTGCGCGCCTGACGCAGCCGGGCTTGTTGGAAAGCGGTGTGGGCAATGCGCGCCGAGGCGCGCCGGGTGATCACCCGTTCGGCAATGGCGGTGGCGCCCTCATCGGCCCAGCGCTCTTGTTTGACATAGAGACACTCAGTGTTTTCGCGCACAATGAGCATGTCCACATTCGGTTGGCTGCCGGCCACCGGCGCCGAGACCACCGGGCGCAGATTGGCATAGAGATCAAAGTGTTTACGCAAGCCGATAATCGGGCTGCTGTAACCGGCAACCCGTTGGCTTGGCGAACTAACCGCGCCAAAGAGTGCGCCGTCACAAGTGCGCAACCCTTCCATGGTTGCCGCCGGTAACGCCGTTCCTTGCGCTTGAAACGTTTCCCAGCCGGCGGCCAACTCAACAAAAGTGATAGGCAAACCCGTTGCCTGTAACACCTGTTGAGCCGCCGGCACCACCTCGCGCCCAATCCCATCGCCGGGAATCAAAGCAATTTGTATTGAACGTTCTACTACCATGCTACCCTGATCCCTATTTTTCTATCTACCCCTATATACCTGTCTACCTGTGTACCTATCTACCATTTCCCAGCAAACGGGCCGGCGCCGCTTTGATATTCTTGTAGACGACGGGCGCAGCCAGGCGAGAAATCTGCCGGCAGCGCGGTGAAGGGAAAGAACTGACAGGCGGCAATCTCCCAGTGGTCAGTGGCGGCGCCCTGTTCAAAGGTTTCGCAGACAAAGACGGCAATATGGTCGTTTTTGCCTTCGTACAAGTTCAGATAGATGCCTTGCAGCCGAGGCGTATCCAGGCAACGCACACCAGTTTCTTCAAAAGCTTCCCGCATAGCGGCATCCACCAAGGGCTCCCCGCGCTTAACCGCGCCGCCAGGGAAAAACCACTGATTTTGGTATGAATGGCGCACCAGCAAAAGCTGTCCATCCCGCACCAAGATAATCCGCACCCCCAGGGTGGTCGGGCGCGTGATCCACCAATGCAGGCGGTAGAGACGGTAGGCCAGCCGAAACAACCATTTCATGCGTCGGCCAGGCGCATCTTCTGCTTGACATATTCGACCAAGCCACCCGCGGCAATAATCCCCATGACACTGGGGCTAAAGGGGGGAAAAGCATAAACCCCTGTGCCACAGATGATCTGATTCATTTGCAGATCGACCTTGACGGTGTCGCCGGCTTGGATCGCCTGCGCCGCCGCCGGACAGACAATGGCGAGCAAGCCGCAGTTGAGCGCATTGCGGTAGAAGATCCGGCTAAAGCTTTCGGCAATAATCACCTGGACGCCGTTGTAGACTAGGCAGGTGGCCGCCTGCTCCCGGCTCGACCCGCAGCCCCAGTTGCGCCCAGCCACAATGATGTCGCCCGGTTTGACATTGGCGGCAAAGGTTGGATCGAGATCTTCCAAGGCGTGTTTGGCAATCGCGCTGCGCCCGGTTACATTGTATGTATATTTGCCCGGAAAGATGACATCGGTATTGACGTTGTCACCATATTTCCAAGCCCGCCCGATTCCTTCTTTCATAGCGTTTTTCCCTCAAAGCGCATGGGGACGCAGAGCGTCCCCTCTGCATTACAACGCAGAGCATTGTAACGCGAACACAGCGTTGTAACAAGAAGATTGCGCGTTCCGCACGCTCCGCGTCCAAAAGCTGGAGCATTCGGGACGTTGCGCATGGCAAAGGTGCATCATAAAATTTCCGCTCATCTACAGAAAGTGTGAGGTTTCGACCCGCCACACCTGTCAGGTTTCCAAAACCTGACAGGTGTTCACACTTTCCGTAGATGAGCCAAAATTTCGCGCGGGTCTGCAATGACTCCTTTGATGGCAGAGGCGGCAACCACCGCAGGACTCGCCAGGTAAATTTCGGCGTCACGCGTCCCCATGCGCCCGCGGAAATTGCGGTTAGCGCTGGAGATGGTCACTTCTCTGGGCGCCGGAATGCCCATATGATTGCCCATACAAGGGCCACAGCCGGGGATGCCGATCATGGCGCCGGCGGCGGTTAGGGTCTGAATGTAGCCCAGGCGCAACGCATCGTTTAATACTTCACTGGAAGCCGGGATGACCAGGAAGCGGGTGCCGGGCGCGACCTGATGGCCACGCACAATCGCCGCCGCCGCCGCCAAATCTTCCAGTCGTCCATTGGTGCAGGTGCCGAGAAAGGCTTGTTGCACCCGTGTCCCGGCCACTTGCGACAGCGGCTTGACATTGTCCATCGAATGCGGGCAGGCAAGATACGGCTCTAACTCCGCGGCCTGATACTGGTAAGTCGCCGCGTAGACGGCGTCAGGGTCAGAATACAAAGCGTTGGCGGCGATTTCTGCTTGCAGCTCAAGCGTGAGCGCCTGTCGCTCCTGACCAACGGCTACCGGCGACCCGCCACTTGCCAGCGCACGCCGCGCTTTGCGTTCAGCCAGGTAGGTAAAGACTTTTTCGTCGGGCGGAATGTAGGCTGTTTTGACACCAAACTCGGCCATTTGGTTGGGCAATACCATGCGCGATTCGAGCGAGAGCGCATCGATGCCGGAGCCGCTAAATTCAACCGCCATATAAAGACCGCCGTCCACACCCAGATCACCCATGACGCGTAGGGCAAAATCTTTAACGGTGACACCAGGGGGTAAATCGCCCTCTAAAATAATCTTCATCGATTCCGGCACGCGCAACCAGAGTTCACCCGTGGCCCAGAGAACGGCGACTTCGCTACGACCAATGCCGGCGCCAAAGGCGCCCAGCCAGCCAAAGTGGGTGGTGTGGGAATCAGAACCAAGGATCAACTGGCCGGGTAGCACCAATGCTTCTTCGCTAAAGACCTGATGGCAAATGCCGCGCCCCGCTTCATAAAAGTGGCGGATGCCCTGTTCGGCCACAAAAGCGCGGATTTCGGCATGATTTTGCGCATGTTTGGTGGTTGGCGCAGGGACAGCGTGGTCCAGGGTGATCGCCATTCGTTCCGGGATTAAAACGTGGGGTTGACCAAATTCCAGCCAGATCTCACGAATGGCCGCCGTGTTGTCGTGGCTCAATACGACATCCGGCCGGGCATCAACCACCTGCCCAAGGTCAACTGTTGCTAGACCGGCAGCGCGGGCCAGCGCTTTTTGAGCAAAAGTTTGCCCAATAGGTGGGGGCGGTGATGGGGAAAAAGATGCAGGAGCAGCAGTGGTATTCATCGTTCAAAACTTTCCCTAGAACTTAGATGAGTTGGTTTAGCAATAAGTAGGCAACCGCTGCCACGACGACGCGATCTTTGATTTCACCGGTGCGTACCGCTTCTTTCAACCAGCCCGCTGAAATCCAATGCAGGGTGACAAACTCAGCCGGGTCGCGGCGGGGTTGGTCGGTTGGTTGCAGAGCCCAGGCGGCGTACAGGTGGCTGCTCATCGTTCCCAGCGCCGGGTTATCCCAAACCACGCCCAGATAGCGCACGGTGGTTGAGTCCGCCGGGGCGTAGCCGGTCTCTTCCAGCAGTTCGCGCAAGGCGCCGGCCTGTAAATCTTCATCGTGGGCAGCCAGCCCGCCGGGCAATTGCCAGATCACCGCATTGACGCCGTGGCGGTATTCACGCTCCAATAAAATTTCACCGGCGGCGTTAAAACCAATGACGCCGACGCCGACGCCAGCCGGCTCCAGCCGTGTATAGGTGTACGGTTGACCAGTCGGCAACTGTACTTGATCCAGCGCGACGGCGACCCAACGGTTACGATAGGCTTGCTCTGTGCTAAGGGTTTGCCAGGGCAGGGGGTCAGGCTGATCGCCGATCATGGATGGGTTGCTCATGCCAGGACTTTCAGCAATTCATTGACTGCTGCCGGTGCAGCATCGTCGGGGTGGAGTAGATCGGGTTGCACACTTTGGCTATGATAATGGCGCAGCAGCACATCGACATCATCCAGGTTCAAGCGCTTCTGGTCAGCCAGCGTCTTGATCTGGGCGGTAATGATCTTAATTTCATCATCACTCAGGTTCAGTTGTAGCTGTTCGGCCCGCTGCTTGATCGCATTCCAGCCGGTCAACCGGTGAGCCACATGAATATAGCGGGTCAAGCCGAAATCAGCCGGGTTGAGAATTTCGTAGGTGCTGGGGTTGTTGAGAATCGCTTTGGCATGGATACCGGCCTTATGGGTAAAAGCGGTATAACCGGTGATATAGTTGTTAAAGGGTACATCTACACTGACCAGGCCGGCCACATAATTTTCCACTTCGCGCAGCAGGGGGAGGTTATAGCGGCGGCGCACCATGTCGGCGTCATAGGCATACATGCGTGCCAGCAGCCCACCCAACGGTGTAATGCCATTGCGTTCACCAATGCCCAACACCGAGGTATCGACATGGGTGGCGCCGGCTTCTAAGGCGCAATAGGCATTGGCCACCGCACAACCAGTGTCATTGTGACCGTGGAACTCAATATCACACGAGACGACGCTGCGTAGCGTGCGCACCAGATCGTAAACCTGGCGCGGATTGGCAACCCCGACGGTATCAGCAATGCCGACGCGATTGACGCCGATCTTGTCCACTGCGCGGTAGATGGTCAAGAGATCGACCAGATCGCTGCGGAAGCTGTCTTCGCTGCTAAAGCGCACTTCCAGCCCCTGGCTCTTGACAAATTCGATGACGGTGATGGCCGAATCGATGATATAGGGAATATCTTTGCCGTGGGAAAATTCGCGCAGATAGCTGCTGGTGCCAAAGACAACATCAATGCCATCGACGCCCGTGTCAACGGCCAGCTTGGCATCGTCCATATGACAGCGGACATGAGTCAGGATCTTGGAACGGAGGCCAAGGGATGCGATGCGGGTGCAATCCTGTTGACTTTGCGGGCTGGCGGCCGGGGAAGTCAGCTCCAAATATTCAACACCCAGCGCATCGAGCAGGCGTGCAATCTCCACTTTTTGCTCACTGGTAAAGAAGGCATTGGCAAATTGCTCGCCTTCACGCAACGTGGACTCGATAATGGCAAAGTTATCTAAGCTCATGATAAACTCCATAAAAAAACCGGCCTATCCATCTGGATGGCCGGTTGCAAACAGTCCGAAGTGGAGCAAGCACGGAGAGCCAGACGCTCAGGTCAGGTTTTCACGCTTGCTTTTCTTATTGCTGGCCGGGAAACCGGCGCAAAACAAAACGGCTACATTGGGCATCATACGAATGCACTCGCTATATTATAAACAGTAAAATCGGTATTGGTTTGCGGTAAAATGCTATTGGATGGGAATCATACCAACTTGGTGAGCTACTGTCAAATGATTGCTGGGGTAAATAACAATTAATTGCGGCCGGGAGCGAATGAGCGTGAAGGGTAGGGACACTATGGTGCTATTTTAGACAACAATGGTTTAGACAACAATGGGTAGAATAAAACTAAATTCACTACCCTCGCCAAGTTGACTTTCGACACAAACTTCGCCCCCGAGTTTTTCGACAATACGCCGTACAATCGATAAGCCCAGACCATGCCCCTCGACGCCAGGGCCTTTCAAACGGGAAAAGGGTTGGAAGAGGGCTGGTTGCTCTTCTGCCGGAATACCATCGCCATTATCCCGCACCCAAAAGCGCGCCCGATTGTTTGGTAAGATGGCGCATCCTATCTCCAACTGCGGCGGACGACCGCCGTACTTTAGGCCATTGGTGATATAGTTGGTCCAGACCTCTTCCACCCAGGGCGCATACCCAATCACTTGCGGCCAGTTCTCGATATTAAGAATCGTGATACGGGCGTTATATTGGGTAATCAAAGACTTCAGACGTAATTCCACATCGCGCACCAAGCGTGACATATTCAGCGGCAAGAGCAGTAACTCCTCACGGGAGCGAACCTCGGCCAGGAGCAGCAAGTCATCAATAATTTCCGTCATTTTACGCCCATAGTTGACAATGGTGCCGACGTAATTGACGCAATCCATACTCATAGAATTTTTATTCAGGTCGAGCAGATCAGCCGCAAGGATGATATGGGTTAAGGGTGCTTTCAGATTATGGGCGACGGTATGGGCAAAGGCGTCTAGATCCTCGTTATGCACTTCTAAATCGCGTGCATACTGTTCCATCGCCAGGGCGGCGCGCTTTTGCTCAGAAATATCACGCAGCAAAATCAAATTGGCATGTTGGCGGCGCCAATAGATCGACGACACACGCATTTCAACGGTGCGGGCGAGGCCGTCGGCGCCATGTACCTGGATCTCGGTTGTTGTATTGCCGGTAAAGGGATAGCCAAAGGGTTGATTGAGACACGCTTTCTCATCATCCCGTTGCATGAGCCGGACAAAGGCCGCATTGACGAATTGAATCACCCCGACGCTATCAACAATAGCAATGCCATCGGCAATATGCTCAACTAAGCTGCGCAGCCCCTCTTCGTTGGCTTGTAATTGCCCGACATATTTCGATTCAAGATTGGTTAGCAGATCGCCCCGTTTCACCGCGTGGCGCATCGCCCGCACCAACAGACCAATCGTGATCTCATCTTTCACCAGATAATCCTGTGCGCCCAGTTGGATGGCGGTCAGGGCCAGTTCGTCATCATCGGTAACGGTTAAGAGCACCACCGGTAGGCCCGGCAAAAGCGCCTTCAGACGCAACAGCCCTTCCATCTCTTTGGCGTCAGGCAGCGACATATCCAACAGGACGAGATCATAATGCGCTGAACCTAATGTGATTTCGGCATCCGCTAAACTACGGACATGGGTAATATCAAGCTGGGGCGCTTTGGAGCCTTTGGTTTGCACACGAGTCAGACGTAAATGGAGCAAGCTGGCATAGTCAATATCATCTTCAACTAATAAAACCTTAAGCACTGATTGTTTCATGAAAAGATATTCCTACTATGTCATGCAGGGTTGGCGCCCAGGTTCATAAACGAGTTCAGGAAACGTAAATTTAACCGCGGAAACCGTAGGGCAAGATTGCACCAGGTTGCAACCTCGCTCAAGTATACCATAGAGTTTACCTATTTGCCCAACATCTGGTGAATTTGTTTACAGCAAATGTAGGGAGGAATTAGACAAAAGTAGCAAAAATGTATGACAAATAGCTTACAAATTTGATATATTCGCAAGTTTTACCCATCGGCTAAACAGCTTACACGTCTTCGACCCCGCTAACCATGAAAAGCAGCGTTTGCTCAAAGATTACGTAGATTGCGCAGATTATAGCCAAGAAAAATCTGCGTAATCTTTGATGGTTTTCACTTCGATAAGCGGCTTACGTTTCGTCATTGTCACCAGGTAAGGCATCCATTTCTTCGGTTTCATCCTCGGCCAAGGAAGAACCCTTGTCGTTGTTCAACGGGGGCCGGATGGCCTGGCTGCCTTGTTGCGGTAACGGGAGCAGCGGCGATTGCAAAAGCGGCGGCAGCGGCGTGGGTTCTTCAGCGCGCACAAAGGCAGGGTAGTTTAGCTTGGCCAGTGGCCACCGGCGTGTAATGGTATTGGTAATGGGCAGATCATCCAAAGCGATAATGGTGTCAGTCAACAGCACCTTTTGCGTTTTAGCCTCATCTTGCTCATAGGTCGATGGCGGGGATGCAGCCATCGCGCCCGACCGTTTGGGTTGCAAGCGCGCATATAGGTTGGCAAGCGCCGTGCCGATTTGTTTGAGTGGAAATTCTTTACGGACCGGTGGCTCGGACATCTTCCCTACCTCGTTACCGCCTAATAGATAAACCAGATAAAACACAACGGTAGGCGCCTACCGTTGTGCGGCGTCTATTTGTTTTATCTATAGGACTTACGCAAGACGAATCTTTCCTGGGAACGCCGCCATCCTGGCGGCAAGAGGCGTCTTGCGTAAGTCCTGATCTATAAGCTGTTGTCACTTAGAATATTGTCACCGTAGGCAAAGCTCATTACAGCGCCGTGATAAATTACAATTTTATCATACCAGCAGCTTTATCATACAATCAATTTCAAACAAGTTGAAATTTGACGAATCAAATAAAGTTTTGTATACTACCGAAGTCGATGAGTGATGGCACAGCAGTAGGCCAATGCAATTGTGCCGGTCTAAATCACAATCCTCATTGATTATTCATTAATGGGTGACTCATTAATGATATACGAAAATGATATACGAATGATGTGGTATGCCTCCATCGTCTAGTGGCCTAGGACTCAGCCCTTTCAAGGCTGCGACAGGGGTTCGAATCCCCTTGGGGGTACCAAGATAGCACGATTGTAGAGTAATGTGTATATAAAGTCGATGTACACAAAATCGATATACACAAAGATATACACAAAATAGTGCGTAAATGACTCCGCCTTGTGCGGAGTTATTTATTTTTGTCCTCTATTCATCAACCATGAGTCAAACGGAACGTCTCTATCGAACACCGGCCGTCATCCTCAGCCGCCGTGATTACGGCGAAGCGGATCGGATTCTAACTGTTTTTACCCCCGGCCTTGGCAAACAAGAGTTTCTCGCCAAAGGCATTCGCAAGACCACCAGCCGCAAAGCCGGTCATCTGGAATTATTTACCCACAGCACCCTGCTGGTTGCGAAAGCGCGCACTTGGGACATTGTCACCGAGGCGGCCAGTGTCGAAAGCTTTCGCACGCTACGCACCAATCTCGACGCCATTGGCTATGCCAGCTTCCTCTGTGAACTGGTCGATTGCTTCACCGAAAGTGATGACGACAATCAGCCCCTGTGGGATCTCTTTCTGCTGGCGTTGCGTGTGCTGGATGAATATGGGCAACAGGCGTTGGTGCAACAAACCCCGATCGACCCCCAGTTGTTGCTGCACTGGTTTCAATTACAGTTGTTAGCGCTCACGGGTTTTCAGCCGCAATTTTTCTACTGTCTGGCCTGTCAGGAAGCATTGACGCCGGTCACCAACTATCTCAGTCTGGAAGATGGCGGCGTCTATTGCCCCCGTTGCGGCGCCATGCATGACAGTGTGGAAGCCATTGAGGCCGATGTGCTCAAGCTGTTACGCCACATTCAACGCAGCAGTTGGCCTGAGTTGCAAAGTGTCCGTATCCGCCCGCCCATTCAACAGGCGATTGACACCATTCTCAACCGCTATCTCTTAACCATTGTTGAACGGCAGTTGAAGGCGGTTAACTTCTTGCGCCGCCTGCGCGCAATGACCGCCGCGCCTGTCCGCGTTCAGACACCAGCATAGTCAAAGACAAGAAGAAGGGAAGACAAGAGGAAGGGAAGACAAGAAGATAAGCGCTTCTTGTCTTCCCTTCCTCTTGTCTTATAAGCGAGGGAAACCAGATGCACATACGTGAATATCAACAATGGCTGGAAGCGTGGGATCGCGCGCGCACCTGGGATCAGGTGCTGGCGAGTCATACGCTTTTGCATGCCCTCGAAGAACTAGGTGAAGTCAGCAAACTTGTGCAAATCATTGAGGGGTATCGCTCCACCGGCCAGCTTGCACCCGACCAGGTGCGCGAAGAGTTGGCGCTCGAACTAAGCGATCTACAGGTCATGCTCTTCAAAATCGCCTATCTTTGTGGCATTGACATGGAGGAGGCGATGCAACGCGGGCAACAAAAAGCGGATGACCGTTTCCCGGATCCCTCAACTGGGCCGGAGAGCCGACGCGCCTATTGGCAACGGTTCAATGCCTACCTCACTGAACGCCAACTCACCGACCAAATCCTTTCACCAACCCAGTAACTAACCAATTCCATCTTTCGGTTTATCTCCATCTTTCCTTACAGTTTTGCAATGCGAGAATTGTGATTTTGCGTAAATTGGTCGATCAAATCAGAACAAACGTGCTTTTTCCCTATTGACACCGCACAGATGTTCGTGTATACTTGGGATACTTGGGAAACAAACGTTCTGCATTTGGGATATTTGGCTTATCTTGGCATATCCGAGTTTAGATAGGGCTTAACCATGATCACACTTTCCGCACGGCAAAAGAACATCCTACAATTTATTGTCTCCTTCATTCAGGAAAAAGAGTACCCGCCCACCATCCGCGAAATTGGCGAAAAGGTTGGCATCTCCAGCACATCCGTCGTGAATTACAACTTAGCGAAGTTAGAAAATGAGGATTTGATCACGCGCGAACGGGACGTAAGTCGCGGGTTGAGTGTGAACTGGCCCAAGTTAACGGCGCTTGGCTTTACCCCTGAACCGACGCGGGAAGCGCCTGTTCCCCCCGTCAATAGCGTTCCTGTTCACACGATGATCAGAATTCCCGTGTTGGGGCGCATTGCGGCCGGCGAACCAATCCGCGTCGAAGCCATTGATCCGGCGCGCGCTGAGGAATTTGTCGAATTGGCGCAAGGGATGTTGGGCGCGCCGGAAAAGCTCTTTGCCCTGAAAGTCCGGGGCGATTCGATGATCGATGCCAGTGTGTTAGATGGCGATATTGTCATTTTGCGTCATCAGGAGACAGCTAAAGACGGTGATATGGTGGCGGCTTGGGTTGAGGGTGATGAGGAGACAACGCTCAAATATCTCTACCGGGAAGGCCGGCAGATCCGTTTGCAGCCGGCGAACCCAACCTACCAACCGATTATCCGACCGGCGGAAAAGGTGCGCATCAATGGCCGCGTGGTTTCTGTGATCCGCATGTTGAATCACTAGCGCCGGCGGCGTCTATTGATAACAGCAAGAGGGCGAACTGCGTTCGCAGTTCGCCCTCTTGTTTGATCAGCCCTCTAAAAAGCGCACGGCATCGCCCACCGTGCGAATTTCCTGCGCTTGCGTATCGCTGATTTCGCCGCCAAATTCCTCTTCAAATTGCATGATCAGCTCGACCAAATCGAGGCTATCCGCTTCCAGATCTTCGCGGAACCGCGCCTCCATCGTGACATCAGCCTCGTCAACGCCGAGTTGCTCCACGATAATTGCACGAACACGTTCCAATGTAGTAGCCATGAATATACTTCTCCTCTAGTCATTTCAAAATAGATGATAACAAGCAAGTAAAGGAGCAACAAGCCAAAGGGATGCACATCCTGTGATCATTCATCTGCTTGTAATCCCCCAACTCAGCGTCACGGTTAGATGGCATTCGGCAATTTTAGTCAGTACACAGCAACCTGTCAAACAGAACAGGGTGTAGAGTGTCTTCCATTCCAGCCGCCGCACCTTCCTTTCTACCATTTTTCTACCAATTATAGCTCACTGCAAAGTGAGAACACTGGCAACGTAGATTAGTTGCGCATGGAATTTTTGCTGACCGATCGGTCAGAGCGTTGGCTGGGTCACTGGTTGGTGCGTTGGTTGAGCTTGTCGAAACCAACGCACCAACCAGTGACCCAGCCAACCTGTAACTAGCATGTAACTGCCAGCCATATGATAGAGTGTAGTTGTGAGGTTTGAGGGGAGCTTACTTCACAACGTCATACTAGCACCTCTAATTGGTTCCTCCTTTGTATGAAGCCCGCCGGTACACCCGTACTTGGCGGGCGCCTCCTTTTGTTGGGCATTTTTATCACACGTACATGGCTGTTTTTGCGGCCTATCGCCAAAAGCGCATCGTACCTTGCCGTCAACTACAGCGTTTGTCTGAGCAACAAGTCAACTATCTTGTCTACCCAGAATCCACCTTCCGCCTGATCCTAACCATGTAAACGTCATGTTATCATTGCCAGCGGGTAGAAATGGTGCATCTACTCGTTTCCTTTTGGGTTTCCTTTCTCCTTGTGGAACCGCCGATCTTATGGTCGGCGGTTCTACGCTTTTTAAAGTCGCTGCGCTTTCTCTCCGGTCATTCTTTGGTATACTATCCACAACCGGATCAACCATCCAAACAGAAAGCGGTTCCGACTATGCCCGTTGCTCTCCGTCGCGTCTTGCGCGCTGGATTAATCATCTTTGGCCGACTGCTGGCCAAGCTTTTGTTCCGTATCACCATTGAAGGCGCCGAACATGCCCCGCGTTCGCCGTACAACTTGCTGGTCATCTCCAATCACTTCAGTTGGTTCGATGCACCGCTGCTCTCCATCCTACTTCCTTTTCCACCAGCCTATTTGATCGCCACCGAGGCGATGGAGAAAGGGTGGATTCGCGCCTTCACCACCATTTTTGAAAGCATTCCCATCTGGCGCGGCCAAGTTGACCGTAAAGCGCTAACTGCTGCCGTGACAAAACTTCAAGCCGGTGGCGTTGTCGGCATCTTCCCGGAAGGGGGCGTTATGCCGGAATTGGCGGAGTTAGTCGCCAGCGGGCAACTGATCCCCGAACTGCGCGGCAATATGTCGCGCACCAGCGCCCAATTGATGCGCGCCAAGTCCGGCGTCGCCCTGCTGGCAACCATGAGTGGGGCACAGCTCATGCCGGTTGCGCTCATCGGCAGCCACCAGTTGATGGGCAACCTCAAACAGCGCCGCCGCACCCCCATCACGATTCGCATCGGCCCCGCATTCGGCCCCCTGGAGCTTGATCCCAACGCCAAAGGCCAAGCTCGTCGTCAACAACTGGATGATCTCGCCGACGAGATGATGCGCCGCGTCGCCATCCTGTTTCCACCGGAGAATCGCGGTTATTATAGAAGCAGCCCGTAAAACCCAACGCCTTATGAAGGTTAGAAAAATAAACCGGTAATCGTAGTAATCGTAGGTGCGGTTTGTAACCGCACGGTTCTCAGGGAACAAGTGTGGTTACAAACCGCACCTACGATTACCGAAACAAATTTTTAACTCCCATTAGGCTTGGGATATAAGGGCTTACCAGCGTACTCGCTGGCGGCGCAATGCGCCGTGGCCTTTAGGTCGAACAAATTCCAAGAACGGGAATGTTTCTTACTTGCGTATTTCGCCAAAAATATTAGAATATATGTATCAAAACTAACATAAAGGATAGATATATGCAAGTAAAAGAGCCTTCCAAGCAATATCATACGTCTGACAGTATTGTTTACTCTTGCCAATATCACGTCATTTTTTGCCCGAAGTACCGACGCTCCGTCTTGGTTGACGGGATCGACGTGCGACTGAAAGAACTGATTTTGGAAAAGCAAACTGACTATGGCTACACCATTCTTGAAATAGAAATCATGCCTGATCATGTACATCTCATTCTGGATGTAGACCCTCGAATCGGGATTAATACTATCATCGGCAAGATCAAGGGGTATACATCCCATCGGTTACGGCTTGAGTTTCCAAAGCTAAAAAGCCGGTTGCCCAACCTCTGGACGCGTAGTAAGTTCATTTCAACCGTTGGAACTGTCTCGTTGGAAGTCGTCAAGCGATATATTGAAAACCAGAAGAACGTCTGATGATCAGAAAAGCCTTTAAGTTCCGAATCTATCCTGATAGTGAGCAGAAAGACAAGTTGGCTACCCAATTTGGTTGTAGCCGCTTTGTCTACAATCATTACCGCGCGGCGCGGGACGGATACTATCAGGATACCGGAACGGGTCTGACATACAACGATTGTGCGGTTGACCTGACCGAACGCTTGAAGGTTGATCATCCCTGGTTGAAAGAGGGTGATAGTCAGGTCGTGCAACAAGCCTTGATGGACTTGGCTAAGGCATACAAGAATTTCTTTGAAGGTCGTGCCGACTATCCCAAGTTCAAGCGCAAGCACGATAAACAATCCATCCGCTATCCGCAACGGTTTAAGTTTGAAGACGACACAATCTACCTGCCAAAAGTTGGTTGGGTGAAAGCGGTTTTCCATCGCAAGATTGAAGGCCAGCCGAAAAACGTTACCGTGTCGACATCCAAAACCGGTAAATATTTCGTCGCCATTCAATGCGAAGTCGAACACGCCGAACCCGAACAGAACCCCGCAAAGGTCGGAATTGACTTGGGTTTGACCACCTTCGCCACGTTTAGCACAGGCGAGAAGATTGAAAAGCCCAAACACTTCTATGCCAGCGAAAGACGCTTGAAGATTCGCCAGCGCCGTCTTTCCCGCAAGGTCAAGGGAAGCAACAGCCGGGGCAAAGCCCGTCAAGTCGTCGCTGCCATCCATGAGAAGATCGCCAATCAGCGGAAAGACTTTCACCACAAACTGAGCAGAACCATCGTTGATAACTTTGGGACGGTTGCCTTTGAAAGCCTTAACATCGGCGGGCTGATGGCGAACCACAATCTTGCTAAAGCCATTGCTGACGCTGGCTGGAACCAGTTTGTTGGCTTTGTCGAATATAAGGCGGCTTGGGCTGGGGTGGAAGTCTTGCGGGTGGAGCGCTTCTTTCCATCTTCCAAACTCTGTTCTGACTGCGGTGCGAAACATAAGTTTTTGACCTTGAATATTCGACAATGGGTCTGCACTGAGTGCGGTGTCATCCATGATCGGGATGAGAACGCCGCTATCAACATTTTGAACGAATCTACCCGCGGAGCGCGGGAAAGTTACGCGGTGGGAGATATGAGTAGCGCACTAAGGCGCTCAGCCCCCGAAAAGTTCCAAGTCGATGACTTGGAAGCCCAACAGCTTTAGCGTTGGGTAGCTCACACTGCCGCTATAATGACAATTGCTTTCCCCGCTAGTTTCCTGTTGTTGCCAACTTACCCAAAACCATTCCCATTTGCGGCTATAGCTATGCTGTGTGCAGCGGCAAGCTGCTGGAAGTAGCCGAGGCAATGGCCGCGGGGAAGGCGCAAGGGTAGTTGGTTGGTTCGTTGGTTGAGCTTGTCGAAACCAACGAACCAACCAACACCCGAACAAGCTCTTTTGACAGAGAACGAAAGTTGTATTATAGTCCAGTTGTCGATCAGTAGACTACCCAAAAGCAAGCGAGAAGATAAGCGGAAGAAATTTTCCCACGTTGTCACACTTCTCCGCACTCCATCTGAGCAAACCAAACGCGGCCAAAGTCTTTGGTGAAACACTTTGCGCATGAGGTCAGGGCGCCCAGCCACCATGCCCAACCGCTCAAGCATTGCCTGCTGGTACAAGCGCTTTACACCGCGTACCATTTTTATTATCAAACCATGTTTGTTAACACGATTTGGGAGGAACAAATGCAGAAACGTTCATCAAAATTGGCCCTGATCCTGGGGCTGTTGCTCACGGTTACGTTGCTGGCGACGGCTTGTGTTGCCCCGGCGGGTGGCGGTAACGCCCCGGCAGCCGATAGCGGCGGCGCGGCGGCAGAACCGGCCAAAGAAGGCGGCTTCGTTATCGGCGTGAGCAACACGTTGGTCGGCAATGGCTGGCGCGATCAGATGATCTGCGCGATTAAGGCCCAGGCCACGGCCAGCGGCCTGGTCGATCAGGTGGTTGTTGTCAACCGCAATGGCGGCCCTACCGAACAGATTGCTGACATCGAGGGCTTGATTTCCCAAGGCGTCGATGCGATCATCATCAACCCGACGGATCGTGAAGGCTTGAATGCAGTTATTGAAGCAGCTATTGCGCAAGGGATTGTCGTCGTAGCAGTAGATCAAGCTGTCACGGCTAATGGCGCTTACGTAGTAACGAATGACCAGACAGCCTATGCCCGCCTGGGTGCGGAATGGCTCTTTGAGAAGCTGGGTGGTAAAGGCAAAGTGGCTGAAATGCGCGGCATCGACGGTGTACCGGCTGACACCGATCGCCATAACGGTTTCCAGGAAGCGCTGGCCAAATATCCTGATATTGAGGTTGTAGCCGAAGTCTTCACCGGCTGGGATCCCTCAACCGGCGCGCAACAGACGCTTGACCTGATCACAACGAAGGAAATCGACGGCATTTGGACATCGGGCATCGACTATCCGGCCGTGGAGCAATTTCAGGCTGCGAATAAACCTTATGTCCCGATTGTTGGCGCTGACAATAATGGCTTTGTCAAGCAGTTGATTGAACTCGCCGACAAAGGGCTGGTGGGTGCCGCAGTGACCAACCCCCCAGCTATCGGTGCGGTGGGTGTTGCCATTGCGCTGGACGCCCTCACCGACAAGAACCCGGAACAGACGACCCTGCTTACCCCGGTTGTCTACTCTACCGATGATGTCGAAGCGTTGAAGGCGCTCTACGCCCCGGATCAACAACCCGGCTGGAGTACCTATGTTGACATCGAACCGTAAGTAAGCCAGTCGGTCAGTAGGACAGTAAGTCAGTCACTGTCTCACTGTCTCACTGTCTCACTGGCAACTATGGGTTTATTTACGCCGTCGTGTACTAGTGCAACGCGCATAATCTTGCAGTGAAACAGGAGGACAGTGAGACAGTAAAACAGTTTTGCCGTCTCACTGTCCTCCTGTTTCACTGTCCTACTGACCCACTGGCTTACTATGAACGACGTTCACCCACTTCTCTCTACTACTGTCATTGCAAAATCGTATGGCTCCGTCGCAGCCTTAAAGTCGGTTGACTTTGCCGTTCGCCGCGGCGAGATCCACGCATTGCTAGGCGCCAACGGCGCCGGCAAGAGTACGTTGGTCAAGATTCTGGCCGGTGTGCAAGGGGCTGACGCCGGCACAATGCAAGTTGACGGCAAAGTCATGCGCTTCCGCACCCCTGCCGATGCCATCAATGCCGGTATTGCCACCGTCTTTCAAGACCCGGCGCTCATTCCCGATCTCACGGTTGAACAGAATCTTCGTCTCAGCAACATTGACCAGGCGACCTTTCAGCGTTGGCTCCAACGCTTTGAGTTGGGCGAGCTTGACCTGACCGCGCAGGTGCGCGAACTGCCGTTGGAGGCGCTGCGCATGGTGGATCTGGCGCGCGCCGTCAGTCGCGACCCGCACGTCTTGTTACTTGATGAAATTACCGCCGCGCTCACGGCTGATCAAGCTGAACAGGTCTTTGCTTTGTTACGGGAATGGAAGGCGCAGGGACGGGCAGCCGTGTTGATCACCCACCGCTTAGCCGAAGTGTTACACATTTGCAACCGAGCCACCATTTTGCGCGATGGCCGCAATGTCGCCGTGCTAGAGATGGGCCAGACTGACGAACATCGATTAGTGGAAGCGATGTTAGGCGCGCCAGCCCAACGCATGGCGCGGGGCGACCGCAGCGAGATCCACCATAGCTATGGGGAAGTGGCTCTGGAAGCGCGTGACCTCACCTCTCGGCACATTGTGCGCGATGTCTCTTTGCGTGTGCGGCAGGGCGAGGTGCTGGGGTTGGTGGCGTTGGAAGGGCAGGGGCAGGAGCGGCTCTTTGAATTGCTCTCCGGCGACCGGCAACCGACCGGGGGCGAAATTTTGGTCGGGGGACACGCCCAGCGCTTTCATTCACCCTACGATGCCGTGCAACAAGGGGTGGTGCTGGTGCCGGGGGATCGCTTGCGGGCGCTACTACCCAACCAGCCGGTACGGCACAACCTGGCAACGCCGCTCTTTAACCGGCTGCAACGCTGGTTCGGCATTCCCGCCGATGAAGCCCAACGGGTCACCAATGCCATCAACCGCTTATCGATTGATATTCGCGCGGCGTCGCAAGTGCGCCGTCTCTCCGGCGGCAACCAACAGAAGGTGGTGATTGGGCGCTGGCTCGTCTCCGGCTTTCGCACGCTGCTCTGCTTCGACCCGACCCGCGGGATCGACATCCAGACCAAACGCGAGATTTATGCGCTATTGCGCGAGTTAGCCGCGGGTGGCGCCGCCATTCTACTCTACACCAGTGAGTTGGCCGAGATCCCGCTGGTCTGTGACCGTGTGTTGATTATGCACGGCGGTCGCATTGTCGGTGAACAGGACGCCGCCACCGCCACCGAAGCATCCATGTTAACGGCGGCACATGGCTTAGAAAACAAAAGGGAGGCAAGGCCGGCATGACAACTGCGGTTTTACGCGAACGCCCTCGCTTCAGGCGACGGGCGGCCTGGCAACGCGGATTGGCCTATAATGGCTGGGCCATCGGCGTCTGGCTACTGTTGGTGGTGCTGATCCTCTGGTATGCCAATCTGATTCCCAAATTTGGCGCTTTTCAGATTTCGTCCATCAGCAAGAACAGCCTGCCGCTCATCTACCTGGCGATTGGGCAGGCGATCATTGTGATCGGCGGCGGGATCGACCTTTCATTGGGCGCGCTCTTACTGCTCACCAACACCATTGCCGCCCGCTTTATGGACGGGCAGCCGCTGGTCATCGTCATCCTCATCGCCCTCGCAACGATTGCGTTGATGGCGCTGCTCAATGGGCTGGTCGGCTATATTATCAACCGCTCCGGTGTGCCCGACATTGTGGTGACGCTGGCGACCAGTTACATTTGGTCGGGGCTGGCGCTATGGGTGTTGCCTTCACCGGGCGGTGGGACGGCGCCGGAGCTGCGCTGGCTCTTCACCGGTTCGACCGCAGGGGTCGGTGGTAACTATGTCGTGCCAATCTTGATGGGGTTGCTGCCGGCCATCATCGTCTACTATCTTTCCCGGCGCACCCGGCTGGGGCTTTCGATCTATGCGTTGGGCAGCAGCAGCGTGGCGGCGCGACTGGCCGGGCTGGATGTCGAGCGCGCCAAACTGGCATCCTATGCCATCGGCGGCGCGATGGCGGGATTGGCCGGGTTGGCGACAGTAGCGATCACCGGCACCGGCGATCCCCGGTTCACCGTCGGGGCGAATGCAACGCTCAACAGTGTGGCGGCAGTCGTGCTGGGGGGCGTGGCGCTCACGGGCGGCTCCGGGTCGGTGTTGGGCGTCGTGGCCACGGCGGTGATCCTGATTATGCTGAACCCGATTCTGACGGCGATGGGTATTTTGGCCAATAACGCCCAGGTGATTCAGGGCGTTTTGATTGCCGGCGTGATGATGGTCGGCGGTATTGCCACAGTCTTACGGGAGCGGGCCTCATGAGCCAATCAACTTTTTCCGCCCAACCGGGACAGCCCGGCGGCACTCTCTTCGCACGTTTGCGCACCGGCATGGCCGACAATCCGACGCTGGTCTTGATCGGCGTGCTGGTGTTGCTCTTTTTGCTCACTGGATGGATTGAACCTAACTATTTGTCGGTGGGCGGGATTCGTAATACCTTGTTACAAGCTGCACCGCTCGGCATTCTGGCCGGCGCGCAGACGATTCTCATGCTCTCCGGCGGCATTGACCTCTCGGCGGCGATGATTGCCACGGCAGCCGCCAACGTGGCTGCCAACCAATCGCCCAATGGCGCCGCCGTGGCGATTCTGGTCGGGCTGGTGGTGGGGCTGATCGTGGGGACGCTGAATGGCATCGGCGTCACCGTTTTTCGGGTCAACCCGTTGATCATGACCTTAGCGATGGCGGCGATTCTGTTGGGTCTCTTTACAGCCTGGATGCAGACCATTCTGGTCGGCTCGACACAGGTGGCGCCCTTTATTCGGCTGTTGGGGGGCGGCTCGTTTTGGGACGGGCGGGTTCCCTACAGCGTGTTGGTCTGGGCGTTGGTCTCAGCGCTCCTGATCTGGCTGCTGCGGCGCGCCGGCTGGGGGCGGCTGCTCTACGCCATTGGTGACAACGAAACGGCGGTGCGACTGGCCGGGGTGCGGGTTTGGCAGGTGCGGATTGCGGCCTATATGGTGGCCGGTCTGCTGGCGTCTGTGGGTGGTATGTTACTGGCGGGGCGCAACGGTACGGTCGATCTGCAAATCGGCAATGCCTTTCTCCTTCCCTCCATTGCGGCTGTCGTCATTGGCGGCACCTCGACCTTTGGCGGCGTGGGTGGTTACACCGGCACCATTCTGGGCGCGCTAATTCTCAGTGTGCTGAACTCTATGCTCACCTTCCTCAATGTCGGTCAGGCGATCCAACAGGTGGTCTATGGTGTGATCGTGCTGGCGCTGGCTTGGGGGTATACGGGGTTGACCCAACGCCGGGGGTAAGCAATTACGACAGCCCAGCCTGACGGAGGCGTTCTTCCATTTCTCGCATACGTGCTTCGGCAGCGGCAAGTGTCTGTTCGGCGAGCTTGCGCGCCTCCGCTTCCGCTTGCACTTGTGCTTCCACTGTAACAAGCGCTTGCTCGGCTTCAGCCCGTGCTTCGGCTTCGGCACGGGCGCGTTCCGCCTCGCGATCAGCCCGCGCTTCGGCTTGGGTGCGCCGTTGGTTGAGTTCGAGAAAGGTGAGAAAGCGTTTGCCATCGGGGTAGTATAAGAGCAACTCGCGTCCCAACAGATCAAAGCGAATCTGTAACCGTGGGCTGCGCCAGCCTTTCATCCGCGTAATCTCGACAAACCGCCCTTGGGCATTACGCAACCAGCCTTGCAAACGGCCGCGATCCGGGTCGTAGAGATAATATTCCTCAGCGCCATACCGCTCGTAAAAGACAAACTTGTTCAGCATCTCCTGTTTGCGGTTGCCCGGCGACAAAATTTCAAAGACGACTTGCGGGGCGATCCCCTCCTCTTCCCATTGCAAATACGAGCCGCGATCCCCCTTGGGTCGGCCCCAAACCACCATGACATCCGGCGCCTGGCGGATGGTATTGTTGCCCTCTACCGGATACCAAAACATATCACCGGCAACCAGAACGTCGGGTTGCTCTTCAAAGAGAATTTCCAGGTTGCCTTCAATGGTGGTGATATAGCGGAATTGGACGCTATTATTAGCCATTGGTTCGCCGTCGCTTTCAGGGTAGACAATAGGCGCCAGTACGGGGGACGGCAGTACAATTGTCGCTGGATTGGCTATACTCATCAGATTCTCCCTTTGCCCAACAATACGCAGGCTTGTGTACTCGATTATACCATTGATTGTTTAACAACACGAAGCGCTGACAGTTGATAACGCTTCTTAATTTTTACAGCAAATATTTCCAGTTTTTAATATAACAAATCCAATCATTTCCTTGACACCGTTATTCTTGATAGATGGTCGCGCCCAGTCAACCATCGACCGCCGGCCGGCGCAGCAAGCGACTGGTGTTGGGTACTGTTTTGCTTTACCACACCTATAGGAGCAAAGGAATCGAATATGCGAAGATCGCGTGTGCTTTCGATCACGGTCTTGGTGCTTCTGCTGTTAGCCTTCGCCGGTACAGTAAGCGCTTCCTCCAGCCGGGAATTTGAGACCGATCTGGCCGGGAAATTTGAGGTGCCGGTGCGTGTCACGGATGCGGAAGGGGAGGCGGAGTTCAAACTGGTTGATAATGGTACGAAGATCCGCTTCAAACTCAAAGTGGAGGAGATTACCAATGTCTGGATGGCGCACATTCACCTGGCACCGGCCGGCATTAATGGGCCGATTGTTGTCTGGCTCTACCCGCGGGCCGCACCGCCCCCGGCCCAAGCCATTCCCGGTGAGTTTGATGGCGAATTGGCGGAAGGGTATATTACCGCAACGGATCTAACCGGCCCCCTGGCCGGTCAACCGTTGAGCGCCCTGATCGCTGCCATGAGCGCCGGCAACACCTATGTCAATGTCCACACGAACGATTTTGTCGATCCAGCCAATACCGGCCCTGGCGATTTTCCGGGCGGGGAAATTCGTGGGCAATTGCATGAGCATGATTAGCGCCAACGCGCCGCGGCCTGGATATGATTAGGTAGAATCAGCATTCCTACTTGTCTAATCGCGATCCAGCAGAAATGAGTCGTTGTGAAAAGAGGCTGTCACCAGGAGTGACAGCCTCTTTTTTTTCATCTTTGATGTGGCATAGTTGGGTGGAAGTGCCGCCGGTGGCTGGGTATTTTTCTTGATGTGGATCGGGCCGCACGCCCCTACAATAAGAGCAAGCATTCAGCAGTTTTGTTAACTCAACTAAATTTCAAAGGAGGCAGGTATGGGAGTCAATCCAGACATTCTCTACGATCTATCGCAATTGCGGGCGCAGGAGTTGCAACAAGCAGCAGCCAGATCCCGCTTAGTCCAGGTGCGTGGCAAGGAATGGTTGAATGGGTGGGGGCGCCCGTTGTCAGCAATCAGCGCAGTGATTGCCAAAGTAGCGCAACGAATCCCTGGTCAGGCGAGGCAACCAGTGGAGAGTTGTTGTTAAGTTCATCAAGGATCATCAATCAACTATACAGAGGGAGAAACGTTCGTATGAAAAAGCTATCGTTCATTGCCATGATTATCGCATTACTTGTCGCCGCACTGCCGGGGGTTGCTTGGGCCGATGGTGCGATTGACGTAACGCCAGTCGCCTTTCAGATCACCTTAGCCGACCAACAGAACTATACCATTGCCGGTTATCTTTATACGCAACAGGGTAATCCGAATGATGAATCGCAATGTGGGAAACGGAGCCGAACCGTACAGGTCTTGCTCGCCGGCGCGACCTACAACCACACCTATTGGGATGCCCCGGCGGTCAATGGGGTCGATTATTCCTATGCGCGCTTTATGGCCGGCCAATGTTATAGCGTGCTGGCGCTGGATCGCTTAGGCACAGGAGCCTCCAGCCGACCGGTGGGTACGTTTATCACCAAGGGGACGGAAGCCGATGCCGTTGCGCAAGTGCTATCGTCCCTGCGGACGAACCATAACCCAACCGGACGCCGGTTTAAGCGCGTTGTCTTGGTTGGCCACTCCTTCGGCTCCTTCTTGGGCATCTATACGCTGGGTGAATATGGCAATGTGGCCGATGCGTTGGTTGTGACCGGTTGGCTGAACGTCCCCGATGTGTTGCGGCTGGATCAAGCGTATGTCGTGGGGCTGTTGACAAATCCGGCCTTTGCCTCTTACATTACGGTCGAGGCGCCGGTGCGCAGCTATCTCTACTACGCCCCAGCCGCTGCCGACCCGGCTGTGATCAACCAGGACAATGGCACTATGAATGATACGCTGCCGCGTGGGTTCTTTGTCGATGGCGTTGATGTTTTCTTAGCCCGTGCGGCCGGTGATGTCGCGCTCATCAAGACGCTGACCAAGGTCGATCAGGTGAATGTGCCGGTCTTTGTGCAGGTAGGGGACAACGATTTGCTCTTCCCCTCAGCAGTCGCCAATGCCGAGGCAAGCTTTTACAGCAGTGCGCCAGCGGTGACAATGGATCAGTTAACCAACATCGGTCATAGCTTCAACCTACACACAACGCATTTGGCCGGTTGGCAGAAGATTGAGGGCTGGATTCTGAACAACGTCGTCAACAACTAAATCAGGCATATGTGAGAAACAACAACGAATTGGGGGAAGAACGAATTGGCCTTGTGCTACCAATTCGTTCTTCCCCCAATTCGTTGTTGTTTGCGTTCAAAATGCCCGTTGCTGCTCTGTCCCTTGTGGCGGTTTGTCATCCACCTGAATCACGCTGATGCGGCCATCCTGTTCCACATAGGCTTCTTTGACCTGGCGCAAGTCATCGACCCCTTGTTTGCGCAGTTCACTCAGCAGTTCATCTTCCGTCACCAACTCCTTGCGCATATAGTGACCTTGTGCTTTTTCCCAAAACCAGCCTGTACTTTTCCCTATTTTAACCGCCACCAGTTGTGTAAAAAGCGCATCCGAGAAATGCGTTCCTCCTCATGTGTTCATGCTCCTGATTCGCTATAGTAGGGTCAACCAGCAACAGCTATTGATTCAGCAAAAATCAGTAGTCCGCAGTCCTAAGTCCAGAGTCCTAAGTCAGGTTCGATAGCCTTGCGGTCTACAGAAAATGCTTTGCTATAAGGAGATCACCATGCAGAACCAACAATCCCTTTCCCGTCGGCGCCTGCTCCAACTTGCCGGTATGGTTGCCGGCAGTGGGACTTTGAGCGCTTGCACCATCACTATCACGCCAACCGGGATGCCGATGACAACCATACCGGCGCCGGAAATGGATGTCGCTAATCCCGATGAAGCATTGGAGCGCTTGTTGGTCGGCAACCAACGCTTTGCCGCCAATATGACCAAAGATCCCAACCACTCCAGCGAGCGGCGCATGATGGTAGCCGGCGGCCAACACCCCTTTGCCACCATCTTTAGCTGTGTCGATTCGCGCGTGCCGCCGGAAATTGTCTTTGACCGTGGGTTGGGTGATCTCTTTGTCATTCGCACCGCCGGTCATGTCATTGACAATGCCGTGCTGGGCAGTCTGGAATTTGGTGTCGGGGAGCTACACATTCCGCTGCTCATGGTCTTGGGTCATGAAAAGTGCGGCGCGGTAAAGGCCACCATTGAAGCCGTCGAAAAACAGATGAGTGCGCCGGCCCAGATCGGAACGCTGGTGGAAGCCATCACGCCGGCGGTTGAAGTGGCACAGGGGCAGAGCGGTGATCTGTTGGACAATGCGGTGCGCGCTAACACAATGCTGGTGGTTGACCAGTTGATACAGACGCCGATTCTGGCTGACGCCGTGACCAACGGCCAGTTGCGCATTGTCGGTGGTCGTTATGACCTGGATACAGGTGAAGTGGAAATGTTTACCGCTTAATGACGCGTTATTGATTCAACTAAACAAAGGAAGGATGAACCGTTATGCAATCCCGCCATCACGATACACCAAAAGCAGCCATCGCCATCAACATACAACAGCAGTCAGCCGTGTCAATCCGGCGCTTGTTCATCTGGGCGACAGTAGCCGCGCTCCTCGTAGCAGCCATGCTCGGCAACAGCCAGTTGCTCTTTGCCCAGAGCAAGGGCTATGGCAAAACGCGCTATGATCTTTATCACGCCGCGCCACCAGCGGTTGCCGGCTATTATCCCTATGTCTACAAAGGCGAAAAAATCTTGCAATCGGCCACCGTTGATGAGGATAACAGCACTGTCACTTTGCCGCTCTATCAGGGCAAGCTGCGCGACGGTCGTATTGTCTGGTATGTACTAACCGATGTTTCCGATCCGGGTCTGGCCCAGGCGTTGGGCATCAATTATTCCCCCAAATTGCGCAACATTCCCGGCCAGGCGGCGCGCACTGCCACCTTAGAGACCGATGGTTCGCTGACCTTTGACCAGGGAACAGTTGATTTTTCACCGGAGCGCAAGGTCGTCCCCGGCACGGCGCCCAATTTCTTTCCGCCAGCCGAGGCCAAGCCCGGTTCGGTCGGCGATGCGGACTACTCGCCGCTGGTGCGTGTAACCAATGCCGGCAACGTGGTCTACAACGCCACCATGGTCGCCTTTGATGTGACCGCCGAGGAGATCGAATTTCCCGACGGCGACGTGGACTACAGCAAAGTGATCGACCGCGCCACCGCCATCTCGCCGGCCAACGGGACGGTGACCTTCAAGATGAATGTGGGGACAAGCGCCGGTCGCCCCGTTCTCTTCATCAGCCTGGAATCCAACGCCGAGTTGGTCTCGGCTCTAGAAGCCACCACCTATACGCCAGCCTTAAGTGACATTCCGGTTGGCCTGAATGACATGCCCCAGAGCGCCGTGGCCGCCAACTATCTCATCGTCAACGGCCCCATGGGCGAACAGAACCCGCAACGGCAGGGGCTGAACAGCGCCCTCAGCGGCGACCCGACCGCGCAGGTCTTCGATATTTTCGACGGCGCGCCGGGCGTGGTCAACGACTATGCCTACAGCCCCATGTGGGATCTCTATGTCGCCGCCTGGACGCCGGCAGCGATTGAACAGGGCTATCAATCCGCCATCTACAGCGAACTGCAATTTCTGGGTCTTGTCCAACGGGGCTGGCTCACTGCCCCCGACGGCCAGCCAATGGAGCCGAGCGGTCTGCTCTCGAACTGCCCGTTGATCATGCACTACTAATTTGTCTGCCCATTGGTTGGTGTGTGGGTTGGTTCGGTGGTTGAGCGCCCAAAGGCCCCGCTCAACCACCGAACCAACCCACACACCAACTCTTATCAAAAGGAGAGGAACTCAATGTTTAGTAAAATGCTGACCCCACGACAACAGAAGGAAGAGACGTTGCGAAACTCACGCCGTTTGCCGCCGGGGCAGTCGTTAACCCAGAAATTTCCGGTGTTGCATTACGGTTCCGTGCCGCAGGTCAATCTGACGACATGGGACTTTCGGGTCTTTGGCGAAGTGGAAGCGGCAATGGTTTGGAACTGGACCGAGTTTAACCGGCTGCCGCGCACCAAAGTGACCCTGGATCTCCACTGTGTCACCCGCTGGTCGAAATTTGATACCGTCTGGGAAGGCGTCTCCGTCAAGACCCTGGTCGAGCAAGGCTTCATCAAGCCGAAGCCAAGCGCCAAATTCGCCATTCAACATTGCGAGCAGGGCTACACCACCAATACGCCCATCGAGCTGCTCCTTTCCGACAACATGCTCATGGCGACCCACTACGACGGTAAACCGCTCGACCCCGATCACGGCTGGCCGTTGCGCATGGTGATCGGCGTTTTGCCCGGTCAACTGGCGAATAAAACCGCCTATCTCTGGAAAGGGGGCAAGTGGTTGCGCGGTCTGGAGTTTGCCACCCAAGACCGGCTGGGCTTTTGGGAGCGCCTGGGTTACAACAACGAAGCAGATCCGTGGCGAGAACAGCGCTACAGCTAAGGAGGAAGCGATGCGTAAAGTGCGTTACGAAATCCTATTGCCGGCCAAGTATAACGACGGGCGCGCCATTATGACCGAATGTATGGCCTGTTTCCCGCAAACGCTCATGGCGGTGCTGGACGCTTTTGGCGCCCTTTCCTACAATCCCCATTCGCTCATGGGGGTGTGGAGCAACCAGGGGCAGCGCTATGAAGATGAATTGTTCAAGTTAACGGTCGATGTCGAGGACAAGCCGGCGAGTCGCGACTTTATTGCTCATCTAAAGGCAGAGTTGCTGGAACGTTTCGACCAGTTGGAGATTTACATCGTCGCCTATCCGATTGAGGTGCTTTAACCACACCCCCAGCCCCCTCTCCACAACGCCTAACTTTTACCCACAAGTTTACAGGGGACGCGATTACCCAGTAGCATCTTCCGGGAAGCTCGCCGCTTCCCGGAAGAATACCTGATCTCCTCCAGCCATTGCATGACCGGCGCAAAGCACCTCCTGCTAGGTCGGGTGGTGATTATACCTGGCGAACACGTCTGCAACGGGCGCCCATACTTCCCGCCGGCCCGTAGTTGCAGTATAATCGACCTATACCCAAGTAGGATTTCATCCCATTACTGCTATGATAGGAGTTTTTCCATGCCCATTAAAATCGCCATGATTGGCGCCGGCTCCATCGGCTTTACGCGCAAGCTGATGCACGATATTTTAGCCGTGCCGGAGTTGACCGACACCCACTTTGCCTTTATGGACATCAATGAGAACAACCTCAAGATGATCGCCCAACTGGCGCAACGGGACATTGCTGCCAACAAGTTGCCCGCCACCATCACCACCCACACCGACCAGCGTGAATCGATCATCGACGCTGACTATGTCTTCTGCATGATCCGCCAGGGTGGTCTAGCCGCTTTCCAAACCGATATTGACATTCCGCTCAAATATGGCATCGACCAGTGTGTCGGCGACACACTCTGCGCCGGCGGCATTATGTACGGCCAGCGCACGATTCCGGCCCTGCTCGCCATCTGCGATGACATTCGTGAAGTCGCCAAGCCGGACGCCCTCTTTATGAACTATTCCAACCCGATGGCGATGAATATCTGGGCCTGTAACAGCTATGGCGGCGTACCGACGATTGGTCTCTGTCACGGCGTCCAGGGCGGTCACTGGCAGATCACCCGCTGTATTGAACTGTGGGCGAAGCAGGAAGGGATGTTACGTGAGGCCGAAACGCTCCACCGCCGCGATGTGGACATTATCTGCGCCGGCATCAACCACCAGACCTGGTACATCCAGGTGCAGTGGCGTGGCATGGACATGACACCGATGATGCTCGAACTCTTTGAAGCGCACCCCAAATATCGCGAAAGCGAAAAGGTGCGCATCGACATGATCCGCCGCTTTGGCTACTACACTACCGAATCCAACGGCCATGTCAGCGAATATGTGCCGTGGTATCGCAAACGCCCCGATGAAATCAACAACTGGATCGACCTCTCCAGTTGGATCAACGGCGAGACCGGCGGCTATCTGCGTGTCTGCACCGAAGGGCGCAACTGGTTCGAGACTGACTTCCCCAACTGGCTCAAGCAAGAGCCACCGGTCATCGCGGCGGACAAGCGCAGCGAAGAACATGGCTCCTGGATCATCGAAGCGTTGGAGACGGGGCGCATCTATCGCGGCCACTTCAATGTCCCCAACCAGGGTCACATCACCAATCTCCCTGACGAGTGCATCATCGAAATCCCCGGCTATGTCGATAAGAACGGCATCAACATGCCCGTCGTCGGCGACCTGCCGCTGGCCTGCGCCGCCACTTGTTCCGCCAGTGTGCGCGTCCAGGAAATGGCAATGGAAGCGGCGGTGAATGGCGATGTCACCCTGCTCAAGCAGGCCATGCTCCACGACCCGCTCACAGCCGCCGTCTGTAACCCCGAAGAGATCTGGCAGATGACCGATGAGATGCTGGTCGCCCAGGCCCAGTGGTTGCCGCAATATCGCGATGAAATTCCGGCAGCCCAGGCCCGCCTCGCCGAACACCAACGCAAAGGCACTCGTGTCAAGCTGCATGAAGGCTGGCAAGGCGCGGCCCGTCTCCACACCAAAACCGTCGAAGAGATGGCCCAAGACAAAGCCGCCGCCCGCGCCAATGCCGCCGCCGCCGATAAGGGGAAGATGACAAAGGAACCGGCGTAAGCGTAACTATTCTGGCCGAGGCCACCCTGCCCTGAAAATAACAGGGATTTCGCAGATGTCAAAGATTTACATTGCAAATTAATCTGTATAATCTATGAAATCCCTGTTGTTTTCATTGGCTATGGCGCACAAGGGTGCATGGCTACTTCCTGGGAGAGGCAACTACCGTCCTGTACGACTGAGCGGTTTTCGCCTCTCCCAGGAAGGGTGGCCGACTCGATGGCTGAATCGTTATCGTTAAGCTAGGGGTTTTCAGGAAAATCTAGAGACTTACCTGTCATTCTGAAAGAATCTATCGGTCACAATAGCCTGGAGATTCTTTCAGAATGACAGACTACCCTTTCAGGTTTTCCCAAATTGCTAGCTTGACACGCTTTCGTATGGACACGGCACTGATGATCTGATACAACTGTCAACATAATCAACCAACAAAAATGATAGGGTTATACCAGGATGGTGGGTAAGCAACCAAAGGGGCAAAACTAGTGAAATTGAATACAGAGCAGATTGCTCAATTCCACTGCGACGGCGTACTCATCGCCAGGGGTGCGCTAACTGACGCCGATCTCCAGCCGGTCATTGATGAACTGGCCGTTTGGATTGATGTTCGCGCCCGCAAGCTTCACGCCGAAGGCAAAATTCAAGAACTCCACGAAGACGCGCCCTTTACCGAACGCTACGGCTTGCTCTTTGGCCAGTGTAAGGAGATGGGCGAGGGCATGGACATTATGCACTACCGGGGCCGCTCGATTTTTGCCTTTTTGCATAACCAAAACCTGCTCGACACCGTTGAAGCGCTCACCGGGCCGGAGATCACCTGCAATCCAATCCAACATCTGCGCGCCAAGCCGCCGGAGAAGTTCGACCCGCACACCGGCCCTTCCTTCCATGTCGCGCCCTGGCACCAGGATGCCGGCGTGATGATGCCGGAGGCGGAAGGCTCCACCGTCATCACCTGTTGGCTGCCGCTGGGCGATGCCACATTGGAAATGGGCTGTATGGAGGCGCTGCTGGGCGTGCATAAAGAGGGCTACTTGCGTCATCAAAAGGCAGGCGGAACAACGATTAAGCCCGACCTGATGCCCCAAGTGGCGCCGGTCGCCCTCGAATGTCGCAAGGGCGATGTTGTGCTGATGGATCGCTTTACGCCCCACCGCTCAACGCCCAACCAATCCAATCAATGTCGCTGGTCCTTTGACCTGCGCTACCAAACCACCGGCCACCACACCGGACGCACCGGTCATCCGGCCTTTGTCGTGCGCTCGCCCAGCAACCCTACCAGTGTGATGGCCGACTATGACGAATGGTGTCGTCGCTGGATCGACGCCTTTGAAAACCCGCAGGGCGTTGTGGCTCATCGCGGCGAATAATCACCCAATTACCAAATCTCTTTTATGACAGAACATCATCATCATCAATTTTTAGGCCGCTGGGAAGAACGGTGGCATCCACTACGCGAAGAATGGGTGATCGTCGCCGCCCATCGCCAAAATCGCCCCTGGATCGGCGAAACGCTGAACAGCGCAGAAAAGACGATTCCTGAATATGACCCCACCTGTTATCTCTGCCCGGGCAATACCCGTGTCAGCGGCAAACAAAATGATTCCTACACCGGCACCTATGTCTTTGACAATGACCACCCTTGTGTCGGCGACCAGGCGCCTGCCGAACCGCCAGCGCCGACCGGCATCTATCGCAACCGACCGGCCAACGGCATTGCACGGGTGGTCTGTTACAACCCCAAACATAACATCACGTTGGCCGAATCGACGCCGCAAGAGGTGCAAAATTTAATCACGACCTGGCAGCGCGAATATACCGACCTGGGCAACCACCCCGAAGTCAACCATGTCTTGATCTTTGAGAATAAGGGCGAAGCGGTGGGCGTCTCCAACCCGCACCCGCACTGTCAGATCTACGCCACCAACTTTGTCTTTAAGACGATTGAGACCGAGGCGCGCGCCAGCCAACGCCATTTCAACGAAACCGGACGCATCCTCTTTCAGGAGATTTTGGCTGCCGAGGCGCAAGACCAACGGCGCATCATCTGTGAAAATGAACATGCCATCGCCTTCATCCCCTACTTTGGCCGCTATGCCTACGAAGTCTTTGTCGCGCCCAAGCCGACCCGCCCAAGCGTGGCGGCGTTGACCGATGCTGAGGTTGTAGACTTTGCCGCCGTGTTGCGCCAGGTGTTGATCAAGTTCGACAACCTCTGGCAGATGCCCTTCCCCTACGTCATGCCGCTGCACCAAGCGCCGACGGATGGCGGGGACTATCGCAATTTCCATTTTCATATTGAATTTCATCCGCCGCTGCGCAAGCCGAATCTGCTCAAATATCTGGCCGGCCCCGAAATCGGTGGCGGTAACTTCTTGAGTGATACTGTGCCGGAAGAGAAGGCGGCGGAGTTGCGCGGCTTGCCGGATGTACATTACAAGCAAGGTTGATGGTTGCTAGTGGATGGTAGATAGCACAAAACTATCCGCCATCCACTAGCAACCCATTAACGGCCACTCAACCCGCTGGTGACAATGCCGCGGATAAAGTAGCGCTGGGCGACAAAGAAGAGAATCAGCACCGGGATCAAGACCACGGTGGACGCGGCCATGAGCAGATTCCAACGAGCGCTATGTTGGCTGCGGAAGCCGGCCAACCCCAGGGCCAGGGTAAAATTCTCCAAACTGTTGATGTAGATCAACGGCCCCAGGAAGTCATTCCAGTTCCAGATAAACGAGAAGATCACTACCGTCGCCAGCACTGGTCGTGACAGCGGCAGGAGAACCGACCACCAGATGCGCAGATAGCCGGCCCCATCGATCTCGGCGGCTTCATCCAGATCGAGCGGAATGGTGGCATAGAACTGGCGGATTAGAAAGATAAAAAAGGGGCTGCCACCTAAGAAGTTGGGGATGATGAGCGGTAAAAAGGTATCAAGCCAGCGTAAGTATTTGAAGAGCAAAAAGCTGGGGATCAACGTGACCACGTAGGGCAGCATCAAGGTCGATAAGAGCAGCACAAAGAGGGGCCGGCGACCAGGGAAGGGGATGCGGGCAAAGCCAAAGGCGACCATCGACGACGACAGCAGCGCCCCCACCGTCGAGAAGAAAGTAATATTGACCGTATTGAGGAAAAACTGGTCAAAGGGTAAGATTGTCAGCGCTTCATAATAATTGCCCCAGACTGCCGGGTCGGGAATCCATTGCGGCGGAAAGGTAAACTCCAAGCCGCGACTTTTCAGCGAGGTGGAGAGCAGCCAGAACAAGGGCATCAACATCATTACCCCAATCAGCGACAAGAGCAGGTAGAGCAAGGCTCGGCTAACCACACGTTGCAGGCGCACCTGCCGTTTTGTGCGTGGTTGCACCACCACCGGTTGCATCTTTACTGCTCCTTTGATCGCGTCTTCCTGTTTTGCAACTGCCATGACCATGCCCCTTTTCTCATTCTTTGGGGGAATTTTGTTGGTTGGTAAGTTGGTTGGTTCATTCGTTGGTTTCGACAAGCTCAACCAACGAATGAACCAACCAACTTACCCCGCGCGCCCCACTTGACCCCATTTTCTTGCCCTATCGGTGTGTTACAGCCCAACATCCGTTTCATAGTAGACCCACCGTTTCGAGAGCCGGAATTGGAGCAGGGTAAAGAGCAGTACAATCACAAAGAGAACCCAAGCCAGCGCCGACGCATAGCCCATCTGGAAATATTTGAAGCCGTTCCGGTAGAGATAGAGGACATAAAAGAGCGTCCGGTTCTGCGGGCCGCCATCGGTCATAATGTAGGCCGAGGAGAAGATCTGGAACGAATCGATCAGCCCGATGAGCAGATTGAAAAAGATCACCGGCGTCAACATCGGCAAGGTAATCTGCCAGAAACGTTGCCCACTGTTCGCCCCGTCGATGCTGGCCGCTTCATAAAGTTCAGCGGGCACCCCTTGTAGACCGGCCAGGAAGATCACCATCGTGCCGCCAACGCCCCAGAGGCTCATGAAGATAAAGGCCGGTTTCGCCCAGTTCGGGTCGAGCAGCCAGAGTTGTTTCGGCAGGCCCAGTTTGTCCAACAGGGCGTTGGCCAGCCCAAACTCCGGGTTAAAGATCCAGAGCCAGAGCATGGCGCTCGCCACCACCGGCGTCACCGAGGGCAGATAGTAAATGGTGCGGTAGAGGGCGATGCCGCGCACTTTGTTGTTGAGCAACATGGCCGTCAACAAGGCGACGATCAACTGCAACGGCACCGCCAGGATGGTATAGAAAGCTGTGTTGTAGAGGCTGGTGGCAAAGAGCGGATCTTGCACTAAGTCGGTAAAATTTTGCACGCCGACATATTCGGGCGTCGTGATCACTTCCCACTTCATGAATGAAATGACAATCGACGCAATCATCGGTCCGGCGGTGAAGATCAGAAAGCCCAGAATCCACGGCAAGACAAAAAGATAGCCGGCAATCAGGATCCGCCACCAGCGGCGTGAGCGACCACTCCGCCGAATCATGGGCTGTAACAGGTTCAGGATCGCTTCCATTCCCGTTTCCTTCCAAGCATACGCCGCTCACAGCCGGTCCGTGACCGGCAAGCGAACGCCGGTCACGGACCGGCTGTGAGCGGGCAGAAATTGGCTAGACCATGAGGGCGTTGACCTGGTCGTCGATGGCTTGGCAAGCTTCTTCGACGCCTTTGCGCCCGGTCCAGATTTCGGTAAACTCGGTGCCGCGGATGTTGTCTACCTGATCAAAGTGTTCATCGACCGGCATGGGGCGCAGCCAGGCCAGGCTTTGGCTCCAGACGCCGTTGTTCTGGGGCGGGGTGCTATTCATAAAGTCGTCCGATTCGAGTACCGATTTGAGGAGCGGCGTCGAATAGGCCAGCTTGCCGATCAGCGACTGCGCGTTATTGGAGAGATACCAGGCCGCGTATTTCCACGCTTCATTGGGGTGTTTGGATTGATTGCTGACACACGAGGCCGTGCCACCCATCGTCGTGCTGCGCCCACCAACGCCTTCGGGCAGCGGGGCGACATCCCATTCCAGGTCACCCACGGCGCGCAGGGTCGGCACCTGCCAGCGGCCCGATTGGTACATGGCGATCTTGCTCGTGGTAAAGAGGGTCGGTGCGTCGCGACCAGCCATTTGCGCTGGTGTGGGCGAAATTTGATGCTTGATCAAAAGGTCAGCCAGGAACTGCACACCGGCCATCGTCTTGGGGTCGGTCATGGTACTTTTGGTGATTTCGCTATCATACCAGTCGCCGCCATTCTCCCAAATCCAGGGGGCGATCGGCTCCCAATACCAATCCTGCGAATAGCCCCACTGTTCACCGCTGGTCAGCTTTTGGGCTGCCGCCAGGAAATCGCCGCCCGTGTCGGGGTCCCATTTCCAACTGTCGTTGGGGTAGTCCACGCCGGCAGCATCAAATAACTTTTTGTTGTAGAAGAGCACCTGGGTGTTGACATCTTGGGGCAGCGCATATTGTTTACCTTCATGTTGATAGCCACGGAAAACCTGTTCGTAGCCGTCGGCCAGTGTACCCTTGTCAATATCGGCGGCGACATAGTCATCCAGCGCAATCGGAATGCCCTTCGACCCCCACACCGCCATATAGACATAGTCCATGCGGAAGAGATCCGGCGCAACGCCGCCAGCCACCATTGTCTGCAATTTGTCCCAGTAATTGTCCGGCGGCACCTCCACCTTCACACTCACGCCGGGGGTGGCCGCTTGAAACTCGTCGATAATGGTTTGTAACACCTTTAGCTCTTCCGGGCCAGACCACGCCAGGTAGACCAGTTCAATGCCTTCACCGGCGCTATCCCCTGCCGCGTCGGTGGCTCCTGTGCCAGCTTGGGGTGATGCACAGGCGGCGGCCATCACGCCAAGCGTCGCAACCCCAGAGATGCGCAAAAAGTCACGCCGGGTGAACTGCTGTTTTTGAACTTCCATGCTTGCCTCCTAACCACAAATAAAAGGTTGGTTAATTGCGTACAAAGGCGATGGCAGCACGGAAGCGCGTGACCACGGCCTTTGGAATGCACGAACATCAAAACTGCTATTCAGTTGTTACATCGTGGGTAGATCAACGTGGCACGGGCTTTTTTGAACAACGAATGGTGAGTGGAGCAAACTACATGCAGACAGTGCTGGTCTGGCGCACAAATTATACCGCACCCTGGTCAGATTGCCAAATAGTGTAAGCGCGCCTCCTTTTTTATGCGACAGCCGCCCATCACCGATGGCCATTACGGAAGCAATTTACTTGTGATCGCTGTTGGCTGGTGGTACAATTTGCAGCGAATGATTTTGCAAACCTGAACAGTTGAACAACCAAAGTTTGTTATGATTACCGACGTAAAAGAATTTTTACCCATCTTACAACACCTGCACTGCCAAATTCGCGACGCCGTTGTTGCGGCCTGCGAGCGTAGCGCGGTTAATGACCTGGCCGCCATTGCCAAAGAAGAAGCCGGCGATACCATTTACGCCATTGACAAGGTCAGCGAGGAGATGCTGGTCGAGTTTTTCACCAAAGAGGTAGCTGTTCACACACCGATCATTCTCATTGGTGAAGGCTTGGAGCCGGATGGGCAACATGTCTTGCCCGAAGGAACGGACGAAGCCGATGCCCGCTGGCGCATTATTGTCGATCCCATTGATGGCACGCGCGGCGTCATGTACCAGAAGCGCAGTCCGTGGATTCTCACCGGCGTCGCGCCCAATCGTGGCCCGGAGACTTCGTTACAAGAGATCCAACTCGCCATCCAAACCGAGATCCCGCTAGTCAAACAGCACTTATCAGAGATGGTTTGGGCCATTGCCGGCCAAGGGGTTCAGGCCGAACGTTATAACCGGTTGACCGGCGAGCGGCAACCCCTCACCCTGCGCCCCTCCAACGCCACGACCATTGCCCACGGCTTTGCCATGATCGCCCGCTTCTTCCCTGGCGCGCGGGAAGTGCTGGCCGAAATCGACGAGGAGATTGTACGGGGCGCGCTGGGGCCAGTGCAACCAGGCAAGGCGCACTGCTTTGAAGATCAATACATCTGCACTGGTGGGCAACTGTACGAGTTGATGGCCGGCCATGACCGCTTTGTCGCTGATATTCGTCCGGTCTTGGAACAGGTATTGGCACAACGCGGATTGGCGCTGGGCATTTGCTGCCACCCCTATGATCTCTGTACGGCCTTGATTGCCCAGGAGTTGGGCGTCATCCTCACCGATGAACGGGGCAACCCGCTCAATGCGCCGTTGAATGTTGATGCCGATGTCGGCTGGGTGGGCTATGCCAATGCCGCCATCCGGCAACAGATCGAACCGCTCTTGCAAGCCGCCCTCCGCCAACGCAACCTGATTTAAATTTTCGTGCTGCGTGCTGCGTGATTCGTGGTCTGAGCCTGTCGAAGACCACGAATCACGCAGCACGCAACATGAATCACGCAAAAGGATCGCCACCATGTACCAAATTACGCAGGGATCAACCCACAGTCTTCCCGATGTTCAGGCTTTTCTTGCTCTACTCAACGGTCTGCCCACGCATCCAAACCCAGCCGTGCGCACCCTCTTTGACCCAACCGGCGATCTGGTGGTGACACGCGCCCCTGGCCGGCTGGATTTGATGGGCGGCATTGCTGATTATTCCGGTTCGCTGGTATTACAAATGCCGATTCAGGAAGCCACGTTGGTCGCCCTGCAACGAGTGGATGAGCCGACGCTCCAAATTGTCAGCCTACGCGAAGAGAGTGGCGGCGACGGGCATGGGGGCGATCACGGGGCGTTCACCATGCCGCTGACCGATTTTATTGACGAGACACTGCCCATCGGCTATGCCATCGCCCAAGCCTATTTCAAACGCAACCCATCCACCGCCTGGGCCGCCTATGCCGCTGGTGCTTTCCTGGTGTTAATGCGCGAACGGGGTGCGCATTTCACCGGCGGTGTGCGGATTCTGATTCAATCCGCCGTCCCTGAAGGCAAAGGGGTTAGCTCCTCAGCGGCAATTGAGGTGGCGGTCATGTCGGCGATTGCGGCAGCCTATGACATTGCCATTGCCGGCCGCGAAATGGCGATCTTGTGTCAGATGGTGGAAAATCTGGTGGTTGGTGCGCCTTGTGGCGTCATGGATCAGATGACGGCAGCCTGTGGCGAGACACACCAATTGTTGGCGTTGCTCTGTCAACCAGCGGAGATTCAAGGGCTGGTCAACATTCCGGGCGAGTTGGCCGTCTGGGGCATCGACTCCGGCATTCGTCACGCCGTCTCTGGTGCGGATTATACGTCAGTGCGGGTGGGCGCGTTTATGGGCTACCGCATCTTACAGGAGACCGCCGGCACCGACTGGCATGGCTACTTGTCCAACTTGACCCCGTCCCAATTCGAGCATGAGTTTGCATCTCAGTTGCCGTTGCAGATGAGCGGAGCGGAGTTCCTAGCCCAATATGGCGGCACTACAGATAAGGTGACGACGGTCGATCCGCATCGCACCTATGCCATCGTCAAGCCGACGGCGCACCCCGTCTATGAACATTTCCGGGTGCGCACCTTTGCCAATCTGCTCAAGGGTGACATCCTGGCCAATGCGCCGCAACTGGGCGAATTGATGTACCAGAGTCATGCCAGCTATTCGGCTTGTGGTCTGGGTTCAGACGGAACGGATGCGCTGGTGAAGCTGGCGCGCAAGGCTGGGCCAGCACAAGGCATCTATGGAGCGAAGATTACCGGTGGCGGCAGCGGCGGCACGGTCGCCATTCTGGGTCGCGCCGATGCCGAAGCCGCGGTGCAGGGAATTGCGGCGGAATATGCAGCGGCATCGGGGCATAAGCCCATTGTTTTCCGTGGCTCATCACTTGGGGCGGCGGCATTTGGGGCGTTGCGGTTACAAGTGCAATCGTAGATTCCGTTTGTCAGCTATGGGCATCGAGCTAGGGGATTTCCTGAAGCAGCAAGGGCAGTCTGTCACCCTGAAAGGGTCTCTCGTCCACAACACCCTAGAGACCCTTTCAGGGTGACAGACGAGTCGGTAGGGTTTCCCAAAACCTTACCCGTTAAAAACGCCCTTGCGATTCATTCGTATAAGACCCGTAACTTCTGCATCACTGCCGGCTGGGCAGTGACATCGGTGCAATCGACCAGTTGATCGGCGCTGCCAATGTCCGCGGCAATGGCTTTGATGCGCTCATCGGTGATCGCCTTGCGCGTGGCTTCAGCGAACCGGCCGGCAAAGATGACTTTGTAGGGCCGGTTGAAGTAGCCGGTGATCACGGGATCGACCCGTTCTGTCACCCTAAGAGCGTTGTGCATGTCGGCCAGCAACACATATGCTTCACAGAGCGGCTTTTCCCGCGCCTGCCAGGGGTTGCTGTCGAGAACTTGATTGAGGATGGGCGACAGGGTCGGGCCGCATTGAAGCCGGGCAAAGGCGGTGCCAAACCATTTGCTATAGGGGGCGTAGCGCCGCTCCAACAGAAAGGCCAGCCGCATGAGATCGCGCACCAAACGCGCCGCCACAATGTGCGACCCCAGTTCGTCGCCCACATCGCCACAGCGCCCCATAAAGGCTTCCTCTTGGGCAATCCGCGCCCATTGCGCCGCAATCCGATAGAGCCAGAGATCATGGGGATAATAGGCGAATTTGGCGCGTAGCTTGACCAGCTCGTCCAGGCCATCGTGGTAGACGCTACCGGCGGTCAGTTCCAATAGCTTTTGTTCACCCAGCACCAGCCAGTCAATGGCATTTAAATCGGCATAGGGATCGATACCCAGATATCGGTGGTAATAGGTCGGCACGTTGACGATCTCGATCAAATGGCGCATTTCGCTTTGCTCGTCAGTCGCCATTCGTTGCACGCCGCCATCGTTCATGTCCGGTTCGGTATAGCCAACCGCATAGCCGAGAAAGGTGCGGGGCAACTGGCGGCGCAGCATCGTGTCGATGGCATTCCCCTGCTGTTCATAATCCGCCGGTGTCAGGAAAAGCTGTAAACGCGGCCCCCAGTTGTGGTCAGTGGACATGGCGGTGTCATAACCAAGTACATCGGAACCATAACCCATAAGCGATGCAGAGTGCGCCAGATCGGGGAAATGGTGGTCGAGCAGTGGGCGTACAACCTCAGCGTAGAAGCGAGCGTTGAGTTCCAGACCTGGGATAAAGGTGGGTGTCATGGTTCATTTCTCCAAAGGTAATCGAAATCAGTCGCAGAGATGTAAAAGGTCGGATGTAGGGGCCGGCCACTCTTCCTGGAAGAGGCAACTGCTGTCTGGTCATACCTGGCGGTTCTCGCCTCTTCCAGGAAGAGTGGCCTGACGCGCTTAGCCATGCATCACGACCGCGTCGGTGATCACAGCCCCGGCATCGACAACAGCATTCCGTAGGAGGATAGCATTTTCGATACGCGCATTGGCTCTAACTCGGCAACCACGCTCCAGATAGACATAGGGACCGACAGTGCAACCTGCTTCCAACACACAATTAGCATCAATGCGCACCGGCGGGATAATCTGTATCCGCTGATCCACCGGGTAATGATCCATCGCCGCTTCCATGGTCAAGTAGTGGCGGTTGAGTTCCAGCAGATCGGCCACATTGGTCAACTGCCAGCGCACAGGGGTCAACACGCCGGTCACGCCACCATAGCGGTCGATGAGCAGTTGAATGGCATCCTGCAACTCATATTCCCCGCGCTTGGAGGGTTTGACTTCGGACAAAAGGTCCAATATCTTGGGTGAAAAGACATACAGCGGCAGGCTCGAAACGTTGGATGGCGCTTCCGCAGGCTGTGGTTTTTCGACAATCCGCCGGATAAACCGCTGGGTGGTATTCGTAAGCACCGAGTCACCCCCTCCTAACCTCCCCCAGCTTGGGGGAGGAACTGTTGTACGCTCACCGGTTCCCTCCCTTTGCAGGGGAGGGGTAGGGAGGGGTGGGTTGTTACTGTCCTGCCATTCGACAATCCCGGTGCTGGCCGATTCAGCAATGTCAATTTCCATGAGGCTGAGGGTGGCGTTGGCCTGTACGCGGTAATGGGTCGCCACCATCGCCGCCAAGTGTTCCGGTGGTACAAGGTTATCACAGGCCGACATGATAAAATCGCCATGCAAATGGGGCGCGACCAACCCCAGCGCATGAGCCATGCCCAACCGTTCATGCTGCACCACAAACGTAATCTTGACGCCGGGCGGTGTATGCTGCTCGAAGTAAGGAACAATATCCCCATCATCGGGGCTAACCAATAGAATTAGCTCCTGCACGCCGGTCTGCACCAGCAGATCCAATACCCGCGCCACAATCGGTTTGCCGGCCACGGGGGCCATCGCTTTGGTACGCGCCGGCGTCACCGGCTGGAGCCGCTTGCCTTTGCCGGCAGCGAGAATCACGCCTTGCATAAAAACTCCTCAGAATAGAACGCGGATTGAGCAGATTAGGCAGATCAAAGCTGATTTTATCGGCGTTCATCTGCTCAATCCGCCCAATCCGCGTTCCATTAGCTCAGTTTAGTAAAGCTGCGCCGTCCGCCGGTTGACAGAGGTGGACACTGTATTTATCAGCAATGTCAGGATGCGTTTGTGGGTAACGACGATGGACAGCCTCGGCAATCGTTTCGCTGGCGCCGGGATCGACCAGGGCCAGGCAACTGCCGCGGAAACCGGCCCCACTAAAGCGCACGCCGTAGACGCCGGGCGTAGCGCGCAGAATTTCATAGAGGGTAATCAATTGTGGACAGCCGCTCTCGTAGTTTTTGATTGAGCTTTCGCCGGATTGGCTGACCAATTCGCCAAAACGCACTAGATCACCGTCACGCCACGCCACCTCGCCACTCGCCACTCGCGCCATTTCGGTGAAGAAGTGGGTGGCGCGTTTGCGCAACGGTTCATCTAACTGGCGGCTATATGTTGCGAAATGTTCCGGCGCGACATGGCGCAAGCGAGGATCACTGCCCTCGGCCTGACCGGCCAGATGCAACAATTGCCCTGCCGCCGCTTGACATTCAGCCACGCGATTGTTATAGCCGGTGCCAACCAACCCCTGCGCAACCCCGGAGTAAACGGCCATGATGGCATAGCGCTGCGGATCGATGCGCGCCGGCGCTCGGTCGATCTGTACCGATTGGCAGTCGATCACCGTCAAATGGTTGCGTTGGCTAAAGAGAATCGAGGTCTGATCCAGAATGCCATTGTTGAGGCCGATGTATTCATGCTCGGTGCGCGTCACCATGCGGATGTTTTCAGCGGGGGTCAGCGCTAGGTTGTTGACGCTCTCCAGCGCCAGCAGGTAGGCAATGGTCACCGCGGCGGAGGAACTTAAGCCGCCAATCGGCATGTCCCCGCTCAAGACGCCGATCAGGCCGTGGGTCAACGGTTGATCTCGTTGCAACGCCACCACCGCCCCGCGCAGGTAGTTCCCCCAATCGCCTTTGTGATAAGGGGGGATATGGCTCAGGCTGAAGTTAGTGGTGGTAGAAAAATCAAGGCTTTCCACATGAACTGTGCCATTGTTGGTTGGGGCAAAGGCAAAGAGAATGGAGCGATCCACCGCCATGCCGGTGACGCGACCGAGTTGATGGTCAATGTGTGCGCCCAACGGCGAGATGCGCAACGGCGCGCGCACGACGCGAATCGCCGACGGATCGCCTGTGTAGCGCTGCCGTAAAGCGGTGGTCAGTTCGGCCACCCGTTCCTCTTGTGAGCGGGCATGGTGTAAAGAGTCAGTTGTTTGTCGCATAGATCCAGAGTGTACCATAATTTGCAGAATGGTTCGCTTTCAGTTTGATCAGGAAGCAACGCCCTGTGCTTGTTTTTCCAGCATAAGGCGTTTCAACTCCTCATGGCTGATGACGCCCATTTCGCCACGCTCAATTTTGGCCTCAATCTGTTTGGCTTCCATCAAGAGTTCCAACTCGCGTGGACGCCTTTGGGTCTTTTCCCATTGTTCGTAGCTAATCATTTGTCATCCCGCCAAATAGTTACAGTAATTCATGTTTGGATGGGTTCTGATGTTACGCAGCCTCTCCTGGGCACCCAGGGGTTCCCGCAGCATCCTGCCGGCCTGCCGCCAGAGATGGCGGCGGGGCGCCCACTGGTTCCGGTGCGTAACATCAGATGGGTTCTTATTCCATTGGGTATTTCATGCCCCACTGGGCACGGATGGCGTCCATCGTTTCCATGATCTGGAGCGATTCATCAAGGGGCATGACGGCGCTTTCCAGTTTCCCGGCGCGCACACAATTAGCCACTTCGGCGGCTTCGTAATTGTACCCGTTGGCTTCATAGGGGATTTCCATCTCCTGTGCGCCCTTGCCCGGTTGGGTCAGGGTCAGCTTCTTGGGAATCCAGAAGGGGGGATGGATGCGGATCATGCCGTCCGTCCCCATGATGACGGCGTCGTGGGGGGTGTTCGTGCGCACGGCGGTGTAGAGCATCGCCAGTTGACCGCCGGGGTAGCCCAAAATAAAGGCCGATTGTTCATCGACGCCGGTCTGGCCGATCTCGGCCAGCGAGGCAATGCGATTGGGACGGCCTAATAACATGGAAGCTAACGAAATCGGATAAATGCCCACGTCCAGCAGACCACCGCCACCAAGCGCTGGATCAAAGGCACGGCTGGCTGGGTTGAAACCGGCGCGGAAGCCAAAATCGGCGTTGATCATGCGCACTTCACCGATCGCGCCGCTGTCGATCAGCCGCTTGGCCTCTACCACGGCGGGGACAAAACGGGTCCACATGGCTTCCATTAAGAAAATTTTGAGCCGGCGCGCTTCGTCGATAATTTCTTTGGCTTCGGCGGCGTTGATGGTGAATGGCTTTTCACAGAGAACGTGCTTGCCATTGCGCAGACAGAGCAGTGTGTTCTCCTTGTGCATGGGATGGGGCGTGGCGACGTAGATGGCATCGACTTCCCGGTCGGCGGCCAACGCTTGGTAGCTGCTGTGACGATGGGGGATGTTGAATTGGTTGCCAAATTGATCGGCCTTTTCCTGACTGCGTGAGCCAACCGCCACCAGTTCATGGTCGGCCAGCGCCTGCACGCCGGCGCAAAATTTCTTCGCGATATTCCCCGCGCCGAGGATGCCCCAGCGAAATTTGTTACTCATGCTGCATCTTTCCGTTTTTTGTGGCTTTCTTTTTATCTTCTACGGCAAGTTGCCGTTTTACATCTTCTAAGGAGAAACGTTGACCGCTCGCAAACTCCTGGTGCGACTGGTTCAGGATCGCAATGAATTTAGAATTGAGGCTAAGTAAAAAAGACTCGGCATCAATACCATCTAGTGAAACAAGCGCCGCCACTGGTTTCTCCCCTTCCATGAAGACAATGCTATCCGCAGTTGTATTCACCTCTGCCGCATACTCAAGCAAAGGTTTCGTTGCATCTATCAAGGACATCTGTTTCATAGGAAGATTTCCTCTCCATCAATAAACAACCGATTGCCATCTTTCCAGCCAATCGCAAGAATATGAACTTGATCTGGTTCCGCGCTTGATACCTCATAAAAGACGCGCAACCTACCTATCCGTAATTCTCACGATGCTAGCGGGTTCGGGCGCATCAGTTTACGATTTCTTGTCTCTACTAATGGCTCATAAATCAACTGACTTTCAACAGAGTGTATAATGATTGAACGATCAGCAGCCGAAAAGCCCTGCAAATGGCGTAAAGCGGATCGGGAAAATTCGACTTTGTATGCCATAAACCTTCAACAGTCTTTGGTAAGCTGGACAAAACCAGCTTTGGTATTATGTTGCCAGCAAATTGTACTCCCTATAAGGCTATCGCTCCATTGTAATCATGCCACAACTCAAACCAGCAACAAAACGGTGAATTGATCGAGCTTCGATATGCTATAATCAAATACACTTTACTTTTTTGCGCAACTACAAAGGAGCAACAGTTATGGGGCGTTTGGATGGAAAAGTAGCCTTGATCACCGGCAGCGGACGGGGCATTGGCCGCGGCATCGCTCTCTGCCTGGCCGCCGAGGAGGCCGATATTGTGATCAATGATCTGCCGGAGCGGAATGAAGCGGAGGCGACGGCGCAAGAAATTCGCAACCTGGGCCGGCAGGCGCTGGTCTGGCCGGCGGATATTTCAGATCGCAGCGCGGTCGAAACGATGATCGCCGGGGTGGTGCAGCATTTTGGCCGGCTGGATATTGCCGTCGCCAACGCCGCGCTCTCGATTCGCGAGCCGGTGTTGGAAGCCAAATGGGAAAATGTCCGGCGCACGATTGAGGTCGCCCAATTTGGCGTTTTTCACACCTGTCAGTTGGCGGCGCAACAGATGAGCAAGCAGCCGCTCAACGGGCGCAGCCGCGGCAAAATCCTCATCACCTGTTCGGTACATGAAGAGATCGCCTTTGCCAACAGCGCCGCCTATAACATGGCGAAAGCCGCCGTCGCCCACCTGGGTCGCACCATGGCCGGCGAACTGGCACGCACCAAAATCAACGTCAACATCATCAACCCCGGCTGGATCGACACTCCCGGCGAGCGCCGCTTCTTCACCGAAGAACAGCTTACCGAAGGCGGCAAGCAGATCCCCTGGGGTCGCATCGGCACGCCCGAAGATATCGGCAAAGCCGCCGCCTTCCTCGTCAGCGACGCCGCCGATTACATCACCGGCGCTGTGCTGCGCGTCGATGGCGGCTTTGTGCATGGACTAGATCTACCGGCGAATTAGGTAATTGGGTGATTAGCTGATACGGTTGGCCTACCTTACAACGGGATTCAAATCCCGTTGTAAGGTAGGCCAACCGTATCAGCTAATCACCACCAAAGGGTTCAAGGCGCACAGCGAATGTCACCGGCGTCGGCTTGAGCAGATATTGAGGCAGTACGCCAGGGCCGCAACTGGCGTTGCCCAGGCCGCATTGAGCATGGTCAATGTTGAGGGTGATCTCATCGCGGCGCTTCAATTCATAAGTATGCCGGGCATTCGTCAAATCCTCAGCCGTAAAATGATGGACGCTACTATCAAACAGCGACGACACTCCCGCGACCCACCACCCGCCACCCGTTGCATCAGTCAACGTAGCCCAGCGCACTTCAGTTTTGTTACCATTCTCCTGGGGCATCCCATACGGCACATATTGCTCATCCACTGTTCCGCGATAACGGCCGATCTTGGCGCCTGTTTTGCGATCCACATAACTTTCCTGGGGACCCCGGCCAAACCAGGTGAAGGTTTCCAGGTCGGCGGGCAGGGTCATGGTCAAACCGAGGCGCGGCAGGGATAGAGGTTGGGCGCCGCCGGGGGTCACTTGGGCTTGCAGGTCGATGGCGCCGCTCGGATCAATGCGATAGGTCAAGCGACAGGCAAAGCGGGCGGCCTCTTTGGGCGTAAAGACCAGCTTCAATTGATCCGTTGGCAAGTTGGCGGCTTGCGCCCAGAGCGCTTTGATCTCATCGGGAATAAACTGGGCAAAGGGGCCTGCGGCCAGAAAGTGGAGTTGCTCGAATAACTCGCCGATGGCGCCGCGTTGATCGAGGGCATCAACCAATCGATGAACGCGGTCGGCATGGCTGGCGCCGGGCAGCGCGGCGTAGTCTAGCCCCAACTTGCGCGCCAGTTCACTCACCTGCTCTTCGGTCATCAAGTGGGTCAGCATCATGCGCAACTGGGTCAGTTGGGCTTGCCAGCTCTGCTCACCCACCTTCGCCAGATCCAGTTGGCCGACAAAGTCACTTTCGACCGTGATTTCAACCTTGTCATCCTTGGCTTGAGCCGCAACGCTACGCACACTTTCTTGCAAGGCGTCCAGCCCCATCTCGCGCCAGCGGATCGCCATCTTTTGGTCGCCCCAGGTGTTGTCGTCGTTATCCGTCGGCGCCCGCCAGAATTGGAAACGGGGGCCAGCGACCAGCCGCGGCTTACCAGCGTAGCGATAGTCGGTGATACGTCCAGTCGCTTTGTCAAACGACAAAGTAAAGCGCGCCCCGGTCAGGGTCAACATTGCGGCGGTTTCGGTCACTTGTAGCGCCGCCGATGAGGCAGCCGGCACCGGCGACGGATGGACGCCCTGCGCCAGTTGAAATTGCGCCCAGGCGATCTCATGACCAGTGGTAGCCCACGGAGTGCCGGCGTTCAACGCAAAACTTAGCGTGAGCCAGACTTCGCCGGCGCCTTGGCTCTCCAATGTTGGCAGTGGCACAGAAAGGGATTCACTGGCGCCGGGGGCAGTGGTCAGGGAGGGCAAGGCGCCGGCAGCCAGCAATTCCCCTTCCCGCTCGACCCGCCAACTGATTGCCAGGTGGCTCAGGTCGGTGAAACGATAGTGATTACTCACCTGGAAGAGACCAGCGGCTAGATCAACCGCGCTAACCCGCACCGGCTCCAAAATCTTCTTATATTCCCACAAACCGGGATGCGGCTCGGCGGTCGGGCCGACCAGGCCGTTGAAACAGAAGTTGGCATCGTTGGGCTTGTCGCCAAAGTCGCCGCCGTAGGCGAACCATTCAACACCTTCCTCAGTAAAACGACGAATCCCCTGGTCTTTCCAATCCCAAATGAAACCGCCTTGGAGGCGCGGGTATTGGTCGATGGCGTCCCAATACTCTTGCAGGTTGCCGGTGCTGTTGCCCATCGAGTGGGCGTATTCACACATGATAATGGGTCGGTTATCCGGCTTCTGCGCTAGGTCGATAATGTGGGAGACCGGCGGGTACATGGGGCCGAGGATGTCGGTGACGGGCGCTTGCTCGGCCGGGTGATAGTGGACGGGACGGGTCGGCTCTCGTTCGCGCAGCCAGGCGGCCATTGCATCATGGTTGGGGCCGTACCCCGACTCATTGCCCAGCGACCAGCCGATGATACAGGCGTGGTTTTTGTCCCGCTCGACCATGTTGCGCACCCGATCCACGAAGTTATCTTCCCAGATCGGATCTTTGGCCAGCCGATCCCAGACGCCGTGGGTTTCGATGTTGGTTTCGTCCAGCACGTAGATGCCATACTCGTCACAGAGTTCATACCAGCGGGGCTGGTTGGGATAGTGGGAGGTACGCACAGCATTGAGGTTGAACTGCTTCATCAGCTTGATGTCACGCAGCATATTCGCTTCGCTGACGACATGGCCGGTGTCCGGTTCATGTTCGTGACGGTTGACGCCCTTGATCAGCAGCGGTTTGCCGTTGATGCAGAGTTGCCCGTTCATGATCTCGACCTGGCGCACGCCGATTTTACAGCTTTCGATCTCGATGACTTGTCCGGCGGTATCTTTAAGCGTCAATAACAGGGTGTAGAGATAGGGCTGTTCGTCTGACCAGAGACGGGGTGTGGTCAACACAGTTGACACCGCCACAGTGTGATCGGCATTGGTCGATACCTCGACCACTTTGGTGAGTGGCGTTGTCACCGGCTGTTGTTCCGCATCGAATAGCTGGGCTTCTAAGAGGCAATTTTGCAGCGTCGTTTTGTCATAATTGTGAATCGTCGCCCGCACACGCAGCACAGCGTTGCGATAGTCGCCAGCCACTTCGGTTTCGGTGGCGAAGTCACGGATATGGACGGCGGGGGCGCTCCACAAGTAGACATCGCGATAGATGCCGCTAAGCCGCCAGTAGTCCTGGTCTTCTAGGTAGCTGCCTGCCGACCAGCGGTAGACGCGCACGGCCAGCAAGTTTTCTCCCGGTTGCAGATAGTTTGTGATATTGAACTCCGCTGGGGTGCGGCTGTCCTGGCTATAACCGACCGCTTGCCCATTCACCCAGAGGTGAAAAGCGGAATCGACGCCGTCAAAGGTCAGGAAGATTTGGCGACCGGCCCACCCGTCCGGCACCGTAAAAGTTGTGCGATAACAACCGGTTGGGTTGTCATCAGCGGGAACGGCGGGCAGGTTGCTAATGTCAAAGGGGTAGGTGATGTTTGAGTAGACCGGCGGGTCATATTTGTTGATGCCCTTCTCGGTGAAACCGGGTTGAAGCTCCCAGTTGCCGGGGACGGCAGTACTTTCCCAGCCGGTCATATTAAATGGCGGCTGATAAAAGTCAACCGGGGCGGCGCCAGGGTTGGGCGACCAGTGAAAGCGCCAGTTGCCATTGAGCAGTTTACAATAGGGCGAAGCAAGCCGCTGGCCGGCCAGCGCTTCCTGCCGGGTGGCATAGGGCATGAGCGTAGCATGGGCCGCCGCTTTGTTACGCCCCAGTAACTGGGGATTATCCCAGTCGTTAATTGGTTGTGACATCTGTAACTCCCGATAGTAATCAATGATTGTTTTTTGTGTAGTATACCCGCTTTTCATCAATTCGGCGTAGATTCAGGAGGGCTGTTTGCAGCAGAGCCTTGGCGTTTAGGCGAATTTGCAAAAGCCTGGGGTAATGGTAAAGTTACAGTCCAGCGCTCCTTTGCGCCCTCCGCGCCGTTGCGGTGAAATCTTTTGTTTTCTCGGCAACCGTTTCACGCACCCTAGCCGAACCTGAAAGGATTAACCACCTTTGACCACCTTTGTCTTTACCAATGATGATGCCGGGATGCAAGAGCCGGAACTTTTTGCCGAACTGCTCGACTTTCTGGCCGCCCAACAAGTTCCCGCCACCTTTTTCACGGTTCCTGCCGCCGGGGGCCGGACGCTCGATCAGGCGCCACGCTGGTTGCGCCTGCTGGAACGGGCGCGCAATGAAGGTCATGAATTGCAACATCACGGTTGGGTGCATACTGCCTTTGAGTTTGGTATGCCGCCGCCGTTTATGTTGGATATTATGCCGGAGAGCAAAGCGCAATGGCAGCGCGACCCAGCGTCCTTTAGCGCCCATCACCGCTATGAAATCCTGGCCGACAAGTTGGAGCAAGGGCGCGCCATCTTCCGCCAAACGTTGGGCGAGACGCCGCTTGGCTTTCGCTCCCCTTGTCTCGCCACCTGTGATACCATGTACACCGTACTACGTGACCTGGGCTTCCAGTGGAGTTCCAACCAGGTCATCAACCCGATGGGCTGGCGCTATATCAATCGAGACTACAACGCCGGCGACCCGTGGCAACCTGATCTGCCGCCCCGGCCCTATCGCCACCTAGCCGGGTTGATCGAAGCGCCGATGCACTCGGAGTATACCTGGTACTTGGCAGAAGGCGATGTCGAACGCCACTTCCAACTGGCCAAAACTGACTTTGATCGCGCCCGTGCCAATGGCGACGCCTTTGTGGTTTTGTCGCACTACTACGCCATGACCGGCAAGTGGGCAACCGGGCTGCGGGTCTATGAAAAGCTCTTTGACCATGCGCGTACGCAGGGTGAGGTGCGGTTTATTACCCTCGGCCAGTTGGTTGCTGAGCAGACAGCTTTGAATAATTAATTGAAAATTGACAATGCTTAATTGTTAATTTGCAGGGGAGAGTACCGATGAAACAGCTAAACGTTGGCTTGGTTGGCGCGGGGGGTAATGCGGTGGGTGATGGCCGCGGCTTGAGCCATGCCCGTCATTTGGCGGCTTTGGAGGCCGGTCAAATTGTTGCCGTTTGTGACATTGTACCCGAAGCCGCCGAACGAGTGGCGGCACGGGTAAACGCCACCCCCTACACCGATTTTGAGCGTTTCCTCCGTCATGGGCTGGATGTAGTGATCCTGGCGACGCCTGATACCCTTCATGCCCAACAAGCCGCCATTGCCTTGGAACATGGCGTTGGCGTGATCTCCGAAGTGCCGGGCGCGACCAAGGTGGAGGATGGCCGCCGGTTGGTGCAAGCCTACAAGAAGAGCGGCGGCTTCTATATGTTGTTGGAAAACTACGGCTATCGCGACGAGATCGAGTTGATTCGCCGGCTGGTGCAGGCCGGCAAGTTCGGCGCTGTCTACTTTGGCGAAGGGGAATATATCCACGATTGTCGAGGGCTTAACCGTTTTGCCGATGGCGCGTTGACCTGGCGTGGTCGCGACTTTTCGGGCTATGTCTATATCTGGCACAGCTTGCGCCCGCTGCTCTATATTCTCGACGACCGCACCACCCGCGTCACAGCTATGATGACGATGCAACCGGGACGGTTAGAGGCCGACAGCCATATCCCCGACAATGTAGTCAGCCTCTTTCAGACTGCCGCCGGGCGTCTGCTCAAAATTCGGGTCGATATTGTATCGCCCCGCCCCCATCTCATGGATTATTATGCCCTCCAGGGGACGCATGGTTCCTTTGAAGGCACGCGCGGCTTTGGTGATCCGCCCCGCATTTGGTTGGAAGAGTTGGAAACAGCGGCCCGTCCCGGCAAGTCCGGCCCCAGTGTGAAATGGCGCAAGCTGGCCGATTTTGAAGCCGAGTATATTCCTGATCGTGTCGCTGCGCGCGCTGATGCCGCCAAGACCGGTCATGGCGGCGCCGATTACTGGACGATGAAAGCGTTTGTCGACGCTTTCCGGCGGGGAGACGCTTCGCCGGTCGATGTCTACCGGGCGCTCGACTGTTCTTTGCCAGGAGCGCTGGCCTTGGAATCAGCGAAACAAGGCGGTGCGCCCATCGAAGTGCCTGATCCGCGCGCCTTTGTCTAACTCAGCCTTGTTGTCAAACGCAGCAATCAACCCCAGAAATTAGCTATAAGGGCACTTTACAAACGGACGCTTTATTCGTGCTGCCACTGATTTTCCCCAAGTTCGATGAAATGAAAGCGACAGTGAAAATCTTCACCAATCGGACTACAGGCGTAAATGCCAACCTGTAAGGCGTCGCCAATAGTATGAAGGTGGGCAATGCGCATTTGCTGCCATGCCCCTGCGGCGAAGGCGTATTCCAAGCGAAAATCCTGCCCCTGGCGACTCAAGCGATAATGGACGGCAGTGATGGTCGAGGAAATATCTTGTGTTGCCCAGTCGGAGAAGCCCAGGTTAGTCACAACTGATCCCAAACGGCTGACGGTTGGGCTTTCATATTCTACCGAACACTTGATCCAGTTCTGGCTATCGACCCGCGCCATGAGACCACACTGGTCGTATTGGCTTTGGGGCGCAAACGTTACCTGGGTGCTGAGCGAAAAATCGCCGGTTACTTCGGTGAAGAGGCAATGCCCATCGTCGCGGCGGAAGCCATAGTGGGTGCCTTGCCAGAAGTCAGTCTTGGCCGCGGTGATAAGGTTCAGGCCATCAGCAAAGAAGTAACGTTTGGGTTCGTTGAACCAGAAGAAGCCGGCGGGTAATGTGCCTGTATCGAAGGTGTAGTGTTGCATCAGTTTGTCTCCTTTTGGCGCACAACGAACATAACAACGGATTTAGGAAGTAACGGATTTTCTTCGACACCGAAAATCCGTTACTTCCTAAATCCGTTGTTGTGTTGCGTGGCTAGCCTTTACCCTGTAGCACCTGCCGTGCGGCTTCGCACAAAATAGCGACGCCTTGGGGCAGACAGCGTTCATCGATGTCAAAGCGTGGGTTGTGATGGGGGGCGTTGATGCCCCGTTCATCATTACGTGCGCCCAGGAAGAAGAAGTTGCCTGGCACCTGCGCCAGGACGGCGGAAAAATCTTCGCCGCCGGTGGTGCGATAGGTGGTGTCAATGTTCTCGGCGCCTAGCACAGCCGCCGCCGCGTCATAGACTACCTGGGTAGGCGCAGGATGGCTCACTGTAGCATCTACGCCATCATTGATTTCTACAGTGGCTGTCGCGCCCAACGCGCTGGCAATGCCCATTGCAATCTCCGGTACGCGCCGACGCAGCAGGGCCTTAGTCTCCGGCGTAAAGCTGCGAATGGTGCCGCGCAGGGTCGCCGTCTCGGCAATCACATTGCCGGCATTACCGGCCAGGATGCTGCCGATAGAGACCACCGCTGTATCCTCCGGGTCAACATTGCGGGCAACAATGGTTTGCAGGGCGACAATGATCTGTGCCGCTACCACCACGGCATCTACGGTTTGATTGGGCATGGCGCCATGCCCGCCGCGACCAGTGACGGTAATGGTGAGACCTGCGCCAGCCGCCAACATCGCGCCGGAACGCACCACCGCTGTCCCCAATGAGTGCATGGAAGAGACATGCAACCCCAACGCCCGATCCACTGGCGGCCCGATGTGGTCGAGAATGCCGTCGTTGATCATCGCCAGCGCCCCGCCCAAGCCTTCTTCCGCCGGTTGAAACATGAGCTTGACCGTACCCGGCAATTGCTCCCGATATTTCGCCAATACTTTGGCCACACCCAACCCCACGGCCACATGGGCGTCATGACCACATGCGTGCATAACCCCCGGCGTCTGCGAACGGTAGGGAACCTCCTTGATGTCTTCGATGGGCAGCGCGTCCATATCAAAGCGCAGGAGAACGGTGCGGTCGCCCGGTTGACCGCCAGGCAGCAAGCCAACCACCCCCGTCTTGCCGACGCCGGTGACGACCTCATAGCCTAGCGCGTTTAATTGTTCGGCCACAATGCCGGCGGTGCGAAATTCTTGAAAGCCCAGTTCCGGGTGCATGTGCAGATCGCGCCGGATGGCAGTTAGTTCGTCAGCCAACGCCTGGGCATCGGCGAGGAAGGGTGTGGACATACTCTTCTCCTTATGATCTGAAGCGATGAGTGGAATAGGTTAGTCTTCAGGCGGATGCCATCCTGCACTAACCCAACGTTGGCGTGCAGAAGTAATTGTGTGATTGTTCATCCGTAATGTAATAATGGTGGCACGTCCCACAGGGGTAAGACCAATAATGCGCGTACCGTCCAGGCTCCATTCAAAGTGCTCATACCAGTATTGCACTCGTGGATTAAACAGGGAAACAATATCACCACTGAGCGGATCGATGCCTTGCGTACTATCGCCTTTACATTCATTGCAAGGACGACAGGCAAGACAAAGGTTGTCTAGCTCTGTTTTGCCACCTTTAGCAGTAGGTAATATATGGTCACATGCACTGGGAATGCCACTGTTCGCTTCGCTTGTTTGACAATACGCGCAACGGTTACGATCCATGCTCTGAAGACGGTTGCGCAAATCGACAGGAATGTAAACAGACATGATGATTCAAAAGCATTCCGTCTTAATTGCGTGGTACTGTATAACCGCGCCAGCGTAATAAAGCTGCGGCGTGCGCTTTACGCAACATAAATCGATCAGCCTCTGTGCGTAACTGCTGTAATTCTTGTTTTTCGCTATCAGTGAGCAAGTTATCTTGGTTACGCGCTAACAATTCATCATAGCGTTGCAATGATGTTAGTTCTTTTTTGCTTCGTGCAATTCGCCACAGTGCATCATCTTCCAGACGATCCATAGCAGCCAAATCAGCTTGAAATTCTGGCGGTACGTCATCCCAAACTGGCGGACTCCCGACTTTTAAAGCATAGACCATCACATCTTCGACGGAACGACGCATGGCCTTAGCTGTATTTTCCAGACGGCGGTATACAAGATCGGGAATATCAAGTTTTCCAGTTTCAACGAGCATAACGAGTACTCCTTTGCTCAGCCTGTCTTTGCAAGCAAATGCCCGTCTAGATTTGAGCCACAGCTTGCATTGGTTTAAGATTTTACCATATTCACCCCAATTATGCATGTTCGACAGCCATAAAACAGAGGAACCAACCATGTCTGCTGATCTAATCATTACCAATGCTAACATCTACGCTATGAACCCCGCCCAACCGACCGCCAATGCCTTTGCCGTGCGCGATGGCAAATTTCTCGCTGTCGGCAATGGCGATGAGATTGCCGCCTTGCGCGGCCCCAAGACCCAAGTCCTGGACTTAGGCGGCGCCCTGGTGCTACCCGGTCTTTGCGACGCTCACCTCCACTTTACCCACTATGGCTTGGGCTTGCAGCGTATCAATATCTTTGAAGTCCCGACGCTAGCAGAAATGTTACAACGGGTCGCCGCCAAAGCGCAGCAAACGCCAGCCGGTCAATGGCTGCTGGGCTGGGGTTGGATTCAGACCATCTGGCCGGAAAATCGGTTTCCCACCTGTCATGATTTAGATACGGTGACGCCCGATCATCCTGTCCTTCTACGCGACAAGAGCGGGCACTCAGCCGTGGCGAACTCGGTGGCGCTGCGGCTGGCCGGGGTCGATGCCCAGACGCCACAACCGGCCGGCGGCGAAATCGTCCACGACGTCAACGGTCAACCCACCGGTATGTTACTCGAAGGGCCGGCCATCCAACTGGTGGCGCGCCACATTCCCGATCCCACCCCGGCGGAGGTTGATGCCGCGGTGCTGGCGGCGCAAGAAAATGCCCACCGCTTTGGTCTGACATCGATCCACGATCTCGACGGCAAGCGCGGCTTTGAAACCTTCCAACGCTTACGGCTGCGCGGGCAATTGAAGTTGCGCACCGTCACCCACATTGCCATGGATCAGTTGGAGTATGCGCTAGGGGTCGGGTTACATGCCGGCCTGGGCGATGAATGGTTGCGCGTCGGCGGGTTGAAACTCTTTGCCGATGGCGCGTTGGGGCCGCGCACCGCCGCTATGATCGAGCCATACGAAGGTGAACCGAACAACTACGGCATCACCATTGTGGACAAGGAAGATATGATCGATATGGCCCGTCGCGCCAGCGCCGCCGGTCTGCCGACGATTGTCCACGCCATTGGCGACCGCGCCAATCATGATGTGCTGGATGTCTTTGAAACGGTGCGCAAGCAGGAGCAGGAGCAGGGCATTCCCCGCCACCAGCGGCGTCATCGGCTGGAACATGTACAAGTGTTGCACCCCAACGACGTGCCGCGGTTAGCCCAGTTGGATGTGATCGCTTCCGTGCAACCGATTCATGCCACGCAGGATATGGTTAATGTCGATGCCTATTGGGGTAAGCGGGGCGAACTGGCCTACGCCTTCCGCACGCTGCTCAACACCGGCGCCCGCATGGCCTTCGGCTCCGATGCGCCGGTGGAGACGCCGAATCCCTTTGTCGGCATCCATGCCGCCGTCACCCGGCGCCGGGCCGATGGCACGCCGGGGGGGGAGGGTTGGTATCCGGCGCAAAAGCTAACCGTCGCCGAGGCCGTGGCCGGGTACACTACCGGCGCGGCCTATGCCGAAAGCTGGGAAAAGCAGGTTGGGTCGATTGAAGTGGGCAAGTATGCTGATTTTATTGTGCCGGATCAAGATATTTTCACCTGTGAGCCAATGGCGATTAAGGACACCGGCGTCAAGTTGACGGTGGTTGGTGGGGAGATCGTTTATAGCACGCTTGGTTAAGGAACACCAGCGCATGAGGATCACGCCGATCCTCATGCGCTGGTGTTATGGTCGTAATCGATTTGAATAAGCAAAGTTGAACCTATTCATTCTATGCCATCGCAAATTCTGTATATGGACGCATGGTTGGCGCATGAAAGCCCAGAACAATATGGTCATTGGGAATTCCATGCTCTAGAAAATAGGTCGCAATCCCTTCCTCCGTCCAATCCTCTTCAATCCAAATCTTGCCGTTACGGATGGCAACATGGAGAATCGTCGTGAGAATACGTTTGTTCTTTTGCCAACCGACACTGCGGACAATATATTGCTGATGCTCATCATCAAAGATTAAGGCAAGTTCATAGGGAAGCGGCTCTAGCGAATTCTCAACAAATGACGTTTTATACTCCTGCAAAGCTTGCTTAACCAACGCTGGGTACGAAGAGCTTTTTACTTGATCCATTTAACTACCTCCTGACTATCAACATTGACAATCAACAACTTCAATTGATTGATCTGGATAATCTGACTTGTCGCCTTCTGCTGAAAAGCGGCGTCGTAAACAGTTTCATGGATTGCTAAAAATAATTCATAATCTAGACCGACAAGCGCCAATATATTTCTGTAGATCGTGTATTGTCCGATGGCATTTTGCAATTCTCTGATGAAAGAGCGACCACCAAATGTCTTAATTTCAACCAAAATTCGACGGCCGCTTTTTTCTGCAAGGATAGCCGGTTGTTCGGCAGCGATGTCAACCCGAATTTCTAATTCCTCGTACCGGACATTAAAATGTTCACGCAGAATCTGCCATCCATCATTCTTAAGCGCTTGCACGACTGCATTGTGAATTTTATCGTTTGCCATGACTAAATTATATGAATGATTCTAGCTGTTGTCAATTTAGGAATGAGCGACAGAAATCGGGCAACTTTCAGTGGCTTCCACTTGCCTGTGCCCGTACCAGCGCGGCATAATAGCCATCTGCCCTAGCGACCAGCGTCTCATGATTGCCCAACTCCATGATCTGCCCTGCCTTTAACACCACAATCTGATCCGCTTTGCGGATGGTTGAAAGACGATGGGCAACGACAATGGCCGTGCGATTGGTCATGAGGCGGGCAAAGGCGTCCTGGATCAACGCTTCGGTTTCGGTATCGACGGCGGAGGTGGCTTCGTCCAGCACCAGAATGCGCGGATCGGACAGGATGGCGCGGGCGATGGAGAGCAGTTGACGTTGCCCAATGCTAAATTGCGACCCGCGTTCCTGCGCCACCGTTTCATAGCCGTCACTGAGTTTCATGATAAAGTCGTGACAGTTCGCCAGTTTAGCAGCGGCGATCACTTCCTCCATTGACGCATCGGGCCGGCCATAGCGGATGTTGTTGGCGATGGTATCAGTGAAGATAAATGGCTCTTGCAAGACAACGCCGATTTGTGATCGCAACGAACGCTGTGTTACTTTGCGCACATCATAGCCATCGATCAGAATCTGACCGCCGGTCACATCATAAAAGCGGCAGAGCAGCGAGGCGATAGTCGTCTTGCCGCTGCCGGTCTGCCCCACCAGCGCCACCAACTGCCCTGGTTGAATGGTAAAGTTTACATCCTTGAGAACGGGACGGGTGCTGTCATAACTGAAGTTCACATGGTCGAAGATAATCTCCCCCTTGACTCGTGGCATGGTCACCGCGTCGGGCGCATCGGTGATGGTGGGACGGGTGTCGAGCAGTTGGAAGACTTTGCCGGCAGAGGCGAGGGTGGCCTGTAGCACCACATACATGTTGGTCAGCGTGCTGATCGGCGTCCAGAGGTTGTTGATGTAGGCCATAAAAGCGACCAGCGTACCCACGGTCAGCGCCGAGCCGCCCAACCCTAACTGATTAGCGGCGACAAAGAGGACGATCACCAACGCAAAGTTACGGGTAATCTCCACCAGCGGTGAAAACCACGCCTGCAAACCGATCACCTTCATCCACTCAGTGACGACGCGGTTGTTGGCCTCGTTGAAGTGACCCAGGTTGGTCTGTTCACGGGTAAAGGCTTGGATGACGCGCATACCAGCAATGTTTTCGGCCAGGAAAATGTTGAAGCGGGTCGAGTTTTCGCGCACCCGTTCCCAGCCGTCATACAACCGCGGACGCATGTAGAGACCAATCACCGTCAGAATCGGCAACATAAAGAGCGCGATCACGGTCAGCGTCGGGTTGATGGCAAACATGAGCGCCAACACAATGATCCCCGACATCACATCGTTGACCACATTGGCCATCTGGTTGGTCAGGAAGTCGTTGAGCGTATTGGCGTCGCCGATAAAGCGGGTCATCGTCTTGCCGACCGGCTCCTTCTCGTGGAAGGTAAAGGACAACTCGACCACATGATGAAAGAGTTGCCGGCGCAGATCGACCAGAATACCCAAACTGACCCGTTGAATGAGCAGCGACCGAATCAACACGCCCACCCAGGCCAGCGCGTGCAAGACGGTTGCGACCCCCAGCAAGGGCAGGAAGCCCTCCGGGTTGCCCACCGCAATATGCTCATCGATCAACTTGCGGTCGATAAAGGGATAAAGCTGCGTGATCACCACACAGACCGCATAGATCGACAGTGTGAGCGCCATGCGGCGGCGATAGGGGCGCAAATAGGTAAAGAGCCGCCTCATTGTTTGCCACATGGGTGGCGGGGCGTCGATATCTTTGAAGGTGATGGGTTTGACTAGTCCGCGTAGGAATGTAGCCATTTTATCAGTTACGTTCTTTCTGCTATTGTGCATCACATACGTTTAGACAGGCTGCGGAATCAAGAGATCCGGCACCGATTCACGAGCGCTCATCTGCTGCATCTCCAGCACATGGTGATAATGACCGCCGGCAGCGTCGAGTTGAGCGTGCGTTCCCTGCTCGACAATCTGTCCATCGCGCAGGACGATGATGTGATCGGCATGTTGGGCCGTTGCTAATCGGTGTGCGACCAGAATCGTCGTGCGCCCCTTCATGACGGTGGCAATGGCGGCCTGTAACAGCCGTTCCGTTTCGGCATCGACGGCGGACATGGAATCATCCAGGATCAAAATCTTCGGGTCGAGCAACATGGCGCGCGCGATGGCAATGCGTTGGCGCTGTCCACCGGAGAGACCAGCGCCGCGTTCACCGATGCGCGTCTGATAGCCTTCCGGCATGGCGGTGATAAAGTCATGGGCCTGGGCTAGTTTGGCGACCCGTTCGATCTCCTCCTGAGTGGCGTTGGGACGACCAAAGGCAATATTGTCAGCAATGGTGGCGCTAAAGAGCAGCGTATCCTGGGCGACCATACCAATCTGGCTGCGCAACTCGGTCAGGTCCAAACTACGCACATCGCGGCCATCGACCTGGACATGGCCGGAGGTGGGATCATAAAAGCGACCGATGAGATGGATGAGCGTACTCTTGCCGCTGCCTGTCGCGCCCACGACCGCCAACGAGGAGCCGGCGGGAATGCACAGGTTGATGTCGATGAGTGTCTTCGCTTTGGCCGTTGGGTAAATAAAACTCACATTCTTATACTCGATTTCGCCCCGCCACTCATCCGGTCTACGTGGTGTGGCGCGATACTGAGCGGCCACGGGATCAGGAGAAGGGGCCGGCGATTGAATCGTTACCGGCTCATCCAGCAGTTCAAAGATGCGCACAGCGGCGGTGGCCGTTTGGCTCACGCTATTCATTTGCGTCCCCAGCGCATTGACCGCACCCAATAAGAGCAAACTCAAACTGAGGATGGCGACCAGCGATCCCAGGGTAAGATCGCCATTCATCACCCGGTAGCCGCCGACCAAGAGCAGGCCCAGTTGCATAAAACGTCCAATGCTGCCGATGAGCGCCCAGCGTTTGCTCCAGAGGTCGGAAATGCTCAGGCTCCCCAGGCGTACAGCGCCCTGTACCTCCTGAAAACGGCCTTGTGCCTGTTCTTCCTGGGCAAAGGCTTTCAGCACTTTGATGCCGGCCAGGTTGTCCTGCAAGGTGGCCGACATATTCGCCATCCGCTCGTGCTGTGACGACCAGGGTTCAGTCAACTCGTGGTGGGCATAGTACATAGCCGCACCCGACAGCAACACCGGCACGATGGCGATCAAGGTCAAGGTGAGATCCTGTTGTAGGAAAGCAATCGAGGCCAGGATGATGGTCAGGAAGTGGCTCATGGCGTCAATGAGGATCTGCGAGAGGAAGATGCGTGTACTCTCGACATCGCTGCTGACCCGGCTCATGAGACGACCGGTCTGCTCCTTGTCATAGAAGCTAAAGGGCAGCGCCAAGAGCTTACGGTACAACGCAGCACGCACATCGGTCATGACGACCTGGCCGAGTTTGTGCTGGCCGTAGGTATAGAAATAGGTCGCCGTCACGCGCACCGCCGTCACCGCCAGCAGCACCCCCAGGTAGGGCATAAGCAGGTGATATTGTTGCGCACTGATCACATCATCCACAATCGCCTTGATCACCAACGGCGCCACCGCCAACATCGCCGACAACAGGACGTTGACGATGCTGAGTTGGATCAGCAAGCGCTTGTGGGGGAGGAGGAAAGAAAAGAGTCGTAGCATGGCACTTTGTTCATTCTAGCCAGAGCAAAAGGGCATGAGTTTGGGCGGTTGCCGCCAGCGATCTCGATAGACCGCCGGCTCGTACACAGCTTCATACGAGTAAAAACAGCCCGAACAGATTCTGATTGTGCATTATAGAGCAAGGGTTAAAATTACGCCACCTTACAAAACGCGTTAGTGGTGTTTGCGTAAGTGCCGGCCTGTGGTAAGCTGCGGTCAGCCGTCTTCCGGGAAGGGGCAACCGTCAATCTGTTGAACCCTAGCGTTGCCGCATACCTTATTACGCGCTATCTCTTCCTGCACAATCGCAAGAAGATCATCCACGGTAGTGAAACTACCACGTTCCAACAACCACCGTGCCCCAATGCGAATCGCTTTTCTTTCCGCAATCGCCCGTTTACCCGTATCGGCAATGCTTGAAATATCCCACACGCTCACCACGCCCATCATGCGGCGCAACATTTTGCAGCCGCCATGACCGGCGCTGTCGCGCAGAATGCCGAGGATGTAGCGGCGACGGAAGTCGGCAAAGGCTTCTTCGCCGCCGGGCCAGTTCCAGTATTGGGGTGGGGCCAGTTCGCCTTTGTTGTTGGTCACCCAGAGCGCGTCAAACTTGGCGGCAAAGCCGTTCCATACATCGCACACCATCGCCAGAACATATTCCTGGTATTCCTCCCGCACCGCCGGGTCATCCGTATGACCATAGTGCGAAAGGCAGTACCAACCCCTTTTACCTAGCCCACTGGTTCAATCGGCCAGCAAGATCATATCATTGCGATGAACGGCGACATCGCCATACGCATAGCCCAGTTGCTCGATGATTTGGGTCGATTTGCAACCGGCAATCTTGGCCATGTCCTGGTTGCCATAGGCCGCCAACCCGCGCGCTACTTCGCGCCCTTCTAGCGTGAGGATAGCAACCGGATCACCGCGCTGAAAATCGCCCTCGACGCGACGGATGCCGGCGGGTAACAAGCTTTTGCCCTGCTGAACGATAGCGCGCACTGCCCCTTCGTCAATATAGAGTTTGCCCGCCGGTCGCGGCCCAACGCCGATCCACTGGCGGCGACTGTCCAAGCGGTTGTCTTCGGCAGGAAAACGGGTGCCTAATGCTTCACCACCAGCCACGCGCAGGATCACATTCGGTAGCTGCCCCGACGTAATGACCACATCCGCGCCGGCGCGGCGGGCAGTGTCCACCGCCTGCAACTTGGTGTACATGCCGCCGACGCCCAACCCCGAAACGCTGCCGCCGGCCAGGTGACGCAGTGCCTCATCGATCTTATGCACCTCCGGAATCAACTGGGCGTTGGGATCTTTGCGCGGATCAGCGGTGAAGAGGCCCGGCTGGTCAGTGAGGATCAGCAACAGATCGGCGCTCACCAGGGTTGCCACCAGCGCTGACAGGTTGTCATTGTCGCCGACCTTGATCTCTTCCGTCGCCACGGCGTCATTTTCATTGACAATCGGCACAATGCGGTGTTCCAACAGCGCCGAGAAGGCATCGCGCGCATTCAAAAAGCGGTGGCGATTTTCGACATCCGCCCGCGTCAACAGAATCTGCCCGACATGAATGCCGTAAATTTCAAAAAAACGCTCCCAGGTCAACATCAAGCGACTTTGCCCAACGGCAGCCAGCAGTTGTTTGCTCACAATCGTCGGCGGCAGGGTCGGAAAGCCCAGGCGCGCTCGTCCCACGGCTACCGCGCCGGAGGTGCAGATAACCACTTCATGCCCCTGGTGATACAATTCAGCGCACTGGCGCACCAACTCCACCATGCGCGGGTGATCGAGGTTGCGGGTGCCGCCGGTTAAGACGCTGGTGCCAAGCTTGACGACGATGCGTTTGTACATAAGGTTTGATCAGTTCTAGCGTAGAGAATCGGGGCGTTCGTACCGAGCCGCAAGCGTGAGCCAGCGGGTAGCCGCTGGCTCACGCTTGCGGTTCGGTATAAAACGCAGCCGAAAATCCAGGTTGCCATTGACAAAATTGCTTGCTCACGTTATGATACAGGAGACAGCACGACTCTGTAAAGTGCTGCTAGGCGACGATTGCATGGAGATGCCCATGACAACTGCTCTTGAACAAGTCACACAACCGAGTCGGCTCAACGGTCACTATCCTAATGGCGCAACTAATAGTGCGGAAGCGCTGTTGGTGGATCGCTTTCCCTATGGCTGGCGGACAATTGCCCAAGTGCAACCGGATGGCAGCATAGACTATATGGACATTCCTTTAACCCAAGCCGATTTCTTTGATCCGCAAGTAGGTGACCACTTGGTTCAATCCGATGCCCATTTAAAGCTCGTGCTTTCGTTAGTTGGTCGCTTTGAGCAACATTATCTGCATGATCCGACCGTTGGCGTTTTTGGTGATCTCAAGATGCTTTGGGGTATCCCTGGTGAGAAAGAACCGGCGCCCGATGTGGCAATTGTCTTTAATCTGAAGGATAAAGAGAAGCCCCGCAGCAGCTTTGATGTTGTTAAGGAAGGGACGCTTCCTGCGCTGGTCGTGGAGATTGTGTCACCTCAATATCCGGGCGATGATACAACCAAAGTTGACATTTATACACGGGTTGGCATCCCTGAATATATCATTATCGATCCCCATTTTGAAAAGCGCGATGGGGAAATTGAGCTGACTGGCTATCGCTTACTCAATGGGCGCCGCCATAAAATACGGCCAGATGCCCGCGGCCGCTTGTTGAGTGAAACGACACAGATCTGGTTTGAACTTGATGCGAAAAAGCGTAAATTACATTTAGTCGATGCCATCACCGGTCAACGGCTGTTAACGCACGCGGAGGAACGCCAACGCGCCGAGGCCGAACGCCAACGCGCAGAACGCGCAGAGCAACGAGCGGCGGCGGCCGAAGCGGAAGTTGCGCGGCTTCGTTCTTTGATGGCGAGTCAAGGGTGAACCGATACTTTTTTCCTGTTTTCTTGTTTTGTACCCTGTGGGTGGTCCCGGCTTGCGGGCCACAAGCAGCACCCCGGCGCCCCCCGCTTGCTGCTACTGACCTGTTGCCGGTCACTGTCACTCAACGCGCCTTTGACCAATCAACCGCCTGCGCCGGTCACTTTGTCACCCACACGCTACCCTTTGCCACCGGCATCCGCATCCGGGAAATCAACACCTATGAAAGCAACGGCGCTGGTCTTGCCATTAATGACCTGGATGGCGATGGCGACTTGGATTTGGTCTTTGCCAGCATTGATGATGAGAGCGCCATTCTCTGGAATGAGGGCCAGTTCAACTTCACCGAGGAGACGCTACCCGCCCGCTTCACCCGTGGCGTAGCGACTGTGGATGTTGATGGGGATGGGGCGTTGGATCTGGTCTTTACCCATCGCGGCCTGACCCCTATTTCCTATTGGCGGAACCAGGGAGTGACGACTGGCGCCCGTTTTGTGCAGACCCCGCTGCCGGGCGTTGACAACTATGCGTACACGATGGCTTGGGCTGACCTGACCGGCGACGGCCGGCTTGATCTGGTCACCGGCTCCTATAACATTGAATTAAAACGACATGGCATCGAAAAACCGGAGACCGATGCCCGCGCCGGGGTTTTCTTCTACCAACGCCAGGAGGACGGCTTTATTGCCCAGCCGTTGGCGCCCAATACCCAGGCATTGAGTATTGGGCTGATCGACCTCAACGGCGACCAAAAGCGTGACATCTGGGTCGCCAATGATTTCGCTTTGCAAGACCGTATCTGGTTGCGCCAGGAGGGCGAGTGGCAACCGGCCAAGCCCTTTGACCAGACTTCGTATAGCACGATGAGTATTGACTGGGCTGACATTGCCAACAATGGCAGTTGGGCCTTCTACACCACTGATATGAATCCTTACGATACATCCACCGCGACATTGGCTGCCTGGCTGCCGGTGATTGCCGATCTGGAAATTCATCAGCAGCATGAATGGGGCGATCCGCAAGTGATGGCCAATACACTTCAGGTTGCTGACGGCAAAGACGCCTGGCGTGAACAGGGCAATGTGCGCGGCGTAGATGCCACTGGGTGGAGTTGGGCCAGCAAGTTTGGCGATCTCGACCAGGATGGCTACTCGGATCTCTATGTGGTCAACGGGATGATTGCGCAGAATTTGTTTGCTCATCTGCCCAACGGCGAACTGGTGGAGGAGAATCAAGCCTTTCGCAACCAAGGTGACGGCACTTTTGAACGGCTGCCGGCTTGGCAACTTGGCTCAACCCGCAGTGGTCGTGGCATGAGCATGGCCGACCTGGACAATGATGGCGATCTGGACATCGTTGTCAACAACCTGCGTCAATCAGCCCAACTTTTTGAAAATCAGCTTTGTGAAGGGAACAGCCTGCAGGTAGAAGTGCGCCAACCGGGGACGTCTAACCCCTTTGGTATTGGTACGCAAATTCGTCTTCGGACCAGCATGGGAACGATGCAGCGTGATGTACGCGTCACCAGTAGCTATCTGGCCGGCGACCCAGTGCGCGTTCACTTTGGCTTTCCGCATGACACAACGCTGGCCGCAATCGACATTCTTTGGCCCGACGGCGCCCATTCGCAAGTGGAGGCGCCGCCGGCCGGGCACTTATTGGAGGTGACACGATGAGTCAACTGGCAACCCAGCCACCCCTAACGCTCCCCCCCTTTTCGTTTCCAATTTTCCAGTTATTGAACCCTGGTCAATATACTCGCGCCGTCGTCGTTTCACTTGTGGTGGGACTTATTGTCGGCTGGTGGACGACCTGGTGGTTTGGCGCACCGCTCTGGATGTCTACCTTTGTGGTGCTGGCAGTCCTGTTGCCGGTCGGCATCCTCAAATGGCGGGTTGATTATCAGCGCTACGGGGCGGCCATTATGCTCCTGAGCATTGTTTTGACGACGCAGGGCTTGCACACCATTGAGCATCTCGTGCAGTGGGTGCAATACCACCTGTTCTTTTTGCCGATGCGCCAATCCAATGGGTTGCTCTCGCCGGCCAACGCCGAGTGGGTGCATTTTGTCTGGAACTGGCTGGTGCTGCTGGTGGTCATTGCGTTGGTAATGGGCGGGATGCGCGGCTTCTGGGCCTATCTACTGCTGGCGGTTACGCTGCTCCATGCCGTTGAACACACCTATCTCTTTGTGCGCTATCTGGCTGTCCTCGCCGAACTGCGTGACCTGGGCGTCGATAACGTCACTGCCCAAGGGCTGGCCGGCATCGTCGGTCGCGACGGCTGGCTGGCGCGCTGCTCGATTGAACAATTGGCCTTTGTGCGCAACATCCCCGGTTTAACAACGGCGATCCGCTTGGATGTACATTTCTGGTGGAATGCAATTGAGATGGTCTGTCTACTGGCGGCGGGGCATGTCTTCTTGCTGAACAAGTGGCGAACCAATAATTAATGGAAAATGGAGAACGATTAATGGTTAATGGGTGAACGTCGGTACAGGTGGCCCTTCATTAACCGTTATCAATTTTCCGTTTTCCATTAATTGTTATTAGCCTTTAATCCCTGTCATGCTAATGCCTTCAATAAAGGTGCGTTGGGCAAAGATAAAGGCGATAATGACCGGCAGCGCGACAATGGTGCTGACGGCCATCAGGTGGGGGTAAGCCATGGCTGTATTACCCATACTCAATGCCAATGTCCGCAGACGGAAGATGGCAAGCGCCAACGGTTGCATCGATTCCTGATTGATATAGATCAGGGGACCCAAGTAGTCATTCCAGGACCACAAAAAGCGGAAGAGAATGACCACGGCCAACGCCGGTTTGGCCAGCGGCAGCAAAATGCGAAAGAGAATGCCGAACTCGCTCGTGCCGTCGATCCGTGCTGCGTCGGAAAGTTCTTCGGGGACGCTGAGGAAGAACTGACGTAACAAAAAGATAAAGTAGGCATTGCCGAACAACGACGGAATTACCAACGGGTAGTATGTGTTGATCCACCCCAACTGCTTGAAAATGATAAAGAGTGGCACCATCGTTACCTGCCAGGGCAACATCATGGTGGCAATACAGAGCCAAAAGAAAAATTCGCGACCGCGCCAACGGATCTTGGAAAAGCCGTAAGCGACAACCGTTGAGGAGAGGACAGTGAATATCGTCACCGGCAGCGAATAACGCACAATCGAGTTAAATGCCGCCGTATTAAAGTCGAAGCGGGTCCACGCATCAAAAAAGTTGTTCCAATGCATCGGATTGGGGATCATCACCGGCGGCACAGTATAGACCTGCGGATCATCTTTAAGCGCCGAGGAGATCATCCAGTACAGGGGAAAAATCCAGGTTAGCCCCAATACAATTAAGAGGCCATAGGTGGCAATGTTGGTCAGCACTTTCGTTTTTGCCTGCGATTGTGTCCGCTGTTCTTGCTGACCTTTTACCGGCGCCGAGACCGGTTGGCGGGCGCTTTGGCTGGCGGTTGTCATTTTTCACCTCCGTAATAGACCCAACGCGCCGATGTGCGGAAGAGAATCACAGAAAAAAAGAGGATAATCAGAAACAAAATCCAGGCCATGGCCGACGCCTTGCCCAAGCTAAATTGGACAAAGGCGTTGCGATACAGATTGACAACGTAAAATTCGGTCGATTTCATCGGGCCGCCGCCGGTCAGCACAAAGGGCAAGGTAAAGTCCTGAAAGGCCGTAATGATGCCCATGATGAAATTGAAAAGAATCACCGGCGTACACATGGGTACGGTCACATTCCAGAAGCGTTGCCAGGCATTGGCGCCATCCACCAAAGCCGCCTCATATAACATGCGCGGCACATCCTGCAACGCTGCCAGATAGATGACGACGGCGCCGCCTTGCGCCCAGACGTAAATCATGATCAAAGAGGGTTTGGAGAGCGACGGGTTGGAGAGAAAGGGAATCGTCGGCAATTCAAAATATTTTAAGATGCCGTTGATCACGCCATATTGAACATTTAAGATAAAGAGCCACACCATTGCCGTACAGATGGCGGGAACAATCGAAGGAATGTAAATAATGGAGCGAAAGAAGGTGCGCCCTTTGATGTCACTATTCAGCAAGTTGGCCACCAGAAAGGCAATCGCTGCCCCGGTTGGTACGCCAAAGCCGACATAGTAGAGCGTGTTATACATGACAGTCCAGAAATCCGGATCAATGGTAAAGAGTCGTGTATAGTTTGTAAAACCAATAAAGGTTGGCTCACGAATAAAATCGTAATTGGTCATGCTGTAGTAGATCGATGCCAGCAAGGGAAAGATCGCAAAGAGGAGAAAACCGATCAACCACGGCGAAATAAATAAGAGACCAAGCAGTTGATTGCGCTTCTCTTGCCTGGTCATGCCTCTGCTGCGTGCTGTTGCAACAGCCATGAATACCTCCTCAGATTTTAGATTTTGGATTCAGTTCCAATCCAAAATCTAAAATCATAAATCGACAATTAGCCAAGTCCCTGTGCTTGCCACTCCGCCTCAGCGCGCGCCTGTAACTCGTTGGCGGCGTCCTGGGGCGACATTAGATCGCGGTAAACTTGCTCACGCAGTTCCGTATATTGGGTTGTGACAAAGCCATAGATGGGGCAGCGGCGGCCAACAATCGTATCGGTCGCTTCGGCGGCTGCCGTAATGTAGAAATCCAGCCCCGGATAGGCGTTCGGATCAACCTTGGCCAACCACGATTTGCGGCCATGAATCCAGCCGACTTCCTGGAAGATAATGTCTTGGGCGACATCCGTATTAAAGAATTCACCGACTTTGAAGCCGCCTTCATGGTTCTTGCCATCCTTGAAGATGGCGACCAGATGAGCGCCAGTTGCCATAATCTTGTGATCCTTGCGGTCGGCAGGCACCGGCGCCCAGGTGGCACGGTTAAATTGGGCCACTTCCGGCTTCTGAATTTGTGTTTCGCCCGGGTGCCAATAGCCTTCAATAATCATGCTTTGGACGCCGGCATTGTAGGCCGCGCCCCAGGTGCCGTTGCCTTCCACCTGGCGCATACCGGCAAATTGATCGGGTCCGGCGAGGCGAATAAATTCACCACAGACATTGAGACCTTCGGCAAAGCGCTCATTGGCCAAATCAAATTGACCAGTGCCCTCATCCCACCAAGTGACGCCAAAGGAGGTGGCCAGGAAATCCGGCTCGTTGGCCATCGCGTCATAGGGATCCAGCCCAAATTGGAGTAAGTTGCCGGCATCATCTTTCTTGGTCAGCGCCTTATGCCACTCCATCGCTTCATCCCAAGTATGGGGTAAAGTGTTGACATCCAGCCCTTCTTTCTGCGCCGCATCGGTGTTGACATTTAGCCCCCACCACAGATAGCCTTCAATGCCCGGCACGCCCATCATCTTGCCCTGCCAGAACGCACTGTTCCATAACCCTTCCAGCGTATCCTCTTTACTGATGACCTGGCTGGCAGTGGCCATATCGGTAACATCAATGGTCGCACCGCGCGTAAAGAGGTTGACATACTGATAGTTGGAGCCGGCATCCGGCGGCGTACCGCCGGCAATCGCCGTCAACAGGGCATCGTTGCCGGTCGAACCCTTGTATTCCAAGGTGGCATCGCCCATGTGCGCCTTGAATTCCTCGGTGGCCACGATCTTCTCCATTGCCGGATCGAGGTTGCCCCAGCCATACCAATAGGTGACGACATTGCCTTCCGTCGCAGGAGCGGTTTCGCCACCGGTCGTGGCTTGCTCACCACCAGCCGGCGTTGCCGCTGGCGTGCAGGCGGCAATAGCCAATGCCCCGCCGGCCATTGCGCTCCACTTGAGAAAATCGCGACGGCTCACAGAATAGTGTTTCATATAAATGATTCTCCTTAGGAAAATGATTAAGCGTTGCAAATGTTTTGCAAACGCGCAATAGCAAGCGTTCTGAATCAACAACCGGACGAGGGCTTCCTAGGATTGGCGCTGATTGAGCAGTGACCCAGTGTGAAAGTTCCGGTGTGCGAGGTTTTTCTAGGGAGAATACAACCACCATACCTAACTCACCAGGGCCTTACAACGATGTGAGTATGGCAGGTATCATAACATTAGCATAGAGTGCTGTCAAAGATTAAGGCTTATGTCACGCCAACCTACTACACGTGAATATGGCGCCTAGGGCTTGTGTACTCAACTCTTGAAAAAGCCGGCCTGCGCTGCGATGGCTATCGCCCGTCGCGCATCCACTACGCGCGGCCCTTGGGGGTTTAACCGCAAACGTAGCCCGGCATTGGGGCGCAACTCAAACTCGCGTTCGCCATCCAAGGCCACCACGCACGGTTCCGGGTGACGCACCAGGATTTCATCGCCAGGGGCCAGTGTGCGCTGTTCGCGATAGCCAACCGTGGCAAAAAGCCCCGGCGCCACCGGCGCCATCACCTGGTCGGGGCCGGTATCCACACGCAGAAAGAGACCATGCCCTGTTGGAATTTGGCCGGCGACAATGTGGGCGCCAATCGAGGAGAGACCAATGTTCCCCGGCTCCACGCGCGTCAAGACCATTTCCCGAATCCGGTTGGTATCCCACACCGCGCGCGAACCGACAAAACGTTCAGCATAGATGACTGCATCGACCAACGCCAGGTCATCGGGCGCGCCTTCGTTCCCTTCGCGGATCAGATCGATACAGGGAACCATGTTGGCGGCGCCATCGGCCAGTCCACGCGCCACCAACCCCGCCGCTAACCCGGCAATCGTGCCTTCGATCATGGTCGGGAAGACATTGTTGGTGCCGGTGGAGATAGGCATCAGCGGCGTATTGCCACAGCCTTTGGTGATAACGCGGTTCGTACCGTCGCCACCCAACGAAACAATACAACCAACGCCCGCCTCAGCCATAAGCGCCGCCGCCCGTTGCGAATCGACCTGGCGGAAAGTAGTGGACATGACCAGCGCTTCAACTTGCAGCTTCGGTTTGATGCCATCTTGTGCCCGAAAGCCGATGCCATACGAGTCGGGCATGATCAAGACCCGCTCGACACCCACAGCGTCCAGTCCACAGAGGACGCGCCGCACAATGTTGACCTTTTCCTCATTGTCAAAGACCGAGCCATGCGCCACCAAACGGCGAATGTCTTTTCCTGAAGCGGGGTTGGCGATAATTCCGACGGTTGTCATGGGTTTTCGTGATTCGTGATGCGTGTTGCGTGAATTGATGAATGCTCGTTCCACGCTCAGCGTGGAATGAACGGCTGGGCGCTCCGCGCCCTGGACGCCGAGCGTCCCAGCCGGAGTTACGACGCCGAGCGTCGTAACCAGCATCGTGTATCTAGGTTGATGGTAGCACTTCCCGCAAAAAATTGAGCGTCAACTCGGTCACTTGCTTGAAGCCGGGACAGTTGGGTAGCACCCAGTTGAAGTGGCCCATGCCAGGGATGATTTCAAGACGACAGGCTGCACCGGCATGGGCAGCGAGGCTTTGCGCTTCGGCCACCGGTACCAGTTGGTCGTTGTCGCCATGAATGATCAAGGATGGTCGTGAACCCAAACGGGCAGCAACGCTTTCCGGCGCGTATTCGACCAGGGCATCGGCGCTGGCGAGACCAAGTTTGCAGCGGCTTTGCGGGAACTCGGCCGCCACCTGATCCAGGAAGGAACGCGACTCTGGGTCAGGCAGGACGATTTCTTGTGAATCGACCGCTTTGGACGTGCCGGTACGCACCCGGTTGGCCCCGTCTTCGTCCAGTTGGGTCTGGAAGGCCAGCCATTCCCAGTGGCGGCGCAAGCTGCGCAACCAGCGTTCGCCGTCCCCCATCGGCTCGAACGCAACCACGGCTTGGACACGCGAATCGAGCGCCCCTACCGTCATCGCATGAGAACCACCCAGGCTGATACCGATGACGCCCAGTTTGCCTGGATCGACATGGGGCTGGCCGGCTAGGAAGGTCAGCCCGGCCCGTGCATCGGCCACCTGCTCCATAGGCAGCAACCGTTCGCGTGGCCCTTCACTGTCGCCAAAGCCGCGATAGTCAAAGAGCAGCGCCACATAGCCCGCCGCCGTCAGCACCTTGGCGATGTCGGGCATGACCATGTTCTTGGTGTAGGTGTAGCCGACACAGAGAACAAAAGCGGCGCGCCGTTCCCCGGCCACCGATCCTTTGGGCGAATAGAGCAGCCCATCCAGCCGGTAGCCGTCGCTGTAGAAGCTCACCTTTTGCAGGGTGGGGATGGCCGTGCCGGTGGCAGGCGCCGCCGGTTTGCGCTTGGCCAGCGCCTGTTCGACATCCTCTTTGGTGATGATGCCATTCAGGCCGCTGCCCTTGATCGTCGCCAGATCCAGGCCATTGTCTTTCGCCAACTTGCGGGCAACTGGTGTGGCTGGGATGACGCCACCAGCCGCAGCGGGTTTGGGTGCGCTGGCGGCGCGCTCCACATCAGCTACGGTGATTGTGCCATGCGGGCCGCTGCCGGTAATGGTTGCGAGATCGAGACTGCGTTCTTTCGCTAACCGACGCGCTGCGGGCATTGCCGTTATGGCGCCGCCAGTAGCCACCGCTGGCGCCGACGGCGTCGGCGCACTGGGCGCAGCGCCATTACTTTCGACAGGAGCGGCGCTCACCCCGGCAACCGGTGCGCCGCCATCCGGCACAGTTTCGCCAGGAGCCGTGATCCAGCCGATAAGCTGTTTCACCGGAATCGTCGCGCCGGCCTGGTGGATAATGCGCAGGATGCCGGCGGATGGCGCTTCGACCACATTGGTGATCTTTTCGGTTTCAATTTCGACAATGGGTTCACCAGCCTGAATGCTCTCGCCGTCGGCTTTGAGCCACTGGCCGATTAGCCCCTCTTGCATACTCAAGCCCCATTTGGGCATGGTCAGTTCGGTTGCCATAGATTAACTCGCCATTGCTTCGCGCACAGCCGACACAACGCGCTTCGGCGTGGGGACATAGAAATCTTCCAGCGACGGGCTGAAAGGAACAGGCGCATGGGGCGCCGTCACCAGTTTGACCGGCGCCGTCAGATATTCAATTGCTTGGGTCGCGGCCAGGGTGGCAATGTCGGTGGCGACGCTACAGCGGGGGTTGTCCTCATCGACCACAATCAGGCGCCCAGTGCGGCGGATGGAGCTGAGAATAGTCTCATCATCCAGTGGCGACAGGGAGCGCGGATCGATCACTTCGATGTTGATGCCATCCTTCGCCAGTTGGTTGGCGGCGTCGAGGGCGACATGCACCATGCGCGAAATGGCGACCACGGTGGCGTCGCTGCCCTCGCGTTTAATGTCGGCTTTGCCCAGCGGGACGACATATTCGCCCTCCGGCACCAGCCCTTTGGTGTCGTAGAGAACTTTGTTTTCACAGAAGATAACCGGATCGTTGTCGCGCACGGCGGCGGCCAGCAAACCCTTGGCATCGGCCGGGGTTGAGGGCGCCACCACCTTCAAGCCGGGGAAGTGGACAAACGAAGAATAGATCGAGTCTGAGTGTTGCGCGGCGGCGCGGAAACCGGCCCCGATCATCGTGCGGATCACCAGCGGGATCTCGGCCTTGCCGCCAAACATGTAGCGCATCTTGGCCGCCTGGTTAGTAATCTGGTCGAGACAGACGCCCATAAAGCCGATAAACATCAATTCCACAATCGGGCGCAACCCGGTTGCCGCCGCGCCCACGCCGGCCCCCATAAAGCCCGATTCGGTGATGGGGGTGTCGCGAATCCGTTCGCGGCCAAATTCATGCACCAACCCCTGGCTCACCCCCAAGACGCCACCCCAGGCATCCAGGTGATCCGGGCTATCACTGTGCGAAGCGCCGGTGACATCTTCGCCAATCAAAATCACGCGTGAATCGCGTCGCATCTCCAACCGCATGGCCTCATTGATCGCCTCGCGGTAACTCATCATTCGCTCTGCCATAAATCACTCCTTCGTCGCGTGGTCGCGTAGTCGTTTAGTCGCGTGGTCGCATAGTCGTTTAGTCGCATAGTCGTTTAGTCGTGTGGTCGTTGCTTGCGTTAACCGTTAATCGTTGTCCGTTGTCCATTAACTATTTTTAGGCCGGCGCCGTCTGGAACGGCCACAGGTCTTTGGTCGGGAAATTGACATAGACATCGGTCAACAGTTCGGCGTTGCTGGGGACGGGGCTGTCATCAGCAAATTTGACGGCGGCTAAAACGGCAGCCGTGGTCTTTTCGTCGATGGCGGCCAACTCGGCGGCGGTGAGCAGTTCTTGCGCCAGGACCGTTTGGCAGAAGTTTTGGATGCAGTCCCGTTCGCGGTACATCGACTCTTCGTCTTTGGTGCGGTACTTGATCGTATCGCCCTCAAAGTGACCATAATAACGATAGGTTTGCGCTTCGATAAAGGTGGGGCCTTCGCCACGGCGGGCGCGGGCGACGGCTTCGCCGACCGCTTCATACATGGCAAAGACATTCAGCCCATCGACGACCAGACTGGGCACGCCATAGCCACGGGCGCGGGCCGCAATGTCGCGCCCGGAGACGGAGTATTGGGGCGAGGTGGTTTCGGCATAGCCGTTGTTTTCGCAGATAAAGATGACCGGGAGTTTCCAGATGCCGGCCAGATTCAGCCCTTCCGCCGTTGTGCCCTGATTGGAGGCGCCGTCGCCAAAGAAGCAAATCGTGACCTGATCGGTGCCGGTGAGCTTGGCGGTCAGCGCCGGACCACAAGCCAGGGGCGGGCCGCCGCCGACAATGCCATTGGCGCCTAACATGCCTTTGGAGACATCGGCAATGTGCATCGAGCCGCCTTTGCCTTTGCAGGAGCCGGTCGCTTTGCCATAAATTTCGGCCATCATGGCGTTGACATCGACCCCTTTGGCAATGCAGTGGCCGTGGCCGCGATGGGTGCTGGTGATGTAGTCGCGGTCGGTCAGATGGGCGCAGGCGCCAACAGCCACGGCTTCTTCGCCGGCATAGAGGTGAACAAAGCCGGGAATTTTGCCGGCGGCAAAGTCTTTGTGCAGCCGCTCTTCAAACTCACGAATCAAGCGCATCCGTTCATAAATCCAGAGTAATTTATCTTTGGTAAGCTCCATGGTTCCTCCTGAAAGTGAAAGGTGAGTGCCGCGCTGCGTTGGTGGTGAAACAACCAATCACAAAGCGCACACAGGAATAGCGTGTGGATGAACTTTATTCAGTTTTTTGCATCTGGAACAAAAAGTAGATGAAAAGAGCCTTTGGGAAGCCCGCACCGATTATAGCGCACAGATTGAAGTTGTTGCAAAATTGAAAAGAGGGTACAATTTTTCTAGACTCAGCCGATCCAGATGCGCATGGTCATGGGCAAGCTTTTCGTGTTGTTCGCAAGACGGAAGCCTTGCTATGGAGAGAAGGAAGCAGGGAATGAGTATAGAAATAGACGCTGTGGCGATGACACCGCCACTGAACGGCCATCTAGAGAAAGGAAAAATTCCTACATACACCGACCGTTTCCCCTTCGGCTGGCGTACGGTGGTGGAGACGCTGCCCAATGGGGAAGTCACTTATGATGAGTTGCCCTTAACCCAAGCCGATTTTCTCAACCCGCAATTAGGTGATCACTTGACGCAATCCGACTCACATATCAAATTGGTGATGTCCTTGCTTGGTCGTTTTGTCACCTTCTACTCGACCAATCCGACCGTAGCCGCCTTTAGCGACCTCAAAATGCTCTGGGACATTCCCAACGAAAAGGAACCGGCGCCGGATCTGGCAATTGTGCCGAACTTGCGTGACAAAACGAAGCACCGCAGCAGTTTTGATGTCGCCGCAGAAGGAACGCGCCCTTGCTTAGTGGTTGAAGTCATGTCCCCTCAATATCCGGGCGATGACACCGTCAAGGTCGGTATCTATGAACGAGTGGGCATTGCCGAGTACATCATTATCAATCCACATTTTGAACGAAAACGGAAGGCGATGGAATTGATCGGCTATCGTTTGGAGCAGGGGCGCTATCGTCGCATCCAACCGGACGCGCAGGGTCGCCTCTTCAGTCAAACCACCAACATCTGGTTTGGCGTGGATGCGCAAAAACGAACCCTCATTCTCACCGATGCTACCACCGGCAAACGCTTACTGACAGCAGAAGAAGAGCATGTTGCTAGAGTAGCCGCCGAAGCCGAGGTAGCACGATTACGAGCTTTACTCGATAAACGAAACGGAAGATAAGTAACGATGAAAGTTCTCATTACCGGCGCCAACGGTAAATTAGGCGCCTATGTGATTCGGGCGTTAGCGGCTGACCACGAGTTGGTGCTTTTTTCACGCAAGCAACCGGCTGCAGAATTTGCCCGTTACCCCTGGATTCAGGGCGACCTGACTGACTTTGAAGCATGTCAACGGGCTGTGGAAGGAGTTGACGCCATCCAACATATCGGCGCGCAACCGTGGCCGGTCGATCATCCGCAACTGCGCGCCCGCGCCGCAGAACAGGGCTACGCCTTCGACGCCACCTTCAAGACCAACATGCTGGGCAACTACTACCTCATGCAGGCGGCGGTTGCGGCGGGGGTCAAGACGGTGGTGATGGCCGGCAGCAACTGTGCGTTGGGGCATGGCTTTCGCATCAGCAACACGCCCTTCCCCATTGCGCGGCTGCCGATTGACGAAACGCACCCGACCTGGCCCGAAGATTCCTACAGCTTTACCAAACGGGCCGGCGAAGAACACCTGGCCAGCTACAGCCGCGCCTACGGCATTCGCACCTATGTCACCCGCATCGCCGGCATCTGCCCACTGGAGCGCCGGCAAGCGATTGCCGCCAACGCCAAACCAGTCACCGCCTGGAGCGAGTGGCTCTGGTGCTGGGTTGGCAGTGAAGATGTGGCCGACGCCCACCGCCTGCTCATGGAAAAGGCGGAGACATTACCACCCCACGATGTCTATTTCCTCAACGCCGACGATACAACCTGTCTCGAACCCTCGCAGGAGATCGTCGAACGCTATCGCCCCGATCTCCTGCCGCTGTTGCAGGGGTTGAACGGCCATGATTCGTTTCTCAATTGCAACAAACTCAAACAAGCCGTCGGCTGGCAACACAAGACTAGCTGGCGGGAGTATATGGCCTAAGTAGAACAGTGGGACAGTAACACAGTAAATCAGTAGATCAAGCTGAGTATACTGTCTCACTGTCTCACTGTTCTACTATTCTCACTGTCCTACTTAATCTATCTAAGAACTAAAGGAGTATTCAATGAGTGACATTGTTCGTCTGGGGGTTGTGGGCGCAGGGAGCATCTCTGTGCGGGGGATTCTGCCCCATCTGGATATGGATGACGTGAAGGATCGCGTGCGGCTGACGGCGGTCTGTGACCCGGCGCCGGGCCGGGCCAAAGCGGCCGGCGAGCGCTTTCACATTCCGTATGCGTATGAAAGCTACGAAGAATTGCTGGCCGCCGGCAAGTGTGACGCGGTCACCATCGCCTCGCCGATTGGTCTGCACTATGAGCAGGGCAAGGCGGCGATTGAAGCGGGGTTGCATGTCCACTTTAACAAGTCGATGACCACCACCGTGGACGAAGCCGACGACCTGATCGAGCGCGCCCAGCGCAAAAATGTCAAGCTGGTCTCCTGCCCCGGCCAGATGTTGCGCCCCATGTTTCAACGCTATCGCGAGTTGATTCAAGAAGGCGCACTCGGCACGCTCACCTGGGCCACCACCGGCTCGGCCTTTGGCACCTACCACGAAAAGGAATCGGTGCGCCACGGCAACGACCCGCTCTCCAACATCAACCCGGCCTGGTACTACCGTCGCCCCGGTGGCGGCCCGCTCTATGATATGACGGTCTATGGCATGCACGCCCTGACCGGCATTCTAGGGCCGGCCCGCCGCGTCACCGCCATGTCCGGCGTTCGCATCCATGAACGGGAGTTCCGCGGCGAAATGCTGCCGACGGATATGGATGACAACACCTTTATGGTGCTCGACTTTGGTGACAACCTCTTCGCCTTTGTCTATGGCGCCGCCGCCGGCGGTATCCCCGACACCTGGGGTCCCATGTTCCTGGGGACGAAGGGCGTCCTCCGCAGCGGGAAGCTCAACAATGAGCCAATCGACTATCCCGGTCGCGATTTGGATGAGAAGTATGGCGCCAATGGCTCGCTGCCCCATGTGGTCGGTCCCCATCGGGAGCAGGAAGAGTCACACGTTTACGAAGACATTATGCAACTAGTGGACTGGATCCGCGACGGCAAACCGACCATCGCCACCGCCGAACATGCCCGCCATGTGATCGAAATCTTTGACGCCGCCTATCGCTCTGCCCAAAGCGGTCAGGCGCAGACGTTGCGGACGACGTTCTAATTTCGCTTCGGCCCAGTGAATTGTCTCTGTGTTCTTGCTATCTGTGTTTAGGCTTTGAGGGTCGCCCAAGGACTAAACACAGATAGCGGGAATCATTTTCGCCTGATCGCTGCTCTTGGTTATAATACAAGACGCGCTTACATTCGGCATATTCTGACACACGCAGAAGCTGATCGAGGGGAGTGGAAGAAGTAAAATCCTGAGGTTGAACCAACGCCGATACTGGCGGTAGCGACATAAATTTAGTAGAGGAAAGTTAACCAGAAATGATCGTCATCAAAGTCGGCGGCGGTAAGGATCTAAACATCGACGCCATTGTCTCCGATATTGCGGCCTTGCGGGCGGCGGGCCAGGAACTGCTGCTGGTGCATGGTGGGGCGGAAACAACCAACGCGGTGGCCGAAGCCTTAGGCCACCCGCCCGAATTTGTCACCAGCGAGAGCGGCTATGTCAGCCGCCGCACCGACCGGCGCACACTGGAAATCTTCGAGATGGTCTACTGCGGCCAGCTTAACAAGATGTGGGTCGAAAAGTTCCAAACGGCCGGCGTCAATGCCGTGGGCTTGAGTGGGCTGGATGGGCGCATCTTTGAAGGCAAGCGCAAAGACACCCTCCGTGTGCGCATCAACGGCAAACGATTGGTGCTGCGCGACGACTGGACCGGCACCGTCGAACGGGTCAACGTCGATCTGCTGCACCTTTTGCTCAGCGGCGGCTATTTCCCCATCCTCACCCCGCCCGGTTCATCCGATGCCGGCGAAGCGATCAACGTCGATGGCGACCGGGCCGCGGCGATGGTGGCCGCCGCCTTTAACGCCGACGCCTTGATCATCCTGAGTAATGTGCCGGGTCTCCTGCGCAACTTCCCCGACGAAGCATCCCTCATCCGCGAGATCCCGCGCACCAAGGCCGAAGACTTTATGCAATACGCCGAAGGCCGTATGAAAAAGAAGGTCATGGGCGCCGTCGAAGCGCTGGCCGAAGGGGTGCAAAAGGTGATCTTCGCCGATGGCCGCTGTGAACAGCCGGTGACGAAGGCGATCAATGGCGGCGGGACGCAGATTGCATAATTTGGGTGATTGGGTCATTGGGTGATGCGGTGAGTTCGACAAGCGTTCGGCTGAGCTCACGCCGAAGCCTCACTCACCGCATCACCCAATGACCCAATCACCAACAGCGACGAAAGAAACCATAACCATGACCGAGTTCAATTACGCACAGATTGAGGAAGCGATTCTGGGCGGCACCACGCAGCGCCGAGGCGACACGGTGATTGTGCGGGGCGAAGGCAGTTGGCTATTTGACACCGCAGGCAGGCGCTATCTTGATCTCACGGCGGCGCAAGGGGTAGCAATGGTGGGTCACTGTCACCCCAAGTTGAGTGCGGCGTTGGCGGCGCAGGCGCATCAACTGATTGCACTGCCTAACTTTCTTTATAATGAGACGCGCGCCCGCTTTGCCGCTGAGTTAGCTAAGGTGTTGCCGGCCCATTTGAACCACGTCTTTCTGGCCAACAGCGGCGCTGAAGCGGTGGATGGCGCCATCAAGTTCGCCCGCTTGACGACGGGGCGCACTGGTTTGGTCGCTACCATGCGCGGCTTTCACGGGCGCACAGTGGGCGCCGTCTCCGTGACTTGGGAACCCAAATATCGCAAACCCTTTGAGCCGCTGCTTGATGTCACCCACGTTCCCTACAATAACTTAGCCAAACTAGCCGACGCCGTGACCGACCAAACGGCCATGGTCATCCTCGAGGTGGTGCAAGGCGAGGGGGGTGTCAATATGGGCGATGGCGCTTATCTGCGCGGCGCCCAGGCGCTCTGTCGTGAACGGGGCGCACTGCTCGTCCTCGACGAAATCCAAACCGGCTTTGGTCGCACCGGCAAGTGGTTTGGCTTCCAACATTTTGATCTGCAACCCGATATTATCTGCATGGCGAAAGGCATCGGCGGCGGCTTCCCCATGGGGGCGCTGGCCTATACAGAGCAAGTCCACGCTGTTCTTTCCCCCGGCGCGCATGGCAGCACCTTTGGCGGTAGCCCCATTGCTTGCGCCGCCGGTCTGGCCGCGCTACAGATTTATCACGAAGAAGGGTTGATCGAGCGGAGCGCACAGATGGGTGCGCTGTTGCTTAAGCGCTTACAAGAGACCATCGGCGACTATGAGATCGTCCGTGAAATTCGCGGCCTCGGCTTGATGATCGCCGTTGAACTGCGCGAAAAGGTGGGACCCTATCTCAAAACCTTGATGGAAGAACATAGCGTCCTGGCCTTGCCAGCCGGAACCAATGTTCTCCGCCTGTTGCCGCCGTTGACCCTTTCCGCAGAAGAAATCGAAATTGGGGTGGCTGCCATTGCCGCTGCATTGCCGAATCATTAGCTAACAGGAGATTAAGAGATTGCGAGACTGTTACGGACAATCTCGCAATCTCTTCCTACAAACCGTTACCTAGAAACGATTACCACATGCTACTCAACCGAGCCCAAGCCATCGATCTCCTACAAGGCTTAGTCGCCATGCCATCACTCTCGCGCCAGGAAGCAGCCGCCAGCGCCTGGTTGGTGCAACAGATGCAACAACTAGGCTATGCGCGCACCTTTGTTGATGAGGCCGGCAATGCGGTGGGGGAATTGGGGGCGGAAGACGCCTTGTATACAGTGGTCTTGCTTGGCCACATCGACACAGTGCCGGGGAACATTCCGGTGCGCATCGAAGGCGAGGGCGACGCGGCGATTCTTTATGGCCGTGGCTCAGTGGACGCTAAAGGACCGTTAGCAACGTTTGTCTGTGCAGCAGGAATTGTCGGTCAGGCCTGGGCGATTGAAAACAACGTGCGGGTGGTGGTGGTGGGTGCAGTCGAAGAAGAGGCAGCGACCAGCAAAGGCGCGCGTTTTATTCGCGATCGCTTTGACGGCAAACAAGCACCCATTCCCCATGCCTGTGTGATCGGTGAACCGAGCAGTTGGCAGCGGGTGACCTTGGGCTACAAAGGACGCATCTTGGTGGAGATGGCGGCCAGTCAACCGATGGCCCACAGCGCCGGTCCCGATGCCGGGGTTGCCACCGTCGCCGTCGATCTGTGGAATTGGATCAGCGCCTATGCCGAGCGCTTTAACCAGGGCCATGACAAGACCTTTGACCAACTTTTACCCAGTTTGCGCGTAGTGAATACCTCAACGGATGCCGCGATGCACGACCACGTCAAGGCCCAAATCGGCATTCGTCTCCCCTTGGACTTTGACGCCGATGCCTTTGTCACCGAGCTTGTCCAGTGGGCAGGGCAACGAATTGCTATCAACTCTCCACCATCTACGACCCACCCCCTCGTCGAAACCCCGATCAAACTGGAAGGCCCGCTGACCACCCTCACCCTCTACTGCCACGCTCACGAACCGGCCTGGCGCAGTGACCGCAACAGCGGATTGGTGCGTGCGTTTCTCAGTTCAATACGCGAAGTTGTCCCCGAAACCCGACCCAGCTTTGTTGTCAAAAGTGGGACGAGTGATATGAATGTCGTGGGGCCGGCCTGGCAATGTCCGATCTTAGCTTACGGCCCCGGCGACAGTGCACTGGATCACACACCCAACGAACATGTCAATCTGGCTGAATATTGGCTGGCTGTGCAGGTTTTAGCCCAAGCTTTGCGTAATTTAGCGCTGCAATTGCCCTATCAATAGGGTGTTGTCATGTCCAAAATCACGAATTTCGCATATCCAAATTGGCTTTATCTTATAAGACCTTAAGCATTCGCATAGAAATCGATCTGAAAGATTAAATTGCGAAAAATTGCCTCTTGCGCATTGGAAAATGGCGTGCTATAATCACGCTAACCCGCCTTTACGCCGGTCAATGTTCGCTGTAGAGCGGCAGTGAGCGGCGTTGGACGGAAACAATACAGCGCATTTTGTTCCTATGAAAAGCACCTGTTTTCCTATCCTCTGTGTACTTGACTCATAGGGCGTCAGAGCAATCATCGGTGGCATAGCGACTATTAGGGCTATGTTACCCAAACATCAAGGAGAAGCATCTATGCAGGGTCTAATCGCGCGCACCCTCATGCAGTTGCGCTGGGGTCGCACCCTTCGCTGGTGGACTCAGCGCACCCCTGCGATCCGGCGGTTGATTCATGTCTGTCTGGTTGTCATCGTGGTGATGAGCGTTGCTGTCGCCGGCACACCCGATGCGTTAGTCGCCTCTAATGTCAATGTCCTGGTCAATGGCGACTTTGAACGGGGCTTTGGCAACCAACCTGGTTGTGGGGCGGTTGGCGTCGGCTGGCAATGTTTCACCAACGGTGGCGGCGCCAACTATGGTTTTTATGATGACCAATGGACGCCGACCGTTGCCGATGGGGGACATAGTCAACTGATCGAGATCAACACCAAAGGGGTCGGCAACCCCGAACATGATCGCTATGCCGGCATCTACCAAACGGTGGCGGTGACGGATTGGGCGGAATATACGCTCAACCTGAAAGGCCAGATCCGCACGACCCTTATGGATGGCGACCCGTGGCGCTATCGTGTCCAAGTCGGTTGGACGAACGGTCATTATGCCGATTGGACGCGGGTCAGCAACTGGCAGGATGTCGGCTGGGATAATTACTATCCGCGTGAGTCGCCCGGCGGCTTTAGCGCCTATGCCACCCACATTATGGCCGAGGCCGATTACCTGACGCTTTACATCCGTGTCTGGAAGAAGTGGGGCATCGGTGAAGAAGAACTTGATGTTAACTTTGACACCATTGCGTTGACTGGGCCATCACCCTATCACCACAAGGGCTATGGTACAGGCGGACCTGATCCCAATGCCCCGGCCCAACCGGTGGGACAACCGCAACCGGCCCCGGTTGTCGGCGGCAGTTGTAGCGGCAAGGATCTGATCTACAACGGCGGCTTTGAGCAGGGCTTCAATCCCGTAGCGGTTGGGCATGTGGGCAAAAGCTGGGGCTACTTCACCAATGGCGGCGCGGCCAACTATGGCTTCTATGATGACCAATGGCCGCCGGTCATCGCCGAGGGTGGTCATGCCCAGTTGATTGAGATCAACACCAAGGGCGTCTACCCGGCTGATGCGGATCGTTATGCCGGCATCTACCAGCGCATCGGCTGGTTGCACCCCGGCAAGGAATATGAACTGACGATCAAGGGACTGTTGCGTGGCGTCGGCAATGAGGATGATCCCTACCGCTTTGAGGCGCAATGGGGTTACACCGGCGGCAACAACATTGACTGGAGCCGGGTAAGTAACTGGACGACCGTTAACTTTGGCGACATCCAGAATCGCACCAGCCCCAGCGGCATCCGCAGCTATACCGTGCGTTTCACGCCGCAGAGCAGCGATATTATGCTCTTTATTCGCGGTTGGAAGAAGTGGGGCGTGACCGAGGTTGAGATGGATTTGAATTTGGATGCTATTAGCCTACGGGCTTGTACGGGGGCGTCTCAACCGTCGCCGCCGGCGCCCCACCCTGGCGGCCCGGCTTGCGTCTACACGGTGCAACCCGGCGACATTCTCGGTTGGATCGCCCAGCGCTATGGCGTTTCCGTGCCTGATCTGATGTATGCTAATGGGATTCAGAATGCCAATCTGATCTATGTCGGGCAGGTACTCCAGATCCCTGGCTGTGCGGCAGCGCCTGCCGCGCCGGTGCAACCGGCCCCACCGGCGCCCGTTGTACAACCAGTCCAACCGGCGCCGGCCCCAGTCGCCCAGCGCATTCACACCGTCGCCCCCGGTGAAACGTTGAGCTATATCTGTGGGCTGTATGGTGTGGATGTTAACACGCTGGCGAATGTCAACAACATCGCCAATGTCAACTTTATCTATGTCGGTCAGGAGTTGATCATTCCGTAACTTTGCATCGTAGTAAGGACTGATGAAGATTGTTAATTTTAGGAGTTACGCAGTTGGACAAGACCTGTCAGGTTTGCGAAACCTGACAGGTCTCTGGTAGCGCCCGTCAACTGCGTAACTCCTAAATTTATTTCGGTAACTGTAGGTCATCGCCGCCGGCGTGACAAGTTCCAAGGATTACCGAAACAAGTAGCTACCCTTCATCAGTCTTTACTACGGTTATGCCGCCCCGGCCCGCACCAACAACTGGCGTGCGGCCTGATTGTGCCGTTCGGCCAACTGCGCCAGATCGCCATTGCGCAACTGCCCATCCTCGACCAAGACCCGCCCATTGACCATGGCAAAATTCACTTTTTGCGGCGCACAGAAGAGCAGCGCCGCCACCGGGTCATGTACCGCCGCGCCGGCATAGTCCAACGTTGTTAGGTCAAAGGCAATGATGTCAGCCGCCATGCCGGGGGCCAAAGCGCCAATATCATCACGCCCCAACACATCGGCGCCGCCCAAGGTTGCCACCGCCAACGCTTCCCGCGCCTTCATCGCCATTGGATTGCCCATTACCCGCTGTAAGAGTAGGGCTTGCCGCGCTTCGGCCAGCATGTGGCTGCTGTCATTGCTGGCGCTGCCGTCCACGCCCAGACCGACCGGCACGTCGGCATCGAGCATGGCGCGCACGGGGGCAATGCCGCTGGCCAAGCGCATGTTGCTGGTCGGACAGTGGGCGACGCCGGTGCGCGTATGGGCAAAGAGATTGACCTCCGCCGGGTTGAGATGGACGCAATGCGCGTGCCAGACATCAGCGCCTGTCCAATCGAGAATTTCGGCATAGTCACCGGGGCGGTAGCCAAAGCGCTCCAGACAAAAAGCTTCTTCATCTTTGGTCTCGGCCAGATGGGTGTGGAGATGAACATCCATGGCGGGACCAAAGCTGCGCGCCAATGCGGCGCTCTCCCGCATCAACGCCGGGGTGACGCTAAAAGGGCTGCACGGGGCAATGACGACCCGGCGCATACCAAAGCGATTGGCGTCGTGATAGCTTTCGACCACGCGCCGGCAGTCAAGTAGAATGGCCGCTTCGTCCTCCGTCACCCGATCGGGTGGTAGACCGCCCTGGCTTTCGCCCAAACTCATACTGCCGCGGGCGCCATGAAAGCGGACCCCCACCAACTCAGCCGCCGCAAATTGATCATCCAGCCGAGAACCGTTGGGCCAGAGATAGTGATGATCGCTGCTGGTGGTGCAGCCGCTGAGGAGCAGTTCGGTCAGGGCGGTCTGCGTGCTGATCTGTACATCGTCCGGCGTCAATTCGGCCCAAATCGGGTAGAGCGTCTTCAACCAGTCAAAGAGGACAGCGTCTTGCGCCGCGGGAATGGCGCGCGTCAGGGTTTGGTAGAAGTGGTGGTGCGTATTGACCATCCCCGGCATCACCAACTTCCCCCGTGCATTGATCCGTTCGCCGGCCTGGGCGGCGAAGGTCGGCGGTAGATCACTTGATTGGCCTACCCAGACAATTTGGTTCTCTTCAATGACCAGCGCACCGTCCCGCAACTCGCGCCGGGTGCTGTCCATGGTTAGAAGTAATTCGGCATGTTGAATCAGGCGTATCGTCATTGGCTGCTCCTTGTGAAATCGACGCGGCTGCCGGGGGCGCGGATCGTTGTAGCATTGTGTGGCTGCTATCTTACCATCCATCAATGCAGCTTACCAAGATCGAGCAAAGATTGTGTAGATTGACCCCGGCTGATTTGGCGGCTATCCGCGCCACCATCTATAATGGCTGTACACCAACAAAGCGTGCAGAATGTCGATAGAGCGTAGCTGAAAGCATGGTTGTGATCGCTCCTCCCGCCAATTCACCCCATCGCCTGCGCAACGATGGCGTGCAAATTGCGGTTGTGCGGTGATCTGGAGTAGTAAGGATGTGAGAAGACATGACTGCAATGGTGCTGCCAAACGGGGGCAACCCCAAAGTGCTTGTGGTTGAAGATGAACCGGCGCTGCTGGATACGTTGGAATATAATTTGACGAAACAGGGCTACCGCGTCAGTACGGCCAAGGATGGCTTGAAGGCGTTGGAGATCGCCCGTGCTGTCGACCCTGATCTAATGATCCTGGATATCATGTTGCCGGGGTTGGATGGTTTTGAAGTCTGCCGCATTCTCCGCCAGGAGATGAGCCTGCCGATCCTCTTTCTGACGGCGAAGGCGGATGAGATCGACAAAATTGTCGGGCTGGAAGTGGGGGCGGATGATTATCTCACCAAGCCCTTTAGTATGCGGGAGTTGATGGCGCGGGTGAAAGCCTTGTTGCGCCGGGTGCGCCTGGTGCGTGAAGAGGTGACCGCCACCCAGCAGGAGAGCAACAGCCAGGCGGACTTTCCACTGGAGCGCATGGTCTTTACTGATTTGATCATTGACCTGAGCCGCCATGAGGTCATTTTCCGCGATACGGTTTTTCACTTGAAGCCTAAAGAATTTGAACTCCTGGTCTTTATGGCGCGCAACCGGGGCATTGTCCTGAGTCGCGATCTGATTTTGGAGCGGGTCTGGGGCTGGGATTATGACGGCGGCAGTCGCACGGTCGATGTCCATGTCCGCTGGCTGCGCGAGAAAATCGAAGATGATGCGGCCAACCCTATGCGTTTGGTGACCGTGCGGGGCGTCGGCTATCGTTTCGATGGCTAACGGCCGCGTTGCCTTACCCGGCATTTGATAGACATCCAGCCATCATAAGGTCGATCCATTTATGGATCGACCTTTTTGTTGTTAACATATTGTTAAAAATTTATGCCATCATTGTTAATTTATCTGTTTATACTTAGAGAAGACTTACGGCAAAAAACGCCTTTTCGATTTATGATGGGTCGAGCCGCCAGAAACACGGTAGCTCGTCATTACCCATAGGCATTGCACGCTCAACGACAACTGGTTGTCTGGTCGGTCGATCACGAGGGATTCATGACAAAGAAGATTGATCTGCGTTTACGTATGGCGAAATGGTTTGATCCCGCCTGGTTTGAACAACAAACGAGACGGCTTTGGCCGCCCCGCTGGCGCGCAGAGAATTTGACGAATTTGACGACGGCCGCGACCATCGTTAAACGCCGTTGGCGCGCCGCTTTTGGCTATGCCGCGTTGCTTTTGCTTTTGCTGGTTGGTCTCAGTTTGTATCTTTCCGCTCAGGTGAACCAGTGGTATCTGACCCGGTTAGCTGCCACGGCCGAGCAACAGACGCTGCACTTTGTCCGCAGTGGCGCCTTGTCTTCAGTCTGGCAGGACAATGCACTTTCCCGCCAACGACAGTTACAGGAATGGACATTGTTGACCAATGCTCATGCGGCATTACTCACGGTCGATGGTGAAGTGCTGGCTGATTCGCATACCAGCGCCGCCGGGGTTGAACAGCTTGGCGATCTGCCTGAGGTGCAAAGCGCTTTGCGTACAGGGCTGAGTAGCGTAACCCAGTATGATGCCGTATTAGGCCGGCAAGCGCTGGTGGTGGTTGCCTTGGTGCAACAGGGCCAAGAACGCCTGGGCTTGCTGCGCGTTGCCTACCCCCTGCCCACCATGCAAAGCAACCTGGCGCAGTTACGGGCGACGATCATGCCGCCGATTTTGCTCGTGGCCTTCATCATGCTTGTCCTGGTGATCTGGCAGGTGGAGCGCACCGCCGCAACCCTCCGTCGTCTGACGCAAGCCGCGGAACGGATTAGTCAGGGCGATTTGGCCGCCCGTACGCTTTCCCTGAGCGGCGGCGAGATTGGCCAATTGGTGCGCGCCTTTAACCGTATGGCCGAAAAGTTGCAGCGGCAGATCACCAAACGGGCCAGGGAAAAAGACCGGCTGCACACCGTTCTCCATGTCATGACTGATGGCGTCTTGATTGTCAATCGGCATGGGCGTGTGCGCTTGCTCAACCCGGCGGCGGCGCAAATTCTGAAGACAACGCCGCAACGAGCGCTGAAACATTCCTTTGTGCAGGCCGTGCGCGACCATCGGATCGTCGAGGTCTTTACCCGCTGTCAACAGTCGGGTGGCAACGAGACGGCGCTGCTGGAACTGGATCGCGAACGCTTCTTGCGTATGGTCGTCACCCCCTTTCTGCGTGGCGATGACCGGGGCTATCTGGTCGTCTTCCAAGACTTGACCCGGTTGCATCAACTCCAGACCGTGCGCCAGGATTTTATTAGCAACATCTCTCACGAATTGCGCACGCCGATTGCCTCCTTACGTGCGCTGGTCGAGACCCTGAGCGATGGCGCCTTGGAAGATAATGAAGCCGCCCACCGCTTCCTACGCCATATGGAGGTGGAGGTTGACGCCCTTTCCCAGATGGTGCAGGAACTCCTTGACCTGGCGCGCATTGAGTCAGGGAAGGCCTCATTACAGTTAACAAAAACGGCGCCGCTGGCTCTATTACAACGCGCTGTGGAACGGCTCCAAGCGCAAGCCGCGCGCGCCCAGCTCTCATTACAAACGGAAGGAACACCTGATTTACCGACGGTCTACGTGGATGGCAGCCGTGTTGAACAAGTGTTAACCAACCTAATTCACAACGCCATTAAATTTACCCCACCCAAAGGACGCATTTGTATTTCGGCTGCCCTTTATGACAACCAGATGCTGCTGGTCAAGGTTGCCGATACCGGCGTCGGCATTGCGCCGGAAGATCTACCGCGCGTCTTCGAGCGCTTCTACAAAGCCGATCGCTCCCGTTCCGGCGGCGGCACCGGGCTTGGCCTGGCGATTGCCAAACACATTGTCCAGGCCCACGGCGGGCGCATCTGGGTCGAAAGTCGGGTGGGCAAGGGCAGCACCTTCTTTTTTACCTTACCGCTGACAGAAGCGACCAGCCGCCCATTTGCTCTCCCTGTACAAGAAACACAGACCATCGCAGCTTCATAACTTGCTTCGGCGTCGCCTTTCCCCCTCTCTGTTTCCCATCACTCTTCTCTCTTTTCCTGCCTGCGTCCGTAAATCCGCGTCTGTTAACACCCGTTGACAAAGCGCCCTTTTCGTTAACAAACAATTAACCTGACGGGCGCACTCTGTTAACCCCCCTCCTTTACCATTCTTTCAGAAGTGATTAATGAACTTCTCAGCTATCTCTACGACTTGCGCAAAATAAATAGGTATCAACCTGTAAATTACGACAGAGTAAAGGAGTAGTAACCCGATGTTTCGCACCAGATTTCTGTTGATTTCGCTCGTGCTGGTTTTGCTGCTGGCGGCCTGTGCGCCGACCGCTGCTCCCGCACCCAGCGCGGCAGCTCCGGCGACCGAAGCCCCCGCCGAAGCCCCGGCCAGTGAAGCTGTTACCACAACCACGGAAGTGACCGGCGCCACAGCCGTGACCGGCACGACGGATGCCGCCGCCGGCGCCATGGCCGAACTGCCCGAAGTCAATCCCTTGGAAGTAACCGGCGACATTATCACCGCCGGCAGCTCCACGGTCTTCCCGTTGACCGAAGCGATGGCCAATCGCTTTGTCGATGAAGGCTATGCCGGCAATATTACGGTGGACAGCATCGGCACCGGCGCCGGTTTTGAACGCTTCTGCGTTGCCGGCGAAACGGACATTGCCAATGCCAGCCGGGCGATCAAGGATAGCGAAATCGAAAGCTGCCGCGCCATTAACCGCGAGCCGATTGAATTCCGCGTCGGCACCGATGCGCTGGCGATTGTCTTAAACCCGGAGAACACCTGGGTCACCGATTTGACGACAGAGCAGGTCGCCAAGCTCTTCTCGACGGATGTGGTCAACTGGTCGGATGTCGATCCGAGCTGGCCGGCCGAACCGGTGTTGCGCTTCAGCCCCGGCACCGATAGCGGCACCTTTGACTACTTTATCGAAGCGGTCATGACGCCGGCCTTTGGTGAGGAAGCCGAAGCCAAGTTGCTCGACGCCGGCAACCTGCAACTGAGCGAAGATGACAATGTTCTCTCGCAGGGGGTGCAGGGCGACAAGAATGCCATCGGCTACTTTGGCTACGCTTTTTACCATGCCAATGAAACCGGCTTGAAGCTGGCGACCATTAACGGTGTCGTGGGCAATGCCGAAGATGTGGACAATGGTACTTACCCGCTGGCTCGCCCGCTCTTCATCTACTCCGATGCCAAGATCCTGCAGGAAAAGCCGCAGGTGGCTGCCTTCATCAACTTCTACCTGACCTATGTCGATGAAGAGGTAATCGATGTCGGCTACTTCCCGGCCCCCGCTGCGGCGCTGGAAGAAGCCAAGAGCCACTGGGTCGCCGCCATGCAGTAAGGTAGGGGCATCGTGGACAACTGCTTGAACAGTTTCTAAGCACGATAGGGAGGGGCGCAACCCCCTCCCTTTTGGCTTACCATGAGAGGTAGGTTGGAGGATACTAATGCAAAGTAATTTATCAGCCGCAGGAACATTGGCAAGAAATGTAGCCGTGCGCACCCCACAAGTGAATCTACGCCGGCGCTTCCGCTTGGGAGAACGCATCATTCAATGGGTTCTCTTTGGCTGCGGGGCGCTTTCTGTCTTAACCACCATCGGCATTTTGTATGTCTTGGGGAATGAGGCGCTGCTCTTTTTTCAGCGCCCGGAAGTCAATCTTTTCGATACGATTACCAAAGTCAAATGGCAGCCGGCGATTGGCGAATTTGGCATCTGGCCGCTGGTGATCGCGACCTTAACGACCAGCTTTGTCGCCATGTTGATCGCCTTGCCGCTGGGGCTGATGATTGCGATTTATCTAAGCGAATATGCTTCGCCACGGATGCGGGGCATCTTGAAACCGATTTTGGAAGTGCTGGCCGGCATCCCCACCATTGTCTATGGCTATTTTGCCTTGACCTTTATGACGCCAATTCTGCGTAATATTTTTGGCGATGGTGTCGTGGAGATTTATAACACCGCCTCTGCCGGCATTGTGATTGGCATTCTGATTCTGCCCCTGGTCACCTCCATGAGTGAAGACGCGCTGACCGCCGTCCCCCGTTCCTTGCGTGAGGCAGCCTTTGGCCTGGGCGCGACCAAGTTGGAGACCTCGCTGCGCATTGTCCTGCCGGCGGCGCTCTCCGGCATTGCGGCGGCGGTGATTGTCGCCATGTCGCGGGCAGTGGGCGAAACCATGGTCGTGGCGGTGGCCGCGGGCGCAGGTCCACGCAACTTTAACAGTTGGGGGGAAGCCTTTACCAATTTTGGCATTTTGAACCCCTTCAAGGCGGCTGAGACGATGACTGGTCACATTGTGCGCATTAGCGGCGGCGACCTCAGCTATGATTCGATTGATTATGCCAGCCTCTTTGCCATCGGTCTGTTGCTCTTCTTCATGACGCTGGGTTTGAATATTATTAGCCGCATCATCGTGACACGCTTCCGTGAGGAGTACGATTAATGGCCCAACACAACCCCACCCAACCCCCCGCTTTTCCAGAAGGCGACGCTATGCGCCAGCAAGTGGCTGGTCGCCGCCGCCGTGGTGTATTTTGGCAAACGCTCTTTATATTGGCGACGATGATCGGCATTATTGCCCTGCTGGCGTTGCTCTACAACATCATTAACGGCGCTTTTGGCTATGTAGCGATCCAGAACAAGATCGAACCGGCAGCCCTGGTGGCGGCGCACAACGCGAAGCTATTGCAGGCTAACCCCAATGCCGCCATTGTGGATCAACCGCTGGCCCAGTTGCCCAAAGAGGCGCTGATCGCCATTTTGCAGGAGAATGTCTCAAAGGGGCTGATGCGCCGCTTGGAGAATGACCAACCTTTCGCCGAACGTTCACAGGAAAATGTCTACAACCTGGTGTTGGAACGGGTCGTCGAGCCGCAGGTGGTGCGCTCCTGGACGTTACGCGATTCGCTCTTTGCCCGCGCCACCATTGCGGCGGAAGCGGCGGAAATTCCCAATGGCGAATTGATCTTTCGTAGTTGGCTCACGCCCAATTTCCTGACCAATTCGCAGTCGCCGCTGCCGCAGCAATCGGGCGTGCGCACGGCGATCTTGGGTTCGCTCTGGGTGATTCTGATCACGATTCTCTTCTCGCTACCCATCGGTGTGGGGGCGGCGATTTATCTGGAAGAGTATGCGGACGATAACCGGCTCAACCGCCTGATCGAGACCAATATTAACAACCTGGCCGGCGTGCCGTCGATCATCTATGGTCTCTTGGGTCTGGCGGTCTTTGTGCGCATCATGGAGCCGCTGACCAGTGGCAGCCTCTTTGGCGTCGCCGACCCGACCACGGCGAACGGGCGCACGGTACTCTCCGCCGGCTTGACGCTGGGGCTGTTGATTCTGCCTTTGATCATCATCAATGCCCGTGAAGCGATTCGCGCCGTGCCGGCTTCGTTGCGCCAGGCCAGTTTTGGGCTGGGCGCTACCCAATGGCAAACGATCTGGCACCATGTCCTGCCCAATGCCATTCCCGGCATCCTCACCGGCACCATTCTTGCCATCTCGCGCGCCCTGGGCGAGACGGCGCCACTGGTGGTGATCGGCGCCTCGACCTTTATTGTGGTCGATCCCGATGGGCCATTCTCGAAATTTACCACCCTGCCCATTCAGATCTACCAGTGGACGGCGCGGCCCCAGGATGAATTTCGCAATATTGCGGCGGCGGCGATTGTCGTGCTGCTGGCGTTGTTGCTGACGCTCAATGCCACGGCGGTGCTGCTGCGCAATCGCTATACCAGGAGAATCTAACGATGAGTGAACTTGCCCAAAAAATTAAGCATAGCGAAGTGAAGCATAACAATGGCGTCGTCGCGGGGCAGTATGGCCCCTTTGCCATTGAAGCCCATCAATTAAATATCTATTATGGTAACTTTCATGCCGTGCGTGATGTCGATTTGAAGATTGAGAGCCGCAAGATCACCGCCATGATCGGCCCTTCCGGCTGCGGCAAAAGCACAGTGCTGCGCTGCTTTAACCGCATGAATGATCTGATTTCCAGCGCACGAGTTACGGGCGAAATCAAGTATCATGGCGAAAATCTCTATGCGCCCGATGTCGATCCGGTCGAGGTGCGGCGGCGGATTGGCATGGTCTTTCAGAAGCCGAACCCGTTCCCCAAATCGATCTATGAAAATGTGGCCTGGGGCGCCCGCATCAACGGCTATCGCGGCGAGATTGATGAACTGGTCGAAGAGTCGTTGCGTAGCGCGGCGCTGTGGGATGAAGTCAAGGATAAATTGAGCCAGAGTGCGTTGGGGCTATCGGGCGGTCAACAACAGCGGCTGTGCATTGCTCGCGCCATTGCGGTCAAGCCGGATATTATTCTCATGGATGAGCCATGTTCGGCGCTTGACCCGATTGCCACCTTGAAGATCGAAGACCTGATGCGCGAGTTGACCGAGAGGTACACGATTATGATTGTGACTCACAACATGCAACAGGCGGCGCGCGTCTCGGACTACACCGCCTTCTTTATGGTCGATGATAATCGCACCGGCAGCCTGGCCGAATATGGACCGACCAAACAAATTTTCACCAACCCGAAAGAGAAGCGCACCGAAGAGTATATCACTGGTCGCTTTGGCTAATCACCCCTATCAACCGTGCGCATCGCCAGTCACCGGGAACCTGGTGGGCGTGATGACGAGCAGGTGCGACCATTTGGCGAATCGCTTGCTTATTAGTCGATTTTCGTAATTTTTCCTACAGACCGGAATAGTATATCATGTTCAGGTACAGGAAAGTTTACAGAAGTCGGTAACGACAGAATGGAGAATCTGCCATGACGCGAACCCGTTATGAAAAACAGCTTCAGGGTCTCCAGGATGAACTCCTCGTCCTGGGCAGCATGGTTTCCAAAGCCTTGTTAGATTCAATTGATATTCTCAAACGGCAAGACCTCGATGCTGCGCGTCAAATCATTGCCAATGATCGCTTGATCAATCGGAAACGGTATAAAATTGAGGACGAGTGTTTAACCCTGATCGCCACCCAACAACCCATGGCGCGCGATATGCGCTTGTTGGCCGCCGTCCTCGAAATTGCCTCGGAATTGGAGCGGATTGGCGATTATGCCAAAGGCATTTCGCGGATTACCGTCTATATCGGCCATCAGCCGTTGGTCAAGCCACTAGTGCATCTACCCCAAATGTGCGCCCTGGTGGTTGATATGTTGCGCAGCTCGCTCGATGCTTTTGTCAACCAGGATATTACCGCCGCCCGCCAAATCCCCAAACGGGACGATGAGGTTGATGACTTTTACAATACGATTAACCGGGAGTTAATCCAGATCATCACCGCCAACCCCTCGACGATTGACAATGCCAACTACCTCTCCTGGGCAGCCCATAATCTAGAACGCGCCGCCGACCGTTCGACCAACATCTGCGAACGCATTGTCTATGCGGTTACGGGCGAACTGGTGGAGATCGATCTGGACGAGGAAGAGATGGCCGGCATCAACTAATTCGTTCCTGTGGTGAAACAGCGTCATTAACCGCAGAGACGCAAAGCACGCAAAGGGTTTATACTGACCTTCTTTGCGCTCTTTGCGTCTCTGCGGTTGTTTTTACCTGGCGGTGGTATGCGGCGACCATTCGCTTTCAGGAATCGGCAGGTTTAGCACATAACAAACGCCTTGGGGTTGGTGGTTGGTGATCGTCAGCGTCCCCTCATGCACTTCGGCAATCATCTGGCAGAGGGCCAGACTTAGCCCGATACCGATGCGATCCGAGACGATCACATCCCACTCTTCGACAAATTCATAGAGATCGGTTAAGACTTTGTCTGGTAGGGATGGCCCTTGGTCGATAAGGGTCAGTTGCATCAATGGACGCTTGGTCTCTTGGTAGAGGCTACCTTGGTGCATGACATCAACCGTTACGGCCATGTCAACCGTGATCAGGCCATGTGCCGGTGTGAAATGGATGGCATGGTTGAGCAGGATGTCGATCAGGTGCTGGATCAGGCTGCGATTGACAAGCAGTTGTGGCATGGGCGCAGTCGGGATGGCGGTCAGCAGTTCTTTCCCCTGCAAGAGGGACGATGACTCACATTTGTTGATGGATTCGCGTAGTAATGCCCGTAAATCAGTGCGTTGGCGGCGCAAACGCTGTTGGCCTTGCTGGAGCTTGTTGAGCAACTGCATCTGGTCGAGGAGTGTGCGCAACCGGTGCGCTTCAGCCAGAATCTGGCTTAGGAAGCGTTTTTGCTCCGCATTGCAATCGTCCCGTGTTTGCAGTAGCTGCGCATGAAGCACAATCCCGGAGAGTGGATTGCGCATATCATGCACAAGCAGCCGTGCAAAGGTCTCGCGTTGCTGAACAATGGGTTGTACGGTGTAGGATTGGTCTGTCGTGCGTATCATACCTACAGAAACTATCGACAATTCATCGTAGTTCCTGTTTGCCCAAACAATGTTTGCAATTGGTGCAAAGTTTGCGTATTTTCCGTCAATTTCTGTAGCGGATTAGCGGGTTTTCGCAAGGTTGGTCAGATCGCGATCCAGCTTAACCAGATCGATCAACTGTGCGCCGACGGTTTGCGCTTCGGCAATGGCGGATGGGGTAAAGCCATTGCGGGCAAAGAGAACATAATGCACCTGCCACCCCGGCCCAGGCACAACGGCGGCGCTTTTTCTGACCAACTCGCGCACAATGGTAACGCTAACCGGCTCGGTAAGCCACTTACACTCACCCAGCAAGATCGCCTGCTCCCGCCAGTTAATGGCAATCACATCGACCTGGGCGGTGGTTGACCAGTGGCTACCCACCAACTCCGGCATGAAAGGTAAGGCGCCGACGCGCGCTTGCCCCAATGTCCAGGCACGACAAAGCTCCTCAAAGGCTGTGACGCCAATAAATGCGCGAAACTGTTCCCTGATCCGTTCCCACAAGAGCGTTGTCAATTCCTGCTCGACCAGGTCAAAGTTGGGGGCAATGAAGCGAAAGTAGAAACGCAGATAGGCGTCGACCAGGTGGTAGCGACTATTGCGACTATTGCGCCGCCGTTTGGCTTCTAGGGTGGCCGGTAACCGGCGTTCGACCAGACGCAACCCTTCCAATTGTTTCAAATAGGGGCTGAGTTCAGAGGCGGTCAAACCCAAGGTTTGGCTGATTTCGTTTGGCGTGCGTTTGCCGGCGGCCAGCGCTTTGAGAATGGCTTCATAGCGTTGGGTCTCCCGGCGAATCACGTCACCGATCAACATAAAGGGTTCGCTGTGAAACATACTCGTGCGCAACATGAAGAGTCGCTGTAAGTTGCTGTCAACGCTTTCGGCATCGTTAAAACGTTCGATATAAGCGGGGATGCCACCAGCCACCGCATAAACGGCCACCCGCTCCTCCGCTGTGTATTGGGGCAGAAAATCAGCAATGACGCCGAAGGGGAGCGGGTCAACCGGCAATTGCGCCGTAAAGCGACCATACAACGGCGCTTGATAGCGCAACAGATCGACCATCATGCCGATATGGGAGCCAGCCAACACCAAGGTGATATTGCTCTTTTTGAAGAGATGGTCCCACGCTGCTTGGAGATGGGAGGGTAAGGAGGGATCAGACTCGGTAGCGTAGGAAAACTCATCTAGAATCAACACCACCGGCTGGTCGCCAATCAATTGGGCCGTGAGGGCAAAGACTTCGCTCCAACTCTCAAAGCGCGGAACCGCCTGCCCGCCGCCTTGCGTCGTGGGATAGGCCCAAGCCCAGATCGACTTCATAAAGCTTGCGCGAATTTGGGCGGGCGTATCGCGTGTGGAAACCCAGTAGATAAAAGGGCGACCGCTCTGCTCGGCCCAATGCAAAACCAGCGTTGTTTTCCCCACCCGCCGCCGGCCATAGAGCAGAATGAACTGTGCGCCCCGTTGGGTCAGCACCGCATTGAGTGCATTTAATTCTTGTTGGCGGCCAATAAATTTGTTCATAGGTCGTTATAATCTAAGCTGCTTATTCTAAGCAGCTTAGATTATAACATTTACTGGTGTAGAGATCAATATCAATGCTGTGCTTGCTTCGCATTGACAATACGCTGATTGATCGCCGCCGCCATGCAGGCCGCGCCAAACCCATTGTCAATGTTGACCACGGCCACGCCCGATGCACAGCTATTGAGCATTGCCAACAGCGCGGCCAGTCCACCAAAGTTAGCGCCATACCCCACCGAAGTCGGTACAGCTACCACCGGTGCTGCGGTCAGCCCGCCCACCACGCTGGCGAGCGCCCCCTCCATGCCAGCGACGACCACCACCACATTGGCTTGTTGGAACGTCGGCACATGGGGCAGCAGGCGATGTAACCCCGCCACGCCTACATCGACAATGCGTTGCGACTGGTGGCCCATCAAATCAAGCGTCAAGATCGCCTCTTCCAAGACCGGCAGATCACTGGTGCCGGCGGCAGCCACCACTACCCCGCTGTGACGCGTCCGCTCCGGCTCGCGATCCAGCCAGATGCAGCGCGCCAATTCATGATATTGTAGCTCCGGGGTCAGGGCGCGAGCGGCGGCATATTGTTCAGCGCTAGCGCGGGTTGCCAGCACCCGTGGGTTGCGCGCGACCAGCCGTTGCAAAATCATTGCTACATGTTCCGCCGTCTTGCCGGCGCAAAAAACCACCTCTGGAAAGCCCCACCGCAAGCTACGATGGTGATCCAGGGTGACAAACTCTGTCGCCTCAAAGGGCAGCGCCCGTAACCGTTGCAGCGCACCTTCCACATCCTGTTCGCCCTGCGCTACCGCCTCCAATAATCTGCGAATTTGTTGTTGATCCATAGGTACTGCTCTAGTCCGTTACTTTTCTACCATTGATTGAACGATTATAGTGTGAATTGAATCACCCGTTTTAGTAAACCTAGGCGCCTACGGAATGGATATTTTATTCGTTGAAAGCGCCCGTATGGTTGCCAAAGGTCAATATTGCGCTAACTTCATGATTCACCGTGCGGCCATCACCAATTCTCGTAAAAGTTCCAGTTGGCCGGCGTGATAGGATTCATGGCGCATAAAGGAAGTGAGCAGCTCGCTGCGTGGCATAGTAAAATCCCCGGCGCTGACAACGACGCCGGCCTGCTCTGCGGTCATCGTGCGCAGATAGGCTATCAGTTGTTCCTGGGAACGCCAGTAGGCTTGCACTAAGGTATCAAACGGCGCCACGTCCGTCGCTGCTCCAATTACCGGCGCCGAACCGCGTTCATAGCGTTCAGCCACGGTCGGGCTGACCACCAGCGGCAGGTCACAAATGCCCAGCGCCAGATTGCGGTAACAGACAATATGGCCCACGATCCAGTTGATGCAATTGCCGTTGACCGGCGGCTGCACCAGCGAATCGGCGTGGGTTAAGTCGGCCAGATGGGTGCGGAGGTAACTGGCATTGCGTTCAAAATTCCAGACCAAATTTTCGCCGGAAATCATCGTGTCCTCTTCTTTGGTTATTGTTCAGCTTTGGTTTTTTGTTCATTAGTGCGTAATTCATAGTCGCCCCACTTCCCGGTGTAGGAAGCGGCGAAAACTTCGGCATTGGTGCGTTCCACGGTTGCCAGCGCTTGCTGCAATTGGGCCTGACGTTGTTCCTCAGTATTGTCGAGCGCCGTTACTTGCGATGGGCGCACACTGACAATCCGCACCTGGCGAATATCCCCCATGCGGTAGTTGACCAACGCACCCACCTGCTTGCCGCTGATCGCCTTGGCCAGCGGCGTCTGCGCCCCTAACCGGCCCCGATCCAGGTCGGCGTGTTCCTCGCGGACGATGTCAACGCTCATGCGTTCGCTATTGCCCTGCTCGTCGATTAGCTCCACCGTGACATAAGCGCCTAGCCGTGCTTGTTCGTTGCTGTTTTGCATCGCTTTTCCTGCCTTTACTCCCAACAACCCTTCTCATTCGCTGATACTCAGTTTACGCAGTTGGCTTAGATTTGTCGAACTCTGACCGGTGTGGTGTGAACAACGTGGTTGTTTGCTCACGGAGGAAGGGATGCTCTTGCAGTCGGTCAAGGATCAGGGCACGCTGTTCGCTACTCAGTGTTGGTGTGCGGGCATAAAGATCGATCCCGGCTTTGGTAAAGGGCGTTGCGGAAAAGTAGGTGACAGCCCATTCGGCGCAGGCTGGATCGTGATCGACCACGCACCAATGGCTGGTCACCCAGCGGGTATACCAACGGTCGCCCCGCCAGTGAAAGAAACGCGCGTGCTGTTGATCGACCTGATCAATGCCGGTGATCTGTCCCTGCTCGCCGTTGGCTTTCGTGTAGGTGACAAGATCCAATAGCCGTGGGGCGGCTGTGCCGGGCAAGCGGGTGTAGGTAATGGCCGGATTAGCGTACCGTTGCCACAAGGCGAGATTGCTCTGTACAATATGCCACGTACCACAAAAGGCGGCGAGGTCAAAGTGAACTGGGGATAAGGGGTAGGCGGCAAGTAGGGCTAAGGGTGTCATGATGCGTTAGGGACTCGCTTTCTGAGCCGCCGCAAAACGGTATAGTTCGGCCAACTCGCTGCGCCCGATGCTGGTAAAGCACGCCATCGCCTCGGTCAGGCTACACGCTTTGACTGCCGCAACCTGTTCGCCATCTGTTAGCGGTATTTGCGGCGGGCCGACCAGCGCCACTTCACACAAATAGACCGCTCGGTAGGCGACCGGGTGGGGCAGATGGGGGCGAAAGGGTTTTTCGGCCTGTGAGTGCATCCGCAAAGAGCCGATATAGGTCGCTTTCAGGATCTGCGCGCCCGCTTCTTCGCGTAACTCCCGTTGGAGCGCCACCAGCGGCTGTTCACCCGGTTCAACGGTGCCGCCGGGGATTTCCCATTCGCCGCCGGCAAGTTGGATCACCACCCAGTGACCGTCTGCTGTGATCGGTACGGCGTTAACATTGCTGATTAGATGCTCGGCTGGCGGCGTGCCACTTTCAAACTGCACGATAGTTGGTCCGTTTGGCCAGATGGTTGGTTGGAAGAGCAGTGGGTAGTTATTCATCTTGTCTTTCCCCTATCATTCCAGCACTTTCAGTAAACGATACTGGCGGGTCAGCCATAATAAAGTCGGAAATGGCTTGATCCATTTCAACTGGGTAGGCGTAGTGCAATTGTTGAGCCGTCTCACTAGCTAATCGACGGTACAATGGCATCAACGCGCAGACGGCGCGCCAACTGTCCGCCTTATCGAAATGGGCAAAAATCCCAAAGCAAGCCTGCCAGAGATCGGGTTCTACCCATCGTTTCATGTTCTTGCCAGCAATCCACCTATCATACTGCCAGTGATTTTGCGCCTGTACGTGCCATTCAATCATTTGTAACAAACGCCGTTTGATCACCGCATCTCTGAATTTGACCGACCACAAGTCATCGCGGTGCAGATATTTGACAAGATGAAAGAGTTCAAACCAGAAGACATTGACATCGCCCAAATTTGACCCAGGGGTGTGAGCCAAGCGTCATCCTGTGCAAAGCGCAACGTGTCGGCCACATACAGGTCGAGATCGTAATCGGAAAAGCGATCTTCGGTGTGATCAGGTCGCGCCTGAGAACCTTCCAGAATGATCACCCGGATCGTTTCTTCAGCGGCTGCCCAGTTAATTACTCGCTGGAAAAGTAGGTCATTCATGAAGTTCGTCCATGGCGATTCGCACCGATTAAATTTATCATCTGTGTTCAGCGAAAGTCTCTTGCTGGTCGGCTATCTCTCTGTGTCCTGCGTTCGTGTGACTTGATTGAGCAACCATAGGTTCAACAGAAACATGCCGAGCAAAGTCAGGATAACGGATTTGGCGATCAGCCAAAGCGCTTGGTCGGCGAAAGCTGGCGGCAGTAGCGAGCCAATCTCTTCATAGGGAAGGATAAAGATGGCAACGCTGAAAACCAAGGCCAATAGCACGCCGGAACGCCCTTTGGATGTCAGGCGCCAACCATCTGCATCGGATAGCCCAAGGAGGATGAGAACAACAAAAAACATGATTAACATGCCATCATATGGACGGTGATAGGCCACTAATAAAGTCCATAACGCCAACGCACTAAACACATGGAGGTTATAGAATTGACGATCTGTAGGCGGTGCTGACCGTGCTTGCTTGTTGAAGCGCAACCAACCAGCAAAGATGACAAAGCCCAGGGTGAGAAGCACAGGGGCGCTGCTGCGCGCCCAGGTTCCCGGCGCAAAGAGTTCGGCGAGATGAAGACCGGGTTGTCCCCAGTGTTGTTGCATAATCAAGTAATAGTTCCACACAATCGCAACTGGTGAGCGGTGGGTCAATAAACCCAAGGCGACAACGGCGCCTAACTGCACGAGCGCGCCCACCACAACGACCCGCAAGCGCCGCTCATAGAGGGCATAGAGCAAGAGGGGCAAGGCGACTGAATACTTGGAAAGCGCAATGCCCAGCGCAAGACCAGCGACAATTTCATGTTTTTGCCAGACTAGCAAACAGATGGTCATCAAGGTAACGACTAGGATGGTTGTCTGACCTGTGCCTAGGGCGCCACGTACACTTTTCAGCGAATAAAAAATCAAAAAAAGGGCAAGGAGTAAAATGCGCGGCCAGCGTTGCGTCGCTGGGTGCAGTTGAACAAGAAGTAAGGGTAGGATGGCTGCCAGAACACCGTTGAATAGAAACCAGCTCGTTTTTGCTAGCGGCCAAGGCAACCAGGCAAAAAGGTAGAAGATGAAGAGGCTAGGCGCCGTATTGGTCGGCGCAATTGATAGTTGGTCATCGTAGGGAAGTTGTTCGTAAACGGAGCCGTCAAGAAAGGTAATGGGGCTGTTTGGCGACAGGTGTAACAGAAAAGCTGTATAAGGATCACTTCCTTGTCGCAGAAAGAGGCCCGCTCGCCAAAAGCCATAAAAGTCGATCCCGCCCAGTGGGGAGAAAAAGGTAAAGTGCACAGCACGCCCCCAGGAAAGGCAAGCGAAGATGAAGAGTATGGTAAGGCCCAAATACACGATTATCCGCAAGTGGGCTGAATCTAAACGTTGATAGCGTAAGCGAGGTAGTTTATCCATGCCTGATACGATGTCGGTTTTTTCGTTCTGCTTGTGTTTGGTGCTCTGCGGTCGACACATATGTCTATTCGCCAGTATACTGGTTTCTAATTGCCTTGTCAACAAAAGTTTCCGACTGCTCTGCTACGCTTCAGCCCCTTCTTCGTTATCCACAAATTCGTATAGGCGAAAGGGAAACGCTTTGTTGAGCGTCGTTACAATGTCCAATTTCTGCTGCTTGTCATAAAACTCAAAGAGCCGTTTGCGGGTATCAAACAGGGCGCGGATGGGCTGTTTGTGGTGCAGCACCGCCGTAAAGAACCAGACCATCGTCCTCGTAGACGAATCGCCCGCATCATTGCTGATGATCGGCGCGAGATAGAACTGGATGTCGCTCTCTTCCTGAAAGGCGTCGAGATAGGCCATGTTCACCCCTTGTTGACAGGAGTCAAAGTAGACCACCCATGCTTCCAACTTGCCGACCAACTTGGCGCTCAGTTCCTCTTCATTGAGGTAGAGCGCGCCGTAGTTGCCCTCTTCCAACTCGCCATGTGCGCTGATGATTACCGCATCCACTTCAGCCGCCGCGACCTGCTGCCGTTGCTCATCCGATGCGCCGGAGCCACGTAAGAGTTCAACGGCAAAGGCCAGGTCACCTGCCTTCTCGTCGTCGGCGGTCCGCCACAACGGTCCCTGCTGCTGCCGAAGAAGAACTTCGTCTGCAGCCCGCAGCGAGGAGGCCACCAAGGCAGTGACCGCAATTTCGGCGGAAGCGAGACAGCGGTGAACAAAAACCTCGAATGACACCGCGTCAACCACCAGCGTACCACCGACATCCCACACAATGACTGATTGCAAGTCAACTACCCTCCTCGACACATCGTCTATGTCGCTATGCCGGTACCGCTATCAAACCACATCCGGATGCGCCAGCAACCATGCGCTCAGTTTGATAAATGATCTCCGCCCAAGAAGCTTACCGACAGGATCTTCCGTGTATCCGTCAAGCGCAGCAGCGTAAAGCGGTACACTCGCCATCATGGGCAACAGCGCTTTTCGCTCCTGTATGGTCAGGCGAATTCCAGCCGACTCTTGATACACAGCCAGCAAGCTCGCTAACCACCCCCAATGGAAGTCCTCTGGCGCGTTGCCGGATCTCGTGGCCCAAACCATGAACACCAACGCATAAGCCACATCGTATACCCGCGGCCGGTTCGCTGCGAAACCAAAGTCCAGGTAAACCGGACTCTCGGCTACCGTCTGAACGATGTTACCCAGTCGGACGTCCCCGTGGATGAATCGACCGGCATGACCATTGACCGCTTCAAAATGCAGCGTCATCACCTGATCGGGACGCAACCCCACTGATTCGGAGGTCCGACCCTCACGATCACTAAATTCGACCTCGTAGGCGGCGCCAGCGGCCAGGATTTCAACCACTGTGCCTACCTGTCCACGGTGGGAGATTACATTCTGGTAGATCTTCTGTTAAGGCCACGACATCTAGCAATTTGATCATATGACTCCGTTTACGAATATCCACAATAGCATATTCAGCATTTGGGATGATCATAGCGCATGATGCCTCAAACAGGGAATTTTGCAATGCTTTTTGGATTTGACATTGGCACGCCGGTTACTTTCCAGGCGTGTAAGTTAAGTTGTCTCTGACTGCGTCAACCGGTAGACTGCCCGCAGCAAATGAAGTTCATCATAGCTGATCTGCTCGGCCATTGCTTCAAAGATGGGCCGCAAGCGTTCAGCGCCCAATTCGGCAAAGTGACCAAAGATTTGGCGCTGCTGTTCAACACTCAGGATTGATTCGGCTTGCAGCCGGGCGACCGGTAGACTTTGCCCGGCTTGGACAAAGGTTGCCAGGTGATGAAGAATTGTTGCGCGATGGACATTATAGCTTTCCTGTAACTGTGCCACCGACTCGCCAGACCGGAAACGATCACCGACTTCCAGGCTGCGCGCTTTAATGGCCGGTTGCGCGACCACCGTGGTGCGTGGTCGGCTCTTTTCGGTGATTTGGTGTTGGGTGCAATAATCGCTGATCAGCGTCAGAAAACGGGCGGCGTACTTCTCCAACTTCATCTGCCCGACGCCGTGGATTTGACTAAAGGCCGCTGTGGATTGGGGGAAGTAAGCCGCCATCTCCTGCAAGCTACGGTCGGAGAAGATGATATAGGGCGGCGTCTGTTCGGCATCGGCCAACTCCTTGCGCAAGATCCGCAACTGGGCAAAGAGTTCGGCGTTGTAGCTCACCGGCTCGGCGCTCACGGCCGCTTCTTCCGTTTCGGCCAGCGTGCCCCAGACCCGTTCGCCGTTGCAGACCGCCCAGCCTTTCTCCGTCATCTTGAGGCTGCCGGTGCCGGTCACTTGTTTGAGCAGCCCCAGGCGGAGGAATTGTTGGGCCAGATGTTTCCAGGTCTCCGCGGTATACTCCTTGCCGATGCCGTAGGTGGTGAGCTTTTCATGCTGCCATTGCAAGACATCTTTGGCCTGTGAGCCGCGCAACACCTTGATGATATGACCGACGCCAAAGATCTCGTTGGTGCGCACCACACAGGAGAGGAATTTTTGCGCGGGTAAGGTAATGTCGACCTGTTTCTCTTCCTGGTAGAGACAGTTATCACAGAGACCGCAATTGTCGTTGGCATAGGATTCGCCAAAGTAGGCCAACAACCCTTTGCGGCGACAGGCAAACGATTCGGCCCAACTCACCATCGTCTGCAACCGTTCCCGCCGACCTTCCGCTTCCGAGGGTGCACCCTGGCTGATGAAGTGATGGATGGTGTGGACATCGCCATAGCCAAAGAGCAACAGACATTCCGCCGGCAGCCTATCGCGTCCGGCGCGGCCAATCTGCTGGTAGTAGCTCTCCATGTCCTGGGGCAGATCCACATGCAGGACAAAGCGCACATCGGGCTTGTTGATGCCCATACCAAAGGCGACTGTCGCCACCATCACGCGCACGTCGTCGCGCATAAAGGCGCGCTGGTTGCGTTCACGATCTGCGCTTTCCATGCCGCCATGATAGGGAAGCGCTTTAATGCCAGCGGCGACCAAGGCGGCGTGCAACTCATCCACCCGATTTTGGGTATTGCAATAGATAATTCCCGACTGTTCCGGGTGGGCGGTCAGGAAGGTCAACACCTGTTGCAACGACTCATGTTTGGGCTTGACATTGATCAGCAGATTGGGGCGATCAAAGCCGGCGACAAAGGTGTTTTCGTGGCGAAAGTCGAGCGTCGTTTTGATGTCATCCTGCACGCGTGGCGTGGCGGTGGCTGTGAGCGCGACACAGACAGCGTTGGGCAAGCGCTGGCGCACGGCCACCAGTTGACGATACTCCGGCCGAAAATCGTGACCCCACTGCGAGATGCAATGGGCCTCGTCAATCACCAACGCTTCGACGCCCACCTGATCCAACAACAGCAGCGTCTCCGGGCGCAACAAGGTCTCCGGCGCCAGGTAGAGCAGTTTGACCTTGCCGTTACGCACTTGCTGCACGCCTTCCAGGTACTCAACATAAGCAAGGGTGCTGTTGAGATAAATGGCCGCCACCCCCGCCTGGCGTAACTGTTCCACCTGATCCTGCATCAACGAAATCAGCGGTGAGATCACGACGGTCAACCCGGCAAAGGTAAGCGCCGGCAGTTGATAACAGAGCGACTTGCCGCCGCCGGTCGGCATGATGACCAACGTGTCGCGCCGGGCCAGAATGTTAGCGATGATCTCCGCTTGCCACGGGCGGAAGGTGTCGTAGCCGAAGATTTGCTTGAGCAAAATTTGTGGCGTAGCGGCTGACGGTGGTGGCGTAGTCGCCGTTGTTGCCGCACCCTGTCCGTTCACCGTTGGCTGTGGTGGGCTGACGGCGCAGAAACACTTTGGCTCGGCCAGAAACCAGCCGGAAAGTTGGACATAACAGCGCATCTCCTGGTCAGGCCGGTCATCTGGTCGCCACCAGTGGGCCAGCGAGACGCGCAACAAGGTTCCCGCCGGGATGACCGCCACCGGTTCTTGGAAACCGACAAAGGTTAAAGTGCAACCGCCGTCAGCGGTTGGGTAGCGGTAGCGGATGCGTTTGCCTGCCAAATCCAGATGGAGCGGTTGGTCCGAGCGCCAAAAGGTGGTGCTATAGGGTGGAATGCCCTTGGCGTTGGCAACATAGAGGGCGCCGGTGTCGGTGGCCTGCGTCAGCCCGTCATAGAGCCGGCTGACAGCACCATCTTTGGGGGGCATGAAAAAGTTAATAAAGCTGACCAGGTCAACCCGCAGGGGCAACTGCTTTTTGTGCCGGACAACGATATTTTCGTTGTGTGGTGGGATCAAATCGGTGGCGCGGCGGCTTTGGAGTTCCCACACGTCACCGACGCTATATTCCAGCCCAGCCCGCTCATTCGTCTCGGCGTCGGCGGCGATCAAGCGCACGCTCTGGCCGTCAAAGGTGATGGCGCCGATACAAGCGCCGGCGCCTTTGCGGGTTTTGGCAACAATCACAACTTTCATCATAGGTTCAGGGTGTTGGTTGGTTCGGTAGGTGGTTCGTTCGTTGGTTGAGCTTGTCGAAACCAACGAACGAACCACCTACCGAACTAATTCTCAGGATTTACTCAGGCAGCAGATGAATCACCTCTAGACCAAGCATTTGGGCCAGCCGGTGGGCGAGGAGCGAACGATGGCAGGCGGCGGGTTCCCGTTCGACACAGAAAAAGGCGATGACCCGGGCATCATTGGGGAGTTCGGCAAGGAACTGTTTGGGAGCGAAGTTGGCCAAACAGCTTTCTTCATAGGCGGCGATAAAGGCCGGACTCAGCGCTGTGCGTTGGCGTTTGGCGGTTTTGGTCTGCTTGTCAACCGCATATTGCGCCGTGCGGATCGCATTGCTTGGCGCCAACTCCTGGCGATAGACATAGCGGATACCCAATTCGGCCAGCCGCTGTTGGAGCCGTTGGCTATTGGCAAAGGCATACTCGGCGCCCCGCACCCCCCGACGCCGCCGGATGTCACAGAAGGTATCGACCTTGGCGGCTTGCAGCGCAGCAAAGAAGGTGTCGGCGTCAAAACCGTAGGCGCCGATGGTAACAAGTTGCACTTTATTCATCAAATTCCTCCTCTGCGCCGGCCTCAGCTTCTACCTGCGCCGGCTTTGCCCCTGGATACCGTTTGCGCGACTGAAAGGAATGGTCGCCAAAGAGCGAAAGTTGCCCATCAGTCAGCCGGGCGATGACTTGCGCCTGGCTTTGCGGCGCATCGTTTTCATCAATGTGGACGAGCGGAATGCCCAGCTTGTCCAACGTGGCGCCGATCAGTTTGCTGCGGTGGCACTGTTCCGGCTTGCCTTCGCTGCACATGAGGACAAGGCGCTGCTGTTGGACAAAGGCGCTGTGCAGCCGTTCAATCCCTTGTTGATAGGCGGCGGTCGCCTGCACTTTGTCATAATCGACTTTGCCGTCGGTGTAACAGGCCGGGTCGGTGGGGCGACCCCCCAACTGGTCGCCCATAAAGACATACTTGAAGCCCTGTTGGCGGAGCGCGGCGCTCAACTCCGCTTTGGAAAATTCCGGCTTATAGCGCGAATAGGGCGCCGTGCGCACATCCACCAGATACTCGATCTGGTAGCGCTGCAATACGGCGACCAAGGCGGCGACGGTGCGTTCCCCGTAGCCAATGGTGTAGATCGGAATGGCCGATTGGGTGAAGGGCGGTTGCGTAAACATAGGTTGGTTGGCTTTGTCTGTCATTTTGCTTGTTGGTTTCTATTCTAACTTACATTGATCGGTGCTGGTATCTGTCGTTTGTCTGAAAGCTGCGTGCGCTTTTTTAAGACTTGCCAACCGTTATCGGCTGACGCGTCATTGCTTTTAGGGTGAAAAATGACTGAGTAGCGCACTGTTAATGCTGTACGATGCTTTACTTGCGACACCGCTCATCGCGGGTCCGTGACTCGCCCCAGCCGGTTACGAGTCACGGACCCGCGATGAGCGGTAATCGCTCCTTACGGCTTCCGCAATAATACTGATCTTGCCGTCGGGGAAAGCCTTGCCGAGGCGCAGCCGGACAAAAGCCCTGAAAATCGCTCCCCAATATTTGAAAAACTAGGAAAAGTCAGTTACAATGAAGGAGCACCCTGTTCCGTGGTCTGACCCCACTGCGCTGGCGCGCACTGTGCGCGTTCTTGCCAATGGTGGTCATCTACCAGCGTAGACTACAACACCCGCTTCCTCTGGAAAAGCTGCCCGGCTGGTTGGATGGGCGGGTGGACATTGATTGCGAGCCATACAAAAAGAATCATGCCAGAACGTCAAATTTATGTGCCGCCTGGGGGGCCGCCACGCGTAGCCGCGCCCAGTGCAGCGATCTATGCCGTTATGGGCGAAGCCAATATCTTCGCCATGTTGGAAGCATTTTATCACGAGTTAGAACAATCTTCTTTGCGCACTATGTTTCCGCGCGATATGCTCAAAGCGTCGCAGAAATCAGCGGCCTTCTTCGTGGGCTTATTGGGCGGACCGCCGCTCTATCAGCAGCGCTATGGCAACCCGATGATGCGCGCTCGCCATCTGCCCTTTGTCATCGATGAAGCGGCGCGCCAGGAGTGGTTGGCCTGTTTTGATCGGGTGCTAGATGAGGCGCCGGCCAAGTATAATTTCCCGGCGGAACATCTACCGGGCTTCCGCGCCTTTCTGGTCGGCTTTTCCAGTTGGATGGTCAACACAGCGTCCGCAACTGAAGCGGAAACGCCGTCCAACCTGGCATTGTTGGGGTAATTCAACACAACCCGGTTTCTGGCAGAAACCGGGTTTGTCAGGCAATTGAAACAATCTCTTTACAAGAACCTTGAATGGAGTGTCTTTATGAGAACTTGGGGCAAGTACAATTTTGAATGGGCTGCGCAGATCCGCCCGGAGACGGACGATACCGGCGCCGTGCAGCCATTCCAGCCCCACCTGGCCTATGCCAACCCGCAAAATTTGGCTTTGCACCCCTTTGGCGAAGGCCCATTTTGCAAATTCCGCATTCCCAGTAATAAGCAGGATGGCGGCGTCTATCTCCTCCTGGTCAATGACACGCCGGTCTACATTGGCGAATGCACCAACTTGGCGACGCGCTTTAACCATGGTTATGGCGCCATCGCGCCGCGCGATTGTTATACCGGCGGCCGACCCACACAGTGTCGCGTCAACCATCTCATCTATACCGCCTTGAAAGCGCGCCAGCATGTGGAAATCTGGTTTCATAAAAGCACAAAACGCGCCGCAACGGCTACCGAATTGATCAAAACCTTGCGCACCCCCTGGAATCAATGATGGAGTTTGATAGCACGGCCGGCGCTGCTGATCTCGATTCCTATGTCGCCCGCAGCTTTGCCCGCAGTGGTCAAACTGTCAGAGCCGTCGTCAAGAATAAAGCCACGAACGCCACCGTTGCGTCCGCCTCGGTTAAATGTAGCACAAAATAAGCCTTACGGGTAGAACCCGCCAATCGAAGAGGGCAGGGGGCGATACACCGGTGTATCGCCCCCTGCCCTCTTTTCTTTTCCCGCTCGTAACTACTAAGCCCACTCCTTTCCGGCTGCGCTTGTCTATTGAACAGTAGTGCCTTTCCTCAAATTTCTGCTTTTCTGCTTCGCTGAATTTACAGTATAATAGCCTAGTATAGAGCGGCCTAAGTAAGCCAGTAGGTCAGTAGGTCAGTAGGTCAGTAAGTCAGTCACTGTCTCACTGGCAACTATGGGTTTATTTACGCCGTCGTGTACTAGTTATGGATAACTTTGGTTGGTGAGTGTACATGCCCGCCTGCTCGTAGGCGGGGCGAGTGTACATGCCCGCCTGCTCGTAGGCGGGGCGAGTGTACATGCCCGCCTGCTCGTAGGCGGGGC
>QWII01000153.1 GCA_021405325.1 Caldilinea sp. CFX5 | reverse complement strand
TCTCGCGCACTTGGAGCCGATCATCCGCGAACGCGCCGGCGCACTGCTCGACGCCGTGCCGCGCGGCGAGGTGTTCAACTGGGTCGATAAGATCTCGATCGAACTGACGACGCAGATGTTGGCGACCTTGTTCGATTTCCCCTGGGAAGATCGCCGCAAGCTCACGCGCTGGTCGGACGTCGCGACTGCTGCGCCCGGGCAAGGCATCGTCGAGAGTGACGAGCAGCGCCGCGCGGAGCTGATGGAGTGCCTGCAGTATTTCAACATGCTTTGGGAAGAGCGCGCCGCGGCGCCGCCGCGCAATGATCTGATCTCAATGCTCGCGCATGGCGACAGCACCAAGGACATGCCGCGCCAGGAATTCCTCGGAAACCTGATCCTGCTGATCGTCGGCGGCAATGACACGACGCGCAACTCGATCACCGGCAGCGTGTACGCGCTCAACAAGTTTCCCGAGCAATACGCAAAGCTGAAAGCGAACCCGGCGCTGATACCGTCGCTCGTCTCAGAGACGATCCGCTGGCAAACGCCGCTCGCCTATATGCGCCGCACTGCGCTCGAAGACGTTGAGCTGCGCGGGAAGACGATCAAGAAGGGCGACAAGGTCGTCATGTGGTACGTCTCCGGCAATCGTGACGAGGAAGTGATCGCCAACGCCGTGATCCTCTTCCTGGCGGGACATGAAACGAGCGCCAATGCCCTGTCGTGGGCGCTCTTTTTGTTGAGCCAGCACCCGGAGGTAGCGCAAGCGTTGTATGCTGAACTCGATACGCATTTGGGCGGTGCGCCGCCCCGGCTGGATCAACTGGGCGACCTGCGGCTGTTGGATGGGGTCATCAACGAAGCGCTGCGCTTGTTCCCACCCCTCGCCTATATCATGCGCACCGCCCAGGAACCCTTTGTCATGGATGGCTATCACGTTGCGGCCAAATCGTCGGTGATGATCAGCCATTACATGACCCACCGCCTGCCCGCCATCTATGAAGAACCGGATCGCTTTCTCCCGCAGCGCTGGTTTACGCTCAAGCCGTCGCCCTATGAATACATCCCCTTTAGCGCCGGGCCGCGCCTGTGCATCGGTGCGCAATTTGCCATGCTCGAAATGAAGCTCACGTTGGCGACCATCCTCCAACGCTTTCGTCTGGCGCCGCCGGTCAACGCGTCGATCAAGACCAGTATTAACTTCCTGTTACGGGTGAAGCAGATGCCGATGATTGTTCACGCCCAAGACGGGCAGTTCACCAAGACACCTGTGCGCGGGGATGTGTTGAAGTTGGTGTCGTTACCAGAGTAAAAGGCTATGCTTCCGCACAATCAATAGGGCTACAAAACGGTGCAGAGATCGGTGTCAAGTTGTTCTAGTGTGACTAGTCGCACATCATGGGTAGCAGCCAATTGTTGCGCTGCAGATGTAAAGCCTGCCCTGGCAAAACAGGCGAAATGGACGCGCCAACCGTCGCCATTTTCCGGCAAGGCAGTCAGCACTTTGGGCTGCTTTTCAACAACCAGTTCATGGATGACATCACGGCCTACCAAATCGGCTTGCCATTTGGCTTCGCCCAGTAGAATTGATTGGGTGCGCCAGCTAATCGCGACGGCATCGACTTGCACATTGCGATCCCAGTGGGAACCGACCTGCTCGACGGAAAAAGGCAGCGCGCCCTGGCGTGCTTGTAACAAAAGCCAGTCACGACAAATCTCCTCAAAGGCGGTCATGCCGATAAAGGCGCGCAACTGATCTGAAATGCGTTGTTCGACCTCGCCATAAAGCTCTTGGGCAATAATGTCCAAGTTGGGGCGGACAAAACGGAAGTAGAAGCGCAAGTAGTTGTCGGCGAGCAAATAACGGGCTACACGCGCACTGCTCCGCTTTTTCGGCGGCACCGTCACCGGCAGTTCGCGGCGGACATAATCCATTTCGATCAACTGCTGCAAATAGACATCTGCACTGGCGCGATTGGAAAAACCGGCTTGTAACGAAATGTCGGTTGGTTTATGCGCTCCCTCGGCAATCGCCGCCAGCACGGCCTGATAATTTTTGAGATCGCGCACATGCTCACCAATCAGATAATCGGGGTCAATGCGGAAAAGACCAGTTTCACGGAATAGGTTATTGCGCAGGTTTTCCGTCACGGAAACCGCATCGGTAAAGCGCTCTAGATAGGCCGGTACGCCACCGACAATGGCATGGACAGCCACCCGTTGTTCGGCGTTGTAGCGCGGCAAAAAGAGATTGGTCGCGGCGTAGGGCAACGGCCCCACCCGTAACGGCCCCACCACTCGCCCAAAGAGCGGCGCATCGGAGTCAATCAACTTTTCCATCATGCCAACATGGCTGCCACAGAGGACCATACAGACGTTGCTAAATTTCAGATGGTGATCCCAAGCATTTTGTAACGCCGAAGGCAAGCCTGTTTCAGCCGCCACCGCATAGGGAAACTCGTCAATGATCACAATCTGACGTTGTTCGCCCTGGCAAAAGAGCGCCAGTTCTTCCAAGGCATGAGACCAACTTTCATAGCTGAAGGTGCGCGGGGCGCGCTGGCCTGGATTGCCGAGGTGCCAAACTTGTTGGGAAAACTGGGTCAACAGCACAGCAGAAGGAAAGTGCGATCCAACCCAGTACAGAAAGGGGCGACCGCTACTTTGCGCCCAGTGCCGCAGCAACGTCGTTTTGCCTAGCCGCCGGCGTCCACTAACGGCAACCAGTTGGGCAGAACGCAGATCTAATAGGCGGTTCAATTCTTCCAGTTCGCGTTTGCGGTCAACCAACATGGGCGTCACTTCATAAAATAGGCAAAGTACGATTAGGATAAGTATACTTTGACTATTTTGCAAAATCAAATTATGGATGACCACATCATGCGTGCTGACACGCTTACCGCCCTGGGGCAAAGCCATCGGTCGCCGCAATGACCGCTTCGGTCATACCGGCATCCTGCGCCGTATGACCGGCGTCTTGGATGACGACCAATTTGCCGTCGGACCAGCGTTGGGCCAACTCCCAGGCTGTCACTAGCGGGCCGGCAAAATCCAGCCGCCCCTGCACCATGACGCCAGGGATGCCGGCCAGTTTGTCGGCGTTACGCAACAGTTGCTCCTCGGCCAGCCAGGCATTGTGATGGAAGTAGTGGGTGACGATGCGGGCAAAAGCCATTGCCCAGTCAAGTTTCGGTGGTTCCGGTCGATAGGCCGGGTTAGCGGAGACGAGCGAATCTTCCCAGGTCACCCAATCCATGGCCGCCTGGTTGCGCACGGCTGGATCGGGATGATGGAGCAGTCGGTAGTAGTCTGCCACTAGATCACCAGTGCGCTGCTCAACCGGAACGCCCGCCTGAAAACGCGCATATTCCGCCGGGAAGAGCGGCGCTATCCCATGATAGAGCCAGTTGATCTCAGAACGGCGCGTGGTGGTCACGCCGACCAGCACAATTTCTGTCACACGTTCAGGGTGCCGTTCGGCGTAGGCCAGGGTCAGCGTCGATCCCCAAGAGCCGCCAAAGACCAGCCAACGCTCAACGCCCAAATGTTGGCGCAATTGTTCAATGTCTTGCAGCAGATATTCGGTGGTGTTGAAGGCGAGGTCGGTGGTTGGATCGCTGGCGTGTGGCGTGCTGCGACCACAGTTGCGTTGGTCAAAGAGAACGATGCGGTAGGCGGCGGGATCGAAGTAGCGGCGCATCCGGGGCGAACAGCCGGAGCCGGGGCCGCCGTGGAGGACAAGCGCCGGTTTGCCTTCTGGGTTGCCGCAAATCTCCCAGTAGATTTGGTTGCCGTCGCCGACATCTAACAGACCGTGTGCGTAAGGTTCAATTTCCGGGTAAAGGGTTGCCATTGTCATTTTGATAATCTAGTTCTTAGCGACTTTTAAAGTGTGAGGTCATGTGGATGAAAGATAGTCACTAACGTACCGCGCAAAATTTGCATGAAAATGTTCTAACCAGGCTTGAATGAACGCTGGCGATTCAAACATTGGCACCAAGTCGATCGCCAGATCCGCTGTACGGATACCGGCAATTTTTTCACCAAGAAGGGTCATGGCCGACTGTACAGTGTAAGATCCTTTGCCATCGTTTGCAAGCTTTGTTGCTAACGGACGAATCCCTTTTTGCATGAACCAGAGTAAATCATAAAAGTCACGCCCTTTAATAAAAGCGCCTTCACGTCCACGTTGAAAATTTCGCTCCAGACAGGCAAGCATCTTCCCGGCCATCATCGTTTCCAATGAAAAATGGGCCGGCACAAAACTACGCCCATAGTAAAAGAGCGGCGTATGTTGTACTACAGCAGTTTGCTGGTGATGGCTGATCTCTACCTTGAGGTGCAGGGATTCATTTGGATGAGGGGAGAGGCCAAGAGCATTCAAAATAGGAAATCTAAGCGTAACGAGCAAAATGCCATTTTCACCCCGTTGCGGTTTGGCAATCGTTTGCTCAAAACTATAGGCTCCTTTGAAGAGCGTCACCAGATCATTGGACAAGTTAGCCAGATCTACCCCAGCGCTATTGTCAAAATCAAGATCCTCAGACAGCCGATTGAGATTGTATACAACGTGAAGACAGGTGCCGCCATAGAAATTCAACTGGCGGTAGTGTGGATGATTATAGAGAAAGTCAAGCACATAGCTCTGTAAGGCCACCTTGAGAATAATCCGTTTGGTCTCTTGGGGAAGGAGCGGATCTTTCTCGGCAAGAACATGTTGCAGAGACTGAACTAAGGTAGCCACCCATTGCTCCGAAAATTGGCAAGAATATCGGCCATTTTGGGTGAATCGCTCAACGCCACCAGTTCAGCAAACTCTACCTGGGTCGCGTCATCAACCTCATCCAAATTGAGACGCAACTCTTCGGCCAAATCATAGTGCTTAGAACGGTAACTGGCCGGAATTGGGCGAAGATATAGAAAGTCAAACAAGGCTTTGGCTAGGGAAGCACAGCCATAGCGGATACCTAGATATTCCTGGATTGTGAAGTTGCGGTATAGCTCGGCGCGGATATTTCGATACCGAAAGACGCCGATGTCATTCGTAATAGTTCGCGTGTTGCGTCTGGTGATACAAGTGATCGGATAGGTCACTTCGGTCAACAAATTGTTTTGCTGCAAAACAAACTCTAATGACACATAGGACTGGGGCAGCAAAATTGCGCTCACCGCAGCCGAGAAGTTTCGATCCTGTCGATGCGCTTCGTAAAAGCGCCGTGTCATATAGACACCCTTCTTCAGGGTAAGAAGATGTCCGGCGTGTGACCAGCGATACAACAGCATTCGCACGGCATGTGCGTCTGTCATACCACTAGCCTGTTTAAATCCCTCTATGGTGAAATAGGGTATTTTTTCAAAAGGGTATAATAGGTCTGTTTTCATTTTACATATCGGATAATATACAGATTTTGTATATTATCCGATATGTAAAAGAAACTGTCAAATATCAAGCATGGATAAACGTATACTTTAGTGCCAATCCCCATGACCAGGTCGGTGTGATAGCCAAGTTGCGTGGTCGCCTCGACGGCCGGCGCCAGTGTCAACACTTTGATCACACTGTCAAAGATCAGAAACAGGATTGCCAGCATACTCACGGTGATCCCTGTCCAAAACATCCAACTTGGTGTGGGCAGCGCCTTTGGATTCATCTCAAGCTTTGCATCCATTTTTGCTCCTGAGTTTGCCAACTCATCTTTCGCATTTTTCTTGGACGACCGACGACGGACCACCGACCGCTATGGTCGGTGGTCCGTCGTCGGTCGTCCGTTATCTGTGTAATATGAAATACCCATTGTATATCAGGAGAGATTTTGCGCACAAAATAAAGCTTCACTACTTTCTGCGTGAAACGAATAATCGGAGGGGGATTTTACGCAACTTTTTAATCGTAACCCTTAAGCTGGATGGCGGTGGCGGCCTGATGGATTGCCGCGGTCACGCGCCCGATGATCCGGTTTTTGCCGGGCAGGTAGGGTAGCATTCGAATCATTTGGGTTTGAAACCAAATCTGCGTTCGGCTTTGCATAACCATCCCGTTCAGGTTCCCCTGCGCAAGCGCTTGGTTCTGCGCGACGTAGGGTCGCAGCGCGTTCGCGTAGCGCGTAAAAGCCACACTGTGGTCACCGCCGGCGGCGGCCAATTCGCCGGCCAGCACATAGGCGCCCACCAGGGCCATGCTCGTGCCTTGGCCGGAGGCCGGCGAGGGACAGAAGCTCGCATCCCCAAGGAGCGCCACCCGACCCTTTGTCCACTGCTTCATCTGGATTTGGCTGATCGAGTCGAAGTAGAAGTCGGGCGCTGTCCACATGGCATCGAGCAACCGGTCAACCTCCCACCCGGCGCCGGCGAAGGTTTCTGCCAGAATCTGCTTCTGCTGTGTTGTGTCACGATGGTCATCATACAGCGCTGGTGCGGCAAAAAGAAAGAGGGCCTTGGCAGCGCTGCCTTGCCGCGTCTGATAGATATTTGTCGTCTTGCCCGGCTGGGCATAGAGCAACTCCCAGCGGTCGATACCCAGGTGATTGGGCGTAGTGAAGATGGCGATATAGTGGCCGAGGTGACGGCGGTACTGGGCCTCGTCACCAAACGCCAGCGCACGCACACAGGAGTGCAGCCCGTCGGCGCCTACCACGAGATCAAAGGTGCGTGGTTGACCGTGGCGAAAGGCAACTTCCACGCCCCGCGCACACTCTGAGAAGGTGGTGACGGAGTCGTTGAAGATATACTCTATGTCTTGATTGGTCGCCGTGTAGAGGATGCCAGCCAGGTCGCCCCGCAAGATCTCGACATCCCCGCCCGCCCGCCCACCAAAGAGGTCGGCGTCCATGGTCGCCAGCCGCTTCCCCGCCCGGTTGACAAATGTTATACCGCGCATGTCAGTGTTCATGGCCCGAATTTCGGTCAGGATGCCCATGCGGTCGACCACATCGACTGCCGCCCCACGGATGTCGACTTTATAGCCGCCCGCACGCAGGGTGGGCGCCTGCTCGACCACAGTAGCTTTGAAGCCATAGCGGTGCAGCCAATACGCCAGCGCCGGCCCAGCGATCCCCGCGCCGGAAATCAGAATCGTGCGGTTCTTCATTTTGCTCTCTCCTTATATGCTTGCCCTGAAACTAACCACGAAGACACGAAGCGGAACCCCTTGGGGCGTGAAGGAAAAACTTAGCGAACTTTGCGTCTTCGTGGTTAGTTTCCATCTCTATGCGTTGTGCGCCCCTACTTGGGGCGCCTGCCAGGCGACGGTCATCAGCCACAGGCAGTAGATGAAGATCAGGAGCCGATTGGGAACCCCAACCACGGCAATGACCTCCGGCGTCATTTGGCCGCCCGTCTGCGCAAAGCCGGCAAACATCACCGCCACTGCCACGATCAGCAGCAACAGAATCACCCAGGTCAGGTTGGCTGTCCAGAGCAACGCTGTTCTGGCCCCGGCCCAGGCCGGGGTGCGACTGAGTTGTACGCTGATCAACATAGCCGCGGCGGGCAGGGCAAGTAGACCGATGGACGCCACTGCGTGGAGTGGGTGGTTGATGTCGAAGAAGGCAGCCATCGCCTCGCCCACACCAGCGATCATCAGAAACCACCAACCAATTTTGCCGGCACGGGTGGTAAGTTGCGACCGAATCGCCAAGGCCAACGCCCAGGAACTGATGGCCCAGGCAATAAACATCAGCGACAACACCCAACTGGATTGCCCGTTGGCATATTCGCTCACCATGCGCGAAACCGGGTTAAATTCCGGGCTGAGAACGTGCAGCAGGGCCAGCAACAGCAGCACGGTGGCAGCCGCTACCCCTGCGAGGCGCGCCAATGTGGGTGAGATCGCCGGCAGCGGCCTGGTTGTGACGTGCTCTTGTAAGCTTGTGTGGTGCATAAAATTCTCCTTATCTTTCCTCCGCCATCGCTCACTGTTTGGCCGGTTGGTAGGTGAGGATCGCAACGCCTGTGCGGGTCATTTTCGAATCAACCAGGTGCATCTTCTTCAGATCGCCTTCGCTCGTGAAGAGACGTTTACCGCTGCCGATGATCACAGGGTAGATCATGAGCGTAAGCACATCAAGCAAGTTGTTCTGGAGCAAAGTGCGCACCAGCGTGGGGCTACCAGCGACGCCAATGTTCTTGCCGGGTTGTTGCTTCAGCCGGGTGATTTCAGCGGCCAGATTGCCTTTGACCAACGTTGCATTGTTCCATTTTCCCCATTCAACCTTGTCCAGCGTCGTCGAGATCACATACTTGGGCGTGCGGTTAATGTGGCTGGCATATGGCTCATCAGTCGAGGCAGGCCAGTAGTTGACCCATTCCTGATAGGTCACACGACCAAGCAGGATGGCGTCCTCGGCGGCGATATTGGCGCTCATTGCTGCCATCAGCTCTTCATTGAAGTACTCAAATGTCCATTTCTCCGGCGATTCTGTGACGCCGTCGAGCGTCATGAATACACCTGCAACCACGTTTCTCATCTGTTCGCTCCTTGTTTGGTTGATAAACCGTCAACATCCGTGTCATTGTTTTTTCTGATTTTTCAGAGATAGCGCTTGTTCCGGCTTGGTCGAGGCGCTTCATCTATTCATCGTCACTGTGGACCAAACAACTGGACGATCTCCGATTCCCCATCGCCCACAATCTGGCGGAAGCGCTTGCACCATTCGATGGCCTCTTCCAATGAATCGGCCTGGATGACGGCAAAGCCGCCCGTTAACTCCTTTAACTCGATAAAGGGGCCATCAGTCACACTGAACTTGCCGTCGACAAGCTTGAGGCGTGTGCCGGTGGGCTGCAATGAACCGGTGGTCACCAACTTGCCGGCCTGCATGGCCTCGCCGATAAACTTGCCCATCTCGGCCATGAGTTCCGGGCTGGGAGGCGTGGCTGCTTCGGGATTCCAGTGGGGATCATAAACTAGAAATTGCATGATTGTTTCTCCTATTCAGACTAGAAATGGTTTTCTACGTCCCTGTTCCACCCGCTTGGATCGGGAAAGTCTCTTGGACAGAACGGTTGACAACAAATAGTCGCTCGGCAACAGCCAAAATCGACAATGAGTTTGACGAGTTTTGAAAATTCGTTTTTTGGGTGGAATCGACCCAAACAGCCGCACCATCGCATGTGGGCGTGGGTCAGTTGGGCGTGGCGGTCGTTGTGCGCTGGGGCAATTGCATGGCGGGCAGTGTCATTACAGTAGATCTGACAAACTGTTTAGTCGTCGTTCGAGGAAGCGCCGTTCCGGCTCCTGTTGGGTCAGATCCAGTGCGCGTTGATAGGCGGCGCGCGCATCGGCAGTTCGGCCCAAGCGGCGATAGAGATCGGCACGCGCCGCATGGGCCAGGTGATACTCCGTCAAATCGCCACTTGCCAGGATGGCATCGATCAAGGCCAGACCGGCGGCGGGACCATCGCGCATAGCCACCGCCACGGCGCGGTTGATCTCAACCACCGGGGACGGCGCGGCCTGAGCCAGCAAGTCATAGAGGTCGATGATCTGTGTCCAGTCGGTGGCAGCGAACGTGGGGGCGGCAGAATAAACCGCAGCAATGGCGGCTTGCAGAGTGTACGGACCAACCGGTTGGGCGGAGAACGCCTGCAGCGCCAGTGCTGCTCCTTCGGTGATGAGTCCGCGATCCCACCGGGTGCGATCTTGCTCTTCCAGGGGAATCAGATCACCCGCGGCTGAGGTCCGTGCGGCGCGGCGGGCTTCATGCAGGAGCATCAAGGCCAGTAACCCCATTGCCTCAGTTTCCGGCAACAACGCAACCAACAGCCGGCCCAGGCGGATCGCCTCTCCGGAGAGATCCGGGCGAGTCAGCGCTTCCCCTGATGAGGCCGTGTATCCTTCATTGAAGACCAGGTAGATCACCTGAAGGACCGCGTCGAGCCGCCGGGGTAATTCCGCCTTTGATGGCACCTGATAGGGAATCTGTGCATCACGAATCTTGGCTTTGGCGCGCACGATACGTTGGGCCAGGGTGGCCGGAGATGTTAGAAAGGCGTGGGCAATCGCCTCGGTGGTCAGGCCACAGACTTCACGCAGGGTCAACGCGACGCGCGCGTCCGGGGCCAAGGCCGGATGACAGCAGGTGAAGATCAAGCGTAGCCGATCATCGGCGATCTCCGGATCATCTTGAGCGGCAGGGTCGCTCGTGGTCGGATCGATCTGTTCGGCCAGTTCCGGCAGGGCAGCATTAAAGCGGGTACGGCGGCGCAGGGTGTCAATCGCCTTGAAGCGACCAGCGGAGACCAGCCAGGCCCGGGGGTTGGTCGGAATTCCCGTGCGCGGCCATTGCTCCGCCGCCGCCCGAAAGGCATCCTGCAACGCATCCTCGGCCAGGTCGAAGTCGCCGCCCAGCAGGCGGATCAAGGTGGCAAGTACGCGGCGCGATTCGGTGCGATAGAGGGTGTCCAAGAGGGGGCTTATCGGCTGGGTGTTGAACTCGTCGGTCATCGGTTTTACCTCTAGCGTATGCAATGGTTCGCGTTCATGGTAGCACAGATAAGCGGATTTTGCATTCTGCGGCTGCTTTGCGGGGTTATTTCAGATGGGGGTGCGCAGAACTGGGAGCGGTAGCGACCAGCCGGCTAGTCGCTACCGCTCCCAGTTCTGTTATTGTCGAGTTGAAATATCTCCTGTATTGAGGCTTTGTTTCCGTTTACCGGCGAAGCTGGCGAAGAATCGTTTCATCTTTGATCGACTTGTCATCGGCCAACAAAAATGCTTTGCTCAGAATAATAGTCAGCGTGCGGTCGCCTTCAAAGGGCAAGAAGAGCTTGCCATCGACGGTGGCCTCTGCGCTGCGACCCGGCACGATACAAAGATATTGATCATTCGGTTCCATCAGGATATTGCTGCTGCCCAGATGGATCTTATAGGTGCGCAGGTCGCCGCGGACGACCAGAAAGCGATCTTGAATGTCACAACGTTTGGCAATTTTGAGTTTGGGGATCAAGCGTTCCAAAACAGCTTTGCGGGTGGCGGCGCTGGCGCCAAGTTCACCAAAAGCGTAGTCAACCCAGTAGTTGCGATAGCGCCCCTGGGGGCCACCATCTTGCCAGGTCGGATCGTTGCCAACGCTGGCAACCCCCACGAAGAGATCGACATCGCGCATAATTTCTGAAAGCACCAACGGTGGAATGGCTTCCAACGGAACTGGTTCGGCAGCCGGGCCAAGACCCCAACGCCCACCGTAGCCACCGCCGCCGGCATGGGCATAGTTTTCGGCTGCGCCCAGTTGGTAAAAGCGCACCTGGTCGGTCGCTACGCGCAGATAGACGCCAGCTTCATTGGTGTCAGTGCCATAATTGTCGCCAATGCCTTCGATCCAGAACTCAGCGCGCAAGCCCCATTCGGGTAACTCTTTGGTGGCCGGCGGATAGGTGTCATCGACCATCAAGCGCAATTTGTTGCGCCAGTTGCGCAGCGCACATAAGCCGTTAAATTGATGCTGCTTGAGAATATGGGCGGCAAAGCGATTGGAATAGACCTGTGTATTCCGTTCCGCATCGGTGAGCAGATAGATCTCACGGTGCGCCTGTTTGAACGGTTGCTGGATCTCCCGCTCTTCCAAACAGGTGCGCCAGGCAGTAATGGTTTCAACAGCAGCGTCAATGGGATGCCAGAGCGAAACTTTGCATTCTGCAGCTAGCGGCGGCAGTGGTTGGCCGTGACAATCAATCAATTGCCCTTCATGCCAGAGGCCATCGACGGTGGCCGCGGCGGTCGTAAAACGCCAAATCAACCGCCGTGCAACAATGCCCATGAGCGGATGATCCAGATAGCGTTCCTGCCAGCTTTCCAACGCCCAGCTTTTGCGCGCCAGGAACAGGTTGTCGATGCGTTCACGTAGGACCGGCAACATCTTCTGAAGGTCTTTGGCGCTCTGTTGTAGCTCTTTTAATTCCTCGGCGTAGCCGCTCTTGACCGCTTGCGGCACTGATTTTTGCGCCTTGCCATCGGCCTTAAACCAGTGCAATTCCGTACCGGCGGCGGTCACTTGCAATTCGGCGGTAAATTCGCCCAATGTTTCACGGTGCAGGCCAACAGCGGTCAGGCCATAGGTGGGCGTCGAGAGTTCTTCGATTTCAGCGCGGGGCAACTGTTCGCGTTCGGCAGCGGCGGTCAATGCCTTCTCGATGCCGATTTGCGCCGTCCCGAATTTGACTTTGGCCTTGAGTACCGCCAGTTGATAGACGCCCTGCATCCCCGGCATATGGCCCAAAGCCCAGACACAAGCATTGCCGACCCGGACACAACGCGGGCCAACACCAGGAATTTTGCGGTAGGCCGAAAGCGCCAGGGTGGTCAGCGCCCGCGCCACATCGCGATCTTCTTTGTCGGCACAGAGCCAGGCCATGGCGCGTAGGAGATCAGCATTGGCGTCGATCAACTGGTTGCTGGGGTCGGGTTGCCAGTTGTGTTCGCGTTGCGCCGGGAGCGTGCGCGGCTTATCAACCAGGGGAAACCATTCGACCACCGCTTCTTTGAATGGTTGATAACCGAGTTTTTCCAGCGCGGCGGTGGCGGCTTTTTGCCATTTGGCCGTTGGTGAACCGCCGTTGGCCTCTTGTAAAACCGCAAAGAGGCAAAGCCACTTTTGGCGCATTTCGCTGGGTAAGTGACTGATTGCGCCAATCGCGTGATCAGACCACGCTTCGCCGGGCAGTAGTGGAACTTTGTCGGCGTCAGTACCAGCCAGCCCCTTCAGCGTCACAATATATTTGCGCATTTCGGCAGTGCTGTATTGCTTCTCCAAATTGGCAATCAGGTGCTGAAGATGGCTGGCAAGTTGTTCGGTACATGGGTTTGCTTCGAGAAAATGGCTAACCTGGCGAACGAAGTGGCCAATTCCGATATAGGTAACCCGATGATTCAATTCCGCAAGGGACGCCAACAACTCTACCAACTCATCATGGGTAAAGGGTAACCGCTTGCGCCATAGCTCGTTAATGATTTGCTGCATTACCGTGCCCCGATTGCCGGAGTGATTGCGTGGGATCGTCAAGTGTTTGGCAACACCAAGCACAAGCAATTTCTGTTCTGCGGGAGACAGGTTTAACAGGGCTTGGCCGGTTGTGGTCGCCTTTAGCTGAAAATTCCAGTGCCTGGCTGCTGGTTCGGCGGCAATCGCACGAATGAGGTCATTGACATTTGTTGGATCAGCGTTTACCAATAATGACATACTTTCACCCTCCCACCAACGGCACTAATTTCACAAAGCTGACCCGTGTGTTGTATTGAATTTCCACCACCTCATCCAAACCTTCGACCTGGCGGTCATCGACCAGGATAAAGAAACCATTGGTGGCAAAGGCTTGCAGGGCTTTGAGGTATTGGATTTCCCAATCAATTTTGCGGCGTTCCCGCACCTTGTAGCCATTCAGCGTCTTCTCGGTGTCACTGGGCTGCACAAAACCGTGAAAATATTCAGGCGTCGTGGCGTTGTAAAGTTGTACTTCTTCGTAGACGCGACTGCGAATGATCTCGCGTACAGTGACACGCTCGGTGAGAAAATCGAGGGTAAAGGTCTGTTCATTCTCTCCCAGCAAGGTTTCGTCGGCAATCGTTAGCGTTACAGGCATCTGGCATTGCTCCTGTTGAATGATATAAACCGGAAACAAATGTTCTGGCAAACAAAATAGCATAATGTTGCTACACAAACAAGCGAATTTTGACCGATCTTCTGATGAAAAGTTGCGGGGAATACTTACGAACTGAAAAGGCACAACCCCGGCAGAAGCACTTTTTTTCGATTTGACCGCTGTCGCTTTCCATGATATGCTCCCTTTGCTCCTGTCCATGCCGAGCAATAGCACCACAATCCGTAGGTAATTATCCGCTACTTGTCGGCCAATTCAGATTGACTTCAACCAAAGGAGAATACCGTATGCGACCAAAGCCGAAGTTTCTCGTGCTGCTTGTTGTAGCAACGCTGCTCTTATCCGCTTGTGGCGGCGCGGGCAGCGCGCCCACCGCGCCAGAGGCCGCCGCTCCTGAGGCTGCGGCAACCACCGCGCCCGCCGCTGAAGCCGCAGCGCCGGCCGAACCGGCCAATCCCTTCATTATCGATGACTCGGTTGCCAAATTCCCGGAACAGGTCTTTGACGCCATTCCTGCGACCTTCCAGGAAGCGCCGATGTTAGCGGAAAAGGTGGCCGCCGGTGAACTGCCGCCAGTGGCGGAACGGCTACCCAAGGAGCCGATGGTCTTGAAGCCCTCTGAGCAGATCGGCGTCTATGGCGGCACGCTCAACGGCGCCTTTACCGGGCCGGCGGATCACCAGAACGCCGAGCGGATGCTGAAAAACCACATGCTCTTCTGGGACACCGGCATGACGACAGTTCAGCCTCACATTGCCAAGGCGGTCGAAGCCAATGCCGACAACACCGAGTTCACCTTCCATCTGCGCGAAGGCATGAAGTGGTCGGATGGCGCGCCCTTTACGGCGGATGACATCATGTTCTGGTACGAAGACATCTTGCTCAACGATGATCTTGTGCCGGCCAAACAAGGCTGGACCAAAGCCGGCGGCGAGATCGGCCGCTGGGAAAAGATCGACGATTACAGCTACAAAGTCACCTTCAAACAGCCTTATGGCACCTTCCTGGAACTGATCGCCGGTCTCACCGTCAACGGCCACTATGCGCAGCTTGACCCCTGTAGCGGCGGTTTTTCACCCAAACATTATATGCAGCAATTCCATGCCAAATATGCCGGTTTAGAAGCCGTCGAAGCAATGGCCAAAGAGAAGGGCTTTGACAATTGGGCCAAATATTTCTGCTTTATGAACGACCCCAATCTCAACCCCGAATCCCCGGTGACCACGGCTTGGATGCCCACGACGAGCTTTGCCGATCAGCAGGTGATCTTGGAACGCAACCCCTATTATTGGGCGGTGGACACCGAAGGTAATCAGTTGCCCTATCTCGACAAAATTGTGTTGACCCTGGCCGAAAACTTGGAAGTGCTCAACCTCAAGGCGATTGCCGGCGAGTATGATATGCAGGCGCGCCATATTGATGTCTCCAAGTTGCCGGTCTACCTGGAAAACGCCGAAAAGGGCAACTATCGCATCCAGTTCTTCCGCAGCCGCGGCGGTTCGGCGGTGGCGTTGGCCTTTAACCAGGACTATGACAAAGATGCCGAGATGGCCGAATTTATTAAAAATGCCGATTTCCGGCGCGCCCTTTCCATGGGCATTGAACGCGACCAGATCAACGAAGCCTTCTTCCTGGGCTTGGGCCGCCCGTCTTCGCCCTGCGCCTGGCCCGATCCGCCCTATGCCCCTGGTGAAGAGTATGACCAACTCTACAGCACCCTCAATGTCGAAGAAGCCAACCGCCTGCTCGACTCCATCGGGCTGGACAAGAAAGATGGCGAGGGCTTCCGGCTGCTGCCCAGCGGCAAACGGTTGGTGGTCGAGATGATGGCCGTCTCCGGCGCGTTTGTCGATTATCCGGGCATTGGCGAAATGTTTGCCCAGCAGTGGAAAAAGAATTTGGGCATTGCCGGCGAAGTGCAGGCCGTCGAACGCAGCTTGCGCAACACCCGCCTGACCAACAACGACACCATGACCAACTTCTGGGGCGCGGACAACTCGGAAGGCGTTTTCCTCTTCCCCAACCACGTCTTTGCCTACACCTGGGAAAGCGGCACCGGACCGATGTCGGGCCAGTGGTTCCAGGATAACAGCGTCGGCAAAGAGCCAACCGGGCCGATCCGTGAGCAGCAACTAGCCTATGAAACAGGTTCCAAGCTCCCGCGCGACCAGCGCACCGAGGCCGGCATCACGATCCGCAAACTCAGTTGTGAAAATGTCTTCTACATCGGCACCGTGACCGGCACCCCGGCCTGGACCGCCATTGTCAAAAACAATTTCCACAACCTGGCCGTCGGCTTCCCCTTCACCACCGTCGGCCAATCCCCCGGCAACACCTATCCTGAAACGTGGTATATTACGGACGACGAGACACCGTAGGGATGACAGGGTGACAGGGTGACAAGGTGACTTCGACAGGCTCAGTCACCCTGTCACCCTGTCACCCTGTCACCTTGTCATCTTGTCACCTCCTGAGGAGCGTCATGCTAGGCTATCTCATCCGACGGCTGGGGTGGGCGATTGTTACCATCTGGGCCGTTTCTGTGGTTTCTTTTGTGATTATTCAGTTGCCGCCTGGTGATTATGTGACGGCGTACCTGGCCCAGCTTTCGGCGCAGGGGTCATCGTTAAACATGTCCGAGGCGGAGAATCTGCGCGCCTATTATGGGTTGGATCGCCCGATCTACTATCAATATTATCTCTGGATGCAGCGGATGGTGCTGGGCGATTATGGCTTCTCCTTTGAGCATCAGAAACCGGTTAAAGAGGTGATCGGCGAGCGGCTCTTTTTGACGATCATCCTGGCTTTTGTCTCGGTGCTTTTCACCTGGGTGCTGGCGATCCCGATTGGCATCTTTTCGGCGGTGCGCCAATATTCGATCTGGGATTACATCTTCACCTTTATCGGCGTGATCGGGTTGGCGATTCCCAACTTTCTGCTGGCCTTGTTGCTCATGTGGGTGGGCTTTTCGGTCTTTGGCCTGAGCGTGGGCGGTCTCTTTTCGCCCCACTATCTCTCGGCGGAATGGAGTTGGGGGCGGGTGCTGGATCTGCTGCAACACCTCTGGCTACCGGTGGTGATCCTGGGGACGGCGGGGACGGCGCAGATCATGCGCATTACCCGCGCCAATGTGTTGGATGAATTGCGCAAACCCTATGTCATCACCGCCCGCGCCAAAGGTCTGTCCGGCTGGCGCTTGATTCTCAAATACCCGGTGCGGCTGGCGCTCAACCCAGTGATCAGCGTCACCGCCTATGTGTGGCCCTATCTGGTCTCCGGCAGCGTCATTGTCTCGGTGGTGCTGAGTCTGCCTACGGTCGGGCCGATCCTGTTGCGTTCGCTCTTGTCACAGGATATGTTCCTGGCCGGCGGCATCATTATGCTCATCGGCGTGATGACGGTGGTCGGCACCTTTCTGTCCGATCTGCTGTTGATCTGGGCTGACCCGCGCATCAAGTTGGAGGGATAAAACAACGATGGCAATCAGTGAAGCGGGCTTGCCCGCAATCGGCGGCAGCGCGGCGGAAGATCGGGTCAGCGTCGCCTCACAGCGGCAACTGATCTGGTGGCGCTTCCGCAAACATCGGTTGGCGATGGCCTCCGGGGTGGTGATTCTGCTCTTCTATCTAGCCGCGCTCGGCGCGGATTTCCTGGCGACGGCCGACCCTGAATTTTCCAACGCCATCTTAAATCTGATGCCGCCCCAGCCGATCAAGTTTCTGGATAACGGTCGCTGGTCGCCCCATGTCTGTGCCTTAACGGGCCAGCGCGAGCTGCAAACCTTCAAAAAGGTCTA
>QWII01000209.1 GCA_021405325.1 Caldilinea sp. CFX5 | reverse complement strand
GGACTGGCTAGGCGCGTAGCCGTTAACTCAGATGAAAAGTTTTTGGCTCATGTACAGAAAGTGTGAGGTCTCAACCAGCCACACCTGTCAGGTTTCGCAAACCTGACAGGTATTCACGCTTTCCGTACATGAGCCAAGTTTTTATATCTAGAAAATTGCGCGTTAACTTTTACCACTGAACGTCGTCTATACCAGTAACAGCCCTTTTGTCGCCAACACCAAGAAACGAGCGCCCATGTTGATGACTCTGTTGATAACCCTGCAACCGTACCCATCGATCAGCAATCCGTTATCGCCAGCGGTAATGGCGGAACGGTTGCTCGCTTTGCCGGATTGGTCGGCGCAACAGGCCTTTCTCACGGCCTGCGCCACCCAACCTGATGAAGCGTTGGCGCAACTGCTCAAGCAGCGCGCCGATCAATGGCTGCGTTCCGATCTGCAAGCGGCTTTGCGCGTGGCCCAACTGCTGCTCGATCTGGCAACGTGGACGCCATTGCCGGTGGCGCGTGCCTTGGGGTTGACCACCCAGGCCAACGCACTGGTGGCCGGCGGCTTGGGCGACTACTACCGTGCTGTTGCCCACTACGAAGCGGCCGCCGCCATCTATACCACGCTCGACCGACCGATTGATTGCGCCAAAGTGTTGGTGGGCAAGGTCTCGGCGCTGGCGTTTCTAGGCCGCTACGACGAAGCTTTGGCGGATGGTCAACGCGCCGCCGCCATCTTGCAAATGTATGCCCAATGGCAGCCACTGGCCGGCTTGAACTGGAATCTGGCGATCGTCTGCGGGCGGCAAGGGGATGATATGGGAGCGTTAGCCAAGTTTGATCAGGTGTTAGCCTTTTACGAGGCGCAGGGCGCCGCCGGCGCGTGGTGTTTGCCCATGGTCGAGCAGAATCGCGCCATTGTCCTGCGCAATCTCGGCCACTTTGCGGCTTCCATCGCCGCCAGCCAACGGGCGGCGCAACTCTTTGCCCAACTGGGGCAGACCGCTGAACATGCCCGCGCCCAACAAAATTTGGCCGTCACTTACGTAACGCTGGGACGCTACAACGAGGCGCTCGAATTGCTTGACGGCGCCAGTCAAGTCTTCCTGCGCGATGGTCGCCATGCCGATGCGTTGATGGTCGAACTCTATGTTGCCGATTGTCTCTTGCACCTGCGCCGTTTCAACGAGGTGCTGGAAAAGTGTGAAGCAATTCAGGCCCGCTTTGCCGAAAGCGGAACCCGCCTAGAGATTGGCCAGGCCTTGCTGCAGGAAGGGATCGCCTTTGCCGGTCTCCAGCGCTACCCGAAGGCGCTGGCCTCGCTCCGGGCGGCATACGCCCATTTCCAAGCCGAAGGCAATGCCGCCTGGTCGGCCTCGGCGGAAATGGAGCGCGCTGTCATCTTGTTACACCAAGGCCGCTATGCGGAAGGTCTGCAAGTGAGCCTTGCCTGTTGTGACATCTTCCAGGTGCATGAATTGCCCGTTCGCCGGGCGCAGGCTTGTCTATTGGCGGCGCGTGCGGCGTTGGCCCTACATGATGAAGCAACGGTTCAACGACTATTGCAACAGGTCTTTGCCATTAGCGACCACAATGATATTCCAACACTGGCCTATCAGGGCCATTATCTGTTGGGTGATCTCTGTAAACAGCGGGCGGAGCTGGCCCAAGCCCGAGCCGCCTATGGCCGGGCGATTCAAGAGTTGGAACGGCTGCGCAGCAATATGATGATCGAATTTCGCGCTGATTTCCTGGCCGATAAACAGACGGTCTATGAAGATATGGTCGATCTCTGTCTGGCCCAACAGGCGCCGGAGGCCGGCTTTGCCTATGCCGAGCGGGCCAAATCACGGGCGCTGCTCGACCTGCTGGCTCATCGCGTCGATCTGCGCCTTCAACCCAAAGATGAGCGCGATCAACAGGTCATTGCCCAACTGCTCCACCTGCGCCAGGAACGGGATCGCCTCTACCGTCGCTGGGAAAGCCAGAGCGATCTGCGTCAACGTGGGCTGGTCGCCAATATGGCGGCGAGCGGCGCCGGTGCGGAACAGCAGAAGATTCTGGTCATTGAAAAGCAGATCACGGCGCTCTGGCACAAGCTGCTGGTTCACAATGCCGACTATGCGCGCGATGCCGCGCTCTGGCAGATCTACACCGAGCCGGTGCAAGCCTATCTGCCGGCGGATACGCTCTTGATCGAATATTTTGTCGTGCGCGGGGCATTAGTGGTCTTTCTGGTTAGCCATGATACGGTGCAGGCGGTCCGCTTGCCCACGCCGCTCCACCGGGTGATCCAGTTGACCCAGTTGTTGGGGCTGAATCTCCGCTCGGTCATGCGTAGCGGTCCGGCGCAATTGGCGAGCCTGACGCAGAACGCTGTGGGCTTGTTGCGCCAACTCTATACGGCGCTGGTTGCGCCTTTTGCCGACGATCTGGCGCATTTTCAACGGCTGCAAATTGTGCCGCACGGGCCGTTGCACTATTTACCGTTCCATGCCCTGCACACTGGTGAGCAATATCTGGTGGAACAATTTGCGATCAGCTATCTGCCCGGCGCAGACCTGTTGCGCTACTGTACCGCCGCGCCAGCGGTCGCGCCGCCGGCAACCGTAAATCCAAGCGCGGAACTGACCAGCATTGTCCTGGGCCATTCCTTCGACGACCGCCTCCCTCATACAAAGGCCGAGGCCGAACAGGTGGCGCAACTCACCGGCGGGCAGGTGTTGCTGGACGCCGCGGCCACCACGCAAGCGGTGCGCACGCTGACCGCAGGCTGTCGCATTCTGCACTTTGCCACCCACGGCGATTTTCGCAATGACAACCCGCTCTTCTCCGGTCTGGCGCTTGCTGACGGTTGGTTGACCACCTTGGACATCTTTACCTTGCGTCTTCGCGCCTCGCTGGTGACCCTAAGCGCCTGCCAGACCGGTCGCCATGTCATCGGCGGCGGCGACGAGTTGTTGGGGCTGATGCGCGCTTTTCTCTACGCCGGCGCCAGTTCGCTTGTGACTACGCTCTGGTCGGTGGAGGATCACGCCACGGCCAGCTTTATGGAACTCTTCTATACCCACTTGATGCAGGGCGCCACCAAAGGCGCTGCCCTGCGTCAGGCCCAACTGACCTACCTGACCGCTAATCAACGCCACGCTCATCCCTTCTTCTGGGCGCCCTTCATGCTGTCGAACGTCACGCCGCCCGACACGTCGATGAGCCGGTTCGAGATGACGACCTCGGGGCCGGGCGGCTGCTTCTTCGGCGCGGCGGCGCGCGCCGACGGCGCGGCGG
>QWII01000152.1 GCA_021405325.1 Caldilinea sp. CFX5 | reverse complement strand
ACGATGTCGATGCTGTCACCCTTTTTGCCGAAGCGTTGATGGATCTCACCCCCTGGAACTACTGGACCAAAGAGGGTGAAGAGACCGAGTATACGGCGGAAATTCTCGCCACCCTGGAAGCAGCGCTGGCGCTCGACCCCAACCATCCCGGCGCCAACCACTTCTATATCCATGCCACCGAAGCTTCCACCGACCCCGGTCGTGCGTTGCCCAGCGCCGAGCGCTTAGAGACCCTCGTCCCCGGCGCCGGTCATTTGCGCCACATGCCGGCCCACACCTATTGGCGCGTGGGCATGTATAGCGACGCGACCCGCGTCAATGAACATGCCATTCACACCGATGAACACACGGTCGGCGGTACGCCGGATGATCCGACGCATGGCTTCTATGCCCTGGCCTACTACCCGCACAACATTCACTTCCTCTCCACGGCTGCCCAGATGGAAGGGAACAGTCAAGTCGCCATTGACGCCGCTCGCAAAGTAGTGGAGACCATTCCTGATGAGGCCGTTACGGCTGTGCCGCCGCTGCAAGATTTTAAGACCATTGCCTTCTTTGCCCTGGTGCGCTTTGGCAAGTGGGCTGATATTTTGCAGGAAGCCCAGCCGCCGGCGGATCAACAGTATACCACCGGCATCTGGCACTGGGCGCGCGGCATGGCCTATGCCGGCACTGGCGACTGGGAAAAGGCGCAAGCGGAGTACGACGCCGTGATGGAACTGGCGCAGTCGGATGCGATGAAGGAATTTGGCTTGCCCTCTTTCTCCACCGGCGCCACCAATCTGGAACTGGCCGGTCACATCCTGGCGGCTGAGTTGGCCGGCGCGCAGGGGGAAACGGACCAACAGATCGCCGAACTGGAAGCCGCCGTGGCAATTCAAGACAACATGGCCTACATCGAGCCGCCGGCCTGGTACTACCCGGTGCGTCACCTGCTGGGCGCGGCCTTATTGGCCGCTGATCGGGCAGCGGAGGCCGAGGCCGTCTACCGGAAAGATTTGGAACAATACCCCAACAACGGCTGGTCACTCTTTGGCTTGATGCAAAGTCTGGAAGCGCAAGGCAAAAGCGCTGATGCTGAGGTCGCGAAGAAGGACTTTGAAACCGTCTGGCAGAATGCGGATGTCACGTTGACGGCTTCGCGGTTCTAGTCGATAATCACATAGAGTCCGCGCAACTGAGGAGTTCGCACGAGGGCGTGCGAACTCCTCAGTTGTGCGCGGTTAAATTGTCGATTACCATGTGAGGAAACAATGAATCAATAGGACTTATGCAAGACGCAGCATGACCAGACCTCCGGGAGGTGGGCACAAAGTTTGGATTAGGGAAAGTTCGTTTGCCCACCTCCCGGAGGTCTGGTCTGGCGTTCCATCAGAACACCTCTTGCGTAAGTCCTATAAGTTATACAAATAGGAGTTACGCAGTTGACGGGCGCTACCAGAGACCTGTCAGGTTTGCGAAACCTGACAGGTCTTGTCCAACTGCGTAACTCCTAACAAAACAGAACTGCCAGATTTACCCTTACAACCCCGCCGCCGCCCGCAACGCCTCGGCGCGATCCGTGTTCTCCCACGGCAAAGCGATGTCATCGCGGCCAAAGTGACCGTAGGCGGCCGTCTGGCGATAGATGGGTCGGCGCAGGTCGAGATCACGGATGATAGCGCCGGGGCGCAGGTCGAAGTGAGTGTCGATGAGGTGGGCGATCTTCTCATCGGCAATACGACCGGTGCCAAAGGTTTCGACATTGATGCTCAACGGCCGGGCGACGCCGATGGCATAGGCCACCTGCACTTCACAGCGGCTGGCAATACCGGCGGCGACCACATTCTTCGCCACCCAGCGCGCCGCATAGGCCGCGCTGCGATCCACCTTGGTGCAGTCCTTGCCGCTAAAGGCGCCGCCGCCGTGACGGCCCATGCCGCCGTAGGTATCGACAATAATCTTGCGCCCGGTCAGCCCAGCATCACCCATGGGGCCGCCGACGACAAAGCGACCGGTGGGGTTGGTGTAGATGTTTACCTTGCTATCCACCATTTCCCCCGGCAGGGCGGGCATAATCACATTTTCGATCAACTCTTCCCGAATTTCGTTCTGGTCGATCTCCGGCGCATGTTGGGTGCTGATCAAGACGGTCTGGATGCGCTTGGGCTTGCCATATTGATATTCGACCGTCACCTGGGTCTTACCGTCGGGGCGCAGCCAGGGCAGAATACCCTGTTTGCGGGTTTCGGAGAGCCGGCGCGCCAGTTTGTGGGCATAGTAGATCGGGGCGGGCATCAGCGTGGGCGTCTCATCACAGGCAAAGCCAAACATCATCCCTTGATCGCCGGCGCCGACTTTCTCGATCTCATCGGCGGCGGAACCACGCACCTCCAAAGCCGCATCGACACCCTGGGCAATATCCGGGCTTTGCGACGCAATGGCAACCTGGACGCCACAGGTATTGCCGTCAAAGCCTTTTTCACTGGCGTCAAAACCAATCTCCTTGACCACCTGACGCACCAGATCGTCAAAGTTCACAAACGCCTTGGTAGTAATCTCGCCAAGCAGCATCACAAAGCCGGTCTTCACCGCCGTTTCACAAGCCACCCGTGACATGGGGTCTTGGGCAAAGAGCGCATCCAGCACGGCATCGCTGATCTGGTCACACATCTTATCAGGATGACCTTCGGTTACTGACTCGCTCGTGAACATCAGGCTGGGCGAGGTCATAAATGTTGTCATAGTGTTCTCCTCAAAACATTTTAGATTTTGGATTTTGGATTTTAGATCGCATAGTAGCAGGCTGAAAGCAGTAATCCAAAATCGGCAATATTAGTGACCTGTACCCAGGCTCCACTCGTTCAGGTAAGCTTCCTGCGCCGGGGTCAGCGTGTCGATCTCGACGCCCATCGCCTTGAGTTTGAGGGCGGCAATCTGGCGGTCGATGTCAGCAGGGACGTTGTAGACATTGCCGGTCAGTTCGCCGCCGTGCTTGAGCATATACTCAGCGGCCAGGGCCTGGTTGGCAAAGCTCATATCCATGACGGCGCTGGGATGGCCTTCAGCGGCGGCCAAGTTGACCAGACGCCCTTCCCCGACGACATAGACGCGGCGGCCATCGGGCAGGAGATATTCATCCAAGAACTCGCGCACACGGGTGATCTTGGTCGCCATTTCAGTCAGCCCCTTCATGTTGACTTCGACATCAAAGTGGCCGCTGTTGGAGAGGATGGCGCCATCGCGCATGGCGTTGATGTGATGGGTGTCGATCACATGCATGTCGCCGGTGGCGCTGCAGAAGACCTGACCGACAGCGGCGGCCTCCTGCATCGGCATGACGCGGAAGCCGTCCATCACCGCTTCGAGGGCGCGCAGCGGGTCGATTTCGGTGACGATGACGTTGGCGCCCATGCCGCGGGCGCGCATGGCGATCCCCTTGCTGCACCAGCCGTAGCCGCCGACGACAAAGTTTTTGCCGGCCAGCAGAATGTTGGTGCCGCGGATGATGCCGTCGATGGTGCTTTGGCCGGTGCCGTAGCGGTTGTCAAAGAAGTGCTTGGTCTCGGCGTCATTGACGGCCATGACCGGAAACTTGAGTTTGCCCTGGGCCGCCATCGCGCGCAGACGGATGACGCCGGTGGTGGTCTCTTCGGTGCCGCCGACGACGTTCTTCAACAGGTTGCTGCGGGTGGTGTGGAGCATAGCAACCAGATCCATACCATCGTCCATCGTAATGTGCGGCTCGATGTTGAGAACACTGTTCATGTGGCTGTGATACTGTTCGTTGGTCTCGCCCTTGATGGCGTAGACCGGCATCTCATAATAGGCCACCAGCGCCGCCGCAATGTCATCCTGTGTACTCAGCGGGTTGCTGGCGCAGAGGGCTACTTCGGCGCCGCCGGCGATCAAGATGCGCATCAGGTTCGCCGTCTCGCTGGTGACGTGCATGGCGGCGGCCATGCGAATGCCCTTGAAGGGCTGCTCTTTCTTAAAGCGCTCTTCGATCAGATCCAGCACCGGCATCTCCTTGCCGGCCCACTGCATCCGAAAGCGCCCCTTCTCCGCCAGGTTAATATCAGCAATGTCGTAATTCAATTCATGGGTTGCCATGCAAATCTCTCCTATTTTTCTTTTCCTAAACTATTCACTACCGTGCGACGCTTGATTTAATTTATTTTTGTTAGGAGTTACGCAGTTGGACAAGACCTGTCAGGTTTGCGAAACCTGACAGGTCTCTGGTAGCGCCCGTCAACTGCGTAACTCCTATTTGTGACAAGAAGAGCGGGTGACAGCTTCCATGATTGCCTACCCGGCTTGTCTTCCACTCTTCTTGTCTTCTTATAAGCAGTAGACCGCAACGCAAGCAAGGTTACGTCGCTTGTCTTTGGACTACGCGACTACACGACGGCGGATGACGCTTATCAGTTCATTATACAGTCATACGCGTCTGCCGCGGGTGGGTCAACGGCGGTTTCCCAATCGCATGAACATTGAAGCCCTCCTCATGCAATTGACGATGGTTGAGCAGGTTGCGGCCATCAAAGATAAAGGCGGGCTTGATCATGCTTTGATAAATACGGGCATAATCAAGTTCGGCATACGCAGCCCAGTCGGTCATCAGGGCAATGGCGTGGGCGCCCTGCGCCGCTTTGTAGGGGTCGGGTTCAAAGGTGACCCGTTGCGCCAACTCACCCAAATCGGCTCGGCCATTTTCCAAGGCATGGGGATCGGTCAGCACCACCTCGGCCCGCTCTTCCAGCAGGGCGCGACAGACATTGAGCGCCGGCGATTCGCGCGTATCGCTCGTGTTGGCCTTGAAGGCGACGCCAAAGAGGGCGACCCGCTTGCCGGCCACGGTGTTAAACATCGCCGAAACCATGTTGGAGACAAAGCGCGACTGCTGGTGTTCATTCATCTTGACGACCTGTTCCCAATAGTCAGCGACCTCATACAGCCCATAATACTCGCAGAGGTAGACTAAGTTGAGAATGTCCTTGCGGAAACAGGAGCCGCCAAAGCCGATGCTGGCCTTCAAAAAGTTGGGGCCGATGCGGCGATCCAGACCGATGGCATGGGCAACCTCCAACACATTGGCTTCCGTCTTCTCACAGAGCGCGGCGATGGCGTTGATCGACGAGACGCGTTGGGCCAGAAAGGCATTGGCCGCCAGCTTGGATAATTCACTTGACCAGACGTTGGTCGTGATAATGCGCTCCTTGGGCACCCAGTTGGAGTAGATTTCCGCAATGGCGGCAGCGGCCTTTTCCCCGGACGTCGTTTCGCGCCCGCCGATCAAGACGCGATCCGGCTGTTCCATGTCGCGAATGGCGGTGCCTTCGGCCAGAAATTCCGGGTTGGAAACCACATCAAAGTGCAACCCTTTGGTGTTGGAATTGAGAATATACTCCATCGCCTCAGCGGTGCGCACGGGTAAGGTGCTCTTCTCGACGACAATCTTCGGGGTATCCGAGTTCTCTAGAATCTGCCGGGCCGTTTTTTCCCAATATTGTAGATCGGCCGCTTTGCCGGCGCCCTGCCCAAAACTTTTGGTCGGCGTATTGACACTGACAAAGATGATGTCGGCCTCGGCAATGTGGCGATTCACCTCGGTTGAGAAAAAGAGATTGCGATTACGGGCGCCAAAGACCACCTCATCCAGGCCTGGTTCATAGATCGGCAGGCGCTCCGACTGCCAGGCCGCAATGCGCGCCGCATTGGAATCAACTACCACCACGCGATGGTGTGGACAATGTTTGGCGACAACCGCCATCGTGGGGCCACCCACATAACCAGCGCCGATACAAAGAATATTTGCCATAAGAACTTTCCTTTTCTCCTACCGGTGGTTTTCATACAGGGAAAACCACTCACCAACTATCGACTTTGCAATAACTCCAGGCTTTGCTCGCTCGGAACCAGTCATGGACTCGCTCTAGCGAGCTTGAACGTTACCTTTTTTACTGCCTTCCGCCTCAATCAACGAGCAGTAGATTGTAAAGCCAAGCTATTCATAGAGGCGCCGCGCGGTTGCGTTGCGTTCATCGACGTTGAGCACTATGGTAGTCACGATGCGCGTTTGTAACTCAGTCACGATTGCACTCAACAGAGCGCGGGCATAGCCTTTGCCCCGCCGTGCCGGGTGTGTATACATCTTTAAAGCAGCGATTGAATGTGCTGCGGGTTACGCAAAAGTGTCCCTCGTTCGATCAATGATGCAGCCAGGCCAGCCGTGGTTCAGGGCCAAAGTTCGCTTCATAGCGCGCCCGGAATCCATCGATGGTAAAGTGGTGATCGATCGGGCCGGCATGTTCCAGCGAGTAAACGGCCGACAACGCACCGACGCGACCACACACATCTAGTGGCAAGCCCACACGCTGGGCCGCAAAGAAGCCGCCACGATAGGCGTCGCCGGCGCCGGTCGGATTAACAACCTGATCGAGTTTAGCCGAGGGAACCTCATACACCGGACCGCAACCGTAGTCGGTGTAGATCATACTCCCCCGCTCACTGTGCGTCACCACCAGGATGGCGACCTTCTGTTGTAATTCTTCGAGCGACCAGCCGGTCTTGCTCTGAATAATGGCCGCTTCGTAATCATTGCAGAAGAGATAGGCCGCCCCTTGGAAATGAGTGATCATCTCTTCGCCGCTAAAGCGCGCCACCTGCCAGCTTGGGTCAAGGGCAAAGGGAATGCCCAGTGCTTTGCATTCAGCCGCCTGATTCAGCATCGCCACTGGATCGCCGGCGCCGATGAGTACCAGTTTGGCGTTGTGCAATCCGCGGCCGGCCAGCGTATATTCACTGGCGTGCAACATGGCCCCGGAATAGAAGCTGGAGATCTGGCGCCCCTCGCTATCCGTGTTGCAGAAGAAGGAGGCCGTAAATTTACTACTAATCTCCACCAGATGGGCGGTATCGATGCCGATCTCTTCCAGCCAGCGGCGGTAGTCGCCAAAGTCTTGCCCCACAGTCGAAAAGAGGGTCGGGTTGCCGTTGAGCAACTTATAGGTGTAAGCGATATTGGTCGCGACGCCGCCCCGCTGACGCGTCATCGTATCGACCAGAAAGCTCAAGGTGATGCTCTCAAGTTGGTCGGGCAAGATGTGATCCCGAAAGCGACCGGGGTAGCTCATCAGATAGTCATAAGCCACCGAACCGGTGATCACAAAGGACATAGCAAGATCCTTTCTAAAAAGAAGTTTGTTTGATGGTGGTTGGTGCGGTGGTTGAGCCTGTCGAAACCACCGCACCAACCACCGCACCAACCACCGCACCAACCACCGCACCAACCAACCACCTAAGCCCGCCAGCTTTCCAATTTTAATATACCGGGCGGCGGCGTATGGTTGACCAGGCGCGCCAGTAGCGCTTCCGGTTCCGCTTCGACAATAAAGAGATCGCGGTGAACAGGGCGGATAAACTCTTCGCTGATAGCGCGATCAACCCAGGCGACCAGCGGGTCAAAATAGCCGGCGACATTCAGCAGGCCAATGGCTTTTTGTTGGATGCCCAGTTGGTTCCAGGTGAGCGCTTCAAAGAGTTCGTCCAGCGTGCCATAGCCGCCCGGCAGGACAATATAGGCGTCCGACAAGCGCGCCATCGTCGACTTGCGTTCATGCATGGTCTCGACCAGAATCAATTCGCCATGCGCCTGAGCCAGCGATTCGGCAACGGGCAACTCTTTGCTCATCAAGGCCGTGGGCAAAACACCGACAACATTGCCGCCGCCGGCCAGAACGGTGCGCGCCACCACGCCCATCAAGCCAACCCCGCCGCCGCCGTAGACTAAGCCCAACCCTTGCTGCGCCATGATTTGCCCCAACTGCTCGGCAGCCGCCTGGTAGATCGGCTGGCGGCCCATGCTGGAGCCACAGAAGACACAAATGGTGTTGACGGTGCGTGCAAGCTGACTCACTGGCCCCCCTTGCGCGCACCCCGTTCCAGCCGGCGCGTTTCGATGCGAGCTTCCGCCGCTTCTTTGGCGCGACGTAGGCTTTCGATAAAGGGCGGGTAACAGATGCCCTCTTCCGTAATGATGCCGGTGAGATAGCGATGGGGGGTGACGTCAAACGCCGGATTGTAGACCGGCACATCCAACGGCGCAATGATGGTGTCACCGACATGGGTCACCTCTTCCGGGCCGCGCTCCTCAATCGGAATCTGGTCACCGGTGGGTAGCTTCAGGTCAATCGTGCTGGTCGGCACGACGGCATAGGTGGGAATGCCATTTTCCTTGGCGCAAACCGAAAGCTTATAGGTGCCAATCTTGTTGGCGACATCGCCATTGGCGGCCACCCGGTCGGCGCCAAAGATGACGACATCGACCTTGCCGGTGCGCATGAGATGGCCGGCGGCGTTATCGGCGATCAGATGCATAGGAATTTCGGCCCGCATCAGTTCCCAAGCGGTCAGGCGTGCGCCCTGCAAGCGCGGACGCGTCTCATCGACCCACACATGGATCGGCTTCCCCTGCTCATGACAGGCGTAGATCACCCCCAACGCCGTGCCAAAATCGACAGTGGCCAGCGAGCCGGTATTGCAATGATGCAACAGGTTCGCCCCGGCCGGCACGATCGCGGCGCCATGATAGCCCATCCGCCGGTTGATCTCCACATCTTCATCGGCCAACGCTTCCGCCTCGGCCAGCAGCGCACTGCGCAGGTCATCGACATTCGGCAATACGCTCTGTTCCGCCAACGTCAATAGCCGCGCTGTCGCCCAACTCAGATTGACCGCCGTCGGACGGGCAGCATCTAAAACAGTTTTGGCTGATCGCAATTCCTGCAACAAGCCATCACGGTCGGTGGCTGCACTGCGGTTAGCGGCCAGCGCCATGCCATAGGCGCCGGTGGCGCCAATCGCCGGCGCGCCGCGCACATACATCTCTTTGATGCTGGCCGCCACGCCGGCTACCGTATCAAATTCGGCAATCACAAATTGCCCAGGCAGCAAACGCTGGTCGATCATTTTTACTTTGTTGTCTTCCCAGTAGACCGTTCGCATCGACTTTGCTCCCATAAATTTGTTGATGAGGTAGTTGGTTCGTTGGTTGAGCCTGTCGAAACCAACGAACCAACTACCTCATCAATCAACTAACCAACCATCAAATGCCCATAGGACTTACGCAAGACGAACCAGGATGAGAACGCGAGGCCGGACCTCCGCGCCCAACGGGCACCCGGGGGTAACTGCCGTCTTGTCCTACGGAACAGCGCTTACCCCCTTCCCGGAGGTCTGGCCGGCCCCGTGCGTAGGTCCTGTCCCAACAAAAAACGCCCGCCTAATGCTCGATTGTCACTGTCAAAGCAGCAATGAATGCATCAGGCAGGATAATTTTTCGGCGGAGCGATATGACGAAAGATAGGGTAGCTTAGGGAGCGACCAGATCGTTCATCGGACACGCGCCACAACCAAAAGCCAGGGCTCCAGCGGGTTGCGGAAATGAAAACGTATGCCATTCAAACTGCGTTAAAATATCATAATGTGATAAGCTTTGTCAAACTTATCGCAGTTGCAAGTAATAGTATTCAACCACAGGCGCCGGCTCTGCCGCCTGAACAGCTTGCGCCAGAATCAGAATCAGTAAGGTCAGCACTAACGTAAGCATGATCCGCAGGAAAACTGCGCGTACAAGGTGCATACGTTCCTCCACTGCTGAATGGGTTGTGGTCAGGCTGTACCGCACAAACCGGCCAGGTCTGGCAACGCATAAGCCTGAACAAAGGGAAAGCTGTCAATTTCTGACAATTGTAGCAGAGATTCGCGCAAAACGAGTATGACAATTCTCTTACAATCTTGCTGATAAACCGGCAAAATGGCGTAGACACTTACGGAGCAAAGCATGAGTCAGCAAAGATTGCGCAGATTACAAACGGTAAATCTGCGCAATCTTGGCAGGACTTACGCAAGACGCCGGGAACCCAGAGGGTTCCCGGCAGTAATTCGTCTTGCGTAAGTCCTGTCTTTGATCAAAATTACTGCTTCTTATTCTGAACGCACAGCGGTGGCTGGTTGCATTTGGCCCATGCGCCACGCCGGATAAAGACCGGCCAGCAAGGCAGCGCCCAGAGCGACCAAAAAGGCTTGGACAAAATGTTCGGGACGCAGTTGCATCTCCAGTGTCCAGCCAAAAGAGCGTAAGTTAATGATATAGATGAGGATCACGGCCAGGACGACGCCCATGGGCATAGCAATGAGGCCGGCCGTAGAGCCGATCAGACCGGTTTCAAGTAAGGAGAGGCGCCAGAGTTGCCAACGGGTCATGCCGGTGGCGCGCAGGATGCCGATCTCGCGGCTGCGTTCCAATTGAAGGCTCATCAAGGTGCTGAGGATGCCGATAAAGGCGACCAGGGTTGCCAGCAGTTGCAAGGCCACGGTGATAGCAAAAGTACGGTCAAAGACCACCAGGGCATTCTCGCGCGTCCCCCGGTTGGAGCGCACCAGCAATTCCTGCTTGCCGGCAAAGGCTGCTCGAATTTCCGCCACTTTGTCCTCCACATCAACACCCGGCGCGACATGAAGGGCGATGGCCGAGATGCGCTCATCGTCCCACCACTGGCGATAGACGGGATCGTGCATAAAGACCACCGGACGCACATCAAAATCAATGGCGACGCCGGCAATGGGGAAGCGTGCGACGCCCCGGTCGGTCTGTAAGGCGAGTTCATCACCGACCTGCAAAGCGAAACGATTCGCCATCGGCTCGTTGATGATGACGCTGCCCGCTGTCACCGCAGCCCAGGTTGTCTGCCAATCGCCGACGGCCTGACGGTAGCGCCGTTCGGCGCCGGCCAAATCTGCGCTCACTGCGACAAGACGCACTTGCGTGCCGCCGGTGACAACGGCGCTTTGCGCTGATTGGTCAGCGGCAGTTGGCTGCAAGAAGGCTAAAATATCCACGCCACGGGAGGTGGCTGTGCGTGCAATGCCTGGTAGGGCCTGCAACTCCTGCACCACGGCCGGTTCCAGGGTGGTCGAAACCTGATTGGCATTGAGCGAGGGGGGCGAAATAAAAATATCGGCCTGCAACACATCTTCCAGCCACGCTTCGACCGTGTTGCGGAAGCTGCCGATCATAACGCCGACGCCGATGATCACGCTGACTGCCACCATCAGTGCGGCTACGGCCACGGCAGTGCGGCTTAACGAACGCGTCACCGTTCGTGGCGCCATCCGTCCGATCAGGCCGGTGCGCCGAGTCGAGAACCATTGCACCCCGGTCATGAGCAACAAGGTCAGTAACGGCGTCAGCAGCGCACCGCCTAGAATCACCGCAAAGAGACCGCCAAAGGCAATGACCAGATGCCATTCCGGGAGCAATAAACCAAGACCAATCACCAGCAGAGTGACTGCCCCCACCGTCAACCAGGGTAGCAGACGCCGGGCGCGATCTTCAATATCGCTCCGTTTCAGGGCGCCGGCGGGTGGAACGCTGGTAGCTTCAAAGGCTGGAATTACCGCCGCCAGCAGGGCCGCCGCCACACCAATCACGCCGCCCTTGACTAGCGTCAGCAACGGAATATCAATCTCGCGCACGGCAACGACAAAGAAGAGATCGTTGACGGTCTGTGTCACCAATTGCACAGCGCCCCGCCCCAGCATCACGCCCAACCCCAAGCCCAGGAGGGCGCCGAGCAGCCCTAGGATGCCCGCTTCCAGCAGGATCAACCCATAAATTTCCCCACGCGTCATACCCAACGAGCGGAGCGCGCCCAACACCGCTCGCCGTTGTACCACGCTAAAGGTGACGGTGTTGTAGATGAGAAACATACCGACCACCAGGGCCAGCAAGCTCAGGGCGGTGAGGTTCAAGTTGAAAGCAGCAGTCATTTCGTTGACGGCGCCACTGCGCGCCGCACTCCGTTCGATGCGAGCGCTTGGTGGCAGGATGGCGGCGATCGCTTGCAATGCAGTAGTGCCGCTTTCGTCATTAGGAATCAGCAGATCAATGCGATCCAGCCGCCCCACGCGACCAAGAATTTCCTGTGCGGTGGCAATGTCGGTCAGTAGAAGGCCGGCCAAGGCGCGCCGGCTCAGCTCATCCGAGGGGGCCAGCAAACCGACAATGGTCAACGATTGGCGCTGGCTGCCAACTTGTGCCGTGATTGTATCACCCACAGTCAACCCGTAGCGTTCCGCCACTTCGGCGCTCAACAAAATCGTGTTAGGCTGCACCATCAGCGGCGTCAAATAGTCGGGCGCCGGGGTTTGCCGTTGATCCATCGTTCCCAAATAGCTGCGAAAGGGCGTTTCGGCAAAGGGATCAATGCCCAGCAGGCGCATCGGTTGTGCATCGAGTTCCAGGGCAGTGACATAGCTCTCTACCACCGGCGCGCTGTTGCGGTAGCCGACCTCGCTGCGCAGGCGGGTGTACAGTTGCTCATCCAGCCCGCTTGGCCCGCCGACAATTTGGTGGGTGGCGCGCCCAGTGACGGTCTCCGTCCCCAGTTCAAAAGCGCGCGCCGCCGATCCATTGGCCAAGTCGATGGCGACAATCATCGCCACGCCAATCGCCACGCCGAGAACAAGAAAGAGACTCTGCAACGGTCGCCGCTGGGCATGACGCCAGGCGAGACGGAATAGGGTCAGTTTTGGCGTCATTACCCCTATAAACCTACTCACTTCTATTAAACCACTCTATTTCTGTAGCAAGCCGCAAAATTGAGAGCATTGTTATGCAACCGCAAATTGTGTATATTGACGCATCTTTGGCGGTTGAAACGCCAGTACGATTTCATCAGCTTTGATCCCTTTGGCCAGCAATTCATCAACAAACCCATACATCGTGCGATCTTCTTCGACCCAAATTTTGCCGTTGACAATTCGCATCAACACAGTGGTTGCATTCATCCGCTCTTTGCCATCCCAACCGACATTAACAATGGCGTAGGTGTCGGTGTTCTCATCACAGACAGCCACCACATCAACCCCGACTGGTTGCTGGTTAAAAAGGCTCGCATACTCTTTGAGAACAGATTCAATTACTTGTCGGTATTGTTTGATTCTATCCATTGGGCAATTACCTCGTTTTCGATATCAACATATATTGTTTCTGTTTGACCCTTTTTCGCCAAAAGAAACGCATATGCTTGATACTGACCACAAGCCGCAATGAATTCATGGATAAACGACGATTGAAGAAAGCTTTTGACCTCAATGATAATACTGCGGTTTTCGCGGGTGGCAATGATCAACTTATCAGCCTTCATATCCGCTTCTAGCGTCGTATCTTTATAGACGATACGATATGGATCAGCGGTAATATGCCAGTTATCATTCTTCAACGCATTTTTAACTGCCTCGTGAATAGCATCACGTCTCGCCATAAGACTAACTCACGTTTCAATATGGTGTTGTGGGCAACAAGTATTCGCATTATACCTTGAAAGCGGTTGCAAATCTAACAAAGCTGTATTGAATTATAAATCCCCAACTAACTTCCCATGCACCAAGTGCATCACCTGATCGGCCTGCTGCGCAATCTCTGGCGCATGGGTTGCCATCAGTAGCGTCTTGCCGGCGCCACGGGTCAATTCCAGCAGTAGACCGAGGACGCTTTCGCCGGTGTCTTCATCAAGATTGCCGGTCGGTTCATCGGCGAGGACGAGCAGCGGGTCATGGATCAGCGCGCGGGCGATGGCGACCCGTTGTTGTTCGCCGCCGCTCAGTTTGTCGGGATAGGTGGCGAGGCGGTCGGCCAGCCCCACCCGTTCTAAGAGCGCTTTGGCTTGGGCCTGCATCCCCTGGTGGCGACCGGTGAGTTCCAACGGCAGGGTGACATTTTCCAACACGGTCAGCGTGGGGATCAGGTTGAAGAATTGAAAGACAATGCCAATATGATGGCGGCGGAAGAGGGTGCGCTGCTGTTCACTCAGCGCTGTAATTTTGATCTCCTGGCCGCCGTTGCAGATCACCACATGGCCGCTACTAGGAGCGTCGATGCCGGAGATGAGGTTGAGCAACGTACTCTTGCCGCTCCCCGACTTGCCCAGCAGACAGACAAACTCGCCGGCATAAAATTCGCGATTGAGTTCATCTAGAATCGAACGGCTGCGCCCAGCTTCCTGATAGCTTTTACTCAGGGCTTCCAGGCGGATGATCACCGGCCGATTGACGTCGGCGCCGTTGGTGTTGGCAATAGGATTGGCGCCGGCAACTTCGCCCACCACAACAGGGGCGGCTGGTTGGGTACGTTGCAACAGTGGTTCGCGCAAGGCAGAGTCCTTTGTTATCTTAGCTTATCAACCGCTCGTGGCCAGTCCGTGACTGGTGGCTCAGTCGCCAGTCACGGACTGGCTACGAGCGGAGATGTGATCGGTACAATCAGCTTTATTTGAGAAAGAAATCACAAATCTGTTGTTCCATGATAAGCGCAAAGCAGGCTTTTTTCTGTTGGTCTACCGACAATGTTTGTTTGGCAAATCGCCGGGCTGCGGGTATGATGAAGAGAAAATAGAGTAAGGTAGGTGTGGTTTTCCCCACTCATTACCATAGAGCAAAGAACTTTCATGGAAACCTAAAAGTCCCGCCTGTCATTCTGAAAGAATCTCTGGCTCACAATACGCTAGAGATTCTTTCAGAATGACAGGCGAGTCGCTAGGGTTTTCTAAAAATCCATTGCGCTATGTAGATGGGTTATACCACCTTATAGTATCCAACGGTATCAAGAAAGGCAACCCAAATGAAAGCAGATCTCGACCGCCTGATGGCCGAGCGCAATTTGGATGCGCTCCTGGTCATGGGCGACGCCAGCGGTAACAAGATTATGAACTACCTGACCAATGGGGCGCCGTTGGAACGGGCGCTGGTGGTCAAGCGGCGGGGCGGACCGTTGACGCTGGTTCACGGCTCGATGGAGCGCGACACGGCGGCGCAAACCGGGCTGGTGTTAGTTGATCGCGATGTGAAATACAACCGCTACGAACTGCTCAGGAAACATGACGGCAACCGGTTGGCTGCCGAGGTCGATTATCTCAGCCAAGTCATTCGCGACCAAGGATTGGAAGGGCGACTGGGCATTTACGGCACTCAGGACGCCGGCGCCGCCTTTGCTCTCCTGAACCAGTTGCAGAAAAGCGCCGCCAATGTCGAGTTGGTCGGTGAGTTTGAAGAGTCGCTCTTTTCGGTAGCGCGTGAAACGAAGGATGACCAGGAGATCGCCGCGTTGCAGGAAGCCGGGCGGCTTACCTGTGTGGTCATGGGCGAGACGCGCGACTTTATTCAGGAACACAATGTGCGCGACGGGGTGGTGATGAAGAACACCAACACGCCGCTCACCATTGGCGATGTGCGCCAGTTTATCCGGTCGCGGCTCAACGCCTATGGCATGAAGGAAGATCACGACACCATTTTTGCCCAGGGTCGCGATGCCGGCGTCCCCCACAACCGGGGCAACGACAGCGCACCGCTGCGGCTGGGGGAACCGATCATCTTTGACTTTTTCCCCTTTACCAGCAGCGGCTACTTCCACGATGTGACCCGCACCTGGTGTCTGGGCTATGCACCGCCAGCGGTACAAGAGGCGTGGGATCAATGCAAGGAAATTTTCGACAAGCTGCTGCGTGAACTACAGGTAGGCCGCGCCTGTCGCGATTATCAGGAGATGGCCTGTGACTACTTTGAAGCCAAGGGCCACCCCACCGTGCGCAACCAGCCCGGCACCCACATCGGCTATGTCCACGGGCTGGGTCACGGCATCGGTCTCGACATTCACGAAGAGCCGCGCCTGAGTCACGCCGCCGGCAACGACACCATCCTGCAACCAGGTCATGTTGTCAGCGTCGAGCCGGGGCTATACTACCCGGAACGGGGCTTTGGCGTGCGCATTGAAGATTCGGTCGCCTTTACCGAAGCGGGGGCGTTGATCAATCTGACCGAGTTTCCGTATGATTTGGTGATTCCGATGGGGTAGAGGTGATTGGGTAATTGGGTGATTCGGTGGTTGAGCCTGTCGAAACCACCGAATCACCCAATCACCTATTCAGACTTAGCACCACCACCCGCAACGTATACGCCCCTTCGCCTTCGTCATTCTTGGTCGCGACTTCGATCACAATGGTGAGATCGACAGGAATTTCCAAATCGGTCAGCGCAGAGTTGACGGTGTCGCCGCTTTCGGCGTCGTCATTGGCGGTGAGCAGGTTGTCACCGGTGTCGTAGAGGTTCAGCACGGTGTCGAGTTCGCCGCTTTCATCTTCCAGGAAAATATTGATCACATCGCCGGCTTTGACATCCAGCGTGTAGCGCACACGGGTGGCCGGGGCGATCTCACCGGTCACTTCGTCGCCGACGGCAATGGCGCCTTCCTCTTTGGTCACAATATTGGTAGCCTTGTCCAAGTAGGCAATGGCCGCTTCCAGGATGGGATCGCCTTCGCTGAAAAGCGTCTCCTCATCGACCGGCACCTTCACGGTTGGCGGGACGCCTTTGCCTTCAACATGGATCTCGCCATTCATATCAACATTACGGCCAACAGTGAAGCGGATCATCTCATTTTCAGGCATCTTGAAATCTTCAATACTGCCGCCTAAGCCCCCTGTCGGGTATTGACCGACGATCTCGGCCCGATCTTCAAGCGTCATGTCATACGAAAAGAACTCGCAGGCGCTATTACAACTGGGGCCAACCAGTACAGTGATTTTGCCATGATAGCGCAAATCTTCCGCCGGCAGATAAAAGCGGTCGATGGTGCGCTCATCAAAGAAGAATTCACCAATTTCTTCGTTATAACGACCACTGTTGCCCAACTCCAGCGGCTCGTTGAAGAAGTAGGCTGCCATCTGATCCGCTAGAAAGCCACTGCCGCCCCCATTTTGACGCATGTCGATGATCAAGCCCGCCACCTGATTGTCGTTGAGGGTGCGGATCATGCGCTCCCAAAGCTGAATGCTGAGCAGGTCGTTGTCGGCAAAGCTGTAAATCTTGACATAGCCATACCCCGAATCAAGCAGTTCATACTCAACCGGCTGTTCAAACCCCGTGCGGCCGGCGTTAAAGGAAGAGAAGGAGAAGCTGTCCCGTTCGGGGCTGGTTTCCATCTCCACGGTTTGGGCTTCGCTTGCACCGGGGTTTTTGAAGGTGACTTCCACCTTCGTGCCGACGGGGAAACGAGTGACATAGCGCAATTGCTGTAAACGCTTGAAATGTTCCGTGCTAAATGGCCCGGACCAGGCAACAGTCTTGCTGATCACGTCGCTGATCGGCTCACCGTTAATCGCCAGGATTTCAGCCTTTAGTTCAATCCCAGCTTTGGCGGCCGGGCTATCGTCTAGCACAAAATTGACAATCACGCGGCTGTCATCCAGCTCGCGAATGGCGATCCCCAGGCCGCCGCCGGTGGCAAAGGCAAAATCATCGGAGAGGAAGGGGCCGCTGATATGACCATCGGGAATCGACCAGGCGAAGTCACGCAGCGCCGTCAGATAAGCTTTGGTATCTTTCTTTTCTTCGGCCTCGACAAAGCGGGGGCGGAATTCCTCGCTCTTGGCGTCCCAATCGATGCCTTTGTATTCGGTGAAGGCGTACTCTTTGCGCATCTTCTCGATCATGGCGTCAAAGGCTTCGCTATAGCTCATGGCCGAAAAATCATCGAGCGCCACGCCTTCCGGTTCGATCAAGTCGATTTTCTGTTCGCGCGCCCGGTCAAAGGTGAAGGGATCGCTGTCCATATCCACCACGGTGTAGCCCTGCGGGACGCCGACAATCGGATCATCTTCGGTAAAGAGCAGCCCATCCTCACCAAAGCCGGATGGGAAGCCCTGTTGATCATCAGGGGCGTAGATCAGGAATTTGCCGCCGACAATCTCCCGCTTGGTGGAAACGTCGTCGCTAACGCGGGTCGAGGCATAGGCCGTTGACCAGCCGCCACCATAGAGATCGCGCTCTTCCAGGAAAGGATCGCCAAAGATGTTGGCCCAGTAGGCAACGGCATAGACCATCACACCGGTTTCCTCATCGTCATCCTGATCCACATCGCGCAAGGATGCCTGCGGCTCAATCGGCAGCGCGATGGTGTAGGAGAAGGGAGAAGTATAAAAGTCGGAGGTGATCTGCCCCAAGGTCTGCGATTCTTTGGGCAGAATAAAGCCTTCATTGCGATCCACAAAGCCGGCCTGATCCTCCAAAATCACCATCGGCGCGGCGACACCAGTGGTAAAGAAGGCGTTCGTATAAGTCACGACACCTTGAATGGAGACCGCCCCCCCTTCATCGTTGACAATGGTGGCCGGCGTCAATTCGTCCTGCGCCAGCGCCACCGCACGGCCCAGCCCCATCATCATCGGCAGGCCAATCAGCAAAGCACACAGCAAACGGGCAAATACAAATTTCGGTTTTCTAGACATATTTCAACCTCTTGTAGGTTCAGTAAAACAGCGACAGTACAAACACAACAACAGATTCAAGATAGGAACGGATTTGCTCTACCGTTTCAAGGAACAGCGAGACAAATCCGTTCCTATCTTGAATCTGTTGTTGTTGTTGTGTTACTCCTCCACGCCGGGGCCGACGGAGGAGAGGACATAGTTGGTTAAGTAAGTGGTTGCCACTCGTTGGACATCCGCAGAGGTGACGGCGCGTAGTTTATCGGGGTAGGTGGCATCCAGAGCGATGCCGGCGCCGAGCATCTCGTACCAGCCGATGTCATAGGAACGGCGTTGGGCCGTTTCGCGGCGCAGGATGAAGCTGCCGATCTCCTTGTTGATGGCGCGAGCCAGTTCTTCGTCGCTGACGCCGTTGGCCTTAATGTCTTCCAGGATTGCCAGCATTCCTTCTTTGGCTTTTTCGGCATTTTCCGGCAGGGCAATGACGTAGGTGACCAGATGGCTGTCACCGGCGCGGGAGGGGTAGAACGAACTGGTGCTGTAGGCCAGCCCTTGCTCCTCACGTAGGGTGGTGAAGAGACGACTGCTCATGCCGCCCCCCAACACACTGTTGAGCACTTTCATGGCCGGGTAGTCAGGGTCAGCAACGGCGGGGGCTGGGAAGCCGAGCATGAACCAGGTCAGGTTGGATTCTTTGTCGGAGGCGACAGTGCCATTCTCGGTCAGGGGTTGTAACGTTGGTGTCGGGCGCAGGTTCTCTTCCCCTGGGGCGAGCGTACTCAGGCGCGCTTCCAGCTTTTTGCGCAACAAGGCGGCGTTGAAGTTCCCGGCGGCGCTGATCACCATGTTGTTCGGCACATAGTATTTGGCATAAAATGCCTTGACATCATCCAGCGTCAGCTTGCTGATCGACTCGACCGTACCCAGGTCGGGGTTGCCATAGCCGCCGTCGCCGTAGAGCGTCTTCTGTAGGTTATCGTAGATAATGCTAAAGTTATCATCGGCGCGACCCTGAAGCGCGCGCAACATCTCTTCTTGAACGCTCTGGAACTCGGCTTGTGAGAAGGCAGGGGTGAGCAGCGTGTCGAGATAGAGCGGCAGTGCGTCCTGCCAGGTCTCTTTGGTGGCGACGAGTGACAACGTACCCATATCGGTCAACTGACTTTGGCTCAGACTGGCGCCCAGGTTTTCGATGGCTTCAAAGAGTTCTTCTTCGCTCATCGCCTCTGTGCCACGGAGCAGGAGGCGTTGGGTCAACTGGGAGATGCCGGCCTGTTCGGCGCTTTCAACCGCCGTACCGGTGCCGACAAAGGCTTGTACGGCCACGCTTTCGGTGCTGGGATCTTCGCGCAGGATCAGGCGCAGACCGTTATCCAACACAATTAGATCTTCCATTGCGGGATTGGCACTCTCAGCCTGGCCTTGGGGGATCAGCACCATCTGTAAATAGGCGGCCGGGTCGATATACTTGCGGGCGACCGCCAGCACATCTTCAATGGTGACGGCGCGGACGCGCGCTTCATAGTCGATGGCAAAGGTGTAATCATCACCCACCACGGCATAAAAGCCGAGCGACTGCGCCAACCCGGCGTTGGTTTCATGCCCAAATTGGGCGGCGGCGATCAAGATTGTCTTGGCGCGAGCCAGTTCCGCCTCACTCAAGTCGCCATCGAGAATGCGTTGCAGTTCGGTGAAGAGCGCTTCTTCGACCAGGGCGCGATTTTCATACGGGAATTCCGCCGACAGCGTGAAGACGCCAGGATAATTGGTGGTAAAATAACCGGCGTCCGCGCTGTTGACAATGCCCAGATCCTTGACAATGTTCTGATAGAAGCGGGAGCCGCGTCCACCGGATAAGACCTGTAGCAATACATCCATCGCCACCACATCGTCACGTTCCTGGATCGAGGGGGCCGGCCAACCATAGATCAGATAGCCCAGGTTCACATCCCGTTCAATCTCGATCACTTCCGGCTCAGTACGGGCCGTAGGGAGTTTGGGTTCAAATGCCGGCAAAGCTTTGGGTTCCAAAGCGCCCAACTTCTCTTCCAACATGGCAAGAGTGGCGTCACTGTCAATGTCTCCTGCCACCACAACGGTCATATTGTTGGGGACATAGTAGGTGGCGAGAAATTCGAGAAAGGCTTCACGCGTGATGTTCGCCAACGATTCGGGCGTGCCGAGAATCGACAGGCCGTAGAGCGAATCGCCATAAAACGCCTGATAGAATTGGCGGGCCAGGAAGGAGTTGGGGTTGTCATCGCGCTGGTCGCCCTCGCGCAGCACCACTTCCCGTTCCCGTTCCAACTCATCCGCCGGGAAGGCGCCGTTGACCAGACTGTCAGTCAGAATATCAATCGCCTGGTCAATATGTTCGCTGGGGACATTGATGTAGTAGTGGGTCCAGTCAAACGAGGTGGCGGCGTTGGTCTGCCCGCCGAGGCTATCCACTTCTTGATCAACTGTGCCAAGGCGCGCTTCAGACCCTTTGAAAATCATGTGTTCAAAAAAGTGGGCAATCCCATTCAAGCTGGGATCTTCATTGACCGAACCAACTCCCACCCAAATATCAACAATGGCGACCGGCATGTTGGGGCGTTCCACCAACAAGATCTGCAAGCCATTATCCAACGTAACTGCTCGTACATCATCAGCCGTCAACTGGGTCGGCGGCGCGGCCACTGCTTCCGCCGGCACCGGCGTCGTTGTCAAGAGCAGGTTGAGCAGCAATGGGAAGAGCAGCAGCAGTGATAAGCGTCGTTTCATAGGCGTCGTCTCCTTGAGTTCTAGATGGTTATGGGTGGCGTCCATAACGATGAAAATGATACAGGCGCGATAACTACTAAGCTCTTAGCCGGTCCGTGACCGGCTAAGGCTGTTCCAAGCAATAAAGCCCCAAATCGTAGGGGCATGCGGTTGCGTGGCGCCAATTCCTCCTGCACGCAGAAATCTTCATCCACGCAACCTCGTGCCCGTTTAGGGAATCATTTTCTTGGAACGGCCTAAGAGCGGGTGCGGAATCAGCGCCGCTACTTCTCCGTCAGACGGGTACGTTCAAAAGTAATGACATCATCCAGGATCTGTTCCAGCGTATGTTGCGGCGCCCAGCCGACGGCATTGCGCAATTTGGTGGTATCCGGCACACGGCGGCGCATATCTTCAAAGCCAGGGGCATACGCATCGCTATACGGAACATAGGTGATTGTGCTGGTTGTGTCTGTCCGCTCGATTACCGCTTCGGCCAGTTGATTGATCGTCACTTCCTGGCTGCTGCCGATGTTGTATACTTCCCCCGATGTTTGTTGCGGACTATCCAACAGCGCGATCAGGGCGCGCACCGTATCAGCCACATGGCAAAAGCAGCGACTCTGTTCGCCGTCGCCGTAAACGGTAATCGCTTCGTGACGGAGCGCCTGTCGCACCAGCCGCGGCACCACCATGCCATAGCGCCCGGTTTGGCCAGGGCCGACGGTGTTGAAAAAGCGCATAATGGTGACCGGCAGGCCATGTTCGCGATAGGCGGCAATGCCCAAAAACTCATCTAATAATTTGCTGGCGGCATAAGACCAGCGGCTACGACTGGATGGCCCCAGCAACAGATCGTCGTCCTCGCTAAAGGGAATGCGCACCCCTTTGCCGTAGACTTCGCTGGTGCTGGCGATCAGGGTGCGGCAACGGTAGCGGCGGGCAGCGGCCAGGACGGCATGGGTGCCCAGGACGTTCGTTTCAATCGTCTCTGTTGGCCGCTCCACTACCAGTTGCACCCCCACTGCCGCCGCCAGATGCACAATGGCATCGGCCTGGCTGGCTAATCGATCCACCACTAGGGCATTGCTCAGGTCATCAATCGCAAACGAAAAGCCCGCCTGGCCGACAAAGGGCGCAATATTATCAAAATTGCCGGTCGCTAGATTGTCCAGAATGGCGACGCGATCCCCCCGCGCCAACAGCCGTTTGGTCAGATGACTGCCGATAAAGCCGGCCCCACCCGTAATTAATACATTCATTGCTTTGCCTCTACCCTTTTCTGGGTAGGGGAAGAACGCTCGTGGCGAGTGCGGCGCCCGCCACAAGCGTTCTTCCCCTACCTGCGGTCATCTCTGTTCAATTGGACATCAGACAAATTGTAAGTTTTCATTAATGTCCTCACAGCAACCATTATACACGGAAGCGGCCAAAGCAACTAACCACCGGCAGCCGTTGTAAGCTCTATTCTTGCACCCACGCCCACCCGCTCATAGCCGCACCAGCAACAGACCGACTCTGGACTACACGACTCTGGACTACGCGACTCTGGACTACATGACTCTGGACTGCGCGACTCTGGACTACGAAAAATCAGTAAATCTGCTGAAAGGCTTACTTATCCTCATTCTTTTTGACTGTACACTTATGAGGTTAGTATAAGATGAAGCAGAGATGATAGAATGAATATATGGAGATCAATTACTTAGCGGTCGATGTTGTCATTGACCAGAACGAAGATGGCTATTTTGTGCGCATCAGAAACGCGCCGACCGGCGAAGCGGTGGCGGCGTTTCAGCCCCCCTTCAATCCCAACGAATTGGAACGGCTGCATCGCCTGGTGACCAGCGGTGAAGCCGCTGCCGCCGGCGAGGAAGCGCAGAATGCCACCTTGCAAGGATGGGGCGAGCGCCTTTTTCGCGCGCTCTTCCCCGGCCCCTTATATAGTATCATCCAGAGCAGCTACCGCTTCGCCTATCAAGAGCGCGCCCGCTTACGGGTGCGGCTGGAGATCAATCAGCATACGCCGGCGCTGACCATGCTGCCGTGGGAATATCTCTTTGATCCGGTGCGCAAAGAGTTCATGGCGCTGTCGCTCCAATCCCCCTTCTTTCGCTATACGAATTTAATGCATCAGATTCTGCCGCTCAAGGTCGAGCCGCCTTTGCGCCTTCTGGTTGTCGTCTCCAGTCCAGGCGGCTACCCGGTCTTTGATCGCGACCAGGCCTGGTTTACCATACTAGATCAACTGGACTACCTGGCGCTGGAAGAGAAGCTGGTGCTGGAACGGCTCGCCAAGCCAACCCTGTTCGATCTCCAACGGCGGCTGCGCGAGAAGGAGTATCACCTGCTCCACTTTATTGGTCATGGTGTCAGCAACCCTTTGACGGGTGAAAGTTCGCTGATCTTTGAAGATGAGATGGGACGGGGGCGGCCGGTCAATGGCGAACATTTCGGTGCGCTGCTGCGCGACCATTTTCCCCTGCGCTTGGTCACATTGGCGACCAGCGACGAAGTGCGCACACCGACAGCCAATCCCTTTCTGACCATTGCCAGCAATCTGATCCGGCGCGGCGCACCGGCGGTCGTTGCCACCCAGTCCAAATTAGAGACGGCGACCACAGCGACCTTTGCCCAGAAATTTTACAGCCTCATTGCCAACAATACCCCCGTCGATCTGGCGATGAGTGAGACACGGCGGGCGCTCTTTAGCGAACAACCCAACGGCGCCTGGGGCTTGCCGGCCCTCTTTATGCGCAGCCCCGACGGCCGGCTCTTTGAACCGCTGCCGGTCGATCGGGCTAAGGCGGCGCCAGACAACGGGCAAACACCCCGCGGTCGTCGTCTCTGGCCGGCCTTTGGTCGTCGGCGCTGATCGACAAGTGAAACACCGTTCCTGGATTGACAAAGGAGCAAACCATGCCTACTGCAAACATTGGTCTCATCGGGCTGGCTGTCATGGGCCAAAATCTGGTCCTCAACATGGAGCGCAATGGCTATACCGTGGCGGTCTACAACCGCACCACGGCGACGATGGAGGAGTTTGTTAACGCGCATCCTGGCAAGAAGCTGGTCGGCGCCCGGACGCTGGAAGAGTTTGTGCAGAGCCTGGAACGGCCGCGTAAGGTGATGATCATGGTCAAGGCCGGTTCGCCGGTCGATGGGGTGATTGATAGCCTGGTTCCCCTGTTGGAGGCGGGCGATCTGATCATCGACGGCGGCAACAGCTATTTTGCTGACACCGAACGGCGTAGCGCTACGCTGGAAGCCAAGGGGCTACGCTTTATGGGCGTCGGTGTCAGCGGCGGTGAAGAGGGCGCGCTCTGGGGACCAAGCATTATGCCCGGCGGCCCGCGTGATTCGTGGGCCTTGATCCAGCCCATTTTCGAGGCGATTGCCGCCAAAGCGCCGGAAGACGGCAAACCCTGTGTCGCCTACATGGGGCCACGGGGGGCCGGTCACTATGTCAAGATGGTGCATAATGGCATTGAGTATGGCGACATGCAACTGATCGCCGAAGCATATGACATTCTACAACGAGCGCTCGGTCTAGAAGCGGCGGAACTGGCTGCCATTTTCAGCGAATGGAACAAGGGTGAGCTGGACAGCTTCCTGATTGAGATCACGGCGAAGATCTTCCGTCGCATTGACGAAGAGACGGGCCGCCCGCTGGTAGACATGGTGTTGGACAAAGCGCAACAAAAAGGCACCGGCAAATGGACCAGCCAGGATGCCTTTAACCTGGGTGCGCCCATTCCGACGATCAACAGCGCCGTAGTGGGGCGCATCCTCTCCGCCCTCAAAGATGAGCGGGTGGCAGCTTCCAAGGTGTTGCCCGGCCCGGATCAAACCACCTATCAGGGCGACAAAGCCGCCTTGATCGACGCCGTTCGCCAGGCGCTTTACGCCAGCAAGATCAGCGCTTATGCACAAGGCATGGCCCTCTTGCGCATGGCGAGTGATGAATACAAGTACGAACTGAATCTAGGCGAAGTGGCCGCCATCTGGCGCGCCGGTTGTATCATTCGCGCTCGTTTCCTCAACCGCATCACCGAAGCCTTTACCCGTAATCCTCAACTGGCGAATTTGTTGTTGGATGATGCTTTGGGACAGGCAGTGCGTGCGCGATTGCCGGCCTGGCGGCATGTCGTGCAGACGGCGGTGGGGCTGGGCATTCCGGTCGCCGCCTTTAGCGTCAGCCTCGCCTACTATGATAGTTACCGGAGCGAACGGTTGCCGGCCAATTTGATCCAGGCCCAGCGCGATTTCTTTGGCGCGCACACCTATGAGCGCGTCGACAAACCAGGCGTTTTCCATTCACAATGGGAATAACCTGAGCCAAATAACCCAAATAACAGAGTGGGAGTAGAACAACAATGAGCAAGCTTTGGCAGAGTGATGAAGAACTTTTTGCATTGATCCGGGAGGAGTTATTTGTCGCCGTCGTGGGCGACATTATGGACAAGGTGGGTTTTCTCCACCAGTTCCTGCCGCCCCAGATTCAGCCGCTGGCGCCCCACATGATCGTGTTGGGTCGCGCCATGCCGGTGTTAGAGGCGGATGTCTTCGAGGGCGTCTCCACCTTGAGCAAAGACAATGTCATGCGCAAACCCTTCGGCCTGATGCTGGAGGCGCTGGATGACCTGAAGCCCAACGAAGTCTACATCTGCACCGGCGCTTCACCCCGCTACGCTCTCTGGGGCGAGTTGATGAGTACACGGGCGCAAAAGCTAGGCGCCGCCGGCGTGGTGGTGGATGGCTACCTGCGTGACACCAAAGGCATCCTCGCCCTGAACTTCCCCGCCTTTACTTACGGCTCCTATGCCCAGGATCAAGGGCCGCGGGGCAAGGTGATTGACTTCCGCTGTCCCATTGAGATGCACGGTGTGCGCATCAACCCCGGCGACATCATCTTTGGCGACATCGACGGCGTCTGTGTTGTCCCCCGCCAGGCGGAGGAAGAGATCATTGTCAAAGCGTTGGAAAAAGCGCGTGGCGAAAAAACAGTCCAAAAAGCCATCGAAGCCGGCATGGGCGCCGCCGAGGCATTTCGCACCTTTGGGATTATGTAAGAGATTTAGTCAAAAATACAGTTGGGACACCGCTCTACGCGAGTCCGTGACTCGCCCAGCCGGGTGCGAGTCACGGACTCGCGTAGAGCGTTTTTTTATTTCTTGCCGAAGAGGCCGCCTAACAATTTCGACCCCATCCCCATGACATCATCGACGATGCTGCCGTCGCCATCCATGTCCAGCAGACCGACCAGGCTGCCGAGCGGGCCGTCGAATTGCTGGCGTTGACCACCCAACAAGGCGGCAATGTCATCGGCGCCAAAGCCGTTGTCGCGCTTGGTCTGGCCCAGTGCGCCCATGACGACCGGAGCCAGCATCGCCAGCAGTTGGGCGCTGTTGTCGGCAGAGATGCCGCTCAACTGGCTTAACCCTTGCTGGACATTGTTCTGTTTGTTCCCAAAGACATGGCCCAAAATCTTGGCGCCATCGGCCGTGCCAGCCTGGCTGGTGACAGTACCCAGCAAATCATTCAAAACGCTGCCGTCATGTTTGTTGAGCGCCTTATCGAGCGCCTGCGCGCCTTGGGGCGACGATGCGTTGCGACTGATGGCGCCTAACAACATCGGTAGCGCGGCATTCACGGCGCTCTGGGTGGTCTTGGCATCGGTGCCAAGTTGCTTGCTGATCTGAGCAACCACCGGCCCGCTTACCTGCTGACTCAACATACCTAACAAGTCGTTCATGGTCCTTTCCTCCTATGCTGCAATGAATGACGACAAATAATAAACGCTGCGTCCATTAAATCATATTGATTAGGGCCAGTCCACTTTAACAATGTTCAGAATTATAACATTGTCGTTGGTTATTTGTTTGGCAGCAATTGATGACAAATGACCACTGACCAATAGCACAAAGCAGATTGACAAGCACACACGAAGTCAGTACAATCGACAAGAGCCTACCCCTGATCATCCAAAATTGATCATGCCTAATCAGTAACTAGTAAGCTCTTAGCCGGTCC
>QWII01000151.1 GCA_021405325.1 Caldilinea sp. CFX5 | reverse complement strand
TGTTGCGGCTGGGGACAAGTCGCGCATGATGGAAAAAGGGAGCCAGGGTCCGTGTCATCGTCCCATGACGCCCTGACACTGGCGATGGGGTGGAGCCGAGCAACACAGGATGAACCGCACGCTGACGGCCATGATGACAAAAAGGCGAGTAACGACTACTCGCCTTTGGCCGCCGATTGGTTTGTTGCATTGTTGAAACCGGAAGGAATGCTGATATGAGAATGGCGGGGGTTGGATGCCGATCATGCCGAGACGGACTATTCTTCCAATTCATCGTCATCATCATCCAAAGCCAGAGCGGCTACCAACGCCGCTTTGACTGCGCGTAGTTTCTGGGCGGATAAATGGCCGACATAATGAGTCAACGTGGATTTGGGTAAACTCATCAAGGCATCACAGTGGATGCTACTGTCGTGTTTCAAGCCTTCGTTGATCCCAACCGCTACTTGGGTGGATAGACCATCATGCATCGTGTAGATCGGCGCACAGATGACGGTAGAAAACTTTGCTGTTATCAACGCATGCCGACTTACCACCACAAAGTAGCGATATTGTTTCGGGTCGTTACCCGGCGGCTTGGCGATTCGATAGATATCGCCGCGTTTCATACCGCAACTTGGTAGGTGAGCGCGTCGAGAACTTCAGCATTGAGATACTCGGCCCGTTGGTTGATAATTTCTATGTCACGCGCATTCCGTTGGGCGCGGCGCAGTTTAGCGATGTAACTCCATGCCGCTTTTTCCAAAAAGAGTGAGCGATTTTTGTCTACATCCAGGAATTCGTCCATGACGTGCAGCAGTTCTTGCGAGATGGTAACGGAAGTTTTAATTTTCATACCACTAGTATACTACTAGATCCGCTACCTGTCAATCACCAATTTTCTACGGGTGTATATCTATTGGGGAGTGGGTTTGCGACGACCAGGGTAAGCGTGCCGCGCCCCAGGCTCCCGCGGGCGACTACATGTTCCGTATACCCAACCGACACTCGCCCGTCCGGCACGCTTGCTCCCAAGTTGATATGCACCCCGCCGCTCGCTGTATTGCGGCTAGGGACAAGTCGTGCGTGAGGGAAACAGGGAGCCAGGTTCCGTGTCATCGTCCATGACGCCCTGACACTGGCGATGGGGTGGAGCCGATCAACACCGGATGAACCGCACGATGACGGCCATGATGGCAAAAAGGCGAGTAGTCGCTACTCGCCTTTGGCCGCCGATTGGTTTGTTGCATCGTTGAAACCGGAAGGAATGCTGGCCTGAAAAGGTGAGGGGGTGGATCAGATAATGCCAAGATGGACGGTACCTGCCATATCAGAGGCCGAACATTATATGGAACGACACATCGCGACCATTAGGTTGACACTGTATAAACTGCTATTAGATGGATGCAGCCTAATCTCCCCAAAAAACACCGCTTCCGTCCATTTGCCAGAAAATAGATAAATAGAAGGTTTCCATCTAAAAGTGGAGCCATCCTCAGTGTTTTTAGGTAGCATCTGGTGATACAATCAGAGAAAACAGAACATGAATTCTTGTTAAGCAGTAAGAAGCTGTTTCTAGTATATCCACTTTTGCGATTTTGTCAATCACATTTTTCATGGTCGCCCGTTTCCCTGCCCCTCTCTGTTCCCCCACTCTACCGCTCCACCTGAATTGCCCCAAACTGGTGATGGGGTTGGGCGTGGGTGAAGTAGTGTTGGGTCAGCACATTGGACAACTGACTAAGCAGCGCCGTCAACTCGGCCATCAACTTGTCGAGTTCTTGGCAAAGCCCGGTTTCCGGGGAAACTTGGGCTAGGCGGGCGGTATCGGCCAGGCGGAGACGGGTGTAGGCTTCTAGCAGCAACTGCTCTTCCTGGCTGATGCGGTAATCGGTCACTAACCGCGGCAACTTGCTGAGGTGGGTTTGAAGTTGGTTGAATTGATAGAGCAGAGCGCGCGGATTCTTGTCATCCAACAGCAGCAGATCCAGCACCGGCTGCAACTGTAAATTGGCTCGGTAACGGCGACGGTAGGTGATGATCGTCTCGGTTGTTTTTAGCACACTTTCCAAGAGTAGATGTTGCGTAGCCGGCGGCTGCGGCGCGACCAAGGTGGCGCGGATAAACGCAATCGTACGCGTCGCCCGTTCCAGCCGGCGACCCATGTCGAGCAGCAGCCAGCGCGCCGTATGGATCATGCTCTCGTTGTGGAGACCGGCCAGCGCCATCAACTGGGTGATCAGCCGGTTCAGTTCGCGTTGGACATCTTCAAGTTTGCTCTCTTTCTTTTGCGCCAACTGATTCCAGGGCGCTTCCAACTCGTTGATCACCCGCCAGGTGTCCACCGACCAGAGATCGCGAATGGCGTAGGCGGCATAGAGCATCGCTCGTAGATCCGCCGCCAGACCACCGGTGCGTGTACTTTCCAAACTCAGGGCAAGCAATTCGGCGTTGGGTTGGGCCAGCCGTGTGCCATTCTCTTCGCCGACAAAGCCAGGATAAGTCATGGTCACTTGGGTCAAGGCGCGCAATAGCTGGTTAAGACAAGCGCGTTCAACAGCGTCAGGAGTGCGCATCTGCTCGGAAAGATGCGCACTATCAACCGTCAAGTCATCGCCGCTGAGGTAATCAAAGATGACACGCAACAGCCGGGCTGTGCTTTCGGCTCGTTCGGTGTAGCGACCGACCCAGAAGAGATTCTCGGCGGCGCGACTGGGCAACAGGTTGTCATTATAGGTCGTTTCGATCTGGCCGACCTGTTGCCAAAGGCTGACATGTTGTTGTGGTTCAGCCGCCAGCACCCAGGTATCTTTGCTAATGCCGCCGGTGCTGTTGGAGACAAAATAGTCCCCCTCTGCCGCCGCGCTGCGGGTGAGACCGCCGGGCATGACGACATAGCCATTGCTGCCGGCCACCGAAAAACTGCGCAGCACCGTATGGCGCGCTTCCAACTTGCCGTCGATAAAACAGGGGGTGGTCGAAAAGCTGACCTGCTCCTGGCCGACAAAATATTGTGGATTTGCTTTGATCTGGGCGCGCAGTTGGGTCAACTCCTTGCGGCTCAAGCGGTTGCCAAAGACCGTGCTGGTGACGGCTTGCCGGCCAATCGGTTTGATTACCAACTCGGCCAAATGGTCAAGCACATAATGCAGGGCGGCCCGTTCGCCACACCAGTGCGTGGTGGCCGTTGGTAGAAGTAACTCCTCGCCCAGCAGATGGTTCGCCAGGGTGGGCAAAAAGGCCATTAGCCCGACATTTTCCAAAACGCTGCTGCCTAACGGGTTGGCTACCACTACCTTACGGCGTCGCACCGCTTCGAGCAGCCCGGTGACGCCTAAGTAGGAATCTTCGCGTAGCTCTAATGGGTCACAGAAGGTGTCATCGACGCGGCGCAAGATCACATCCACCGGCTGCAAGCCCCCCAGCGACTTGAGCGCAATCCCGCCATCGACCATCGTCAGATCATTGCCCTGCACCAGCGTATAGCCCAGATAGGCGGCCAGGTAAGCATGTTCAAAGTAGGTTTCGTTGTAGGGGCCGGGGGTCATCAGCACAATGCGCGGCGTCTCGGTGGGGCGGGGGGTCAGGTCGGCCAGGGTGGATTGGAGCGTGCGGAAAAAGTCGGAGAGATATTGAATCCGCCCCTGGGCAAACATGGACCGCATGACGGTGCCCATCACCGTGCGGTTTTCCAACGCATAGCCGGCCCCGGAGGGCGCTTGCGTGCGGTCGCCTAGCACCCACATGCGTCCATCGGGGCCACGCGCCAAGTCAGCGCCATAGACCAGCAACTGGCGCTCCCCCGGCTGAAAGATGCCATCACAGGGGCGCAGAAAACCGGGATGGCCGTAGATCAATTCGAGCGGCAACAACCCTTCGCTGATCAACCGGCGCGGGCCATAGAGGTCTTTCAAAATCAGGTTGAGCAACTCCGCCCGCTGGATCACCCCCGCTTCGATCACCGCCCATTCGGCTTCGCTGATGATGAGCGGGATCATGTCGAGCGGCCAAGGGCGTTGCAGGCCATCGGTCGCGCCGTGGACATTGTAGGTGACGCCATTTTCACGCACCAGGCGGCGGACATCCTGTTGTAAGCGCTCCATGCCGGCCCCGCCCAGGGCGGCCAGCACCTGCGCGAGCGGTTGCCAGTGGGGACGAAGCTGCCCCCCTGGTTGCCACATCTCATCATAACCGCTTGCGGTGGGTTGATAGCCCGCCAGCCACTCTACATTCATTGCATTCTTATCGATTGGCGCACTACCCCAGGGTAGGCAATATGAGATTTCTAAACCGTCCACCTGCACTTGCTTCACCGATCATCATGAAAAGCGGTTTTTGATCAAAGATCACGGTAACCACCAAGCCACCCCCTCCGCGCCCAAAGGGCACCCGTCCCCCTGCTAAGGGGAGGAACTGTCGTGCGCACTACGGTTCCCTCCCCAAGCTGGGGAGGGTTAGGGAGGGGTTAGTAGTTACAACCGTTGTGGGTTCCATCGCAAATCCAACGTATGGGGGAACTCAGGATTGAGTTCCGCGGGCGGAATGGTGGCTGGCCCAAAGCGACTGCCTCCCGCACGGAAAAGGCGGCGCATGGGTGGGGGCGTCGTTGGTGTATAGAAAATGCCGCCGGGGGTGTGACCATACTCCCAGAAACGGCTGATGCGCCGCGACTGAGCGACATTGGCATTAACCGGGAAGTCGTCATACGACCGCCCACCCGGATGGACGACATGATAGGTGCAGCCGCCAATCGCCCGACCGTTCCAGCGGTCAATAATATCAAAGACCAGCGGCGCTTGCACGCGCACGGTTGGGTGCAACGATGAGGGCGGTTGCCATGCCTGGTAACGCACCCCGGCTACAAATTCACCGTGTACCCCCGTGTTGCGTAGCGGCAGGCGGCGACCATTGCAGGTGACAATGTAGCGCTCGTCGGTCAGCCCGCGCACCTTGAGTTGCACCTTTTCCACCGAAGAATCGACATAGCGCGACGTACCCTGGCTGCTCACTTCTTCGCCCAGCACATGCCACGGCTCAATCGCCATGCGTACTTCCATCTCGATATCGCGCACCAGGGCTGTGCCATAGCGTGGGAAGCGGAACTCGAAGAAAGGGGCCAGCCAATCAAAGTGAAAATCGTAGCCGGCCAGTTGCATGGCTTCGACCACCTCACGCATATCCGTCTCGACATAGTGGGGCAGAAGGAAGCGGTCATAGAGTTCCGTCCCCCAACGCACCAACTTGTGGGCATAGGGCTTCTGCCAGAACCAGGCGATGAGCGTGCGCACCAGCAACATCTGGGTTAAACTCATCTGGGCGTGGGGCGGCATGTCGAAGGCGCGTAACTCGACCAGCCCCAGGCGACCGCTGGGCGAGTCGGGCGAATAGAGTTTGTCGATGCAGAACTCGGCGCGATGGGTGTTGCCGGTAATATCGACCAGCAGATTGCGCAACACCCGATCCACCAGCCACGGCGGCACCGACTGCCCCGGCTCCGGCAATTGTTGAAAGGCGATTTCCACTTCGTACCGATGATCTTCCCGACCTTCGTCCACTCGTGGCGCTTGACTGGTCGGGCCGATAAACATGCCGGAGAAGAGATAAGAAAGACCGGGATGGTGTTGCCAGAAGGTAATCAAGCTGCGCAACAGATCGGGCCGGCGCAGGAACGGGCTGTCGAGCGGGGTGGCGGCGCCGAGGGTGACATGGTTGCCGCCGCCGGTGCCGGTGTGGCGACCATCCTGCATAAACTTTTCCGTCCCCAGCCGTGACAGGCGCGCCTCTTCATAGAGCTTCAGCGTGTTGTTGACCAACTCCGACCAGTTGTGCGCCGGATGGATATTCACTTCGATCACACCAGGGTCGGGTGCCACCAGAATCTTTTGCAAGCGGTAGTCGGTCGGCGGGTCGTAGCCTTCCAACACCACCGGAATGTTGAGCGCCTTGGCCGTCATCTCAATCGCTGCCAGCAGTTCCAGGTAATGTTCCAGATAGCTCAACGGCGGCAGGAAAATGAAGAGCAACCCGTTGCGCGGTTCGATGCAGATGGCGGTGCGGGGGACATCCTTTACCACCGTGATTCGTGATTCGTGATTCGTGATTCGTGGACTGCTGGACTTTGCTGGTGGTGCAGTGGCAACGTTTACGGTGCGCGCTTGGATGACCTCGTGATAGTCGGGGAGGGCGGGGAGTTCTTCCAGCAGGGTGCGCTCGAAGAAGGGTTCTTGTTCTTCTTCGGCCAGCCAGGGCAGCCCACTGAGGGGGAGGCGTAACCCCAACGGCGAATCACCAGGCGTGAGAAAAAGATGCTGGCGACGAAATTCCCATTTGGCGCTCGACCAACGTTGGCTGCCATAGTCCCAGCGGATGGGCAAGATGTAGCCTTTGGGCGTATTCAACCCCCGCTCCAAGAGCGCGGCCAAACGACGCCGTTCCAACGGATCTTTCAAGTTGGCCTTGAGTGGGTCGATGTTGGTCGGCAGGCGATCCTCTTCCAAGATATAATAGAAGGCGTCTTCGTAGGCGGGCTGGACATACTCCGGTTTGAGTTGGAGCCACTCAGCGAGACGCGCCATAAAGCGCGCGGCGTCGTCCACCTCCACCTGATAATCTTCGCTGCGCCTCTTTGCGAGCAGAGACGCTTCATTACTAATGTCGGCCAGCAGATCCGCTTCGCGCCAGAGGGGGACGCCGTCGGTGCGCCAGTAGGCGGCCAGCTTCCAGCGGGGCAACTCTTCACCGGGATACCATTTGCCCTGACCGTAGTGGAGAATGCCGCCGGCGCCAAAGGCATCATGCAACCGGCGCACGAGAGCATTGGCGCGCTGCCGTTTCTGCGGGCCATCAGCGGCGATGTTCCATTCGGGTGCTTGCATGTCGTCAATCGAAACAAAGGTTGGTTCGCCGCCCATTGTCAAGCGTACATCACCAGCAGCCAGTTCGGCATCAACCTGGTGGCCGAGCGCTTCGATTGCCTGCCATTGCTCTTCGGTATAGGGTTTGGTGACGCGCGGATCTTCGCGCAGACGGACGACACTGTTGGCAAAATCAAATTCCGTCTTGACTGCTTCGCCAAAATAGCCGCCGGTAACGGGCGCGGCGCTGGCTGGGTCGGGCGTACAGGCCAGCGGAATATGCCCTTCGCCGGCAAAGAGACCGGAAGTCGGGTCTAGGCCAATCCAGCCCGCGCCCGGCACATAGACCTCGGCCCAGGCGTGGAGATCGGTGAAATCGTTGGCCGGGCCAGAGGGGCCATCGAGCGCCGGCACATCGGCGGTCAACTGTACCAGGTAGCCGGAGGCAAAGCGCGCCGCCAACCCCAAATGGCGCAAAATCTGCACCAGTAGCCAGCCCGAATCGCGGCAGGAGCCAATCGCCCGTTCTAACGTCTCTTCGCAGCTTTGCACCCCTGGCTCCATGCGGATGGTGTAGGCAATGTCGCGATAGAGTTGCTGATTGAGATCAACCAGGAAATCGACAATGCGCTTCTCGCTGCGATCCACCTTTTCTAACCAGGTCATGAGCCGCGGCCCCTGTTCGCGAATTTCCAGATAGGGGCTGAGTTCCTTCGCCAGTTGCTCATCATAGCGGAAGGGGAACTGCTCGGCGTACTCTTCGACAAAGAAGTCAAAGGGGTTCAGCACCGTCATATCGGCGACGACATCCACCTCGATGTAGAGTTCTTTGGCCTTTTCCGGGAAGACCACCCGCGCCTGATAGTTGCCAAAGGGATCTTGCTGCCAGTTGATAAAGTGCGTCTCCGGTCGAATGCGTAGCGAATAGGCTTGGATCGGCGTGCGGCTGTGCGGCGCCGGTCGCAACCGGAAGACATGGGGCGCCAGATTGACCGGGCGCTCATAGTGATAATGGGTTTTGTGAGTAATGGCGACGTGTATGGACATAAAGATGGGTGATATTGGGAGATTGAGAGATTGAGAGATTGAGAGATTGCGTTTCGCGTCATGTAGACGCTTTCGCTAAATCTCTTAATCTCTCAATCTCTCAATCTCTTTAGTTAACCATAACCGGATAGGTAATATAACTCTGATAAATCGCGTCATGAATGCGAATGCACTGCTGCTGGATGCCGGTAAAGTAGGCGTGGAGATCGCTTTCGGCAATTTCGTCCACCTGGGCGTATTGGAGATCGGCGTGCAGACGGCTGGCGCGGCGATAGGAGCGTTCCGAGCGATCCAACTGGGTGGCTTCAACGACGCCTGACAGGGCGCGGCGCATGGTCTGAACAGCGCAATTGATGGCATGGGGAAATTCGGCGTTGAGGGCCAGAAATTCGAGAATGCCGCGCGGCTCCAACTCAGCCGTGTAAATCTTACAGTATGCCTCAAAGGCGGTGCAGGAACGGAGCAGACCCAACCAGAGCAGATGCTCAGGGATCTGCGGGTTAGCTAATGTCTCTTGGGGCAGATGATGTTGGGGGCAGAAGAAGACATCCATTAGCGCCGCCGTAGCAATCGAGCGTTCGAGAAAGCGCCCGGCCTGGATAAAGTGCCAGCCCTGGTTGTGGATCATCGTCGAATCGGTCAGCCCTTGGAAGAGGTGAACGCCGGTTTTGATATTCTGGAAAAACTCCTGGGGCGTCGATTCCCACATGGCGTCGATATTCACCTGTTCGGCAAAGAGATAGATCTGGTTGATCTGCTCCCACATCTCGGTGCTGATCTGTTCGCGCACCTGGCGGGCATTTTCGCGCGCGGCGGCAATACAGGCGCGCACCGAGTTGGGGTTCTCACGATCCAGCGCCATCCAGCGGGTCAGGCTGTAATCGTCCTGCGCTTTGTCATAGTCGGAGGGTAATTGCAACCCGGCCAACACATATTGGCGATATTGTTCCGCCGTATCCTGTGGCTGGTCGAGCATCAAGTCAAAGTGGACGTTGAGCAGACGCGCCGTATGTTTGGCGCGCTCCAGGTAGCGGCTCATCCAGTAGAGACTATCGGCGACCCGCGAGAGCATCACCGGGGTTGGGATGGTTTCTGTGTCTAGGAATTGAGCACCCATGTATCTTTGCTGCCTCCACCTTGTGAAGAGTTGACGACCAGCGAACCGCGCCGGAGGGCCACGCGCGTTAAGCCGCCGGGGACGATGTTGATCTTGTCGCCATAGAGAATAAAGGGCCGCAGATCGACGTGGCGTGGTTCCAGTTGCCCATCGACAAAACAGGGGGTGTTGGACAACGTGATGGTCGGCTGGGCAATATAGTTGCGCGGATTTGCCTCGACCCGCTTGCGGAATTCCTCCTGCTCGGCTTTGGTGCTGTGGGGACCGATCAACATGCCGTAGCCGCCTGACTCGCCGACGGCCTTGACCACCAACTTGTCAAGATTCTCGACCACATATTTCAATTGCTGCGGGTCATCGGGCAGGTAGGTTTCCACATTCGGTAAAATGGCCTCCTCCTGTAAATAGTAGCGAATGATCTTGGGGCCGTAGGCATAGACCGCCTTGTCGTCGGCCACGCCGTTGCCCAACGCATTCGCCACCGCTACATTGCCCCGCCGATACGCCTCAAACAGCCCCGGCACGCCCAACACCGAATCGGCGCGGAAAACCTTGGGGTCGATAAAGTCGTCGTCGATGCGCCGGTAGATCACATCCACCCGCCGCAGACCGGAGGTGGTGCGCATGTAGACATAGTTGTTATGCGTCACCAGATCGCGGCCTTCTACCAGTGGGATCCCCATTTCGCGGGCCAGGAAGGTGTGTTCAAAATAGGCCGAGTTATAGATGCCGGGTGTCAGCAAGACAATGGTCGGGTCATCAACGCGGTCGGCGGCCAACATGCGCAGGCTGGCGAGCAGGGTGCGGCTGTAATGGTCAATTGAGCGCACACCGTAATTGACAAAAACATTCGGGAAGACCCGTTTCATCACCCGCCGGTTGGCGATCATGTAGGAGACGCCGCTGGGGACACGCAGGTTGTCTTCCAAAACGGCAAATTGACCGTTGGGCAGCCGTATCAGATCGGTGCCGACGACGGTGACATAGATCCCCTTGGGGACAGCCAGCCCTTTCATCTCCGGGCGGTAATGTTTGCAACTGTAGACCAACTCTTTGGGGACGACCTTATCTTTGAGGATATGACCCTCATGGTAAATATCATGCAAGAAGAGATTGATGGCCGTGATCCGTTGAATCAACCCCTTTTCAATCGTCTCCCATTCGTGGCCGGGGATAATGCGGGGCAGGAGATCATAGGGGAAGATGCGTTCGGTGCCGCGGTTGTCGTTGTAGACCGTAAAGGTGATGCCCTGGTGTAAAAAGGAGCGTTCAGCGGCCAGTTGACGGCGTTCCAACTCTTCCATGGAGAGTTCATGAAAGCGTTGGTACAGGAGATCGTAGTGGCTATGGGGCTGATTTGGCGCCGCAAACATCTCATCATAGGCTGCGCTCAATTGATAGTGGGTGAAGGGGGCTTGAAAGGCAATCGTAGCGCCACTGCCCTGTTGCTGGTAGGCAACGCCTAGGGTCGATGAGGGGTCTGCTACAAAAGCTGGCAGGCGTTGTTGTTGGGCAAGCACACTCTTTTCTGTCATAGGCGCCGATCCTTACATGGTACGATGTGATAAGGCACAAAGCTGGGGTAACACGGCAGAAGAGAACCACAAGTTAGCCGGTGGGACAGTAAGTCAGTGAATCAGTAGTTCAGTCACTGACTTACTGTCTTACTGTCTTACTGTTCCACTGATTTACTAACTCACTGGCATCTTCTGTAGTGGCACCGGTGTGGATAAAATATCTTGTTATCTTACCACAGAGAATAGTCAGCGTCATTATACAAAATATACAACAGGAACTACAACTTGTTGTGCAGCAAAATTGCATTGCCCAGTTTAATTTACGCGCCCCTTACCCCTTGCTCGTAAGTTCGTGCGCTTTTATCAAGCTATCACCGCGCTTTGCTCCTCAGTTCACCTATTCCCTCGACAATCACATTACCGGTTTTCCGTATTAAGCCTCACGGCATTACACTACAAGGTGTGTAATTATCTGGGCTGATAATTGTCTAATCAAATGGCTGCCAGTCATGCAAGTTTCTTACGAAGTGATGGTATGGTTATGCAAGTAGAAAACACAAACGCATTTTGTAACCTCGCCGTGATGACCAGCGGCGGTGATTCACCCGGCATGAACCCGGCGTTGCGTGCTGTGGTGCGCACGGCGTTGCGCTATGGCGTCGATGTTTACGCCATTCATGAAGGCTATCAAGGCATGATCGAAGGCGGCGACCGCCTTCGCAAAATGAGTTGGGGCGATGTCGGCGGCATCATCCACCTGGGCGGCACTGTCATCGGTTCGGCCCGGAGTGTTGAATTCCGCCAACGGGCCGGGCGCCTGCGCGCCGCCCGTAACTTGCTGGAACGGGACATTGACGGCCTGGTGGTCATCGGCGGCGACGGCAGCCTCACTGGCGCTAACATCTTTCGCGAAGAGTGGCCGTCGCTGCTGGCAGAACTGGTGGCAAGCGGCGTTATTGCCCAGGAAGTTGCCGCCCGTCACGCGCAATTGAAAATCGTGGGGCTGGTCGGTTCAATTGACAATGACATGTTTGGCACCGAGATGACCATCGGCGCCGACACCGCCCTGCATCGTATTGTCGAGGCTATTGACGCCATTATCAGCACCGCCACCAGCCACCAGCGCACCTTTGTCGTCGAGGTGATGGGGCGCAACTGCGGCTACTTGGCCTTGATGAGTGCGGTGGCGACCGGCGCCAACTGGGTCTTTATCCCCGAATATCCGCCCACGTCGGAAAATTGGGAGCAAGAGATGTGCGACGCTTTGACCGCCGGTCGCGCCGTGGGCCGTCGCAACAGCACGGTGATCGTCGCCGAAGGCGCGCGCGACCGTAACGGCAACCCGATCACCAGTGACTATATCAAGCAGGTGTTGGAAAAACGCATCCACGCCGATACCCGTGTCACCATCCTCGGTCATGTGCAGCGGGGTGGCTCCCCCAGCGCCTACGAACGTATTATGAGTACGATTGTCGGCCATGCCGCGGCAGAAACGCTCCTGATCGAAAACCACCCGGAACCGCAACTGATCGGCATCAACCAACATCGCGTCACCCGCTCACCGTTGATGGCCTGTGTGGCCCAAACGCAACAGGTCGCCAAAGAGATCAAAGAGCAGGACTTTGCCGAAGCGATGGCGTTGCGCGGCGGCAGTTTTACCGACACCTATCAGGTGCTTCAGACCTTGACGCGCGCCCATCCGCGTCAACCGGCGCCGGGACAACAGCCGTTGCGGCTACTGATCATGCACAGCGGCGCCGTGTCGCCGGGGATGAACACAGCCGTGCGGGTGGCCGTGCGCTTGGGGCTTGACCAAGGCCATCAAATCCTGGCCGCACAGAATGGTTTTGAAGGCTTGCTCGCCGGTGAGATCCGGGCGATGAACTGGACGAGCGTCACCGGTTGGGTTTCGCGCGGGGGCGCCGAATTGGGCACCTGTCGCTTTGTGCCCACTCCGGAAGCGATGGCGCCGATTGCCGAACAACTGCACAACCATCGCATTGACGGCTTGCTGATCATCGGCGGCCTGGATGGCTATCAGACGGCGTACCAGATGTTGCAACAACGGGAGAATCATCCGGCCTTTCGCATCCCCATTGTCTGCTTACCGGCTACCATCAGTAACAACCTGCCCGGCACCGAGAACAGCATCGGTTCCGACACGGCGCTCAACAGCATCATCCAAAATGTGGACAAGATCAAAGAATCGGCGGTCGCCAATCGGCGCTGCTTTGTGGTCGAGGTGATGGGGGGCGACTGCGGCTATCTGGCGCTGATGAGCGGCATGGCGACCGGCGCCGAACGGATCTATCTGCCCGAAGAAGGGGTCACGTTGGCGGATTTACAGAACGATGTCAACAAGTTGATTGTCGGCTTCCGCAACAAAAAACGGCTGGGGTTAATGATCCGCAACGAACATGCCGATCCGCTCTACACCACCGGCTTTATGGTTGCGCTCTTTGAAAAAGAAGGGGACAGCCTTTTCGATGTGCGCCAGGCGATCCTGGGTCATGTCCAACAAGGGGGCAAACCCAGCCCCTATGACCGCATCGAAGCCACCCGCCTGGCCGCCGCCGGCATCAGCTTTCTGGCGGAGAATGCCGGCCATCTGCAACCGCCGGTGACCGCCGTCGGGCTGATCGAGGGCGAAGTCGCCTTCACCAGCATCGCCCATCTGCCGGAACTGATGGATATGAAACACCGCCGCCCGCGTGAGCAGTGGTGGCTGCGGTTACGGCCCATTGCGGATGTGGTCAGCTAAACACAACAGCGGATGAAGACGGGAACGGATGGTTCTGTCGACAGGACTTTCCATCGTAGCGCCGGCTCGGCTTTGGCTAACCAGGCAGCAGTACAGTGACTAGAATGTTGAGGACAAGAGCGCATGAAGATCGCGTGCTTTAGCACCAAACGTTATGATATTGCTTCCTTCACGCAAGTGAACGCCGACTTTGGGCATGAAATCACCTTTTTTGACACCAAATTGACCGCGGCGACCACAGCCCTAGCCGTTGGCTTTGACGGCGTCTGTGTCTTTGTCAATGATGAAGTTAACCGCGCCACACTGGCTCACCTGGCCCAAGCCGGCATCAAGATCGTTGCCACCCGCAGCGCCGGCTACAACCAGATCGACCTGGCCGCGGCCGAGGAGCTGGGCATCATCGTGGCGCGCGTGCCGGCCTATTCCCCCAGCGCCGTTTCCGAGTTCACCGTCGGCTTGATCCTCACCTTGGGGCGGCAGATTCATCGCGCCTATAGCCGTGTGCGCGATAACAACTTTGAGTTGGATGGCTTGCAGGGTCTTGAGTTAAACCAGAAGACCATCGGCGTCTTTGGCACCGGGCGTATCGGCGCACAGGTGATCAAAAACTTGAGCGGCTTTGGCGCCAAACTTCTGGCCTATGACCTCTATCGCAACCCTGACGTGCTGCCCTTTGCCGATTATGTCGATACGCCAACCGACCTCTTTGTCAATAGTGACATTATCACCCTCCACAGCCCCCTGACGCCGGAGACCTATCACCTGATCAACCCCCGAAGCATTGCCCAGATGAAGGATGGCGTCTTTCTCGTCAACACCAGCCGCGGCGCCCTGCTCGATACGGCGGCGGTGATTGAGGGGTTGAAAGCGGGCAAGATCGGCTACCTGGCGATTGATGTTTACGAGGTCGAAGGGGATCTCTTCTTCCGCGATCTCTCCAACGAAGTGATCCAGGATGATGTCTTTACCCGCCTGCTGACCTTCCCGAATGTGCTGGTGACGGGTCATCAGGCATTTCTGACTCACCGGGCGTTGAACAACATCGCGGAGACTACCCTACAAAATTTCACCGAATTTGCCCAGACCGGCCGCTGTCAAAATGCTGTGACCCTAGCCAAAGTCAGCGGTCATTAACCAAAGGAAGGCAACCATGCTCCCCACCAAGAAGACCAAGATCATCGCCACTATTGGCCCGGCTTCCCAAGAAATTCCGGTTTTGGAACAGTTGATCAAGAACGGCATGAATGTCGCGCGCATCAACTTCGCCCACGGCGATTACGCCGCCCATGCCCGTGTCATTGCCAATGTCCGGCAGGCCGCCGCCAATACCGGTCAACGGGTTGCCATCATGGGCGACCTGCCGGGGCCAAAGATGCGTATCGGCGAGCTGGCAACCGAGACGGTGACGCTCGAACGGGGCCAACCCTTCACCTTGCAGACCGAACCGACTATCGGCGATCAGCACCACGCTTCCTTGGATTTTGCGGCCCTGGCGACCGTTTTTAAGCCGGGGGATCGCATCTATATGAATGATGGCTATATTCAGTTAGCGGTGCAGCGGGTCGCCGACCATGCGGTCTACTGCACGGTGGTCGTCGGCGGTGAACTGCGCTCACGCAAAGGGGTGAATTTCCCCGGTATTGACTTGGGAATCAGCGCTTTTACCGATAACGACCACGAGTTGCTGCGCTTTTGCGCCGAGCAGCAACTGGACGCGGTCAGTCAATCCTTTGTACAAGGGCCGGAAGATATTTCGGCTGTGCGCGCCGCGGCGACGGCGCTTAACTATCGCCCTTTCCTCATTGCCAAGTTAGAACGGGCCGAGACCGTCAAAAATTTGGAACAGATTCTCCAGGTTGTCGACGGCATTATGGTCGCCCGCGGCGATCTGGGCGTGGAAATCCCGATTGAAGAGGTGGCGATTGTCCAAAAACAGATGATTCGCCAGGCCAACCGCTATGGCAAACCGGTCATTACGGCCACCCACATGCTGGAATCGATGATCGACAATCGCCGGCCCACCCGTGCCGAGGCGACCGATGTCGCCAATGCCATCCTCGACGGCACCGATTGTGTGATGCTGTCCGGCGAGACGGCGATTGGCAGCTTTCCAGAGGAGACGGTGGCTGTAATGGCGCGCATTGCCCAGGTCGCCGAGGCGCAGGGGACAGTCAATGACGCCATTGAGGCATTGATTGCAGCGGAAGGCGTTCACCGCGACCTGAGCCTGGAAGATCGCACGGCGCTAGGGGTCTATCATAGCGCCCGTGAATTAGAACCGGCCATTATCCTGACCCCCACCGATACCGGGGCAACGCCGCGTCGCTTAGCACGCTTTAAACTGCCTACCTGGATCGTCGCCTTTAGCGTTCGTGAAAGCACCTGTCAGCAACTGCAATTTTCCTATGGCGTCTATGCGGAACATGTGGCGGCAATGCCCCTTTCCTGGGAAAATCATGCACGCCACTGGTGCAAGACGCATGGCGTCACCGGTCAGTTAGCTTTGCTCACCGAAGGCACCAGCCAGATTCGCAGCGGCGGCACGACGCGCATTTCGATCTTGTACTTATAGGCAATAGTCCGTGGTCGGGTGGTCGCGTGGTCGGGTGGTCGCGTGGTCGGGTGGTCGTGTGGTCGCGTAGTCCAGAGTCGAGCGACAGCAAGCTTAGTTGCGTTACGGTCGACTCTGGACTACGCGACTACACGACTGCCGACTACTGATATTGTCTTTTTGTTAAACATCATTTAAACTATCCGTGCTACCCTAGTCGTCGCAACTGTGACAAATCAACTGTGGCAAATCAATCGCTGCGTTCTTATCACTCGCTTGCCTGAGTGTAGGAATAGAGATCAAAAACTTACCACAATCGATGCAGAACAAAGGAGAGGTGTAATGTACGGTAAATCAGCACGTACGTTTATGCATGTGGCAACGTTCTTTCTGTTGGTTGCGTTGCTGACCGCCTGTGTCGCTCCGCAGATTGGTGAGGAAGGGGCCGGCGATGCCGGGGCTGCCCCTGCCGCCACCGAAGCCCCCGCTGCCGAAGCCCCCGCTGCCGAAGAGAGCGGCGCTGCCGGCTCCAATCAGATTAGTGTCTATATTGACTCCGACACCAACATTTCGGACTGGTGGAGCAATACCATCAAGCCCATGTTTGAAGCAGCCCACCCTGAGTATGAATTAGTGATCGTCCACACGGGCGGCTCCGGCGGCAGCGGCAACGGGCCGATTGCCGATCGCGCCTATGCTGCGTTGCAGACCAATGATGACCCCGATGTCGATTATTTTGAAACCTGGAATGTCTTGCAACCGGTGGGCGCCCTGGATGCCGGCCTCTGGCAGGAACTCAACGCCGAGAATGTGCCCAACCTGGCGAATGTGATTGCCCCGGCCTTGCGCAGCAGCACCGGCCACGACCTGCCCTACCGTGGTTCGCAAGTCCTCCTGGCCTACAACGAGGAACGCTTGCTCAACATTCTCAAGGAACAGGGCAAGGTGGGCGCCGATGCCACCGAAGTGCCGGAGGAATTTGTCCCCAGCACCTGGCCGGAACTGATGACCTGGGTCTGTGACTTTTCGGGTGAATTTATCTACCCGCGCCCCGACACCACCGGTGCCGGTCGCAACTTTGTCACCCGTGCTGTGCTGGAAACCAACAACCTGGACACTACCATTTTTACGGTCGATGCCTACACCGAGCAATATGGCACCGAAGAGTTGACGCCGGAGCAGATTACCGAGATCAACGACAAATATTTTGCCAAGACCTGGGAAATGCTCAACGAAATCGAGCCTTGTCTCTATGACAACGCCGCCTATCCCTCCGGTGCCGCCGCCACTACCCGTCTGCTAGCCGATGAACTGGTGACGATGATCCCCATCTGGTCCGATCAGGCGTTGCAGGCCAAGAATGCCGGCTTGTTGCCGGAGAGCATTCGCTTTATCCAACTGGAAGACTTGCCCATGGTCGGCGGCTATGCCAGTTCCGCTATTCCTACCAATGCCTCCAACCTGGAAGGCGCGCTGGTTTTGGCTAATTTCCTCTTAAGCCCGGAAGCGCAAGAATCAGTCGTGCGCGACATCGGCGGCTTCCCGGCTCTCAGTTGGGAGCAACTGCCCACCGAACTGCAAGAGGAATTTAACGATGTCATCACCGACAACGTCCCTGCCTTTGGCAGCGTCTGGCAACCGTCCATGTATGACGGCTGGTACGCCACCGTGGCGCCGGACATTGTGCGCGAGTAAAGAATTCCTGTTGTATAAGAGTTGGTAATGTAGAGGTTATGAGATTGAGAGATTAAGAGATTCGCCCGCTTCGAGGAGCCAATCTCTCAATTTCTCAGTCTCTCAATCTCTCAGTCTCTCTGATAAATCATGACTTCACAAGCAAGCCTAGCTTCATGGTGGCGACGGGGCAGTCGGGCATTGTTGCCCTATCTGCTCGTGGCGCCCCCCTTTTTGGTGATGTTGGCGTTGATCATCTACCCGGCGACGCTGGCGGTGATTGAGACGGTGCTGGTGCGGCGCAGTGGCGTGGTGCAATTTTCGTTGCATCGCTATATTGACTTTTTTAATACGCCGCTCTCGGTAATGAATTTGCTTTTTACCTTGCGCATCACGTTGCTGATCGTTGTGCTGCTCTTTGTGATCTGTTTTCCGATTGCGCTCTACCTGCGCTTCACCGCCAGCCGCCTCAGTAGCACGGTGCAAATGCTGTCGCTCCTGCCCATGTTTGTGCCGGGCATTATCACCGCCTATGCCCTGATTCGTTTTCTGGGCGCCAATGGCTGGTTGGAGCGGATGCTGGAAACCTTTTTCGGCTATGAAGGCTATGTGTCGCCCTACCTACGCCCTTCGGGGATCGTCGTCGGGCTGGTCTGGGAGGGCATCCCACTGACGGTCTTGATCCTGACCGCCGGCTTGAGTCAAATTTCCGATGGGCTGCTGGAGACAGCGAGCGATGTGGGCGCCAACCGCTGGCAGATCTTCTGGCGCATCATCCTGCCGCTGCTCAAACGGCCGGCCTTGATTGTCCTCTCGCTCAACTTCCTGGGGGCCTTTGGCGCGTTCACCATTCCCTTTCTGCTTGGCCCGGCCTCGCCGCAGATGATGGGCGTCTATATGCAGCGCACCTTTAACAACAACCTGCCCAGCCAGGCCCAGGTGCAAGCCGTCATCACCTTTGTGATCAGCGCCCTGGTCAGTATTTTTTACGTCCGCGCCATCGTCAGCCAACGGCTGGAAGAGGGCAAGTAGGATTTTAGATTTGCGATTGCCGCCCCCAACTCACGAATCACGCAACACGAATCACGCAACACGTAATAGCCTATGACTCACTCACCTGTTGATCTAGACCCCGGCCTCTGGGGCGGCTTTTGGCGCAATACCCGGCGCAGCTTTGGCTATATGGTGCGCCAGGATTGGTATGGCGTCAGCATGGCGATCTTGCTGGCGCTGGTGATCTTGGGGCCGATGTTCAATGTCTTTCTCTGGGCCTTTACCCAGCGCTGGCGCTATCCGGCGCTCCTGCCGACGGAATGGGGGCTGCGCTTTTGGGCCGATACCTTTGCCCGCGCCGACATTGCCGCCGGCTTTACCACCAGTCTCTATGTTTCGCTCATGGTGACGGCGCTCTCGGCGGTGATCTGTTTGCCGGCGGCCTATGCCTTTGCGCGTATGGATTTCCCTGGGCGCACGCCGTTGCTGCTCTCGTTTCTTGCCACCAATGCCTTTCCCCGCTTTGGTCTCTATGTCACCATTGCGGTCATCTTTTTCCGCTTGCAACTGGTGGGGACGGTGGCCGGCGTCGTCTTGATCCAGTTGATCAACACCCTGCTCTTTATGATCTGGATTCCCACCGCCGCCTTTCAAGGGGTGAACAAGGCGTTGGAAGAAGCCGCACTTGATGTGGGCGCCTCGCCGATTCGGGTCTTTCTCCAGATCACCTTGCCGCTGGTGTTGCCGGCGCTCAGTGCCGCGCTCTTGCTCACCTTTGTCGGCGCCTTTTATGAAACCCAAGGTGCGCTGCTCATCGGCGTCCCCAATGTGCGCACCCTACCCGTGGTGATGATCATTCTGATCAACAATCAGGTCGTCGTCCAATATGGCGCCATCCTCTCGGTTGTACTCTGGATTCCTTCCCTGATCTTACTGGTCTTTGCCCAACGAGTGTTGCGCGGCGGGACGTTGGCGGCGGGTTTTGGTGTTTAATAGAGATTGAGAGATTAAGAGATTCAGTCTGAATATTCCAATCGTGTGAATCTCTCAATCTCCCAATCTCCCAATCTCTTACAATGCTATGGCGACTCTATCACTGGTAAATTTATCAAAACATTTTGGCAAAGTGCGGGCCGTGGACGGGGTGAACCTGGAGGTGGCGGACGGCGAGTTTGTCTGCCTGTTGGGGCCATCGGGCTGCGGCAAGACGACGGCGCTACGCATGATCGCCGGCTTTGAAGAGCCGACGGCGGGCGATATTCGCATTGACAACCAATCGGTGGTCGGTACCGGCGCTAACCGGCGGCCCACGGCGATGGTCTTTCAACAATATACGCTCTGGCCCCACATGACGGTCTACGAAAATATTGCCTTTGGCTTGAATCTGCGCCGAATGCCCCGCCAGGAGATTCAGCGCAAGGTGGCCGAAGGGCTGGATCTGGTGGGGTTGGCCGGCTATGAAAAGCGTTATCCGCGCCAGCTTTCCGGTGGGCAACAGCAGCGGGTGGCCCTGGCGCGCGCCCTGGTGCTGGAACCCAAAATTCTGCTGTTGGACGAACCCTTTAGCAGCCTTGATGCCCTCTTGCGTGTGCGTCTGCGTGAGGAATTGCGGCGCATCCAGCGCAAGCTCAAGATCACCGCCATCTTTGTCACCCATGATCAAGAAGAGGCGCTCAGTCTGGCCGACCGCATCGCTTTAATGAATGCCGGTCACATTGAACAATTAGATGGCCCCAGTAATATTTATGCTAACCCGCGCACCCTCTTTGCGGCTGATTTTATCGGGGCCATGAACTTGGTCAACGCCACGATCAACAACGGCGCCCTCAAGGTCGGCGCCCAGTCGCTGCCGCTGCCTGATGGGATCACCGGGAACCAGACCCTGACCCTGGCGATTCGCCCCGAAGATTTCACCCTGCTGCCGACGACAGCGGTCGAGCGCAATGAGCAGATCTGGCGTGGCGTGGTCGAACAGACCATGGACATGGGCCACTACCGCAAAGTGTTGGTGAGCCTGTCGGGCATTGCCGAACCGCTAAAAACGTACGCACCCAAGGCGCTGGCGGTGACGGAAAACGAAGCGATTGGGCTATACCCGCTGCGCTATCTCATCTATCAGGGCGACAGCGCACCGGTTGAGGTGGTGCGCTCTGCGCCTGCTTGAAAATTGTAGGATGATACAGCATACAGAAGGCGGACTTTTGCGAGAAGTCCGCCTTCTCTCTTTCTCCTGTTCCTTGTTCGCAACTACCAAGCCTGCCCGCTCTGAGCCAGTCCGTGACTGGCGGCCCAATCGCCAGTCACGGACTGGCTCAGAGCGGGCTTACTAGTTACCCTTGTTCGATGAAAGGCTGATGCTATGCAAACGAACTTTAGCGCCACCCTGACCTCCGGCGATAGTAAGCGCCATATCCCCCATTCCTTTGTTGTGCCCGCCGCTTGCAGTCGCTTAACCATTCGGTTACACTACACCCCGCGCCTGGCCGGCGGCATCACCAATTTGTTGACCTTGACCCTCTTTGACCCCAATGGCTTTCGCGGCGCCGGTCATCGCGGCGGCGACACCCATCTGGTGGAGTTGACGCCGACCACCGCGACTCGCGGCTATCTGCTGGGCGCTCTGCCGCCGGGGGAATGGACAGTGCAGGTCGATACACACATGGTGTTGCCCGACACACCGGTTCGGTACACGCTGGAAGTGACGGCTGAGACCGATGCAACGATGGCTGCGACGGCGGCGCCCCGGCCTACCCCCGATTTTTCCCGCGTTCTCAACCCCAATCCCGGCTGGTATCGGGGCGATCTGCATTGCCATACGCTGCACTCTGACGCCAGTTGGACAACGCAAGAGTTAGTGGCCGAGGCGCGGCGCCAGGGCTTTGACTTTATCGCCTTGACTGATCACAACACGGTCAGTCCGCTGCCGGAAATGGCCGCGTTGACCGGCGATGGCTTGCTGACAATGGGCGGCCAGGAGTTGACGACCTTTTGGGGTCATGCCGTCTGTCTGGGCGCATACGAGTGGCTGGATTGGCGTGTGGACAAAGCCGGCGTCGGCATGGCGGCGATTGCCGAACAACTTTACGCCCAGGAGCAACTCTACATCATTGCCCACCCCTACGCCATTGGCGACCCCTATTGCACCGGTTGCCGCTGGCTCTATACCAGCATGATGCCGGGAACGGCGCGGCTGGTGGAGATTTGGAATGGCCCCTGGTTTGCCGGCCACCCGCTTGAGCATAATCAGAATGAGGATGGCATTGCTGTCTACTATCGCTGGCTCAATGAAGGTCACAAATTGGTCGCCACCGCCGGCAGCGACGCACATGGCCCCAAGGGTTATCTTGGCGGCGTCGGCAACAACGTGGTCTATGCCGAGGAGTTGTCTACAAAAGGCATTTTGCGGGCGCTGGCCCAGGGCCATCTCTACCTCAGCGCCGGGCCGATGTTGACCGTCCAGGCGCAAGTGATGGCTGGCGGGACGGCGATGATGGGCGATACGCTGGTTGTACAGGGTGATAGCATCACTGTCACAACCCAGTGGGGGAGCGCACCGGTTGATGCGTCGCTTCGGCTCATTGTCAATGGCGCTGTACAGGAACGCAAAACGGTAGCTGGTAGCAGCGAAACGAGTTGGACTTTGCCGGCGTATGGTCCACGTTGGTGCGCCATCGAATTGCGTGGCGCAGATGGCGCGATGTTGGCGGTGACGAATCCCATTTTCTTCGCCTGTTAACGTAAGAAACCAGGGTTTTGGCAAAACCCTGGTTTCTATATGGTACTAGTACACGACGGCGTAAATAAACCCATAGTTGCCAGTGAGACAGTGAGACAGTGACTGACTTACTGTCCTACTGACCTACTGACCTCCTGACCTCCTGGCTTACTTAGGCCGCTCTGTACTAGCAATCTTTTGATCGACGGGGATTTTGCCCCAGGAGAGGCTCTGCTCCATTGGTGGTGTAGCTTCCAGTTTTGTTCCATGAAGATTAGAATTGACACCTATAACGAAATTCATTACAGTTGAAATTGTGCGTGGCTTCCGCAATATCCTGCTGGGTGGTGAAGGGTTGTTCCTGGCGACCCTGCGCGGGCCGGGGAAGGTGTGGCTGCAAACCATGCCGATGGACAAACTGGCCCAGAAGATCGCTCAATATATGCCTCAGGTTGGCGGTGACGGCGCCAGCGGCGGGTTAAATATCAATCTGGGTCAGTTGTTGAGTGGCCGCTAGTAGCGAAACACCCTTACCCCTGTGACGGCAGCGGCGCTAGGCGAATCTTCTCATTTTCGCCGCCCTGATACGGTTGCCCGGTCACCATTGCCTTGGCAAAGCCGACCAATTGCAGCACTTTGCTGTTGGGTGAATCCCAATACTCGGCCTTTTCCACATGCACTTTGAGCAGCGCCAGATTGGGGTCATCCAAGCCGTTGGGGAACCAAGCTTTGTAAACCGGGTTCCACAGATCTGCCATCTTCCGGCGGTCGCGCACCAATTCGGCCCAACCGGAGATGGAGACATAACGCTGGTCATCAGGATTGGCAAAGCTCACATTTACCTGATGTTCGCGGTTAACTTGCTGGACTTTGGCCGCGTCGGCCTCGGTAAAGAACCAGAGGTCGCCATCAAACTCGATCTGCTGGGTTGCCATCGGACGGCTGTGGAGTGTCCCGTCCGTATCGACGGTGGTCAACATGGCGAACTGAATGTCTTCAATCAACTCCCCTAATTTCTTGACATCATCATTGTGATCGTTGTGACTTTTTGTATTTTGCTTCGTTGTGTTCTTCATGGCGTTTCCTTTCGTTGCTTTATGCTCGACACAAGTGTGGGTAAAGCATAGCAACGATCAGCGTCGTGGCCTATAGGCAGCGTCAGCAAAGGGGGTATAAGCCGGGTATAGATTTTCCAACAATCATTAGCCGTTCAACGTCGCATAGATCTGCCAGTGATAACCGCCCGATTGCTCCACGGCGTGATCGACATCCTCACAACGATGAATGGTAAAGCTGTGCAGCAATTGCTCGGCTGCGGTGCGGTCGAAATAGTGGTGGGGATGGCTGGTTTCGCCGCTGGCAGGAATGACAAAGGTGTTGGGTTCGATGGCAATCCCCTTGCCGTATCGCTTGTGCGAATGCGAAATCAGGGTGCAGATCAACTGCCCGCCCGGTTTGAGACAGCGTTCAATTTCCTGCACCGTCTGCTGAATCACAGCCAGTGTGCCGTGGTAGATGACATTCCAGGTGATGACCAAATCAAAGAAATCATTGGCGTAGGGCAGTTTTGTCATATCGCCGGTCATTAAGTTGAGCGACAACCCTTCACGCTCGGCCCAGGCATCGGCATAGACCAAACCGTTAGCCGCCGCGTCCAGGCCATACATGGTGATTCCTTGTTGCGCCAGGAGAATGGTATGCCGCCCCACGCCAAACCCCAGATCCAGCCCACGCTGAATAGTAGTGGTCCGCAACTGCGGTAATAACTCGACTACAAAGCGATCCGGCTCCAGCCATTCACGGCGACCGGTTTCCGTGGCCCATGCTTCGTTCCATGCTTCCATATAGCTTATGGTTCCCTCCTTTGCGCTGCTACTTTGCCAGCCCCAGCCCGCCGAGATAGTTCATTGCCTGCGGAATCTTGCTCACATCCCGCAACTCTAACAGCAACCGTGGCCGATGGTCAAGTGTGCCGAGCGCCTCGAAGACGGCGTGCCAGTTGACATTCCCCATGCCGGGCGGCCAGTGGCGGTCGAGATGCCCGTCAACATCTTGCAGATGAACATGTCCCAGCAAAGCGCCCCCCTCGCGCACCCACTGATCAGGCAGAGGGCCGCCAAAGTGGTGCATGATCAAGGCGTGGCCGGTGTCGATGCTCAGACGGACAAACTCACTATTGAACGAACGCACCAGTGTCAGCAGCGGCATTGTCGCATTATCATAGCAAACTTCGATCATGATGGGGCAGGCAAGTTGCGCAGCCAGCGGGACGATCGCATCCAGCGTGGCATGCGCCAGATCCAGTTCCTCTTGCAACCCCTGGCTCCAGGTGTGGTTCATCTGTGGGTGACCAAAGCAGTCAAAGGGGCTGTGCAGCACCATATGGGTCGCACCCAGAGTTGCGCAGACATCCAGCGCCTGTTTCAGCCGAGCTTGCACCAACTGGCGCACCCGTTTATCGAAGGCGATCAGCGGCAACCCTTCGGTGGGGCCATGAATGCCCAGGCGGCCGGTGTAACCGGCCAATAGCGCTTTCGCCTGTTGAATCCGGGGACGCCAATCTTCATCAAGCAGATTGGCGTTATAGAAATCTTGGATCTCCAAATCGCGCTGGTCGGCCAGCAGCCAGTCACGATAAATGGACAACTGGTGCGCTTGCAAGGCTGCGCCGATGGGGAGGGGCAGGGTGTTCATCAACTGTTTCTCCTTCCGTGGGCATGATCAGCAATGTTATAATAGTTAGGCGTTACGCCTAAGACATATTCAAAGAAATCGTTATCCGTAGGGGCGTCCCCCGGCGGGCGCCCCTACGGCTGGATATTTTACTTTTTGAAAACGCCTAATCGTAACATTCATGAGAATAGTATACTATAGGAGAAACGGTGATGCCACGACAAAACCGGGTCACACCCTTTGGTGAACTCATTGCCGCACCGGCGCGCGGAACGCTGATGGGTAATCGCGGCTGCCTGCACGATAGCCAGGGGAACATTCGGCGCGCCTATCAGGGCAAGCGGTGGATTAGCTGTCGGTTGGATTTTAAGAATCGTCGACGGGCGGTGATGACGCCCGGACAATATACCGAACTCTTTTTTCTGGATGAAGCGACGGCGCTGGCGGCGGGTCATCGACCTTGCGCGGAGTGTCAACGGGAGCGGTTCAACCTGTTTCGGGTCACCTGGGCGGCGGCCAATCCACAACTTGCCGGTACAGCTACACCTACGGCTGGCACGATTGACAATGTTTTGCACGCGGAACGACTAGCGAAAGCGCCACGGCCCCGGTTGCTCCTGAGCGAACTTGCTCAATTACCCGATGGCGCTTTTGTTGCGCCGGTGGGGGAGGATAGCGCCTATCTGGTCCTACGGGGCCGGTTGCTCCGCTGGTCGCCCTTTGGCTATGAGAAAATTACTGAGCTGCACAGGGGGACGACGGTAAACCTATTGACACCACCTTCGATTGTGCAGACGCTGACAGCAGGATATAGGGCAGGGCTGCATTTGTCAGCAACGGCCGTGGTGGATGTCTGAGGTCAATTTGCGCACGTCATCGCGCACGGCGCCGTATTCAAGAGGGACAAAGACCAGTCGCTCTTGAATACGGCGCCGTTGTTACGCCTACCTCAGTTTATCGGGTCACAAGAGGCAGGAAAAGGTGCTGATCGGCGGCTTCCTCTGCCGGCGCAGCCTCACTGTCATCCAACACGTCGTTATCATCAACCAGATCACTTTCGTCGATTACCTCCTCTTCCTCCATCATTTGTTCCTCTACCATTTGTTCCACCACCCTTTCGGTGTTGGTCAGAGCCATACTGTTCATAACAGGCGCCAGATCAACACCATCGATCTGCGCACCGTCAAAGCCGAAGGCGCCGCCATCCCAGGCCAGGCGAAAGGTGCAGGCAGTCGGCGTTCCCAACGTCCCCGGCGTGCAGACGAAGATGTCATTGCCGTCACCAGTAAAGCCGCCGGACAAGCTGAAGTTGCCTTCACTGGTGAGGTGGAGGGATCCGTCGTCAGCCGCCCACACGGCCCGCACCGACTCATTGGGCTGGTCGAAACCCACATCCGCCCCGCGGAAGTAGAGCGACCAACTGCCGGCGGTGTTCACACCCAGGGTCGTAGGAGTGAAGCGCAACAGATCGGCATTGCCGGCAGCGACACCGGTGACATTCACTGGGCCGCGTGTACTAAGCAACAGCGTACCGTCAGCCAGCAGGTCAAAAGCATCGACATCTTCGTTGTTGGTGGTCAGTTCAACATCGGAGCCGTCAAAGTAGAGTTCAAAGCTGCCTGCGGTGTTGCTCCCCAGACTGGTGGGAACAAAACGCACAAGATCTGAATGTTCTACTTTTTCGACAATACCCGCCAACATAACCGGTTGCTCAAAGGACATGAGGATGCTACCATCCGCCAACCGGGCAAAATCATCGAGATCACCATGCACCCCCACATCAGAACCATCCCACAGCATGGCCCACTGGCCGCTGCTCGGGTCGAAGGCGAGGATGTCTTCATCGCTATACTTCAGCCCGTTGATCTTGCCATTCTTGCTGCTGCTCAGGTAGAACAGATGGCTGCCGCCGCTCACCGCTGTGAAGGTGGCTGTGACCTGCTTATCGCCATCCATGCGTACCTGGCAAGCGGCAGTCCCGCTACAGGCGCCGCTCCAGCCGGCAAGTTGGAAGCCGTCGGCAGGTGTGGCCTGTAGGTCAATGGTTGCACCAACCGGGAAAGGTTCGCTGCAATCGGCGCCACAGTCGATCCCTTGTCCACGCACCACGCCATTGCCCACCACCTGCACGGTGAGGGTATGGTTGACTGGTTGGACAGGCGTAAAGGTGGCGACGACGGTTTTCGCCCCGTCCATCAGCACAGTGCAGCCCGCTGTACCCGTACATGCCCCAGCCCAACCGCTGAATTGGTAGCCGTCAGCCGGCATGGCGGTCAATGCAACCTGGGCGCCCAGTGCAAAACTCTCGCTGCAATCAGCGCCACAGTCGATGCCCTGACCGCTGACGACGCCACCCGCCTGGGGTTCAACCTGAACCGTCAACAGCACCGGTGCGGGTGGCGGCGCCACTTCGTCAACTGCGGTAAAGCGCCACTGGTAGGCCGTCGGCAAAGGATTGCCCACGCGATCAGTCACGGTCGGCTTCACTTCAACGTCATATTGTTGGTTAAGCTGAAGCGGTGTCCGCAACAGGATCTCGATCTGATCGGTGGTGGCGTTGTAACGCACAGTCACCGGAATTGATTGGCCTGCGCTGGTCATGGTCACGGCATTAGCAGTCACGGTGCTGGGGTCGAGCGCCTCCGAGAAGGTGGCGGCGATGCGCGGGCCGTAGAAGGGACCGCCGGGCGCCGGCATCGCCACGGTTGAGACGTTCGCGGTTCCCCCCTCTTCCGGCGTTGTGTTGAGTACACTCGGCGCAAGCTGATCCGCGGCGCCATTCGGCTTGACTTCGATCTGCACATCCGCCGGACTGCTGGTCGCGACGCCATTGTTCACGGTAAAGACGATGCGGTCCTGGCCGGCAAACCCATTGCCGGGCGTATAGCGCAGCACCGGTGGTTGGCCGGTCAGTGTACCATAAGCAGGGCCTTCAACGATGGCAAAGGTGAGCGGTGCATTCTGAAGCTCGCGCCCGCTTAGGATGAAATCTCGCGTTTGGCCGGCATCCATACTCAACGCCAACGGATCGGCGGCCAGCGGTTTGATCAGGTTGATCACCACATTAGTCGGCGTCTCTTCCGGCACACTGGGGAAGTGAACAACCGCCGAGTTGCTGATCACCGTACTGCTGAGCAGCCCCGGCTTGAGCTGTACGCTGTAGGTCACGGCCCCTTTGCTGCCCGGCTGGTCTTTAGGCGCCAGATCGCCAACCGCCCAGTAGATGGTGTGGGTGTGGGGGGAATAGACGGCATTGTTGCTGCTAAACTGCAGCGTTGTTGGGTCAAAGTGCTGACTTAGCTTGTTGACAATAAAGACATCCAGGGCATCGCCGGCGCCCACGTTTTCGTAGTTGATGGTGTAGGTTACGCGCTGGCCCGGCAGCAGATCGCCGGTGGGGCCGACGATGTCGTTGGGATCACGCGCCGGACGACAGACTTCGCAGGTGCTCTCGGTGGCGTCATCGCCGTCCGGGGATTGGGTGATCGCCAAGGCGGCAGTCGCCGTGAGCGAGCTGGGCTTGGTAACACAGGCCGGCCCACTACCGCTCTGCACACACTGTTCACAAAGGGCGCAGGTCTCATACACTTCCGCCGCCAGGTAGCGCCCCGTGTCCAAATCGCAACGCATCTGCTTCTTGACACTGATGCCGATGGCGCCGTAGAGCCAGTCGCTGTTGTCGCAAAGCTTTTTGTCCTGGGTGCAGCAATGACATTTGTCACTGTTACAACTGCCGTTGCACTGCTCACAGTCGGCATTACATTTCCCCAGGTCGATCCCTTCGCCCACGCCGGGTACAAGCTTCTCTAGCGCCTTGGCGCAATCGGTGATGGCTTCTTGATCGCCCTGGATCGCTTTGATACAGTCGATGCTTTTGACGGCAATGTTAAAGACCCGTGACGCTTTTTCCAGCAAGTTGCCGGGGAGCTTTTCGATGATACAGTTCTTCATACATTCGGACCAGTCGATCCCACTGTCCGCCGCGCGTACATCGGTGGTCACAGAGGTCCATTCCCCGCTTGCCACGGCGAAGCGCATACCCTGGCCGCCACGACGGACAGTGAACGAAGCGCCATCCAGTTCGCCACCGACCACGGTTTCGCCATTGCGCCAGAGGTAGTAGACTTTGATCTTCGGTTGCAGGCGCAGCAGGGTGATCTGGGTTTGGCTTTCCCCGGTGTTGAAGTGACGGGTCAGGGCGCTGCCAAAGCGGTAGCCGAGCGCCACGGCCTGGTCATAGTGCTGTGCTAACGCTGGGTAAGTCGCGCGCTCGGTGGCCACCTCTGCCGCACTGAGCGAACGTTCCACCGCCGGCAAGGGCGAGACATAGCTCAGGTAAGGGGCTTCGTCAAAGGGTTTTTTGGGCAGATCGCTGCCGCTCAATTGCGCCACAATGCCGTTGCGTACGGTGGCGGGCAAACCACGCTCAAAGCGCACACGCACCGTCACCATGCCGTTGGCATCCGGCGCCAACGTGCCCAGCTTCCAGAAGAGCTCATGACGCTGCGGCCAGCGGGCGGCCGCACCCGTATGTTCCACATATTCGGCATAGCCCGGCAGCAGGACGCGCAGGACGCTGTCATGAATCGATTGGTCAGTCAGGTTCGCGTAATAGATCGTGTAAAGTTGGAGCGAGCCAGGGACAAATTGGCGTGGCCCCGTGATATTCAGTACCAATTTACCATCGACTGCGCCTGTCTCGTTGGGATCGGTAAGCCACGGTTTGAAGAGGATGCTGTCACCAACGGCGTTGCCGGTCCCGCCGGGGTTGCTGGCGTGGGTTGGCCCGCTGGGGTGGCCCCACCAATTGTTGCGGGCGTCTAGCGGCACAATGCTCCTCACATCCGTCTGGTAGCCAACGGTATTTTCTTCAAACCGGTTGTATTGCACCAAGGGGCGTGACTGGACATTGGCAAAGAGGGCGACGCGGCCGCTGTGGTGCAGCCGGCAGTTTTCGATCACGCCCCCGTTGTTGCCCACTTGCACCATCGCGTTGGCAAAGTTAATCCATGGCGCACCGCCATAGCCAACGTCACAGTAGCGCAGGTCGAGGATGCTGTTGGCGGCGCTTGCGCGAATCGCCCGCCACCAACCTGGCTGCTCCTGTGTACCCGTGAAGAAAACCGGCTGAGCAGCCGTGCCGATGGCGCGCAGCGTACCCTGCACATCCAGGGCGGCATTCTGTTCAAAGCGAACGACAGCGCCGGGGTCGATCACCAACTTGCTCGGTGGGTTGATGACCAACAATTCACGGATGACATAGGGCACGCCATTGTTCTGCCAACGATGTTCGCCCAGCAGGCCGCCAATGCGAATGATGCCGTTGACGCCGTTGTCGTGTAGATTCAAATTGCGCACCACTGGGTCAATCATGGCGTCCACCACATAGATGGCGCCGGCTGGGTGGCCGCTGATTGCGCTGTCAGCCACCGTCAATCCGTGCCACTGTGTCGTGTCGTTGGATTGAACGTAGATGCCATAGGCGCCACCATTACGGATGATACTGTTGGTCACCGTCACCACCGCGGTACTGACTCTCAGATTGGCGGTCTGGCTATTGACAACACCGCCATGCTCCAGCACCACATGGTCAAAGGTGGCCCGCGCCATCTGCTGGGCGTCGCCGGCGATCTGCAAGCCGCTCCAACCGCCCGCTACCCCACTGGCGCTGGTGAAAGTGATCGGTAAGCCAGCCGCACCTAGCGCCACCAATTCACCACGCACAAGCGGCGCGCCTTGCATACGCAACTGCGTCCCTGGGGCAATGGTCAACTTGCCGCCCTTGTCCACCGTAAGCGGAGCGAATTGGTAGGGTAGCCCGGCATTGGCCAAGGTGTAGTGGCTGCGAATGAACGGGTTGTTATAGGTGATCAGATCGGCGCCGTTGCCGCTGGCGCTCAGGTTTTGAAAGTGCGCCGAGCCGGTCGTCGCGGCGCCGCTGACCGTAATCACATCCCGACCGTTGCCGGTGAAAGTGCTGTCGGTGATGGTGACATTGCTGTCCAGCGTCATGGCGACACCGTGGCTGCCACCATTGCGAAAGGTGACATTGGTAATGGTAGCGTTGGCGGCAAACAGATGCAGGTGCCCGCCGGTTGTGTTGTTGATCAACCCGGCATACTCGGAGACCACATGGCTGAGCGTAACGCTTGCACGCGTGCTTTGGCTTGGGGATTGTATGCGTAGACCGCCCCACCCGCCCGGCGTTTTGTTGACGCTGGTAAAGAGGATCGGCTCGCTTGCTGTGCCATTGGCCACCAGGTGGCCGCTGATCGGCGGCGTATTGCCGGCGAAGATCACCTCCACGCCCGGCTCGATGGTCAGAGTGAGACCCTGCGGCACCAACGTGAACGACCCGGTGACCTGATAGGGGCTGTTGTTCTTTGTCCAGGTCGTGTTGGTGGTGATCGGGCTGGTGACTGGCGTGGCCAGCCGTGGCGCCGCCATGACCGTGGTCGGCCACAGGCGCCCCAGGTTCAAAAGAAAGGCAAAGAGTAACAGGATGGGGAACAGATGTCTGTTCCGACAAGAGCAATGGTTGGTTGGAGTCGTAGGACGAACAGCTTCGCTGCGTTGCCATACTTCCCGTGTTGAATTGTTCATTGTACCTTTTTCCCCCTCTGTTCCAGGATAAGAAACGCTGTTGGTGTTGCTGCTATGCTCGGCAACTGCCTGCCATCATAGGAGAAAGCCCGTGGGTTGAACAGCATATATTGCTACTGGGGGTCTTACAGAGAGTGCTACAAAAGCTGCTACAAGGGGGGTGTAGCAATGGCCGATCAGGCAACGGCGGTGTGAGCGCCCGAGCGAGCCGCTTACACCGCCGTTATCCATTCTGCTCACTTTGCTGGATGGATAACGGCGGTGCAACTCTTCAAGGGAGTCTTTACAGCGCGGCGCGCTTTATCGAGCGATGAGCGGCAAGAAAAGTTGTTGTTTGGGAGCCTCTTCCACTTCGCCCACTTGCCCATCTTCCTCGACCACGCCTACATCATCCAGGCGCAAGTCCTCTTCGACCACGTTGGCAACTACCTCCTCAGCCACCACAGCGGCGGTTTCGCGCTCACTCGCCCCCGCAACCGTCGGGCCGATGTAGGTCGATCGGGTTGACTTGAAGGCGTCGAAGTAGTAGCTGCCCTGAGCGCCGGCATCCAGCCCGGCAATGGCGCCTAACCGAATGCGATCCACGCGCAAGGTGTCATTGTCCGTTCCTGATAGTGCTGCCTTTTGCACACCGTCAATCCAGAATGTCAGTCCGCCATTGTTGGCGCCGGGCGCCGTGGCGGCCCGCCAATCCAGCTCCAAGGCGTGGGGGGCGTCGCTGATGGCAGACCAACTGCTGGTCTGCCAGGCGCCATCATCCCGGCGCAAGGCCCCGCGCAGTTGATAGGCGCCGTTATAGAGCCGGAATTCCAGCCGCAGCATCACCGTACTCGTCCCTTGATAGCCGTAGAAGATGTAGTGCGCGGCGCCGTTGGGCAAGAGCAGCGTGTTCGGGTCGAAGTGGAAACGCGCCCGGTAACGTGCTTCGGCATTCGGCGTGTCATCGGTGACATAGAGTGCAACTGTGTCATCGAAGAGTACGCTCATGCCCCGTGTGCCGGCCAAGGCGGCGGTTGCATTCACGCTCAGGTCGCCACCGTCGAGCGTGCTGGTGGCCGTCCAGCGTCGAAAGTCGCCCACTTCAAAGCCATCTTCAAAGATCAAGTCATTGTTCCCGCCACCGCCGCCGCTACTGCACACTTCCAGCGACCAACCGTAGAGCCACCCTTGATAAAAGGCGACATTATCACTGAGGCGTAGCGTCCAGACGCCGGCGGCGCTCTGCCCGTCAAAGGCGCTCAAGGGGTTGCTGGGCCGATAGCTGCCACTGAAAGGCGCACTGCCGGACGTGATGGGGGTGGTCGCTTCATCATCCAACGTCGTGCCACTGAAATTGGCGTCGGCGCCGCCGATGGCATTAAACAATTCCACCTGCCGGCCGGTCGGGCTGACCAGGACGGCGGCGATATCCATGTCAAAAACATGTTCGATATTCAAATTGCGCAGATTGACGTCAGTCACTGTGCCATTGTTACCAACTGTGATCGTCGATGCCAGCGTCCCCGGATCAGGAATGGCGCGCAGCGTGTCAGTGTTGTGATAAATCGTACAGCCGGCTGTCACCGCCGTGCTGGTGGTGGCAACGTTCGAAGGCGCTGAATCGACGCCGTTCTTGGTAGCGCGCACACGATAGCTATAGCTCGTGTTGGCCGTCACCCCACTGTCGGTATAGCTGGCGCCATTGACGCCAACCGTGCCGATCTGGACAAAATTTGTACAACCTGTTCCCTGGCAGCGTTCGACCTTGAAGCCGGTCTCGTCGCTGGTGTTGTCCGTCCAGCGCAGCGTGACCTGGGTGGTCGCCACGGACGCGACTTGGACGTTGGTGGGGGCCATTGGTTTGCCTGTCGCCTTAGTCACCGCGGCCATCGCATTGACCAGACCGGCGCCACACCCTTGGGTATGGCAAGCGCTGCCCGCCGGGAACGGGGTAACGGTACTTTGCAAAATGCTCAACACCTGCGCTGGCGTCAGGGTCGGGTTCACCGAAAGCATGAGCGAGATAATGCCCGTCACATGGGGGGCCGCCATGCTGGTGCCCTGATAGAACTGGTAGCTGTCCGCTTCGGGCAAGAGGATGCCAGTGTTCAAGGTCGAGAGAATGCCATCGCTGAGGGCCTCAACCGGCACTTCACCGCCGGGGGCGGCAAGCTCAACCACGGCGCCATAGTTGCTGTAGAAGGCCATATCACCGCTGCGGTCGGTGGCCCCCACGGTGATGACATTGTTACAGTTGGCCGGCAGAAAGTTGGCAGCGGGAATCGACTCGTTGCCTGCCGAGACAACGACGACCGCTCCACGGTTGACCACGGCGTTGATGGCATTCTGCATCGCCACCGGACAAGCGCCGCCAATGCCGAAACTCATGTTGAGCACCCTGGCCGGCGTCGGATTGAGCGGCGCACCGGGGGCGCTTAGGCCGGCCGCCCAGTAGGTAGCATCGATGATATCCGAGAGGATGCCGCCGGATATGCCCAAGACCCGCACATGCTGAATTTTCGACTGCCAGTTGATGCCCGTCACCCCCAGGCCATTGTTGCTCCTGGCGCCGATGGTGCCGGCGATATGGGTGCCATGCCATGTACTGAGCGTCTCCCAGCCGCCATCGCCTTCATCACTGGGGTCGGGGTCGCGACCATCACCGTCATTGGCGATAAAGGCATTGGTGATAAAGTCGTAGCCCGGCGTCATGCGCCCCACCAGGTCTTCATGGTTGAGTTGACCGGTGTCGAGGACAGCCACCACGAGGTTGGGATCGCCGGTGGTAATGTTCCAGGCGTCGGGCAGGTTAATGCCGAAATTGCGCGCCGTGGGGGCGAAATAGTGCCACTGCTCGCCAAAGCGCGGGTCGTTGGGCAGCAGTTGCGGCAAGACGCGTACATCCGGTTCGGCCACCGCCACCTCCGGCAGTTGGGCGATTCGCGCCAGGATCGGCTGGAGTTCGGCGTCGGTGAGCGCTTGGGGCAAACGCACCACGACGCTGCGGTCGGCCAGTTCACGCACGTAGGCGAGGGCGACACCGGCGGCTTCGCTCATGGCCGTCATCTGGCGCGCCTGGGTTTGGAACGCGGCCGGGTCAGGATCTTTGTAATGGACAATGATCTGGTCGATGCCGCTCGGCTTGGGGGTGGCGGTGGTCGCGTCGCCGGCAACGAGGGGTAAGTAGACCCGATCCCGTGTTCGCGTATCCGGTTCTTGCCCCAAGGCGACGCTGGTGCTGCTGGTGACGAGTGTTAGTAGCAGCAGCACAGCCAGTAGTCGTTGTTTTACTGTTTTCATCCAATTCATTTTCTTTCTCCTTGGTTTGACTGATTGACAGTGCAATCATGATTTGCAACTGCGCTCCATCATAGGCGAAAGGGGAGGGGTTGAACAGCAAAAAGTGCTACGTGGGGCTGTACAGCGACTGCTACAGAAAGTGCTACAGGATGCCAGTAAGGCAGTCGTTTTGCCGGTTTGGTCATGCTTGCGAACACGGTATGAATATGGTAAACTGGCGCTTATTGTTCTCTACGAAAGAAGGTTGATCGGAGAAGTGGATGCCAAGAATTGCTGAAATTGATGGCATCGTCGTTAGTATCAATTTTGCTGACCATGCCCCACCGCACTTTCATGCTAGATACCAAAGTGAGTCGGTTTCCATTGAGATTGAAACGGGGAGGGTGATCGGAAAGATGAGTCGCAATCATCTGTCCAAGGTGGAACAGTGGCGAAGAGACAACCTGACTTATCTGCGGTCTAAGTGGAAAGAATTTGGAGGAGCATGATGATTACGCCACTAGAAGTCACAAAAGCCGAGTTTCTCGAAGGCTATCGTTTCCTGGTCTGGTTCAATGATGGCGCGGTAAAACTCGTTGACCTGGCTGGTTACCTGCACAGACCCCATCTCGCGCCCCTGAAAGAAGCCGACCGGATTCAACGCTTCCAAATTATGTTGGGTACGATTGAGTGGGAAGGGGAAATTGATATTGCACCCGAATATCTCTATAACATTGCCACCGCCACCTTGCGCACAGGCAATCGCGCCCAGTGGGAATGGGGCGAACCCTATCCGGCGGCGATGCTGCAACCGCAAAACCAGGTTAAGATAGCCGCGTGATCCGATGATCCATCAATCATCAAAAAGGGCGATGCCGGTGAGCGGCATCGCCCTTTTTGATGCAATTCATTTTTTGGGGGCGGCTACCGCCGCGTTAGCCATTGTACCAAGTTGCGTCCTCTTGGTGTGAGCTACCCAAGGCTAAAGCACTTGGGCTTCCAAGCCAGTGACTTGGAACTTTTCGGGGGCTGAGAGTCTTACTGCACTACTCATATCTCCCACCG
>QWII01000030.1 GCA_021405325.1 Caldilinea sp. CFX5 | reverse complement strand
TCCTTTATGCTGGCTTTTTCTGCTGACTTTACTATAATGACCTAGCTAATTTTCTTTAATGTTTTCCATATCTTCATTAGTTGCTTTACTTTTTAGGAGTTACGCAGTTGACGGGCGCTACCAGAGACCTGTCAGGTTTCGCAAACCTGACAGGTCTTGTCCAACTGCGTAACTCCTAACTTTTATTACAGTTCATTTTCTAGAAATCCACAATATGACCTGGACTATAACAGATGAAACTCATCAGATGATTTTTGAGGAATTGGAATCCCAAACGGATCGAGGCACTGCAATTATTGGAGCATCTCTTATTGAGAGGCGGCTCGAAGAAGCAAATAAATAAACAACCGATTGCACCCAAAGAGGCCCGTACTCAATATTTAAGAGCTATCAATATCCTTAATAGTCTGCTTTGGACCGCTACAAGAAGACCTTATACAAAGGTCGACGAACATCCTAGTACAGAGCGGCCTAAGCAAGCCAGTAGGTCAGTAGGACAGTAAGTCAGTCACTGTCTCACTGTCTCACTGGCAACTATGGGTTTATTTACGCCGTCGTGTACTAGTGATTTACCTTGATATTCTAACAGGCTTACTATTGTTTGATGTGGTATAATGTAATAGTAGTTTGTAAGCAAATTAAATCTGGAGGCCATCATGATGATTACACAACTATCGGATGAAGATCGGCTCAAAACAATCCTCCGCGAAGTATTGGTTGAAGTGCTTGATCAACGACGCGATTGGTTTACAGCCGTTGTTGCAGAAGCTATGGAAGACACGGCAGTCATGCGCGCTATCAAAGAAGGTGAGGAGACTGATCTGGTGAGCCGAGAGGAGATATTTCAGCTTTTGGGCGGCAAGGCATGAACGTTCAATTCCGACAAAGTTTTAGCAAAGATTTACGCAAGATTCGCAAGAAAACACTTCTACAGCAGGTTCAGACGTTAATTGAACAAGTTGAACGTGTAAACAGTCTTCGTGAGATCAGCAACATCAAGCGGTTAACCGCCGACGGGCCATACTATCGCATTCGGATTGGTGATTATCGCATTGGTATCACCATGGAAAATGATACTGTCACCTTTGTTCGTTGTCTGCATCGTCGTGATATTTATCGTTACTTCCCATAACTGCAGATTTTTCCATCATTCCGCAACGAGCAAGTAATACCATCTCGTTGCGCTACATCTTGCCGGTGGTCGTGCTTTTTTTGTTTATCCGCCGGATCTTCTTTCAGGCAATGATTGAGGGGGCGGTGAAGGGATAACCATGTGCGCGTGACAGAGCGCTATCCCGCACAGACGATTGGTATGGTCGCAATCCGCCCTCGATTGGTTACGCGATTGGATTAAATGGCGTCAATGATGGCGTAAATATCTTCCGGCTTCTCAAACCCTTTAAATTTGCGTTGTCCCAACGCCGTCACTTGAATCGTTTCCACATCCAGCCGTTGAAAGTTGAGGAGGTTACGGGTGGCGGCGCTTAACAAAATTTGCCCCGGTTCACTTGATTCTTCCAACCGTTTGGCAAGATTGACCGCTTCGCCGATGGCCGTATAATTCATTAAGCGGGGTGTGCCAATATTACCCACCACCGCTTCGCCCGTGTGGATGCCGACGCGAATATTCATCCGTACTTCGTGTAACTCGTTTTTACGCAAAAGCTGCCGCCGCATTTGCAACGCCGCTCGCACCGCCATTGACGCATGATCGGGCAGGGCGGAGGGGACATTAAAGAGCGCCATAAAGCCGTCGCCCATGATCTTATCCATATAGCCGCCATTTTCGAAGATCGCCGTCGCCAATTCGGCAAAGTAGGCATTTAACAATTGCAATAATTGATCAGGCGCGAAGTGTTGCGACGTTGCCGAAAAATTGCAAAAGTCCATAAACAAGATGGTGATAACCTGCCGTTCACCACCCAAACTGGGTAAGGACGGGCTGGCCATGAGTGTTTCCACCAGCGGATCAGCCATGTAGTGGCGCAATTTTTCGTTGGCGTGGAGCAACTGATCTTGTAAGGTAGCGTTGTGCCGCCGTAGGTAGACCTTGTCCATCACCTGGCGGATATGAAGCCGGATCGTATTTAACTTAAAGGGCTTGCTGATATAATCATCGGCGCCGCTTAACATGGACTTGACCGCCAGTTGTTCCGAGGTGAGCGCGCTGACCATGATGACCCCGGCCAGACGATCCCGGCGCCGAATCTCCTGTAAAACGCCCAACCCGTCAATCTTGGGGATCACCACATCCAGCAACACCAGGTCGGGTTGGGTCGCTTCAAAGACCTCAATCGCCTGCACCCCATCAACCGCTTCGTAGATTTTATGACCGTCAGCCTGCAAAATCTTACGCACCAATTGCAGCGTACTCGGTTCATCGTCAACCAAAAGTATCTTGAAGGTTTCTAATGATGGCGGATTGATTGCTTCCATAGCATCCTTATTAGTCAATTTTCTATGTCAAAAGCTTGACGACAACGTCACTAAAATTTACTATTACCTTACTTCATGATAAATTATAGTATAGAGTTAGATCTTACGCAAAAGGTAACGACTAAGCTCATCGTCAGTCCGTGATTGGCAATGAGCGGGCTTAGTAGTTAACGCAAAAGTTGGTAAACGGCTCCTTGTTGGCTGTGCGAGCGATCAAACAGCCATTTTCGTGGCAACCTGACCCGCACCGTCATCGCGCAGAGATTTACGGAGCGGCGGTCTGGCAAGCAGGTGGCTACACTTTCGCGAGGAACGCAGTGAACGAACAAACAATTACCGTACTGCTACAACAAATTTTAGAGCAAGTTGAACAGTTAGGCGCGCTAACCGAGATGAATCAGCAGCGCTTCGCTACCTATGAGACCCCACTGACGAACGGCGCGCCCAGAGGAGACGACTATCAGCGGCACTCCTTGCTGCAACAGCAGGTAGGTTGGCAACAGCAACATCTGCGCGAGCAAATGAAGCGCTTGCGTCAACGCATTCATCAACTTGAGTTGTTGCAACGCATTACTGAATATACCAATGTGCAGGTGGACATTGCCGATGTCTTAGAAGTTGGCCTGGATGTGGTTTGGGAGAAGACGCCTTTACGCTTTGCCGTCTTTATTTTGGGCGAAGCGGAGCTAGGCCCCTATACCTACCAATGTTTACGGGGGGTGCCGGATGGCTGGCGCTTTGTGGGCAAAAGTTGCCCCTTTCCCTTGTGGGGGGTGCTGGCGCGGGCGCTCCTCCCGCGGCTTGATCCCGATGAAGCGGATTATTTGATCATCCCTGATATTCAGAGCGCCAAACGCCCCCGCGCCGAAGAATTTCCCTGGATGCCGTTGGATGGCGCCTTGATGATCCTCCCCTTGCGCACCCAAGATCGTGTCCTGCCGACGCGCGCCCAAGAGCGCGTGGTCGGCGCCATTCTGCTGGGGTCAGAGAGTACAACCGGTTTTGATGACCCGGAACTTTGCCAGGATTTTCATGCCATTGCGCATACCCTGGCTCGCATTTTGCAGATTGCCAAGTTGCGCCACGAACTGGATGACCGCGCCAATCAACTGCTCAGTTTACAGTTATTTACCCGCTCCCTCACCGCGGTTCACAGCTTTGACGCCCTCATTGAAAATCTGATCAACGGGATTGGCGAAACCTTTGGTCGAGTTGATGTGCTGATTTATCTCAATGACCAACTGTGGGCGAAAGAAGCAAACAGCTACGCCGAATTGCACCCTTACATCCGGAGCATTATTGACTGGACAATGCAGGCAGGACAGCCCATCTTTTACAATCCTGATGACAATGCCGAAAGTTTGGAGCGCTTCTATTATAATGAAGCCGGTCGCGCACTGGTGACGCCGATTATTCGCAACGAACGGACCTTGGGCGTCATTCAGATCGTCGCATTGGAAGCGCCGCGCCAATTTGAAGAGGGTGATATGATTGTGCTGCGCACCATTGCCAATGCCATTGCGATTATGCTCTAAATGGAACCGCTTGCCAAGTGCCCGACTGCGAGCAGCTTGAATCGTCCCCTTCTTTGGCATATTTAAAGAAATAAATATCCCGTAGGCGCCTTGGGAGTCTGTAATATTTTTTGTAAGCTATTTGCAAACTATTCAATTTTGTGATATATAATAGAAGACAGTTTTTACTACCCCTTGGTATGAACTGGATTTTACCCCAACCCAGGCAACTTTTATTTTCAACATGATCTTCGCAAAGCATAATGCGCGCACGGCGCAAAGGAGAAGCCCACATGTTAAAAAGTCGAGTCATGCGCATGATCGCTGTGATCGTCATCTTCAGCATGATGATCACACCCATCGCTCATGCAGAAGTGCAAACCCCCGTGGTCAGCGATGGCCCTGCTGCTCCGGCAGAGAAGGCCGCTGCTGAATCGCCCCGTCTCATTGTTGAATTGGACAGTCCCCCCCTCGCCGCCGCTTACTTGACCGATGTGACCGCGGCTGCCGTCAATGGTAAGTTGGATGCCAACTCAGCCGCCGCCCAGGCCTATATCAACCAGTTGCGCGCCGAACAGGCCGTCTTTGTGAGCAATATGAAGAGTGCGCTGGCCGATGCGACAGTTGCAACCTTCGGCAACGAGGCCGGCGGCACGGAAGAGGCGACCTATCAGATTGTCTTCAATGGCTTGTCGGTTAACCCTGGCGCCACGCCGAAAGCCGACGCCTTGCGCACGCTGGTTAAATTACCCGGCGTCAAGAATGTCTATTTCGACACGCCCCACTACACCCAGCTTTACACCAGCACGACGCTGATTAATGCCCCCATCCTCTGGAACGCCGTCGGCGGGCGCGCCAATGGCGGCGCCGGCATCAAGGTGGCTTCGATGGATGGCGGCGTGCATAACAAGGCGGCGATGATGAATGGCGCCGGGTACAGCTACCCGCCCGGCTATGGCCCCAATGGGTTGGGGTTAACCGCCAACAACAACGGCAAGATCATCGCCTCGCGCGCCTACTTCCGCTCCTGGGACCCGCCGGCTCCTGGTGATGAGAATCCCTGGCCGGGCGTCAATGGTACGTCGCATGGGATGCACACCGCTTCGACGGCAGCCGGCGGCATTGTCACTGCCACCTATAACGGCTTCAATGTCGGCACGATCAGCGGCGTGGCGCCCAAAGCCTACGTCATGAGCTACCGGGTCTTCTATGAGAGCGTCAACGGCATTGGCTCCTTCTATACCACCGAAGGCATTGCCGCCTTGGAAGACATTGTACAAGATGGCGCCGATGTGGTGAACAACTCCTGGGGTGGCGGTCCTGGTAGTATCGGCGGTGAATTCGATCCGTTGGATACAGCCCTGATCAATGCCACGAAAGCCGGCGTCTTCGTTTCCATGTCCAATGGGAATGCCGGCCCCGGTTTGGGCACCGGCGACCATCCGTCGGCCCACTACATCAACGTGGCGGCCAGCACAACCGGCGGCACACTGGCTTCTGGTCGGGTTAGCGTTCCGAATGAAGCAAACCTGCAAGATTTGGCCTTTAGCACCGCCAGCTTTGGCGCCGAATTGCCGATTGGCCAGGTTCAAGACTTTACCTATCTGCCGGCCGGCGCCGTGAATGCCGCCAATATTGAAGGTTGTAACGCCTGGCCGGCGGGCGCCTTTACCGGTAAAGCGGCGCTCATTCGCCGCGGCACCTGTGAATTTGGCGTGAAAGTCCTCAATGCGGAAAGAGCCGGTGCGACCTTTGCGGTTGTCTATAACAATGCCACTGGCGGCGATGGCCTGATCAACATGGGGCCGGGCGCGGTCGGTGATCAAGTAACCATCCCATCCATCTTCATTGGACGGACCAATGGTGAGGCGTTGGTTAACCTCTATAATACGCAAGGCGCCGCCGCGGCGATTTTGCGCGTGGACACCAAGGCGTTCCAGGCCGGCAGTGATCCGGACCGCATTATCGGCTTTAGTAGCCGCGGTCCCGGCGTCGGTGGCGTCTTGAAACCCGATATTGCGGCGCCCGGTGTCAATATCCTGGCACAGGGGTATACGGAAGGTGTGACCGGCGAGGCCCGCCACCTGGGCTATGGTCAGGCGTCCGGGACATCTATGGCGGCGCCGCATGTGGCCGGTGCGGCGGCGCTCGTGCAGCAACTTCGTCCAACCTGGTCAGTTGCTGCCATCAAGTCCGCCTTGATGTCAACGTCGAAATATATGAATATTTATCTGGCCGACGGCACAACACCGGCACAACCGTTGGACATGGGCGCTGGTCGCCTTGATTTGGCCAAGGCGGCTGACCCCGGCGTGATCCTCGACCCGCCCAGCCTGAGCTTTGGCTTTGTCCCCACCGGCACCCAAAAGACGATTACCGTCACAGTGACGAGTGTGGCCGCGGCGGCGGAAACCTATGCCCTCAGCACGCTTTACACTGGTGACGGCTTTGCCCCGACCCAAACCAAAGCGGTTCCGGGCATTACGGCCAATGTCGCTTCCCTCAGCCTCAATCCGGGCGAAAGCAAGAAAGTTGCCATCACCTTTAATTCGGTGACCGGTATGGGCATGGGCGACAATCAAGGCTATGTGATCATGGATGGCCCCACTCACGATGCCCACATGCCGGCCTGGGCGCGGGTCGTGCCGGCGGCGCCGGTGGCCGATGTGTTGCTGGTTGATGGTGATTTCAGCACGTTAGGCCCCTCCTTCAACTTCAACTTGCCCGATTACCGCTGGTATTACATCAATACCCTTGAGCAACTTGGTTACACCTACCATGTTCTCAACTATGATCTGGAAGCGATCCCGGACGCTGCCACGCTCAGCGGTTACCGGGCCATTGTCTACTTCACTGGTGAAAATTTTGTCAATGGCGCGGGGCTGGCTGATCTGGATATGGATAGACTTGTCGAGTATCTCAATGCCGGCGGTTCGGTGATTGTCATGGGGCAAGATATGGCCGCCACGATTGATCACGATGTAACCGATCCCAGCAACCCCCACTTCTTCTATCAATCCCGGCTGGGCGCCAACTGGATTCAGGATAGCATTTCCGGCGACGCTACGCCGCAATCATTGATTCAACCGACCGGCAGCGCACCGGATTTCCTCGACGATGTGGTCGTTGACCTGACACAACCGCGCCAACTGGCCGCCACCGGGCCGCTCTCCGGCACGCAGGAAGTGCCGCCGGTCACTACGTTGACACGCGGTTCATTCTCGATCTTCCATGATATTGATAGCAACTACACCAGTTTCCGCGTCACGATCATCCCCTCCACCACTCAGCCCATTACGGTGACGGGTATGCACATTCACGTCGGCGCCGCGGGCGCCAATGGTCCGGTCATTCGCAACCTGGCGCCGCTTGGCGGGTTGACCCTGCCGCGCTTGGTCACGAATACCTTACGTGTCTCCGGCGTCATCTCGCCGAGCCTGAATGTGACCGAAGTGCAGCAAATGGTAAACAACGGTCTCTATATCAATGTCCACACTACAGTGAATCCGGGCGGGGCAATCCGTGGTCAAATTGAACCTCGTATCTTGGACAACCAAGCCTTTGTCGATGAGATTGACAATGCCTTCCACGACGGCACACAGGATCCCAATGGTGACGACAATTTGACGAGCATTCCGTTGCTCTCCTATCCGGGGCCATTCAATCTACACAATGGCACCGTGGCCATGGGCCATCGCCTGCAACCGTCATTGGAAAAACCCGGCATCACCTATTCGGGCCGCAGCGTCTATGCCACCTTTGGCCTGGAAGGGATGAGCAACCGCTTCAATGCCACCGTTGGTGTGACCCCCACCACGCGCAGCGAATTGCTGGGCGCCTTCCTGGATTGGACATGGGCGCCGGCGCCCACCACGGTGCAGATTACCAACACCGTGGCGGTCAGCAGCACCTTGCACCAATTTAGCGCCAGCGCCGCCTATGGCTTGCAACAACGGAGCGCCAACACCCTCTTCCCGCGCACGGTGCAATACCGTTGGGACTTTGGCGATGGCAGCCCCTATGTCATCTCGGTCGGTGCACAGGCCAGCCACCAATACCTCTGCGGCGTCGATAATCAGCACACCATGCGGGTCGAAATTACCGACAACTATGGCAATGTGATCATCGGTTCCAAAGAGATTGATGTCAGCAAGAGCTGCGCCACCAATGTCGGGCCAAAGAGCCAACTCTATCTGCCGGTGGTACGCAAGTAACAGGCGTCAGTGATTGAACCCAATCATGTAACTATTTGCTAACGCGTTGAGCAACAAAAAGGCGTGGCTTAGATGCCACGCCTTTTTGTTGCTTTTTCGTAACTGCTCAGGTGCGTGGCACTGGTCAGGAGTAGATTGCTCATCCTACCATTGTTTGACCAGTGCCGCGCACCTGAGGCTGAGTAGTTACCACAAAATGTCAAATGGTCGTCTTAGGCGTTTTCAAAAAGTAAAATATCCACACCGTAAGTGCCTTACTTGGCAATGGGTAACTTCACTTTGCTCATGACAAGGCTGTAAAAGTGTTTGACAAATTGTTGATTTCTATCAATAATACAGGTAGACCACATTCTCAAATAAATCGCTGCCATTGCTCGTGCGACCATACCGTAGAATGGCCCATCCTTTGGCCCCGGAAAGAAGCCGAAACGTGCAACCCAACGACCATCACCATTTGCAACAGGCAACTGAGCAACAGTCCCCTATCGTCACCGCAGCAGCCAGTTCATCACCACCACTTAGCCCAACCGAAGTGGTTGATACCGGCGGCGGCGCCTATGTGGAGGGCAATGTCACCAGTGGTGGCGATTTTGTCGGCAGGGATAAGATTACCATTGTTGTAGCGAGTACGGAAGCGGCGCAAGCCGTTGCCGCTGTGCTGGACCCAACCACCCGTCGGCAGGCGCACCAGGAACGCAGCCGCCTGCCCTTTGAACCGGAGACAATGCTAATTCCCAGCGGTCCTTTTTTGATGGGGAATGACGCCGTCGCGACGGAGGCGCCCCAACATCAAGTGGATCTACCGGCTTATGCCATTGGCAAATGCGCGGTGACCAATGCCCAATACGCCAAATTTGTCCGCCAACAGCGCTATCCCGTTGCGCCGGCAGCGGGTTGGGAGCTGGCTGCCGTGGGTCAGCAACCGCCGTTGGGCAAAGGGGATCATCCGGTGGTGGGGGTTAGTTGGGATGAGGCGTTAGCCTATTGCTGCTGGTTGAGTGAAGTGACCGGCGGCAGTTACCGGCTACCGAGTGAAGCCGAGTGGGAGAAAGCCGCCCGTGGCAGTGACGGCCGCCTTTACCCATGGGGCAACACCTTTGAACCCATGTACTGCAATGCCAAAGGCGCCGGCAGCAACAACACTTTGCCCGTAGCGGCCAAATCACCGGCCGGTGATAGCCCTTGGGGTGTCGCGCAAATGGTCGGCAACTGTTGGGAATGGACGAGTACTTGCTGGGGAACCCAACGCACTACGCCGACCTACCGCTACCCCTATCGTGCGGACGATGGTCGCGAGCGGCTTGATCCCGCCGTCGGCCCCTATCGCGAATATCGCATTTGTCGGGGTGGCTCATTTGCCTGCAACCCGGATCGCGTCACCTGTTCAACGCGTGGTCGCTACCTAGCCGACAGTCGTGATTCGCAACGCGGGTTTCGGATCGTACTTGAGGTGACCGACCTGACCAACACCAAGTGAGTTCATTATGCTGAAAAAACTTACATCGATCGTTCCGCCAGAGAATACGGAAGGTCAACTTTGGCGCGATGCTAAAAGCTTGATCAACCAAGGCGCCATTACCCCCTTCATTAGCCATCGGCTGGCAACCGATATCTTCGGAGGCGAGGCGCTGGTCGCCACTTCCTGGGCCGCCGATGAACAGATCAACTCGCCCCTTTCCGAAAGTGAAAATCGTAGTTTGGCGCGCGTCGCCCACTACTACAGCGTGCAGACCGACGATCGGCGCGCGGTCAAAGAGTACTTGCTGGACTCATTAAAGGGCTATTTGTTGGCGATGGCCCAAGCGCAGGATCCGGAAGGAGTTGCGGAGCTGGCGCCAAAACAGAATGATCTCACCTTTTCCGCCATTGCCCATCAACTCGGCTATCCACAGGTGGTTGATGTCAACCGGGATCCGCTGCGGTTGTTGGCTGAAATGCCTTTGCCGATTTATATTACAACCTGCTACCATGACTTTCTGGAAGTTGCCCTCAGCACCACCGGACGCAAGACCCCGGTAAGCGAGATCTTCTATTGGAATGACACGCTTTATCATATCCCCTCCATTTGGGATCGGGAGGCGGGCTATCAGCCGACGCCGGAGCGACCGTTGGTCTATCATCTCTATGGCATCGACGCCTACCCCGAATCGCTGGTTGTGAGCGAGGATGACTACTTCGATTGCTTTGAACGGTTGACGACCCTACCCTATCTGGTCAACTCCTCGAATAACAACTCCTCCAATGCCAATCCGCAAAACAATAAAGGGGCGTTGCCGGCGCCCATCAAGATCGCCATTGCCGGGCGTTCATTACTGTTGCTGGGTTATGCGATCGATGATTGGGATTTCCGTGTTCTCTTTCGGGGATTGATTCAGTCTGTCCGCGCTGCGCGTGTCGGCAATTCAAATGTAGCCAAGAGCATCAGCATTCAACTTGTTCCGCAGCCTAGTACGGACAGCCAAGAAGCGCAACGCCAGGAGCGCATCCAAGCGTATCTGAAAAGTTTCTTCAAGCAGTCGAAGTTTGATGTTTACTGGGGTACGTTGGATGAGTGCGTGAACGAACTCTGGGCAATCTATCAAGGTAGTTAGCGCAATGACAACAGCTCCGCTCCCTATCACCGGCAATCCGTATGTTGGTCCATTAACCTTTACCGAACAGGACGCCTACCGTTTCTTCGGTCGCGACCGCGAGGCGCGTGAACTCTTAGCGCTGGTGCTGAGTGAACGGATGGTACTCTTTTATGCACAGTCCGGGGCGGGGAAGAGTTCCTTGCTCCATGCCCGTCTCATTCCCAATCTGCGGACAGAAGGATTTGATGTCCTGCCGGTGGGGCGGGTTGGCGGCGCACTCCCGCTTGATCTTGACCCCGCAACTGTTCCTAATATCTTCATCTTTAATCTGCTGGCGCGCTTGAATGAAGGGCTGCCTGCCGCCGAGCGGTTGAACGTAGCGACACTGGCGGGCTGTTCCTTAACCGCTTTTCTGGGCGCCGACGAGGCTGCGGATGCTACCAATGTCGGCAAGCAACCGGCAGTCGGCGTGGCAGCGGAAAGCCCTATGGCCACGATCGTCAGTTATGATACGGCGCCGACGGTACTCATTATCGATCAATTTGAAGAGTTGATTACAACCCATTTGGATCAGTGGCGCCAACGCGCCGCCTTTTTCACCCAATTGCGCGCAGCCCAGATGCACTTTCCTAACCTTTGGATTGTGCTGACCATGCGTGAGGATTATATTGCGGCGCTAGACCCCTATACACCGCTTTTGCCCGATCGGCTGCGCGCCCGGTTTTATATGCAACGTATGAGCTTCCAGGCCGCCCTGGAAGCTGTCCAGCGACCGGCCGCTGATTTGGGCCAGCGGCCCTTTGCGCCGGACGCCGCCCACGAATTGGTGAATAACCTACGGCTGATCCAAGACATTTGGCAGGTTGACGAAACGCCCCACTTTATTCAAGGTGAGTTTGTCGAGCCGGTGCAGTTGCAGGTCGTCTGCTTTCAACTCTGGGAACGGTTGATCAGCCAACAGAATGCTACGGACGCCGCTATCCCGGCCCCTGCCGCCATCACCCTGGCCGACTTGACAGCCTTAGCCGGCGACAAAGGGCTGGCCGACTTTGTTAACCAGGCGCTGCGTGACTACTATGAGCAAGCCTTGCGCAAAGTGCTGGCCCTGCCCAACCTGGGGCTGAGTGAACGTCAGGTGCGTGACTGGTTCTCCCTGCGGCTCATCAGCGAGGAAACGCGCAGCCTGGTGCGCCGCAGCGATGAGGAGGCTGGCGGGCTACCGATCGCTGCCGTTGATCTATTGGAGACGAATTTTCTGATTCGCGCCGACGTGCGCAGCGGCGGGATCTGGTATGAACTAGTTCATGATCGCTTTGTCCAGCCGATTCTGGAAGCGAATCGCGCCTGGTTGCTGACGCAGAATAATCCAGTGACGGCGGTTGCCGCCTTGTGGGCCGCTAATGATCGGACGCCGGCCTTCTTATTGCATAACCCACAATTGCAGGAAGCACAACGCTTTGCCGACGAGAATCCCCAGATCCTGGGTGAGCTTGAAAGAGCGTTTCTAGAAGCTAGCACCGCCCAGGCTGAACTGGAAGCTGAAGCCGCCCGGCAACGCGAAATGGCGCAAAATCGGGCCTTGGCGGAAGCCGCGCGTGAACGCGCCCGACGGACCCGGTACTTTGCGATTGGATTGGCGGTATTACTAGTTGTGGCCGTCGCCGCCACGTTCTATGCCCTCGATCAACGGCGCGCTGCACAAAACCAGGCTGAAATCGCCGCGGCATTTCTGATTGCCAACAATTCCTTGCTGAAAGCTGATAGTGAAAACGATACCACCCTCCTGCTGGCTACCGAAGCCTATCAAGTGTATGACGCACCGGAGACGCGCAGTCAATTGCTCTATGCCAATGCGCGTAATTATGAACCGGAGTTGGCTATTTTACGCGCCCATGAGGATCAAATCTGGGGGGCCGTCTTTAGTCCCGATGGGCAATTTATTGCGACGGCCAGTCTGGATAGCAGTGTGCAACTTTGGGATCCAACCACCTATCGTCCCATCCGCCGCCTACAAAGCCCAGAAATTGGAATGAGCCTCTTTAGTTTAGCCGTGAGCAAACAATATATTGCGGCCGGCACGCGCGGCGGCTACGTCTTACTGTGGGATGTACAGACCGGCGAACTGACGAAAACGCTCTCCATTGACTACGATACCATTTATACCCTGGCGTTCAGCCCTGATGAACAGCGATTGGCGACCGGCGGCGCCGAGCAGAGGGTCAAGCTTACCGATCTCACGACATGGCGGACCAGACGGATTGGTCGTCATACGAAAGCCGTCCGTCGTGTGGCCTTCAGCCCCGATGGCTTAACCTTAGCCTCCGCCAGCACAGATAAAACGATTCGCCTTTGGGATCTTGACCCGCATGTGGGGATTACTTCGACCCTTGCGCTAACCGAACATAATGCCGCCGTGACTGGCCTGGCTTTTTATCCAAGCCCCACGACAACCGTGTTAGCGTCTGGTGATATGCAAGGCAAAATCATCTTCTGGGATCTCATGCCCTGGCGCAATGCACGCCAGCGACCGATCACCAATGAGCGAAGGACTTGGCAGAAACATGCCAGCACGCATACAGTGTGGGATCTCGCGTTTAACCCAACCGGCAGCTTGCTGGCGTCAGCCAGCAGTGCATCGACCTTTAAGTTTTGGCGGATCGATCTAAGTCGTGGCGCGGCTGCCATTGCACCGGAAACTTATAGCCTTTTTCTCGATGGCCATACGGCGGGGACAGTTGCTGTCGATTTTAGTTTGGACGGCAAAAGCGCTGTGGTCGCCAGCCTGGATAGCACGGCCAGTGTGTGGCAGGTCAGCAGCGGCAATTTGTTGGCCGGGCAACCGGGAACAGTTCAGAGCCTGGCCTTAAGCCCCGATGAGCAGACACTCTTTGCTGCCAGCGGCAATGGTACAGTACGTGCCTGGGATGCCGGTCAACGCCGCTTGCTTTGGGAACGCACAATTCAACCGTCGCCGCTAATCAAGTTGAGCAAACTGGCGCCTGATGCTTCGCTTTTGGCTACCAGCAATGTTTCCGGCACCCTTGCCCTGTGGTCGATTGAACCGGCCCACTTACAGCGCGAACTCCGGCCGGGCCATCAAGCCGAAATCACGGCGTTGGCCTTTACCACGCAAGGTGATAAACTGGCTTCAGCAGATGATGATGGTATCATCTATCTCTGGGATGCCAAGAGCGGCCAGCGGAGCGAACCCTTGCTGGGCCACGAGCGCCGCATTCATGCTCTGGCCTTTAGTCCCGATGGCAAGCTGTTGGCCTCCAGCAGTTGCGGCAACGAAGTGCCGGTCTGTTTTGCCGACGTTGTCCGCATTTGGGAGGTTGCCACGGGGTATCCGGTAGGGGAACCATTACAAGCGCGCCAGGGCTATGTCAACACGCTGGTGTTCGCCAATGATAATGCAACCCTGGCCAGCGGCAGCACTGACTATTGGGTGATTGTCTGGGATCTCAACACCCGGCGCGAGCTTTACACCCATAAGCAACATACATACGAGGTACTCAGCCTCGCCTTTAGCCCAGACAATCAACTGCTTGCCTCCGGGGGCGATTTGGGCGCTCAGGATGATCGCACTGGCTCCATTATCCTCTGGGATGTATCGCAAGGGGCGCGCTTTGGCCGTTCGTTCAATGAACATGATGGCTCTGTCACTGCCTTGCTCTTTAGTCGCGATGGAAAGATGCTTTATTCAGGGGGCAGGGATGGTTACATTGTCATCCATGATCTACAGATCGCGAACTGGCAGCAACGCGCCTGCCGGCTGGCCAATCGCAACCTGAGCGCATTGGAATGGCGACGCTATGTGGGGCCAGCGCGGCCCTATCACAAAACCTGCCCGCAATGGCCGGATGGGGACGGCATTGTGAATGGCGCCCTGCCAACGTTACCATGAGATAAGTCCACGGCCGTTCTGATAGGCAACTCACATAAAAGTCGGTGACTTGTTTGTATGATGAACGCTGCTCACAATTTACGCAACACGAAAGTTCTAGCGACAAGCAGATTGGTTGAATCATGATCCGAACAGTAACAGCAACGCGCTATATCCATCCCTTGCGCGAAGGCGGCTCCGTCCCGGCGGTGGTGGAGGCCGATGACGGCGAGTTGTATGTTATGAAATTTGTGGGGGCGGCACAAGGACCAAAAGCGTTGATCGCTGAATTGGTAGCCGGCGAGATTGCGCGCATGTTGGGGCTGCGCCTGCCGGAGATCGTCTTTATCGAACTCGACCCAATCTTAGGGCGTTCGGAGCCGCATCCCGAAATTCGCGATCTGATCCAGGCCAGCGGCGGTTTGAATCTGGCGTTGCGCTATTTGCCGAGCGCCTTTGCGTATAATCCATTGTTAAAACCACCAGTTGACCCCGCACTGGCTTCGGCGATTGTCTGGTTTGACGCCTATGTCACCAATGTGGATCGCACGCCGCGCAACGTCAACATGCTGCTCTGGCAGGAAGAACTCTGGCTCATCGACCACGGCGCGGCGCTCTATTTTCATCACGATTGGAGCGACTACTTGGAACGCAGCCGTTCGCCCTTCGCCTTTATTCGCCAGCATGTCTTGCTGCCGCGGGCCGGCAAAGTGCGGGAAGCCGACGAGCAATTGCGGCCACTGCTCACGGAGGACCGCCTCCAGCAAATTACGGCAGCCATTCCCACTCATTGGTTGGGCAATGAACCCCACTTTGCCACCCCGGATGAACACCGCGCCGGCTACCTGGCCTACCTGACCGCCCGGTTGGCCGCGGCTGACATTTTTGTGCAGGAGGCCGTGAATGCCCGCACTGCACTCGTATGATTACGCCTACATCCAGGTGACGCCGCGCGTCGAGCGTTGCGAATTTATCCAGGCCGGCGTCATTCTCTTCTGTCGCACCAAACGTTTTCTAGCGGCTGAGATTTACTTGGATGTAGAACGACTGCGCGCGCTGGCGCCCTATCTATCCAGCGCCACCGTGCGCGACCATCTCGACCTGATTCCGCGCATCTGTGCTGGTGAGGGGCCATTTGCCCACTTTGATCGCGCCGAACGCTTTCACTGGCTCGTCGCCCCCCACAGCACGGTCATTCAGAGTTCGCCTGTCCACTCCGGCCTCTGTCAAGTGCCAGCCGATGCGCTGGCTAAGCTGATTTTAGACTTGCGATTTTAGCGAACCGGTCCGCTCCTAGCCGGTCCGTGACCGGCGGATGGGTCGCCGGTCACGGACCGGCTAGGAGCGGACGAAAGAATTACGCCCACGCGCCTTTGGCCAACATGCCGCCATCGACATTGACATAGGAGCCAGTCATAAAGGAAGCTTTGTCGCTGGCGAGGAAGAGAACCACATTGGCGATCTCTTGTGGTTGCCCGATGCGGTCGAGCGGGTGGCAGGCGGCCCAGCGTGCGCGCAGGCTGTCCACCGTTTCGCCCATCGCCTCGGCGGCTTCGGCCACCAGCGGCGTCTCAATCGTGCCGGGGTTGACGGCCAGGACACGAATGTTATCCTTGGCATATTCGAGCGCCAGTTGGCGGGTGAGCGAGAGATCGCCCCCCTTGCTGGCCGCATAGGGCGCCACGCCCAGCGCCGACTGGATGCCCTGGACGCTGGCGGTGTTGATAATCGCGCCGCCGCCCCGCTTCTTCATCTCCGGCACACAATACTTGGTCATCAGGAAGCGGCTTTTTAGGTTTACATTGATGATGCGGTCCCACATCTCTTCCGGCAGCTCGTGGGCCGGTAGATAGCTGCTGGTCGGCTGGATGCCCACGTTGTTGCACAGCACATCAACGCCGCCAAACTCGGCCACGGTGCGCTCCACCAGCGCTTTGCACTCAGCCGACTGGCTCACATCAGCCTTGACAAAGAGCAGCTTGCCTTCGGCCCCTCGCGCCAGTTCGCTGATCTCAGCGCCGGCTTTCATATCAATGTCGGCGCAAACCGTATTCGCGCCGGCGCGGGCAAAGCTCAAACTAATCGCGCGGCCAATGCCCTTAGCCCCGCCGGTGACGATGACGGTTTTCCCTGTGTAGTCGCCCATGAGTTCCTCCTATTTCGTGATGTCAATTGTGGTAAGTCCGATGACTGCGTATAGCTGTTTTTGTTCAATCCAGGCGGGTAAAAATTCGCTTAATGAGACGGTTTGGGGGGCAGCCCGGAAAAAGAGGGGTTAAATAAGGCCATTTGCTTTTATCCGTAGATTTTCGATTTCGTGAGTAGTTAAGGGAATTATTTCATCGTTCAAGGCATCGACATCAACCGTGCCAAGTGTTGCAATCTTCCCTTGCTTATACCAGTGTAGATCAATAAAAAGACGCCAGATGGGTCGTTGTCCACCCAGCATCAGCATCGGGTTGCTCGCTCGCAATGCCATACTGACATCAAGCCCTAAGTAGGCATTGGCCGTGCGTCGTGCATCATCTGGTTTTACCGTGATCTCTTCGGCAAATTGCGCTCTAATGTGTAATGGCCCTTCTGTTGGCCAGTTGTCGGTATACTCGTATAAAACTGGAAACATGGTAAAACTCCGTTTCCACCATTACGGTCGCATGAAAGTGGTCACACGAACATAAGATCATCCTGAATTTGTCTTCGCAATAACAATGCGTTCTTCTGCGAGTGTACAATATTCTTCAGAAATATCAAAGCCGACATAATGGCGTTGATTTTGCACCGCCGCCACCGCTGTTGTTCCCGATCCCATAAAGGGATCCAACACCACATCGCCCACATACGAATAGAGCCGGATCACCCGTTCCGCCAGCGCGACCGGGAAGGGCGCCGGGTGGCCCACCCGCTTGGCCGATTCAGCGCCGATCTCCCAGATGGAGAGGGTGGCGGCCATGAACTCGTCACGGCTAATGTCGGATTCGCCTTTGTCGGGGCGGGCAAATTTTTCTTTGGCAAAGACCAGTAAATATTCATGCAGGTCACGCAAGCGGGGCGCCTTGGCGCTCTGCCAACTGCCCCAAGCGCAGTTGCCGCTCGCCCCCTTGGCCTTGCGCCAGATGATCTCACCCATCGGCAGAAAACCGACCTGTTGGTGGATCTCATAAAAATAGGCGTGCAAGGGAATATACGGTTTGCGCCCCAGGTTGGCAATGTTGACCACATAGCGCCCGCCGGGGCAGAGTACGCGATAGACTTCCCGCGCCACCTGCTCGATCAACGCCAGATAGCTCTCCATGCTCATGTCATCATCATAATCCTTGCCGACATTATAGGGCGGTGAGGTAAAGGCCAACCCCACGCTGTTGTCGGGAATGGGCGTCATTGCTGTGGCAGATTGACAGTAGAGGCGGTCGGCCCAGGTGTCGATGGTGGACGGTGGATGGTGGATGGTAGCCGTTGCGCCGTTCGTTAGCGCGTTGGTCGGTTGCTCGCGATAGAGATTGCGGGCATAGAAGGCCGAAGCGTCGTGTGATTCACGTTTGCTGATACCGAACGAGGAGGTGGTTGTTTTCTTCATGGGAAAAAAGTATAGCACAGAGGCGACAACTTCCAAAGGGTATATAGCGTGGTTGTGCGGTTGCGCACAACCACGCTATGCACTGCGGCATAAACATTTACCGCCCCCGCATCTATACTACCTTTGGCTCACATCACACCTGCATAGCAAGCAACAAGTAGTGTCGTATAACATCTGACGTACTTAAGAATAGTTCAAAATGACAATGACAGGAGGCTATTATTTAAGTAAATTGTTGGCTATTAATTCTGTTTTTTATCCTTTGATCGAACCCAATTCCAACAAGGAGCGTAGACAATGACGCATTCACCTCCCGGACGCCGCATCGTCCACTTCATTCGTTTCCTTCTCTTGCTTAGTTTGATCCTTCCACAAATGCCGATGGTTGTCTCAGCAGCACCGCCCGTTGCGCCGGAACCGGCGCCATTGCGCCAGGCCGCTTGCCCTGCCGGCCCGTCCAACTTCCCTAACATGGTGGATCGCACCAACTTTTGTGTGCGGTACAATCAGGCCAATACCACGCTTGCCCAGGCTACCACGGTCGCCGACCTGACCGAACAGTATTGGAACCGCTATGTCACCGACTTTGGTTTCCGCGTGCCGCTCTTTACCGGCAAACTGGTGGTCGAAGTGCGCAATAACGCATCGTGCAATGGTGCGACCGATGTCGGCGTCAACTGGATGTTTGTCAACAACGGCTGTTTCACCCCCGATGGCGCCATGGCCCAGACCACCGGCCACGAACTCTTCCATCGCGTCCAACTAGCCTATGGCGACGATGTCTCCGCCGGCTTCTGGCTCTTTGAAGGGACGGCGCGCGTCTCCGAAGACCTGGCCTTTGCCAATATTGACAACTGGGTCAACGCCACAACGGCGGCCTTCTCCTTCAATCAGCAGGTCAACACCTATCTCAACAACACCAACGTGGACATCACCAGCTTCCCCCAGCGCTACAACTCGGCGCTCTGGTGGAAATATTTTACCGAACGCTATGGCAGCGACCCCGATGAACCGGAACGGGGCATCGACGCCCTGCGCGTCCTCTGGGAACGGGCCGAGACGCAAGATGATATTGCCGCCGTCAACGCTGCCCTCAGTACACTGGGCGCGGGTACGAACTTTGACGCCGCCTTTCGCCGTTTCACCGCCGCCAACTGGGTCAAAGATTTGAGCAATCAACCCAATGCTTCCTTCAATTACATGGACGAAGACCAGGTCGGCAACCCGGCGCCCTATGGCCCGGTCAATCCGGCGACCAGCGGCGCCGGCGTCATTAGTGTCGGCAGCCCGGCCACCTTTGCCAACCAGGCGCTCAACCGCTACGGCGCCCGCTACTATCGCGCCACGCCCGGCGCTACCTGCCCGGTGATCAACGCCACCTTCCACACCGACAATGGCCCAGCCTTCTACCATGTCATTACCGACAAAGGGGGCATCCTCGCCAGCCATGTGGAAAACAGCAACAGCAGCGATTGGAGCCAATCCTTCTTCAATGACGGCATCACCCGCATCGTCGCCATTGCCGGCGCTACCAACAACAGCGCCCAGGCCGATGTGACGCTCCAATGTGTCAACCCGGTGATCGACATCAAACTGCCCAACGGCAGCGCCGTCGCCAAAGTCGGCCCCTTTGACGGCCCCGGCAAGTTCCTGGCCCAGGTGGTTGTCACCGACGGCAACCCCAAAGGCCCCGTGGTTGCGGGCTTGACGGTCAATGATTTTAAGGCGCGGGTCAATGGGCAAAACGCGCTCATCACCGCCGGCGGCTTTATCCAGGAGCAATATTGGCTGCTGATCCAGGCGCCCAACCAGGCCGCCAATGGCACATACGATTTGGAAATCCGCCTGGAAGCCTCCGGCACCGCCACCACCATCGCCACCGACAGCAACGCCGCCAGCGTCCAATACACGCCGGATCAGGTGGACCAGGTGTTGGTGATCGACCGCTCCGGCTCCATGGCCAGCGACAACAAGATGCAGGCGGCCCGCCAGGCGGCCAATTTCTATGTGGACATTACGCGCAACAGTGATGGCCTGGCGGTCGTTCCTTTCGACCACAATGTCAGCCCGGCGCCCTTTGCCATGCAACTGGTCGATCTCAACGTACGCACCAATGCGCGCAACTATGTCAACGCCCTCTTCCCCGGCGGCGCCACCAGCATCGGCGACGGCCTCAATGGCGCGGTCACCCAGCGCACCGGCAGCCCCACCGGCAACCCCCAATGTTCCTTTGTCCTGCTCTCCGACGGGATGGAAAATAGCTCGCTCTTCTGGAGTGATGTCCAGGCCGCGGTGCAAGGCACAAGCTGTCCGGTGACGACAATTGCCTTTGGCCCAGCCGCCGACGAAACGCTCATGCAGACCATTGCCACCGCTACCGGCGGCGCCGCCTTCTACAACGATGTCTTTGTCAGCAGCGTCATGGCGGCCGGCGCCGATGCTACGGCGGCCAGCTATGACGACACCGCTCTTGACCTCGCTAGCACCTATGAGTATGCCCAGGCGCGTAACGAGGGTCGTCAACGGCTGCTCGACCGCCGTGGCGTCATGCCACCCAATGGTACGGGCGGACCGGTTGCTGACCAAGAGCATACGGTGTTGATCGACAGCTCCGTCAAAGAAGCGCTCTTCGCCCTCAAGTGGAATAGCGGCGGTTGTCAGGAGTTCTGCCCCCAATTAACGCTGAAATTGCAAGCGCCCGACGGCAAGCTCTACACTGAAAAGGATCTCCCCTTTACCTTCAAGAACCTGGGCAGCGGCCATCTCGGCTGGCGCATTGCCAACCCGACCGCCGGCCAGTGGAAACTGTTGGTCAATCATGAACCCAACAGCTACAGCCCCGGCAATCTCCCCTACCGGGTCATTGTCAGCGGCGACAGCAATATAACGGCCATGGCCTTACTGCTGCCCGCCGTGCAAAAGTTCACCGGCCAGCGCATCCCGCTCTACGCTCTGGTTTCCGGCGAAAAGCCGATTGGCGACGCCACCGTACAAGCCCTTGTCACCGCCCCCGATGGCACCCAGAGTACCGTTCCTATGTTTGATGATGGGCAGCATGGCGATGGCGCTGCCGGGGATGGTCTCTATGCCGGTCTCTACCAGCGGGTAAACCAGGCGAACCCGGTTGTCCCTGGCCGCGAAGATGGTAGCGAAAAGCAGCCCGATCCCCGTGACGAAGGCTCTTACCAGGTGCGGATTCTGGTCAACCATGCCCAATTCCAACGGGAAGCGCTCGGCGCCTTTACGGTTCTCGAAGCGCCCGATGACAACAAAAATCGCCTGCCCGACACCTATGAGCAGGAAAATGGCCTGACCAACCCCGATGCCGACAACGATCTCGACTGGTTAGACAACTACAGCGAATATCTGCTCGGCACCAATCCCAACGATTCCGACACTGATGATGGCGGCGAGAATGATGGCTCCGAGCTACAGAAGGAGAAGAACTACTTCAACGCCAAAGATGACAGCATCCTGCCGCCCGACTTTGTCGATGCTACCGCCGATGTTAACAGCGTCAAAATTCGCTTTGATGTCAAACGGGGCTATCAGCAGATGATTCTCTATCGCGCCGAGAACCCGAACGGCCCGTGGCAACTGCTGGATCAGGAAGTCCCGCCCACCGGTGAATATCTGGACAAAGCGGTCAAGAACGGCCAGCCCTACTATTACAAATTGATGGGGGTGGACGCCAACAACCATCGCAGCGCCGTGGTCGCCAGCCAAGGCGCCACGCCGAGCGCCGATCCCTTCCAACCGGAAGCCAAGATCCTGATCAACGATGGCGCCGCCAGCACCACGAGTCTCAAGGTCAAACTGAGCTTTGTGCCCTATGAAGATGAAGAATTCTACAACGACATTGTCGAGATGAAGCTGGGTAACACGCGCGATCTGAGCCAGGCGCCGTGGCAAGCTTTCCAGAAGACGATTGACTGGGAGCTATCCCCGACGCCACTGGGTGAGTTCGCCCATGTCTACACCATGTTCCGTGACAAAGCGGGCAATGAATCGCTCTTGGAAACGGCTATGATTCGCGTCGATGATGTCGCCTGTGTTGACCCCAACCCGACGGCTGGCGCGGTGAAGCTGGCCGATGTTCCACTCGATATGTTGCGCAAAGCCAGTCAACTGTTGGCTGAAATGCGCGGTGGGCCAATGGCGCCCGGTTGGGAAGAAGCCCGACTGGCCGATCTGGTGCGCGAACTCTACCGCCCTGATGTTACCGGCGTCGCTTATTATGAGTTCCAGGTGTTGAATGGCAAGGGCGGTCCGGCTGGCTTTATCATCGTCGCCACCGGCCCGCACGATCATCCGATTCCCCACTGGAACTACACCGGCGAGACGCCGTCGCAGCATGTCGCCTGTGAAGCGGCCAAAGCAGGCAAGAAGGTCGCCAAGTTCTACAAACTCGACGCCCTGAGCTATGCCGGCGAAGATGAAAAGGGTGAGCTGGTCGCCATGCCGGGAACGCAGGCGCTCAAGATCAGCGGCATTGACCCGAAAGCCCTGGACAAACCCGTTGAGCTTTCCGGCAGCCAATGGACGCCTGACAAGACCACGCAAAACGACAGCGAGGCCGGCGGCATTGGCGGCTCGCTGCAAGAAAGCGGCCCTGGCCCTGACCCCAATCTCAAGGTCGAGGGGTGGGAATCGTGGGCGGCGCTCAAACAGGGATATAGTCAAGCCTATGGCGTCTATATTGAAGCGCTCAAACGGGAAGCCGCCGAGGATTGGGAGACCGATCAGTTGGCCCGTGACTTTGGCGAAGGCTTGTTCAAGGGAGAAACGTATGACATTTCGTTGCTCTACGCCGGCCAACCAACGGTGCAGATGACGGGTGCAGGCGCCGGCTACATCGACTGGAGTGTCGTCAACACCGGCACCGTCCCCGCCATTCTGCGCATCTTTGTCAAGAATGCCGAGCCGGGCAAGGAGTTGCCGCTGACGGCCCAAATCAACTATGCCAATGTCCAAGCAGTCAGCGCGGCCAGTATGCAGGCCCAACAGGAGACGATCAAGTTTGTCGTGTTGGATACACCGAACACGCTGCCAGGGGTGCAGACGGGCAACAAGCTCTTCCTGCCGCTGGTCAACAAAGGTGGGGCGAATGTGAACGCCGCGGGCGTACAGGCGATCAATGGCGCTTGGAGCGACTGGAACTACTTCTGGGCCGGCAGCCACAACGATCAACGGCTCTACAGCCAGATGCAGGCTGGTTCATCGCCCAACACTTCCGGTTGTTGGAGCGGTTGCGGCGGCACGGCCTGGGCCATGCTCTTTGGCTGGGCCGACAACCAGGCGGCCAATGGTAACGCCTACTGGGCGTCCCGGTGGGGTCTCTATCGCCAGGGTGGCGGCACCGGCGCTGATGCCGTGGCGCCCCGCACGATGGACAGCGGCGTGCGCGCCATGACCTGGGAGATCCGCAACGACATCGGCACCTGGTGCGCCTTTGGCAGCGGCCCGACCAACCCGTGGAACATGGATGATGCCAGTCAATACTTCAATGGCCGCACCGGCACTCGCCTGGATACCCACTACAATATCCTGGGCATCCATGAAGACCGTCTGCGCAACTATGCCCGTGACAGCATCGTCAATCGCAACACGCCGGCGGTCATCGGCACGGGCTGGCTCACCCACTATCCGCTGGCCTATGGCTACGCCTGGCGCAGCCGCACGGTGCGCAAATGCTTCATCTGGTGCTGGAATGAGACGGAGTACAACCGTTCCTTCTATGTCAACCAGGGCTGGGGCGGCTCCGACAACGGTTGGGTCTCGGCGGGGACATGGTTCGCCGGCGAGATTTATCCGTGAGGTAAAGGGGACGCGGATAAACGCGGATTCGGACCACTGCCCTGAAAACAACAGGGATTCCGCAGATTATACAGATTAATTTGCAATACAAATCTGTATAATCTGCGGAATCCCTGTTGTTTTCATTGGCTGTGGCGCACAATGGTGCATGGCTACTTCCGGGAAGAGGCAATGAGCGTCTGGTCATCCAGAATGGCTCTTGCCTCTTCCCGGAAGAGTGGCCGGCCCCTACACCCGAATCGTTACTCCGTGAGGTGAAGAGGGCAGGAATAGACGCGGTGAACAGAGCTTTACCTGCACAATAAACAGGCCCAACGTACCTTGCGTTGGGCCTGTTTATTGTGCAGGTAAAGACTTATTGTTCACCGCGTAACTTGGCTAGTTCAGCCCGTAAACGGGCATTCTCCGCCTCGACCTGTGTGGCGTGCTGGGTCGCTTGCGCGGCCCGCTGTGCTTCTTGTTCAGCCCGCTGTGCTTCTTGCTCGGCCTGCCGAAGCGCACTTTCGGCGGCGGCTTCGGCAGCATAGCGTGCTTCTTCATCGGAGAGGAGCCGTTTGCCATCGCGTAGATCGTAAAATTGCAATTGATTGGCTTCATCCAGCGTAATCCGCAAACCGAGCAGCGGGCTGATAAATTCCGGCGGCTCGGTAGGGCCAGGAACCAGGGCAAGATCGCCGAGATCCACTTCTTCGCGCACCGGTGTCATCGGCACATAACCGCCACCTTGCAGGACAAAGGCGCGTAAGGATGGTTGTAGATAGTCGGCGGTGGGATCATATAGGTAATACTCCTGTACCCCCATCCGGGCATATAGCCCCATCTTTTTGCCCAGGTCTTCGTTTTGGGTACTGTGGGAAGTGACTTCAAAGACGACTTCCGGCGCTTTCCCTTCCTCCCAAGTTTTATACGTTTTGCGCAGGCGCGGATCGATGCCGCGTACAACAAAGCAATCCGGCGCTACGGATTTATAGCGGTTGCCCTGTTCGTAATAGACCAGCAAATTGCTACTGACATAGACCATCTGTCCGGTAAAAAAGTGTCGCAACAACCGAAGCAGGTACGTCATGATTTCGCGATGTAAATCAGACTCGGCCATCGGTTTCCCATCCGTTTCCGGGTAATGAATTTCATTGGATTTGACCCGTTCGGGCATCTGCGGCCAACGAAGCGGTGTGGTCATAGGTACGCTCCCTTGCAAAAGGAACAGACGATTGTGTTGATGATTTTACCATAGATGGCGACCATCAAGGGAATCAAGCTTCTGCCCAACTATAGCGAATCTGCTCGGCGACGCCAATGCCATGTTGTGTACAGAACGCTTGCGCCTCTGGCGTAAAGCCGCCTAAGGAGAGAAAGGCCGGGATGACGATCTGATCCGGTTCGTCGTGCCGATAGGCGTTGACCTTGTTCCAGAAATCTTCCACCATGGCGCGGCTGCTCTTTTCCTGGCGCTTGCGCACCTCCACCAGCAGCACACGCCCATCATCAGCAGCGGCGAAGACGTCGATCTCCTGCCCCTTGCCATCGGCGCGCTGAAAGGTGACACGCTCGCGCACTTCCAGCAGGTTCCATTCTTTTTCGTCGGCCACGCCGGCAAAATAATCGGTCAGGCGCAACCGTTTGCGAGCGCGCAACTCATTGGCCAATAGATTCTCCGCCAGGCGACCGGACAAGTGATTGAGCATACCACGCAAGCGGCGGTTTTCTTTTTGCAACTCACCAATCTTGCCCTGGAACTCTTCTTTCAGATCCGGCATAAACTGGTTGATCTCTTTTTCAAAGCGATTGCGCAGTATCAAGTCTAAGGTGCCATCTTGCAACCCGCGGAAGTCAATATCGGCCGTGCCACGGGCAATCAAATCCGATTCGGTCATGGTGATGAGGCGATCTTGAATCTCATACTCGGTCAGATCGAGTTGCAAGGCGGCTTTTAATTCACGCGGCGTCCAGAACCGCTCCGAATGTTTATTCAAGTGCAACAGCAACTTCTTGGCATTCCGATCATTAATGCGTTCCAGGGTTAAGGAAATATATTCTGCCCAGGTGCGCGACATCTCTGATTCTCGGTCGGAAATCTCATAACTCACCGTGTTGATCACCTCTTCGGCAGTAGTGAGATCACGTCCAGCGTAATTGCTTTGGATGACACAGGAGATAAAGAAGGGATCGGACATGCACAGTTCGTTGATCTGCAACGCGGTCAGGTTGGTAATCGGCTCTTCATAGACCTCGGCATATTTATAGACCGCCTCTAACCCTTCCTCCGGTTGCAGATAGGGGTTGAGAAACCAACTGGTCAGGCGACCGGCTTCCAGGTACTTACTGATAATAGTGAGCAGCCAGCCGACATAGGAACCGGTGACCAACATGGGCGCAATTTTGGACTCGGAATGATAATGAAAGCTGCCGGCCATCGACTCAATCGGCTTGGTCGCAAAGTTGGGGTCAGGATAGACATATTGGGTAATATTTTGGAACTCATCCAAAATGACCAGGACCCGCCGGTCATAAACGCTGGCATAGCGATGAGGCGCGGCATAGACACGCTCCCACATCAAGCCGTAGCTGCCCAGTTCCTGATCATGACGCAGCGCGTTTACATCCTCAACGAAGAGTTCGAGCGAGCGACTTTCCCCATAGGCTTTGATCTGTTCCAATGTCCAGATTCGTTCCACAGGCATTGGATCGCGCTCAAGAAAAGAGATATAGTGTGACGCAAAGGTCTGAAAATATTTCACAGCAAAATCGGGGTACCAAATCTTGTTTTCCCCCATATCAAAATAGAAGGGAACCACCTGACCATTTGCGCTCCACAGTTGATTAAAGATGCGCTGGACAAAGACCGTTTTGCCGCTCTTGCGCCGCGCCAGGATGACGCGTGACTTTGACAATTTGCGCGGAATATTGGCCAGCCACTTGTTAAAATTGGCAAACTCGTTGACCCGGCCCACCAACAACTCAGGAATGCCGATCTTCTCTTCTAATGGATATTGCATAAACCCTATCCTGTCCCTTTCGCAACCGCATCGGCTCATGCCTGATTATAACATAAGCGAAGCCGTAGGCCAGTGCGGCAGCATCAACTGTCTTACTGGCCTACTGGCTATTACCGTTTCGGCGGTTGAAGCAGTTGCTCTTGCAAGGTGGTGACTTGGGCGACTAGGGTCTTCACCTGTTGTTCCAATAGCTCTTGTCGCCGTTGCAGGGTGAAGGCTGTGGTATGAGTCTGTTCACCCCAGCCCAGCAACTGACCAATCACCTGTTCGGTGGTCAAGCGTTCATGTTCCCACAATAGTTTGAGTTCGCGCCAGTCGTACATCGGTACCTTCCTTTGTGATGAAGTGATGGATGAGGACAGTTGGCGAGGCCGCCAACCGAACAATAAAAAACGGCCACTGCCAACGCACACGTTGTCAAAGTGGCCGTCCTTATTTTTCCCATCTTGCAAAAGAAGGTAAAATAAAACCGCCATCCCGCTGCTGTTGTCAGTTGGGTGGTTTAGCTGCGCCGGATGGATCGTTCATTCGGCGTAGCGTTTTTAATTGTCAAGCTGATGGTATAACAAAGTCGGTGATTTGTCAACTGCCTGGAAAGCGCAAGGGTATTTCAAATTGGGGGCGAATTAGAGCCAACGGGAAGCCAAGGAGCAGCAATCAGTGGTCAAACCGTTAGCTTTCCCAGAGTGGCGTTACAAAGCACCTATCAATTGTTGCTGCCTTTACCAATTAATTCTTCTTGGTCTGCAAAACCGGATGCCAACAGCTTCAAGACCAGCGCCACGAGCTTTTTCTGTTGCGCGGGATCAAGATCCTTAATCAACTGTTCCATACTCATATTCGCCAGAATCTCTTTTGTACCCAGTAACGCGATCAGTTGGCGCTGCTTTTCCAGCCCGATACTTTTCAGAACAGCTTCCGGTTGCATGATCGCAACCAAATCCGGCCCGATATCTTCGGCCATAAACTCTAAATCCTTGCGTGAAATCGATGTAGAAATGCCTGCCATCGTTAATACCTCCCTCGTCATCTGTGGACGAATCTGATAGGCGTACCGAAGATACTTGGTATTGCCTTCAGCAATCAGCTTTTTCAGAAACTGACGAAACTTGCGATCACTGGATGCAAACAAAAGCAACGGGTAATTCTTTGGCAGAATCGGTAGCTCGTTCAGGACAATCAAGTAAATAGGCGGGTGTGCATCATTCTTGTAATAGCCCGCAGCAATTTGCCGAAAGGGTTGAAAGGTCTCAGCATGTTTCAACACGGTTCGCGGCTTGGCGGCACAGATGATCGTCACGGTCATCGTATGTAAGGAGACATCCTGCTCGCCGACATACAGTTGTGTTCGCCCGTTGATAAGATGATAGCCGGCGACCGTTAATGGATCTTCGCGACCTTTGAACTCGACTTGATTGTACCTTAAAAAATAGAAAAAGGGTGTTTCCGCATGTACACGTTGTAATTCATCCGTCGTTGCAAGCGTAACCAACGCGTCAATGGTGCGCGGTAAACGGCTGACTTCGACCTCGGTCTGCAAGGTTTTCGTTAATGGCCTCAGTTCATCCAGTAGCACCTGTTTGAAAACCGGATCGACCTGATGTCGTGGCTCTTTGCTTTTCTCCGTCATCCAAACGCAACCCTCCGTTTTGCTAACTCTATCATGTTCTGTGCTGCACGTCAATCAGCAAGCCTGGTGTTGCCAAGCGCCGAAGCGGTGGAGTATTGGTGGTTTGACCGTAACTACTAAGCTCCTAGCCGGTCCGTGACCGGCGTCTCGGCGCCGGTCACGGACCGGCTAGGAGCGGGCTTAGTAGTTACGTTTGACCATAGCTGTGTACCCAAAAGTGCCGTTACTTGTGCCGATAACACAGTTTGCTCGCTGTGGCTATCAAGGTGTAGGCGATACAGTGACAACGCGACAGACACGTGGGCCTGGCCCGATGTATTCAGGGCGACTATGGATCGTGAAGTCTTTCATCAAGACAACATCACCGGGCTTTCCTGTGACATTCAATAAGCGTACAGAGCCAACTGCTTGATTGGTCTGATGCAACGGTTCGGCGCCATTGAGTACGTCGAACCATTCATGGACATCTGCGAACCATTTTTTGACCACCTTTGTCGGCTTCCCCTGCTGCTCAGGCGGCAGATTCGCATAAAAATCGGTCACCAGGCGGGCGCTGCCGGCGGCCAGCCAGGTGCCGCCGGAATGGGGCAGCATTTCTATCACTGGTGCGAACAACCAGAGACCGCCACCCACATGAAGATCCGGGCGACCATCCCAATGCCAGTGGCCTCTGGGGACTAATTCAAGCGTCGGCGCATGTTGTTTTTCCAACTGCCGCGGTGCATCTGCAAACCACAGACCGCCGCTATTGGGGTATTGCCAGTTCTTGCCAATCAATTGATCCACGACTTCTTTCACCGATGGGGCTTCCAAAGGCACGCACTGTTTCTCGCGGCCAAACGGTTTTAAATTGGGCCAGGCTTTGGAGCTTTCGGGCGGCGCCCCCAGGGTTTCGACAACCTTTTGGCGCAGATTGACAAACCATTCCCCAGGAATCAAACCCGTGATCTTTAATACACCATCCTGTTCCCAGGCGTGGAGGGCGCCTTCATCAACGTTTATACAGGTGTACGGTTCAGCAACATGGAAAAACATGGCGATTCTATCTCCTTTGTACTAAATTCAATCAACATTGGTAAACAGATGGTGGGTTTCGTTTGTCATAGTTCCTCCTGTCGGTTCAGACTAGCCTGCCAAAGTGTCCAATTACCCTCGAATAATTTGACATTGCCCGCACCCGCAAAGATCAACAGACGATTGGCAACTTTGTCGATAAAAAAACGATCATGGCTGACGAGGATCACAGCGCCCGGGAAATGAAGCAGCGCCCGCTCCATCACCTGTGTGCTGGTCAGGTCGAGGTGATTGGTCGGCTCGTCGAGCAGGATGACCGGTGCGCCGGCGAGCAGACAGAGCGCCAATGCCACACGCGCGCGCTGCCCGCCCGAAAGCGTCCCGATCCGCTGACGTTGTTCCAACTCGGCAAAGCGCAGCAGGCCAAGGAACTTCTCAACCTTTTTACGCTGCTCGAAGAAGGCCAGCTTGCTCACATTCAGGGCATGTTCTACGGTATCAGCTGGGTCGAGCGTCGCCAAGGTGTGGTTGTAGTCGACAAAGGCCAATTCATCCCCTCCCCCACTGCTCCCTTGCAACCAGGTGATCGCGCCCGCATCTGCCTGCTCATCGCCACGCAACAGCTTGAGCAGGGTGCTCTTGCCGCTGCCGTTTGGCCCGATGATCGCCAGCCGCTTCCCACGTTGTAGGGTAAAAGTGAGCTGGCGAAAGAGCGGTTCCTGCGCATAGCCTTTGGTCAGCCCTTCTACCCGGCATAGCTCGTTGCGCACGCTCAGCCCACTATAGAGATCGGTAATGATCGTATCCACCGCTCTTGGCTCGATACGCCTTCTGATATTGGCCCGCCGCTGCAACGCCTGGTTGGGATCTTGCCGCGCCTGTCGGCGGTCGGCGATGGCTTCCGCCTCAAAGATCAGCAACTCCTCTTCGTATTGAAACTGGCGTTCCAACGTTTTGCGGCGTATCTGCTTTTGGCGGATGTATTGGGTAAAGTTGCCCTCATACTCCTGGAAGTGATAGTTCTCGATCTCAATGATCCGGTTGACCACCTGGTCGAGAAAGTGACGGTCGTGCGAGACGATCAGCAGCGCCCCGCGCCAGTTGACCAGCCACTCTTCCAGCCAGGTAAGACCCGCCACATCGAGAAAGTTGGTCGGCTCATCCAACAGTAGTACATCGGGCGCTTCCAGCAGGATCTTCGCCAACGCTGCCCGGTTGCGCCAGCCGCCCGAAAGCTGCTGGATTGGACGGTTCCGATCCGCCGGGCGAAAACCAAGTTGGGTGAGTACAGTATCAATGCGGTGCTGGTATGTCCAACCATCCGCGCGATTCATCTGCTCTATCAGGTCGGCATAGCGCGCCAATCGTTGCTCCGTCGCTGGCCCAGGCGGCGTGGTTGGCAATGCCTCTTCAATTGTACGGAGTTCCTGGGCGATTTGCTCGATCCCGGCAAAGAGCGCAGTCAGCACTTGTTGCAGCGAAAGATCATCCTGTAATTCGGAAAACTGAGAAAAGTAGCCAATGCGGATGGCGGGGGCCAGTTCGACCACGCCTGCGGTTGGCTCCTCTTGGCCTAGCATCAGGCGCAACACCGTAGTCTTCCCCGCCCCGTTTTTGCCGATCAGGCCGACGCGGTCGCCGGTGGCCAGGCGAAAGAAGACTTCACGCAACACAGGCTGATTTTCGTATTTCTTGGCGATCCCCAACAAACGGATCAAACTCATAGTGCCTCCTTCCAAGCTGCAGAAAACAAAAAAGGCGCAGAAAACAAAACGAGCGCGGCTCAACAAACGCCACCATTGCTGGTTTTGTTTGTCGAGCCGCGCTCGTAAGCGCGGTACGACCCGCTATTCAACTGGTAAGTATCTTATCAAAAATGCCGAGTGTTGTCAATCCCCAATTGGTTGCAAGATCAGGACAGTCATATCTACCTTATGGCTATGCCCGACAATCGCCTGGTGCGCACCTTGCGAACAGTAACGCCTTATGCTTACACTGCTTGTTGTGACCAGTTTTCCTGCATTGCTTTAATTTCAGCAGCGATTTCGTCTAGACTGGGATTGCCAAGCCACTGGCTACGCTCTTTTGTGTAATCGCCCCACCCCAAATCGCTTTGTTGATGTTCGGCTGCTGTTTGACGAGAGAACAGCAAGTAAGATAGAAGCAACCGCTGTCCACACCTAACTTAAATAGAACGCCAACAAATTGAATGATAAATATCTGCTGCAATATTTCTGGCAATCGCGACTCATCGGAAAATTTGCACATTGTGGCAGCAGTAGACAAATTCGTTGGGACAGTATGATATATTAGTTAAGCTCCGGTGGATTTCGATGCATTTGTAGCCAAAGGTGGCGCAACTCACATGTGTTTAGACCACCTTCTCTATGATGTTCGGATTTAAATGCGCTAACCCCGTTAATCAAGTCTTCGCTCAACAGTTCGAGAACATCAGAATTACTCCAAGTCGGAGCGGTTGCCTTAGCTAAATCTTTGATCCAGCAATTCACCTGATCAAGCCAGTAGGAACAGGACTGCTCTTGAACGTACGCAATCATAGCAGCGAAATTATGTGCTGCTCCGTGAAGACCTAATTTGAACCGTTGAATTCCACCCGTTGAACCAATTTCAGTAATGACATACTCTCGCTTGTCTCGCTCTCGTCCTGTTGGTGTGGGAAGCCGCTTGCACTCAATGGGAAATAACATATCAAATTGACTGTGCCGACGACCCTCGATAATTAGTACAGCAGCTAAGGGCTTTACAGCAAGATCTATTTTTCTACCACCTTGTCTTTCATCTCCTACTTCAGTTCGGAACTGGATATGGTCCCAAGTGGATGATATGCAGGCGGCACTATTTAAATAATCGCATAGATGCTCGGTTAATTTAGTTTCTGTGTTCGCGATTGGCCGATTCGTATCGTCACGCCACCGAGGAAGCTCTTCGGCTATAAAGCTTACTAGCTCTAGCTTCGCTGTTGATGGTAAGTGTATTTCTGGGTGTAGTCTGCCAGATTGAGGAATAAGATGATAACTATCTGCCAACATGGAAAAACCTCAAAATCCTTGTTCAGCCAAGTCGGCTAGAGTCTCATCCGCATCACGCAGCGCTACAGAGCGTAGCCAATATCGTAATCGGTCAGGTTTGATTAAATAGATATTTGCACCGTCGTAAATTCGTGCGATACGGGTAACATTCAGTCCCCCCCCCTTTTTTTCTCGTAAGAGCGCGTCTAGTTTCCCTTTAAGTTCATCGGCATTTGTCCAATCCCTTTCTCCCTTGCCAAAGATATATGGCTGACAAATCACGCCGGGCCAAGTATAGGCATTTAGAGATTGCAGTTGATTGGTCTTATAAACACCATTGATTCGCGCAGTGAACACATCGTTAAACATAGGTAACGAAGCCGCCCCTGTTTCCTTCATTGCAGCAGAGTCTTCGCCGAGGCGAATAAGATCACGATAGTAGTTCACAACATCGGTGATTAGAATCTGTTCATGCAAACTTAGATCTAGGTCTAACGACGAAGGGTATGGTAGGTCAAATACATCTGTACCCGATAATGTAGTAGCATGTTGGGTAAAGAGTTTGATACTCGTTGCTGCCACATAAGCTCTTAAAGCATTCTTTTCTTTAGTAAGAAAGGTGTCGAGCTCCCTCAAATGTTCAATTTGATCAGGTTTGCCACAGAATCCTACAATTTGATTTTTGTATGTGAGATAATGCGTTGTCCAGAGATCATGATTGAGATTATATTGTTCATGTACCAAAACCATTGGGGGTGTATAACGTGCTTCAGTATAACTAGATCGGAAAGAGGTGGCAGTCACAGTACTGATTAGCTTGGAATTGATCCCTGACTCATTGATACCGTTTGACGGTAGCAATGGTTTTCCGGTCACATGAGCAGCAGGCTGACGCACAACTGTTTTGCTGGGTGGCCCACTTTTAGACGGGGAAGCTTCGATAAAACCTTCTCCATAGTCCCACCCCTGTTCCATTGCGTACTGCCTCATAGTTCTAAACGTCCGCATCCTATTAACAAAACCAAGAACACGTCCGCCACCGAGTAGATTACATCGCCATATAGCATCATTACTCAGAACTAAATTACGTGGTAACCAATGCATGTCATAATAATCAATGTCGAATCCCTGTTCTGCATCAGCACGACCACTGCGGCGAAAGGTGGCATGAAGTATCTGTCGCTCTTGCAAGGGATTTCGCGCTTCAGCAACTACTACAATGACTTTTGTGTCAGCCCCAGCTTTTTGGAAGAGGCCGCGAATAGAAATGAAATCAAGAATTTCACGGACATCCCACCGCTTGAAAAATTCATGCCGGAAACCTAACGACTGTTTATTATAAAGAAAATTGTACTGCTGAAGCATAGAGAGTATGCCACCTGGAGCTAACATTTCCATAGATTCATGGAGAAAAAGATATGCAACTTGCTTGTCTGCCAACACTCCATATTCCTGTTGATACCGTTGGTAAGCGCGCTCTGCACCTTCCGTATTAAGGCGCGAATCAAATGGTGGATTTCCGACGAGCACACCGACATGCTCCTTGATTATTTGTTTTTTTCGTGCATCAAAGAAACAGCTTGTGTGGATAGTTTGTTCTTTTAATGCTGGGAAAAGCTTCACACTGGTTCTAATCTCAATAGGTTCTAGTGCATCACAAAGCGCAAGGCAAAGGCTAAACGCCGCGAGTTCGACGGCGCCTTCTTCCAAATCAATACCTCGAAGTCTCGTCGTAAGCAATTTTTGTAGAATTGTCTGATCTGGACGCTGCCACTTGTGGCGCGAACGCCAATGAAGAATGAGTCGTTTGTATGCCTCAACAAGAAATATCCCAGAACCACAAGCTGGATCCAAAATAACTTCGTTCTTTTCTTCCAACCGGTCTAGTCGCTCCCAGCTTAAAACCTCACCAAGCATCAAACGAACAACAAAATGTGGAGTGTAGACCGCTACGGTCGTATCATGGACAAAGAGTTGGTATATATGACTAATTAATTCTACAGGTAAATCGGCAAATGAATAGCGTTGCCAAAGTGTAAGTTGGCCACTTGGTTCTTGGCGTCCTTCCACTAATTGAGCATAATAGGAGAGTTCATTACTAGTACGTAATGTTCTGCGCTCCTCATCGCTAAGGACGAACACGTTTCCATTAAAGCGCTCTTCTAAGTGATCAAGCAGATTTACAAGTGCAGGCCCGTCAGCAAGTACTTCAAAAAATTCACTTGCACCAGATCTAAACCGTGCAAAGAACTCTATCTCAAAAACTCCGCGCTTTTCAAGATATGCGACTAGTACTGATAAGATAAGCAAATGCCGTCTAAGCGGTTTAGGAAGAACATTTGCTTCGTTCAGTTTATGATGTAAGTCTCTAACTGCGTTGATAAGTGTCTTCTGGGCTGCTTTTGAGCTAGATAGTAACTCCTGGCACACTTCTGGATCATCCCAGAGTGTGCCAGTATGAAGCCGTTCCGCATCCCACCACGGATCGCTAGCAACTTTAGAAGCAAGTTCTAGTGTCTTGAAGGGGCGACAAACAATTTTTCCGTTGTCTACAAAGTCGGGACCATGCGCACAACGGAAAAGCTGCACCAAGCCATTTGTAAAACGAAAAACCAACGGTACTCCACCCCAACTCCAGAGTCGTTGATGTAACACCGCGAAATCCGGGTCCCGAACGGGTCCATCTGAACGGTATAGAAACGCTTGGGCAACAGGTGGTCTATCATCGCGAGGTGCTTCAAAGAACACGGCATCTGCATGATAAAGCTTAGCCTTTTCCATTACCATCACTTCCTCTGCTGGTCGACCGACATTGTCGTACCCATGAACGGATACAAGACCATCGACGGAAGCACGACTGTTCTCATCATTAAAATCGAGCAACCACTTTCCCGGATTTTTCATTTCTATGCTGTCCTTGAGTCAAAGTAAGTTGTAAAATTCTGTTGGTGAGATTGCCCAAGCATTTTATGGGTTGCTTGCCAGTTCAGGAAACTTTTGTAAAATACTGATAAATCCATTCACGTTTATTAGTATATTTGTTTTATATCCTGGTGTCAATTGAGTAGCACTTCTGTTCTTCTATTGAGTTGTGACAGTGCATGAGGCAAGATAAGATGTACACATATTGAACTTTGCGTTCTATTCTTGTCAACTTGAGATAAGGCTTCGCTGGATAGTTACGAAAATTAAATGATTGCACGACCAAGCATTGACCAGCAAAATTACTGGAGTTGTTCATCTCCCCATTTCCCGCTATAATGCCAAACGATCCCTATTCATTTCTGACCAATGACCCAATCACCTAATCACCCAAAAGCAGGAGGAATCAATGGCTTTCAAACTTGCGATCAGCACCCTACGGTGGAAAAATCCCGACCTCGAACCTTGTCTGGAGGCGCTCAAGGCGGCGGGCTGGGAGGGGTGGGAGTGCCGGCTGCCGCTCGACTGGCTGGGGACGCCGCAACGGGTGCGCCGGCTCTGTGAGAATGTCGGGTTGCCACTGGTGGTCTACACGGCCAGTGGGTCGCCGGACAACCGCGCCTATGACAATGTGGAACAGAACAAGCGGCGCATTGAATTTGCCGCCGAAATCGGCGCGGACTGCCTCATGTACATGAATGGCAACAAACCCGAAAACCGCCCTGTCACCCGTGGCGACATCAAAATGGCGGCGGAAGGGGCCGAAGAGTGGGCCGAATACGCTGCCCAATTTGGTCTGGAACTGAGCTATCACATCCACACCAACCTGCTGGTCGATACCATTGAGGACTGGAAGTATTACATGAGCCTGCTCAACAAGGCCAAGCTCTGCATCGACGTGTCGCACGCCCAACTGTGGGGCTATGACGCCGTCGAATCGCTGCGCGACTTCCAGAGCCAACTCAACTATGTCCATTTGCAGGATTATGCTTACACCTCCCGCCGGGACGATGGCTATTATCAGCCGGTCTGGTGTGATGTGGGTGAATATGCCAACGTCGATTTTCCCGGCTGCCGCAAAGTCTTGGAAGAGATCGGCTACAACCGCTGGGTGACGGCTGTGCCGGGCGAACCGATTGTCGATCCGCTCAGTGAAGCCAAGCGCAGTAAAGAAACGCTGGCTTACCTGCGTGGCATTGGCTTCTAAAAAGGCTAGCATTTGCTCATAGCGCATCCGTCACGCGCTATGAGCAAACATACGTTGCGTCGATAAGGCGCCACGGCCCCAAAAAGTGCAGTTGACAGATCAAAAAAAATTCAGTAGACTCAAGCAGCTTTTGCTACCCGGTTGTACCTATATCAATAAATCCCCCGGTTGCGCCTCAACTTTGGTTTCGTTCTCAGATCTTCGTTCCAGTTACTCTCGATTCGTGGTTAGAAAAGTTGCGTACCCTCAATCGGTGGGGTGCGCGCAACTCTTCTGAAACTATAGAATGCTTTGTTACAAGGAGGAAGAGCAATGGTAAAGAGCAAAGTAAGTCGGCGTACCTTTTTGCAGTTGGCGGCTACGGCTACCACCGGCGCGCTCCTGGCCGCCTGTGCGCCGGTGACCGGCCCCCAAGCGGCAGAGACCGGTGGCACAGCCGCGGCGGCTGGTCTCATCTACTGGAATTACATGACCAACATGGAGGAGATCGAAGGGAAAATTCTGGATGGCTTCCAGGCCGCCAACAGCGATGTCACCCTCACCTACGAATATGTGCCGTGGCAGCAATATTGGCAGAAACTCAATGCCACCCTCGCGGCCGGCAACCCCGCCGATGTCTGGAATACGGCCCCCACCTTTTACTATGAGTACATTCTGCGCAATCAACTGGCCGACCTTAGCGACCTGATCAAGCAGAACATCGACATGAGCGCCTTCCACGAAACCGCGCTCTCCGGCTACGATTTCCGCGACAAATATTATGGCATTCCCCGCAACATTGTGACGACCGTTGTCTATTTCAACAAGAGCCTCTTTGAACAGGCCGGCGTAGAACCGCCGCCCCTCGACGGCAACTGGACCTGGGCCGATATGTTGGAGAAGGCCAAAGGGCTGACCACCGACGAGGTGTGGGGCACGCAGGCGCTGCAACAAGCCTGGTGGCTGGATGAGGTGATCATGGGCAATGGCGGGCAGATCTTCGAGGGTGAATTTAGCCGCGACCTCGAAGGCATGACTGCGACCTATGATGCCGAGATTGCCTGCAATACCTACAAATATTTTGTGGACTTGATCAACACCGACAAGGTCGCCTATCCGGCCGGTGAATTTGAAGGTATGGGCAGCCCCTTTATGACCGGCAAGGTCGGCATGGTCTATGACCTGAACTGGGGGCCGCTCACCTACAAAGAAGCGCCCTTTGATTGGGATCTGACGATGATGCCCAAAGGTTCGGCCGAGCAATTGACCTATGGCGGCGCCGACGGTCTGGTCGTCTCGCAAGCCACGAAGAACATTGACGGCGGCTGGAAGCTGATAAACTGGCTGCTCGACCCGGCCACCGGCGGGCCGTTCCTGACCGAATCGGGCGCCATGCCGGTGTTGAAAACCGACCAGGTCGTCAAAGATTATCTCCAAACCTTCCCCGACAAGAACATGCAGACGCTGGTCGATTCGGCCGCCATTGCCCGCAACACCTTCACCTTGGGCTTTAATGAATGGAAGAGCGCCTTGCAGGATGAGCTGGATAAGGCGTTCCTGGGCCAGAAACCGATCGAGCAGACTTGCGTCGATGCCAACAACGCCGTCAACGCCGCACTCGACCGCATTCGCGCCGAATTTAAGGAGGCCAGCGGCGGGTAAGGTGCTATTGCTCGCGAACTCGCCTTGAAATTGATTTTAAGGCGAGTTCCCGGTTACATTGCCAAATGCGACAGGAGGAGGTAAAGCATGGCGAACGAAGCAATTTCCACCATCCGTGTACAAGAACAGCAAGCGGCCAGCCAGAGCCGCCGCAAGCGCTGGCTGCGCTTCAAGGCAACGTTGCACGCCTATCTTTACCTGCTCCCTACGCTGTTGGGTTTATTGATTTTCAGCGCCGGGGCGATTCTGGCCTCGTTCTTCATTAGTTTTACCAATTGGCAACTGGTGCTGCCGCCGGTCTGGATTGGGTTGCGGAACTATACCGACCTGTTGCAATTGCCCGAATTTTGGCAGGTCTTGCGCAACACTGTCTACTACACCGTCGGCTATGTGCCGCTGGCGCTCATCTTGCCGCTCTTTATGGCGCTCCTGGTCAACCAAAAGCTCAAGGGCATTACCTTCTTTCGCACCACCTATTTTCTACCGGTGGTCACCTCCGGCGTCGCCATTGCGCTGGTCTGGGGTTGGATGTATAACCCATCGTTTGGCGTGATCAACTACCTGCTAGATAAACTCTTTGGCATCGCCGGCCCGCGTTGGCTGGCTGATCCGGCGTGGGCCATGCCATCGCTGATCATCATCGGCGTCTGGCATAGCTTGGGCTACAACATGGTCATCTACCTGGCCGGCTTACAGGGCATTCCCCAAGAGTTATATGAAGCGGCCCGGATTGACGGCGCCGGTTGGTGGGCGCAATTTCGCTACCTGACCGTGCCACTGATTACGCCCACCGCCTTTTTCATCCTGGTGCTGTCGATTATCGGCTCATTCCAGGTCTGGACTATCACCTATTTGCTCACCCAGGGCGGGCCGGCCGGCGCCACGTTGACCCTCTCGTACTATATCTACCAGCAGGGCTTTGAATGGTTCCACATGGGTTTTGCCGCCGCATTGGCCTACGTTCTCTTTGCCATTGTCTTTGTGGTGACAATGATCCAGTTCAAATTGCAGAAGCAGTGGGTCTTTTATCATTAAATGGAGCAAGATAATGGCAACGCTCACCCAACGGGCAACCCTTCGCGGCCCCAAGCTGGTCAAAAGCGCCGTGCAGCATACGCTCTCTTATCTGCTCCTCGTGTTGCTCACGGTGATCATGGGGCTGCCCTTTCTGTGGATGATCTCCTCCTCGTTAAAGGAGCAAGGGTACATCTTCATCTATCCGCCGCAGTGGCTGCCGGAGCCGGTGCGTTGGCAGAATTACATTGATCTCTTCAATGCCATGCCCTTTCTCCTCTTTTTCTACAATAGCCTGAAGATTGCCTTCCTGACGACGGTGGGGCAGTTGTTGACCTGTTCGCTGGCGGCCTATGTCTTTGCCCGCTTTCAGTTTTGGGGACGGGATACGCTCTTCGCCATCCTGCTGGCTACCCTCATGGTGCCCTTCCAGGTGACGATGATTCCGGTCTTTATCACCATGCACCGGATCAACCTGCTCGACACCCATCTGGCGCTCTGGGGGCCGGCCTTTCTCGGCGGCGCCTATGGCACCTTTTTGCTGCGTCAGTTCTTTTTGACTCTGCCGCCCGAATTGGAAGACGCCGCCCGCGTCGATGGGTGTAGTCGTTTTGGCATCTGGTGGCGTATTTTTCTCCCCCTCTCAAAACCGGCACTGGCGACCTTGGGCATTTTTGTCTTTATGGGCCAGTGGAACGATCTGCTGGGGCCAGTTCTCTACCTCTCCACCAAGGCCAAGATGACCCTGACCATCGGTCTGGCCATGCTCTTTCATCAGTGGGGCGCTACGCCGTGGAATCTGGTAATGGCCGGCGCCGTTGTCACGGTGTTGCCGATTCTGCTCATTTACATCTTTGGTCAAAAATACTTTGTCCAGGGTATTGTAACCACCGGCCTCAAATTTTAGGTAACTACCAAGCCACCCCCTCCGCGCCCAGTGGGCACCCGTCCCCCTGCTAAGGGGAGGAACTGTCATGCGAACCACGGTTCCCTCCCTTCGCAGGGGAGGGTTAGGGAGGGGTTAGTCGTTACAATTTTAACATAAAAGGAAACAGGCATGACCCAAACGCTCTCCCATACCAAGCTTGCTATCAACGGCGGCCAACCTTACCGCGCCACCCCCTTCCCCAAGCGCACCCCCTTTGGCGACGAGGAGATTGCCCTTGTCACCGAAGCGATCCAATCGCAAAACCTGTTTGGCCTGGGCGGCCCCAAGGTGACGGCGTTAGAACAACAATTCGCCACGCTCTATAACGCCAAATATGCCGTCGCCTCGACTTCCGGCACGGCCGCGATCCATATTGCCATTGGCGCCATCAACCCAAACCCCGGCGACGAGATCATCACCGCGCCGATTACCGACGGCGGCACCATTGTCCCCATTGTCTACCAAGGCTGCATCCCCATTTTTGCCGATATTGACGACAGTTACAACATGGACCCCGCCGATGTCGAACGCAAGATCACGGCGCGCACGGCGGCGATTCTGGTTGTGCATCTCTTTGGCAACGCCTGTAATATGGCCGCCATGCTCGACATTGCCCGCCGCCACAACCTGCCCCTGATCGAAGATTGCAGCCAGGCCCATGTCACCCAATATAATGGCCGCTATCTCGGCAGTTGGGGGGATATTGCCGCCTTTAGTCTGCAACAGTCCAAGCACATGACCACCGGCGACGGCGGCGTGACCATCACCAGTCGCGACGACCTCTCTGAGCGCATGATGCTCTTCCGCGACAAGGGCTGGACGCGCAAAGCCGGTTGGGGACCACGCACCTACGCCTTTCTGGCCCCCAACTATCGCCCCACCGAAATGCACGGCGCCGTTGGGTTGGCGCAGATCAAAAAAGTGCGCAATGTCGTCACCACACGCATGGAACTGGGCAACTACCTCTCTGCCCTCATTGGTGAAATCGACGGTGTACAGCCGCCGCCTATCACCGCTGGCTCCGAACACAGCTACTGGGCCTATCCGCTGCGTATCGATGCCTGGCCGGCGGCCCAGTTTGCCGAAGCGTTAACCAAAGAGGGCGTCAGCGCCGGCGCCGGCTATATCGGCGAACCGATCTTCCTCTGTATGGAAGCGCTGGCCGCCAAAAAGACCTTTGGCGATTCCACCTATCCCTTTGATGGCAGCCACGGCGGTCGGCAGATCGACTATACGCGTGGCATGTGTCCACTTACAGAAGAGGCGCTGGCCCACATGGTAACGCTCGGTTTCAACGAAAATTTCACCAAACGCGATATTGAAGATATGGCCGGCGCCATCCGCAAAGTGGCGGAATCGTTGCCCAAAGCATAACAGATTAAGGAAAACAACGATGGATCAACTCCTCCACGCCGGGACAGGCCGTGTTGACATTACCCCGCCGCTCACCATTCCCTATCTCGGCTATGAACCGCGCCATGCCTTCTTTCAAGGCGTTCATGATCCGCTCTTTGCCCGCGCCGTGGCGCTGGATGATGGTGCAACCCAAGTGATTCTCCTGGCGGTTGACGCCATCGGGTACAGCAATGATCTTCTTGGGCCTGGCCGTAATTTCACCGCTGAGGTGCGCCAGCGGATTCACGCCGCCACTGGTGTACCAGCAGCCCATATCATGCTAGCGACCAGCCACGCCCACTCCACCCCGGAGACGGTTAATCTCCGCCGCTTATTGGATACGCCCGCCGCGGCGCCCTGGCTGGAAGTAGTGTTGGATCAACTGGCGTCGGCGGCCATCATCGCGTTTCACCAACGCCAACCCTGTCGTGTCAAGGCGGGAACCGGTCAAGTTGTCGGCCTGTCGCGCAACCGGCGGCTGGTCGGCAAAGAAGGGCGGATTCTCGCCGGGCCGGAAGCGACGCTGGCCGGTGTAGAGGTCAAGCCAGGTGCGCTTGACCCCGAAGTCGGCGTCATCTTGTTGGAGCGCATCGACAACGGCGCCTGCACTCTGTTGACCAATTTTGCCTGCCACCCGGTTACTGTCCAGGTACAGCCGCTGGTTTCGGCGGATTTTCCGGGGCCGGCCATGCACCTGGTGGAAAAGAGCATACCGGGCTGCGTCAATAGTCTCTTTTTTCAGGGCGCTTGTGGTAATATTAACCCGATCCGTAACACAACCGATTTTGCCGATGTCGAACGCTATGGGCTGATGCTCGGCGGCGAAGTCATTAAGGTTGCCATGCGCTTGAGCGCCCCGGACTATCCGGTCAGCGCTCCTTTGTTAGCCGTGCAATCGGCAACCGTGATGCTGGCGGCGCGTGAATTGCCGCCACGCGAGCCGGCGCAACAAGCTTACGCTGAAGCTGGGGCCAAGTTGGCCGCCGCTACCAGTGATGATGAGCGCAAGCTATGGCGCGCGCGCCAGCGTATAGCCGAAGAGACGCTGATCCTGATCGACCGGGGCGACGATCCCATCCCGGCGGAGGTGCAGGTGGTGCGCATTGGCGATATCGTCCTGGTCGCCCTGCCGGGGGAGCCATTTGCCGAACTGGGGTTGGCCATCAAAGCACGCTCAGTGGCCGGCCATACCTTTGTGGTGGGCTATGCCAATGACTGGATCGGCTACTTGACCCCGCCCCAAGCCTGGACGGAAGGTGGCTACGAGGTTGGTCCCGGCCCGTGGACACGCGTCGGGCCGGACGGCGGTACACAGTTGGTGGAAAAGGCGGTTGAACTGATTCAACATCTATGGAAAGAGGAATGAGCATTGACGACAAAAACAATTCAACTCGGCGTACTGGCCGGGCTTGACGAAGGCCCCGAACACGCCATTGCCAAAGTACACAGCCTGGGCTTCCCCACCTGTCAGGTCTCTTCTTGGAAAGCGGCGCACCTGGAAGATGCCATCGCCGCGCGGTTACGGACTGCCGCGGCGCAACACAATGTGACGATCAGCACCCTCTGGGCCGGCCTACCTGGTCGTCATGTGTGGGATTTTATCGAAGGGCCGACGACTATCGGTCTGGTGCCGGAAGCGACACGGGCAGAGCGGTTGGCGGTCTTAAAACGGAGCGCCGACTTTGCCCGCAAGATCGGTGTGCCGAGCATCACCACCCATGTCGGCTTTATCCCCGAAAACCCGACTGATCCCCAATATCCACCGGTGATTGCTGCGCTCAAGGAGATTGCCGTCTACTGTGCTGACTTGGGCCTCGGCTTCTGGTTCGAGACCGGTCAGGAGACGCCGATCACCCTGCTGCGCACCATTCACGACATTGGTACGGACAACCTGGGCATCAACCTCGACCCGGCCAACCTGCTCATGTATGGCAAGGCCAACCCGGTCGATGCGCTGGATGTCTTCGGCCAATATGTGCGCGGCGTCCATGCCAAAGATGGCGAATATCCCACCAATGGACGGCAGTTGGGCGTCGAAAAGCCGCTGGGCGAAGGGCGGGTCAACTTTCCGGCACTGCTAGCGAAGTTGCAAGCGTTGGGCTTCAGCGGCGCGCTGACCATCGAACGGGAAATCTCCGGCCCTCAGCAGATCGCTGACATTCGGAAAGCCAAGCAGTTGCTGGAAGCGCTGTTGCAAGGCGCTGGGTAAGCGATGGCAAGCAACCAGGAACAGGCCACCCGCCGCCGCACCCGCTGGATCGCCTTGCGCTTGCTGGTTGGCGCTTTTCCGGGACGGGTCGCCTTTCTCGCTGCCCTGGCAATCCTCACCGGCGCGTTGCCGGCCCTCTTTGCCACCCAAGTCGCCACCCTGGTCGAGACGTTGCCGACGGCAGTCGGGGGCGGCTTTGCATCGGCGGACGGGCAGCGCATTGTCAACAGCCTGATCATCATCGGCGGCGTCTTGCTGTTGCAAGAGGTGGTGGCGGCGCTCTACTGGATTACCACCACCGACCTCTACCGGCGCTATGACGGCTATCTGCTGGCGCGAGTGATGCGCACCACCCTTTCGGCGCCACGGCTGGCTCTCTTTGAAACCCCCGAACTGGCGGCCAAGACTGACCGTGCGGCGCGCATTGCCCGCTTTGGTCCCGGCGAATTAGTGTCAGGGTTGGCTGGGCAATGGATGGTGCGCGCACAGGGGATCGCGGCGGCGGTGTTGGTTGCGACCGTCTGGCCGGTGGCGGCGGTGATCCTTGCCGGCATCTGGCTGGTGGTGAGTTATCAGTTACAGGCAGACTACTACCGGGCCAATCCCTTCTGGGCCGACCCATTGCGGCGGGCGCGCTATCTCAAACAACTCGCCATTATGCCGGCCTGGGCCAAGGAGGTGCGCATCTTTGGGCTGGTCGATTGGCTGGGGGATCGCTTCGGCCAGCAGTGGGCGCTGGTCATGGCTGATCTCTGGCGCGCCCGACGGGCGGATCAACGCACGATGACCCTCCTCTTCACCGTTGTGCTGGTCGCCAATGCGCTGGTGATTCTGTTGGCGGCACGGGCGGCGCTACAAGGAACCCTCAGCACCGGTGGGTTGGTCGTGCTTGTGCAAGGCCTGTTGAGCATGGCGTTGCTGGCCAACCAAGATAGCGATATTTTGATCGAGAATGGCGCCGTCCCTGCTCCCGATGTGGTGGAACTTGAGCGCACGGTGGCGACTGCGATCACCGCACCAACCGGGACAATGTCAGCCCGCAACCTGCCGCAGCAAGCAATCGCCTTTGAGCAGGTGCATTTCACCTATCCCGGTCGCACTACACCGGTCTACGATGGCTTAGACTTGCGCATTGAAGCCGGTCGCTCGTTGGCGATTGTAGGCTTGAATGGCGCGGGCAAGACGACGCTGATCAAATTGCTCACTGGTCTCGAAACGCCGCAAGCCGGTCGCATTACCGTGGATGGCATCGACTTGGCCAACCTGAACCTCACTGAATGGCGCCAGACCGTGGCCGCGATCTTCCAAGACTTTGTCCGCTACGAACTGCCGGCTCGTGACAACATTGGTTTTGGCGCAGTGGAGACGCTCCACGACGAAAAGCGCGACCATCGCCTGACCGCCGTTGCCCAACGCGCCGGCGCAGAGAGCATTCTGGCCGGTCTGCCGAATGGGTTAGATACACCCTTGTCCCGCCGTTTCGCCGGTGGCACTGACCTTTCCGGTGGTCAATGGCAGCGAATCGCCCTGGCGCGGGCAATGGCGGCGGTGGAAGCGGGGGCGCGCGTCCTGGTTCTCGACGAGCCGACGGCCCATTTGGATGTGCGCGCCGAGGCCGATCTCTATGACCGCTTTCTCGACCTCACCCACGGCCTGACAACGATTGTGATCAGCCATCGCTTCTCCACTGTGCGCCGGGCGGACCGGATTGTGGTGCTGGACAACGGTCGCATCACCGAAGATGGCAGCCATGACGAACTGGTCGCCGCCGGTGGACAGTATGCCCAACTTTTCCAGAAACAGGCCATGCGCTATGCCGACCAGGCGCCCGGCAGCGATGACGAAGCGTGGGAAGGTGAGCATGATCAATAAACCGCCGACACAGGCCAGCCGGGCGCGTGCTGCCGCTGTCATGCTCCAAATTGCCTGGACGGCTGATCCGGGGCGCACGTTGTTGGCCTTTGGGTTGTTCACCCTCGAAGCGCTTACCCTGGCGCTTTTTGCCTGGTGGCTCAAGCTTTTGCTCGACGGGGTGCAGATGAGCAGCGCCGGGCAAGTCACTCTGGCGGCTACTGGCATTGCGGCGTCGATCATCGGCAGCAGCCTGTTGAGCTACGCCGGCAATCGGGTGCGGATGCGGCTGGCCGAACAAGCGCATCATCTGGTTGAGCGGCGCTTGATGAACATGGTGGGGCGGACACCGACGCTGACCATCCACGAGACGCCGGAACACTTGACCCAACTGGAATTGCTGGAAGAGGCTTGGGAGTTTGGCGAGGTGATCCCGTCGCTGATCAGTCTCTTTACCAGCGCCGTCCGCATTGTCACCACGGCGCTGCTGCTCTTTAGCGTTCATCCCTTGTTGTTACTTTTGCCCCTCTTTGGCTTGCCGGCGCTGCTGCTTAGTGGACAGACCAGCGGCTTGTTCCAACTGGGCAATGAGTTGGCCGCTGAGCCGGCCCGGCGCGCCAGCTATCTCTTTGAGCTTGCCACCACCGCCACCGCCGCCAAAGAGATGCGCCTTTTCCGCCTGGGCGCCGAGGTGCTACAGCAATTTCAGGTCGCCAGCCGGGAGGTGCGCGATATTCACTACCGGCTCAATGTGCGGGGCGAATTGATTGGGCTGGCGGCGCGACTGGCCTTTCTGGTCGGCTACTTTGGTGCCATCGTCTTTGTAATCCAACAGGCCGTGGCGGGGCAAGCGTCGGTGGGCGATACGGTGTTGACGGCGGTGCTGGCCGGGCAAGTGCTGGGGCTGATCACCACCTCCACCAATCTGGTGCAATTTGCCTGGCGCGGGCTGGCAGCGGCGCAACGCTATCTCTATCTGGCCGATCTGGCAAGCCAATCGCAGCAGCAGATCGACCCGACCGCCATTATTCCCGACAAATTGGTTGATGGCATTCGGTTGCACCACGTCGCCTATCGCTACCCGCTGGGGCAGACCGATGTGTTGCAGGCGATCAACCTTCACCTGCCCGCCGGCGCGACCGTAGCCATCGTCGGTGATAACGGCGCCGGAAAGACCACGCTGGTCAAGCTGCTGGCCGGTCTCTACCAGCCGACGGCGGGGCAACTAAGCCTGGATGGCGTTGACCTGGCGACGCTTGACCCCGACCAGTGGCGGCAGCGGGTTTCCGCCGGCTTTCAGGATCATGCCCGTTTTGAGTTTCTTGTGCGTGAGACAGTCGGTATTGGCGATTTGCCGGCGCTGGCTGATGGCGATGATAGCAAGGTCACAGCAGCCCTGGATCGCGCCGGGGCGGCTGACCTGCTCGACACCTTGCCCCAAGGACTGGCGACCCAACTCGGCGCCAACTGGCCGCAGGGGATCGATCTCTCTGGTGGGCAGTGGCAGAAACTCGCCATTGGTCGGGCCATGATGCGCCCGACGCCGCTGCTCCTGCTGCTCGACGAACCGACCGCCGCGCTCGATGCCGAAACGGAACATCGCCTCTTTGAACGCTGGACGATGGCGGCCCGTCACTTGCGGCAAAGCGCCGGCGCGGTGACAGTGCTGGTCTCGCACCGCTTTTCGACGGTGCAGATGGCGGATTTGATTGTGGTTCTTAATGGCGGGCAGGTGGTGGAGGTGGGTAGTCATCGAGAACTGCTGGCGGGGGGTGGTCTCTATGCCGAATTGTTTCAGCTGCAAGCACAGTCCTATCGATGAGAGCGTTCACAATTTCGCGCCACCCCCTACCCACAGGCGCAGGAATTTGCTAACGCGAGCACCCTCTATCCGCCGACAGAGGCGACCATGTTGGCAACGTTTCATACGCCTACTGCGAAAAAAGTTGGCGCCTTCTGCGGCGCCTTGACCTTTCGCTCTTCTGCGGGTATCATTCCCATACTCCAGTCAATGTCATCACCGGCAACGCCCGGTCTAACCACAGAGGAGAAACCAATGGCCATTTGCGACGCAACGTGTTTACAATACAGCTTGACCGACCAAGAACGCCAACAATTCAACGAGCAGGGCTACTTTATGATCGAAGATGCGCTCTCCCCGGCGCAGGTGGCGGCGTTGACTGAAGCCACCGACCGCATCTATGCTCAGAAAGTGGCCGAAGGGCACGACCAGACCAAAGCGCTCTTCTACCCCAATTTCATCCCCGATAGCCCACTTTATCAGGATCTGGTCGATTATGAGAAGGTGCTGCCCAAGGTGTGGGACATCTTGGGCTGGAATATCTATCTTTACCACGCCCATCTGATTGTCACCCCGCCCACCGGACAGGCGCCCGATAACAAAACCTTTAGCTGGCATCAGGACAGCGGTCGCGCCAATGTGGAGATGGAGAGCGACCCCCGCCCGCGCCTGTCATTGAAAGTGGCTTACTTCCTCTCTGACACCAGCGCACCAAACCGGGGCAACTTCTGGGTTGTGCCGGGCAGCCACCTGCGCAACACAGTAGAAAAACCGGCGGATGGCATCGGCCAACTGGAAGGTGGGATTCCGGTCTTAGCCAAACCGGGAACCGCCGTCTTCTTTGACCGCCGTATCTGGCACGCCGGCACCCCCAACTGGTCCAACCTGACCCGCAAGGTACTCTTCTATGGCTACGGCTACCGCTGGATTCGCACCAAAGATGACATGACGGTGCGCGACCTGTGGCCCACCAGCGACCCGATCCGCCGCCAGATGTTGGGCTGGGGCGCCAATGCCAACGGCTTCTATTCGCCCACCGATGCCGACGTGCCGTTGCGCGTCTGGTTGCGTGAACATAAGCCGGCGGCGGCAGCATAAACAAGCGATTGAGAGATTGAGAGATTCTGTCTAGCTGATCTCTCAATCTCTTACTCTCTTACTCTCTTTACCGATTTTCGAGGAAGTTATGTTACAACAAGCAGAAGCCATTCGTGAGCAATTAATCGCCTGGCGGCGCGATATTCACGCCCACCCTGAACTGGGCTTTCAGGAACATCGCACGGCCCGTCTGGTAGCGGATACACTGGAAAGTTTCGGCATTGAAGCACAAACCGGCGTTGCCAAAACCGGCGTCGTCGGTTATTTGGGGGAAGGTGCGCCGGTCATCGGCATTCGCGCCGATATGGATGCGCTGCCGATTCTGGAAGCGAATGATGTCCCCTATGTTTCGCAAAACCAGGGCGCTATGCACGCCTGCGGTCATGATGCGCACACGGCCATGTTGCTGGGCGTCGCCAAACTCTTGGCTGAAATGCCGGAGCGACCGCCGGGACAGATTCGTTTTCTCTTCCAGCCTAGCGAAGAAGCCAGCGATGATGAAAACAAATCCGGTGGAATGCGCATGGTGGAAGAGCAGGCGCTTGATGATCTGGATGCGGTCATCGCCCTGCATGTAGCGAGTGAACAGCCCGCCGGCACTGTGATGATTGACGGCGGTTACATCACCGCCGCTGAAGACTCCTTCTTTATCACGCTCACCGGCACCGGCGGTCATGGGGCCTATCCACACCAGACGGTTGACCCGGTCTTTATTCTGGCGCAGGTACTCAATGCCATCAATGGCATCCGCGCCCGGCGTATGGACCCGACCAAGCCCGGCACCATCTCCATCGGCACCATCCATGCCGGCACGGCCACCAACATCATCCCGGCCAAGATCGAGATCAGCGGCACCGTCCGCACCTTTGACGAAGAGACGCGCACCTTGGCCAAACAGGAGTTGGACAACGTCTTGCAGATCGCGCGCACGCTAGGGGGCGATTATACCTTGCGCATCCGCACTGGCTATCCCTCCACCTACAATGCGCCCGCCGTCGCCAACCTGATTCAACAGACCGCTACCGAAATGCTCGGTACAGCGCGTCTCTTGCCCCCCAAAGCCGGCATGGGCGCCGAAGATTTCAGCTACATGACGCAAAAAGCGCCCGGCGCTATGTTTATGCTCGGCGCCAAATATGACGACAAAAACCGCCCCCATCACACCCCCGTCTTCGACATCAGCGAAGACGCGCTGCCCGTCGGCACGGCGATGTTGGCGGAGGTGACTTGTCGGTTGTTGCGTGAACATGCGAAATAAGAATTGCTGCGTGTTGCGTGAACCGTTCATGCCCACCCCTATCACGTAACACGTAGCACTGATCACGAATCACTTATGATCCCACTCAACGATCTCAACCCAACCCGTCGCACGCCGTGGCTCACCTGGAGTTTGATTGCGCTCAATGTCGTCATCTTTCTTTGGGAGTCGAGCTTATCGGAAGAAGCGCTCTTTCGTCTCTTTACGCGGATTTCCGTGGTGCCGGCGCAGGTGGTGGCGGCGCCCTTTGCCCTGGAGACCCAACTGGATGTGCTCCGCAGCATGTTTTTGCATGGCAGTTGGGTCCACCTGATTGGCAATATGCTCTACCTCTACCTCTTTGGCGATAATCTGGAAGATCGCTTTGGCCGGCCGTTGTTTTTCCTGCTCTATCTGGTCAGCGGCTATGTGGCGGTGATCGCCCAGGTATTGATCGATACTACGTCCATCATTCCACTGGTGGGAGCCAGCGGCGCGATTGCCGGTGTGTTGGGCAGCTATCTGGTGCTTTTTCCCAATGTGCGCGTGCGCGGGCTGATTCTGTTGGGGGTCTTCTCCCGCTTGGCCGAATGGCCGGCCTGGGTGGTCTTGGCGCTCTGGTTTGGGCTACAGTTGTTTTCCGGTCTCGCCGCCCTGGGGCCACAGATGAGCGGCGGGGTCGCCTTCTTCGCCCATATCGGCGGCTTTGTCTGCGGCGCGTTGCTGACCTTGCCGCTGCTGGCCATGCCCCAACCACCCATCCGCGAACGCTACCAGATGCTCTATGACCGCGCTCAGCGCTATCGGTATTAGTTGGTCAGCAAGTTGGTTGGTTCGCCCGGTGGTTGAGCTTGTCGAAACCACCGGGCGAACCAACCAACTTGCGCCTAGAAGGAATGTTGTATGAGCAAACGCAAAATTGTTGTCACCGGCGCCGCCGGTAAGGTGGCTGGACAGGTTCTGCCGGCGCTGCGGGAGCGCTACGATTTGGTCTTACTTGATGTGCGCCAGACCAATCGCGCCGGGGACGCCATGCCGGAGGTGCAGATTGCCGACCTGGTGGATCGCAATCGTGATCACTATCGCCACCACTTTCGGGGCGCCGACGCCGTTGTCCACTTCGGCTTTGTCGGCAATTCCAACCCCGCCGCCGGCAACGCCGCCGATGTGCGCTTTTGGCATGAATTTGATAATGTGCAGATGGCCTATAACGTCTACCAGACCGCACTGGAAGAAGGCGTGCGGCGGGTGGTGGTCGCCAGTTCCAACCACGCCGCCGACTACTACGAACCGTTGATCCTTGACGGCGTTATGGACTTTGTCGATCCCAATGGGCGGGCGCTTTCTGACAACTACTACGGCTGGGCTAAAGAGGTCTACGAGCATCTCGGCTTTGTCTTTGCTTGTGGCCGTCAGCCGACGGCGGCCTCACCTACCGCCGCCAGTGCGCCGGTGACGGGTCGGCAATTAGAAGTAGTGCAGATTCGCATCGGCGGCCCGCGTGAGACTGATGTCGCCAACTGCAAGCTGGGCGATCTGCGTTGTATGCGGCGCGCCCTGGCCGTCTATATCAGTGATCGCGACCTGCAACAACTCTTTGTCAAAAGCATTGAGCATGAGAACATTCGTGACGAACAGGGCATCCCGTTTCAAATCTTCTACGGCATTAGCGCCAATTCGCACGCCTTCTGGAGCATCGCCAACGCCCGCAAGGTGATCGGCTATGCGCCGCAGGATAACAGCGAGATTCGCTTTCAGGCGTTGATCGCCCGTCATATTGCGGCGGCGGGCTAGACAGGAAGACCGGAAGACAGAAGACAGAAGACAAGAAGATAGGTAAGCTCCCTGGTCGTAAAGCCGAAACCTGCTCCCAGCCGGTCCGTGACCGGCGCCCCGGACGCCGGTCACGGACCGGCTGGGAGCAGGTTTCGTAGTTACCGGCAAGCCAAAATCGCAAAGCTAAAAGCAAAAATCAAAGGAGGGGGAGGAAGCATGAAGCTATTGATTACAACCCACTGGGTGCAGAGTTATTTGAAGGATTGGGAGAGGGAATTCCCGCAGGTGCAGTTTGTCGGCGGGAGTACGCCGGAGGAGATTCTGGCGGCAGCGGCGGATGCCGAGGTGGCCTTTGGGCCGGTGAATGAAGAGTTGTTTCATGCCGCCAAGAAGTTGCGTTGGATTCAGTCGGGCAGCGCCGGCGTCGAGTGGCTGGCAAGCGCACCGTCCTTGCGCGAAAGCGACGTGATGGTGACCAACACCCGCGGCGCCCATGCCACCACCATTGCCGAACATACCATGGGCATGTTGGTTTTCCTGGCGCGGCGCTTTGATGAACTCTATGAAGCGCAGAAACGGCACGAATGGATTCGCGGCCAGGGCGCCCCGCGTGTCGGTCTGGTCGGCATGACAATGGGGATTATCGGCCTGGGTCAACTGGGACGGGCCATTGCCAAGCGCGCCCACGCCTTTGAGATGAACATTATCGCCGTTGATGTCAATGTGGTGCCCAAACCGGATTATGTATCCGAAGTGGGGCTGCTGGATGGGATGGCCGCTCTGATGCAGCGCTCTGACGTTGTGGTGGTGGCGACGCCGATCACCGAGGAGACCCGCGGCATGATTGGGCCGGATCTCCTGCGCATGATGAAGCCGAGCGCCTACCTGCTGGTCATCTCGCGCGGCGGCATTATCCACGAGCCGACGCTGGCCGACATGCTACGCAGCGGTCAACTGGCCGGCGCCGGGCTGGATGTCACTGCCATCGAGCCGCTGCCCGCCGACAACGAGTTATGGGACTGCCCCAACATCATCATTACCCCCCACAACTCTCCCTCTTCGGCGCAGACGCACGTCAACGTCATGGCGATCATGAAGGACAACCTGCGCCGCTACTTGGCCGGGCAGCCGTTGACGAATCTGGTGGATAAGAAATTGGGGTATTAGGCAGGGAACGCGCTGTCAGCGGATTCAGGGCGCGGATTGAACGGATGATATTGATAATCCGTTCCTACGTTGCCGCCGTAGAAACGGATTACTTTTAGCAGAATCAGCGCCCTGAATCCGCTGACAGCGACGCCCACACCCCCTTTACATACGGAATCGCCTGCCGGAACCCATCCTCGCCACTTTTGCTGGCTTCCTCCACACTGATCCAATTATCAAAGCCCATCTTGTGTAAAACGGCAAAGATATCACGCACGGGCGCCACGCCGGCGCCGACCAGACACGGTTCAAAGTAACCGGCGCGCTGGATGTCATTGACATGAACAACGGCCACCCGGTGTTTTACCTGTTCTAACACGGCCAGGGGATCATCACCCGTTGCCAGGGTGTTGGCTGTGTCAAAGAGCAGCCGCAACCCGGTGCCTTCGGTCCGGCGGACGATCTCCAGGAAGATGTCCGCCGGCTGGGAAAAGTCGTTGTAGCTCCAGACAGCGCCTCTGGTGTGGTTTTCATAGAGCAGGGTGACGCCGGCTTGAGCCGCGTGATCCAGGCAACTGGTCAACCCTGTCACCGCCCAGCCGATACCGGCGGCGCGCTCGACGCCAGGGTGACGTTGACCGGCGGTCAGACGGACATAGGCGATACCGAGGCGAGCGGCGGCGTCGATGTAGGCACGAATTTCGTCCTGCTGCCGAACGCGTTCGGCGGCGTCAGGGTGGGTAAAGTCGGCATAAGTGACGATCATGGCGATCTGCACGCCGGCATCGACCGCCTGTTGGCGTAGATCATCCAGATAGGCCGGCGTCAGATTCGCCAGATGGGCCACGCTAATATCAGCGCCATCCAGGCCAATCGCCGCGGCAAAACGAAACCAATCAGCCAGCGTGCGCCGTCCGGCTGAAAAATCCGCATAGAAGGAAACAGGCAGTGAGCTAAATTTCATAAAGTTTGATCCTACTCAGCAAGATAAATGGATAAGACTGACAGAGCATTGTAAGTTTCGATCAGACAAAAGTCTGGTATCCTAAGAACGAAATAAGATTGATTGATGAATAACTTGGGTTGGCTGCATATACTGCATGTTATGTACTTTGTGTCATACATTGTATGTATAGTGTCAGTCAACAGGCAAAAACCCCGACAATGGCGTCGGGGTTTTCTTTTAATCCAGAGTTTGTAATGATTTTGTTAAGTCAGTTAACCAAAAAGTCTGTTATTCTAAAGGCCGAAAACCGACGCCCCACGTCGAAACTGGTAAGCGGCGCAGCGGACAAGAGACGTTATCTCCCTGCGCTGCTTGCCAGAGGGAGCCTACTGGGTACATGAGAACAGGGCGAACGGTTTGTCTGCTGACCCTGCTTATTTTACCAGCGATAGGAATAGGATGGAAGGATGCACACCATGCGATTTCACGCCACGGCGATTTCCCCGCTGCACCTTGCCCCCTTGCTGATAGCACAAAACAAGCAACGGCACGCCAACCGGCGTCGCTTACCTTTGCCGATCTTTTTTATCGTTTTGTTTGCAGTCGCCTGTTACTTACTAGTCTCTCCCCAACCAGTGCAAGCGGCTGCGCAAATTCAAACCGGTCATACACCCACGACGGCCTTTTTGCAATTGGACGGTCAGCTTCTGTTGGATCAACCAGGTTTTCATCTCAGCAAACCACAACTCAGCCCGGATGGGCGCTGGTTGGCGGTAACGGTGACCCCCAGCGGCGCCGGCACGGCCTTTCTGGCGGAAATCTACCTCTTTGACGCCAACGACGGCGCCCAAATTGCCCGTTTCAAAGGCTACTCACCGGTGTGGTCTCATGATAGCCTGCAGCTTACCTTTGAAAACGCCGCCGGCGTCGGCGTCTACGATCTGCCGGCGCGTCAATGGCAACAGCTTATTTTGGCCCCCCGCAGCAGTGAAGACGCATTAGCGATCACGATGCCGCCACAACCGTTGGTCTACCCGACCACCATCCGCGTCGCCCATCATCCGAGCAACGGGTGTCGTGCTGTCGCCGATTGGCAAGTGGATGTCATCCCCTTTGAAACGTATGTCGCCCAAGTGGTGCCGGCCGAGGTGCCCGCTTCCTGGCCGGCGGCGGCGCTGGAGGCAATGGCCGTGGCCGCCCGCACCTACGCCTGGCGCCAGATTCTCGTCGGTCGGCCCGACTATGATGTCACTGATTGGGCCAACTTCCAGATGATGTGCGCCGACCGCTATCCCAGCACCGATGCCGCCGTGGCTGCGACTGCCGGGCAATACTTGACCGCCAAACAGGAGCAGACCGGTGCGCCGATCTCGGCCATGTACAGTGCCGAAAACGGACATCCCACGCTGACCAATTCCAATGTTACCTATCTACAGGCCGTGCCCGATCTGCCGGCGTTGGGTCGTGAACGCAATGGGCATGGCTATGGTCTAAGCCAGTGGGGCGCGTACCGACGGGCAATGGCCGGACAGAATTACCGTCAAATCCTCGGCCACTATTACAGCGCCGTCTATCTGCAAAACGGGCTTGACCCGACCAAATCAGTTGCGGGTCTGCTTGGTTTCCTGCCCCAAAGCACATTGAACACCAACAGTCTTTATCTCGCCACACTTGGCCCCGCCGATTGGCCCACCCGGCTGGTGATTACCGCCAGCGCCGGTCTGCCCGCACCGGTTAATTTCTTGAATCCCGAGACAATTTGGCGAGCGCCACAACCTTTTGCCGAGCAGACAAGCGTGACGGCCCAGGTGTGGCTGCAAGATCAACGGCAAGATCAGGTGACGTTGCTTGTCGATCAAACGGCGCCGCCGGCGCCCACCTGGCAAGGCGCCGGCACGATCACCCAGCCCGTCACGACCCTGACCTTCCCACTCGTTGCCGATGCCACGCCGTTGCTCAAGACCCCATGGCGCTGGCAGGGGGAGGAGTTGCCGCACACGGCCAATAGTGGCGCCATTATCAACGATAGCCAGGCGTCCGATGGCATGGCATGGGGCGCGCAGCGTGGCGTACAGCAAAAGGGGGTTTGGTATGGCCCTTATACAACCGCCTTACCCGCCAGCTACCCCTACCGTGCGCTCTTCTGGCTGCGTGCGGGCGCGCCGATCAGCAATAGTGTGGCGACTCAAAGTGTTGCCCGCCTGGATGTGACCGATGAGGAAGGCAAGGTCTTGCTTGGCCTGCGTGATCTGCGCACCAGCGATTTCGCCACCACAGATCGCTATTGGCCCATCGCCGTCGATTTTTACCTGTTTGACCCACCGCGCGGGCTGGAATTTCGCGTGGCCTGGCTGGGGCTGGTCGATCTGGCGCTCGATCGGGTGGAGATCTGGCGCTTGCCCAGCAGCACCAAGAGCAACCGCGAATTTAAGTTACCGCTCTACGGGCAGATGGGCGATCTGACGCTCGAAGCCGCGCAGATGGACAGCGCCGGCAACCTGGGCCAGTCGGCGACGCGCACCGTCCAATTGGTGGACAGCGAAGCGCCGCAACTTGGTCCCTGGCCCTTGCCGACCACCTGGCTCAACCGCAACGCGATCACCGTTGCGCTCCCCATCACTGACACTTTTAGCGGGTTGGCGAGTGGCCGTTTTCTCCTGACCGGCCCTGCTTACTCTGTCACCCTGCCGGCGCAGTTGCCCGTTGGCAAGCTTGCCTGGCAAGGGCAACTGATCAGTACAACGGTAACGAGCGTACCGGATGGCGACTATCTGCTGACCGCGGAGGCGACCGATCGCGCCGGCAATGTCCGTCGCCAGAGCAACCCTTTGCGCATCGATACCCGACCCCCCACAGTGACAGCCCAACTTAGCGGCACGGCCGTAAGCGGTTGGTATGGCGCGCCGGTGCAACTCACCCTGGCGGCCAACGATCAGGCCAGCGGCGTCGCCCGCATTGCCTACAAGGTTGCGGCGGCAACGGTCGACCCGGAGGCGATTGGCAAGACAACTGTTCAAAGCTATACCCAGCCCATTTCGCTAACCGCCGATGGGATTCAACAGATTGACTACTGGGCCATTGATCGCGCCGGTAATGTTGCCGCTGCCCAGCAATTGACGGTCGCCCTGGATCTGGCGGCGCCGGTGGTGCATTTGCAGCAGGTTACGTTCACGACCGGGACAGTACGCATCGCCTGGCAGATGAACGATGCCGGCGCCGGGGTGGCCCTGGTCGAGATGCAGATCCAACGGGGCGCCGGCGACTGGCAACCGGCGCCCTGGGACTATACCATGCTGACCAGCGCTGAACTCACCCTCGACCCCGACCAGCCAACCAAGGTGCGCGCCCGCGCCCAGGATCGCTTTGGCCGCATGAGCGACTGGACAACAATCACCTTATGGCGCGCCGCTGGCTGGCTCTACTTGCCGGTAATTCGGCGGTAAGTGATTCGTGCTGCGTGCTGCGGGGCCTGAGCCTGTCGAAGGCCCCGCAGCACGCAGCACGAATCACGTTAATACTTGTACTCTTCACGCACCGGGCTAAAGATGTCGAGGGCGCGGGCGGGACTGGCGCCGACACGGACGCTATGCACCACCCCGCCGGGAATAATAAACATTTCACCGGTTTTGACAATGCGTGTCTCGTCGCCGATGGTAAATTCCAGTTCACCTTCCAGGACGATGCCGGCCTGTTCATGAGGGTGGCTATGGGGCGGGACAAAGGCGCCCGGCGCCAGGTCCAGGTAGGATAATAAAAGCTTTTCGCCCCAGAAAGTGCGCGTGAGAGCGCCAGGGAATAGTTCTTTGGGTGTGCGGTCGGCTGGATTGTAAAAGGCCATGGGTCGCTCCTCTATGGATGAGTGATTATGAATCGGCAAGATCTTGGGTTCTGGTAAGTACCAAGCCCGCTTCCGCTCGTAGCGTAACATTCCTCCTGAAGAAAGTCAACCGTTCCGGCTCATCTCATTCTCGCTTTGGTAGATCCCGGCGGTCAGGCGTGGCCACTGCGCCATGTCATAGGTTGTTGAAAACTTTCGACAATGGCGACATTGCGCGCCACCGCGCCCGGCCGGCATATCTCGACAACCGGCAGATGCACCCGACTGTCCGCTAACACAAATTTGCAGGCGACCGCTCCGGCTTTCGCTTCAGACAAATAGCGTAAGCGCGCTTGATCTGATGATGGGTTTTTATCTAGCTGATGCTGTTTTACGCTTTTTGGCGGATGCAATACGTAAGTGACTGGTTTATGCTAGGCGCGGCAAGCGACAAACCCATGCCTAAAGGCGACAAGGGGCGGCAAGCGTGGTTGTGAGCGCACTAAAAAAAATGAGAAGCAACTGCGGTAACAGTTGCTTCTGCGGTGGACAAACAATGATTGGCGATCCATTGGGCATGTCCACCTTTAGTATACAATAGTTTTTACGAAATAGACATTACAAAATTGTAACAATTTCGTAAATCATATTCAAGGAACTCAGCCCTTTACCGCCCCTGCCGCCAGCCCCGACACCACATAGCGCTGCGCCAGGATATAGAGGATCACCACCGGCGTCATGGCAATCAGGGCGCCAGCCATCATCGGCCCCATCATGTAGTAATCCGAGCGGTAGAAGTTGCTCAAGCCCACGGAGATCATGCGATGGGCGGCATCCTGCGCAATGATCAAGGCAAAGATATATTCGTTCCAGACGCCATTGAAGATAAAGATCGCCGCCGTCACAATGCCGGGCACCGAGAGGGGAATGACGATATACCACAAGGAGAGCAGACGGGTGCAGCCGTCGATCAGCGAGGCTTCTTCCATTTCCGCCGAGATGCTGCGCAGATAACCCATCATCAACCAGGTGCAGAAAGGCACGCTAAAGCTCATATTGGCGACAATCAGCCCCGGATAGGTATCTTTGAGACCGAGGCGCACAATGGTCAGGTACATGGGGATGAGCAGCAACGAACCGGGAATCAGGTAGACAAAGAGCACCCCACGCGCCAGAACGGCGCGACCGGGAAAGCGCAAGCGGGTCAAGGCATAGGCCGCCAGCACCGCAACCACGACGACGATGGCGGTCGTGCTGAGCGCCACAATGAGCGTGTTGCGCAGATAGATCGGAATCTGAAATTGGGTAACCACATCGCGGAAGTTCTGCAACGTTGGTTCGCGCGGAATCCAGGTCAATTCCGAGTAGATTTCCCCTTCAAACTTGAAGGCGGTTGTCGCCATAAAATAGAGCGGGAAGACGATCATGGTCAAGAGCACGCCAATGACCACAATCGAGAAGAGCCGAAAGATCGTGTCCGGTACGCGGTCGAACAAACTGGTCACTGGGTGGCCTCCTTATCCATATAGCTGGCGACCGCCACGACCATAAGGGCAATCAGCGGTAACATCATGATCGGCAGCGCGGCCCCTTCACCAAGCCGGAAGTTCTGCATGGCCAGGTGATAGGTCAACAGCGGGAAGACTTCGGTGGCGTTGCTCGGTCCGCCGCCCGTCAACAGCAACGGGATTTCTAGCGTGTTCATCGTCCAGATAGTGGATAACAAGAGCACCACCCCCATCACCTGGCGGATACCAGGCAGGGTGACATAGTAGAAGCGGGCCAACCGCCCCGCACCATCGACTTTGGCGGCGTCATAGAGTTCGCCAGAGATCGTTTGCATCCCGGCCAGAAAAGTGAGCGCATAAAAGGGGTAGCCTTTCCAGACCAGGACAAAGAGCAGCATGGCAATGGCCGATCCTGGTCGGGCCAGGAACGGGTAGTTCTCGTTGAGGACGCCCCAACTGACCAGAATCTGGTTGAGCAGACCAGTCTGCCCGTCAAAGATCCAGCGCCAGACTAGCACAATAATATAGGTGGGCAGAATCCAGGGCAGCATAAAGACGCCGCGCAAAACATTGCGCCCCGGAAAGTTCTGGTTGAGCGCCGTTGCCAGGATCAGACCGACTACTGTCTTTAAGAAGACCGCCGCCACGGCAATGATCACCGTGCGCACCACCATTTCGCTAAAGTCAGGCCAGCCGAGAATATACTCATAGTTCGCCAGCCCCACCCATTTGCCCGGCCCGCGCCCGATCATCCGATCGGTAAAGCTGATGCGGATCGCCTCGACAAAGGGATAGCCGACCATGCCGACCACGATCAGCAACGCCGGCGTAACCAGCAGCCAACCTAAGGTCACTTCGCCGGCAAAGAGGGACCGTCTTTTTTTCGCCCGTGGTTGGGGCGACACAATCGGTTGAGATAGTGTCTGTTGGCTCATCATTTTCCTTTCTGCTTGAAATAACACCAATCAAACCTGGGTATCCAGCGCAGAAATGCGCAAAATCATGCAAGCAAGAGGCGTCGGTGTGGGAAGTTTGGTACGGCCATGAAATTTAGCAAGTCGCAGGTAGCAGACAAAACATTTCGCCTGCTACCTGCGACTTGCCACCCGCCACTTGCTACGGCTTAACTCTGCGGATAATACTTCTCAAAGACCCGCTTCGAGAACTCATCAGCTTCGAGGATCGCCTCTTCCGGCGTGTAGCCATCGATCAACACCCGCACGACCATTGAGCCGACCGGCGCTTCCGGGCCGCCGGTGAGTTCGGCCATTGCTGCGTTGTCGTAGGGGGCCGGATAGCCGCCATAGACGCCGATTTGGGCGGCCAGGTTAAAGGCGGCGCGTGTCCCCGTCCACATGGGCAAGCTATCATACTCCTTCACCACATTGGCGACAAAGCCCGCTTCTAACCAGGGCGCGTAGATCTCTTTGTCATAAAGCGCCTTGATCAGGTCAGTGGCGGTCTCTTTGTTTTCAGAAGTTTTGGCCATCACTACGGTGTAGCGCAGACCGCAGTCCGTGGTGTCGCGCGTCTCTTTGGGCTTGGGCGCAAGACCGGTCGCTTCGGCCAGTTCGGGGTCATTTTGTGAGGCATTGACATAAATCGAGGCGGCGTTGATGACCATGACTGCCTGCTTTTCGAGATAGGCTTTGTTGTTGGCGGCATAGTCATAGGCCGGCGCATCGGCCGGGAAGAGGCCCTTGTCCCAGGCATCTTTGATGAAATTGAGGGCACGCGTCGCCTCTGCCATCTTCTGGTCGGCCAGAATAATCTTTTGGCCGCTCTCGTCCCAAAGGTCAGCGCCAAAGTTGCGGAAGAGATCAGTACACCAACCATCATGGGTCAGCTTGACCACGCCAAAGCCCCAGCCAATCAGCTTTTTGCCCTGTCCTTCGGTGAATTGGGAGGCTTGCAGCGCAATGTCACGGGTCTGATCCCACGTCCATTGCCCTTCCGGCACCGCAATCCCGGCTTCTTCCAAAATGTCGCGGCGGAACTGTAGCATCGGTGTGTCAATCGAGTAGGGCAAGAAGGTGACAACACCGTCGCGCGTGACATAGGTGTCCAGCCGTGGCTGCCAGCCGCCATGCGCTTCGCCAATCTCCGGGAAGAGGTCGGTGAGTGGGTCCAACGCCTGGGCGTCGGTCAAGCGCAACGCGTTCCCGGCATCGACAAACAGGGCATCGGGCAGGGTTCCGGCCTCGATCGCCGGCATGATTTTGTCCGCCTGGGTGTTGTCGGCATCACGCGAGATTTCAATCGTCACCCCATTGGCGGCGCCCCATTCGGTGAGCTTCGTCTGCATGACTTCATCGGCTTCCGGCGCAAAGGTATTCCACATCCAGAAAGAAAGTTCCTTGGCTTGGGCCGGGGCGCTGCTCCCCCCACCGGTCTGTTGCACAGCCGGGGCGCAGGCGACCAGGGCGGCGCCGGCGGCGGTCATAGCGCTGACCCGCAGGAACTCGCGTCGGCTTAAAGATTGCTTGTTCATGGCTTGACTCCTCCTTAATGCTAATTGGTTCGTAATCCCCAAAAGTAGGCCCAATATAGGTAATGGTTCCGTCTTATGACGGTTGGGAAACTTTGTGGAAAATGATAAGCTGAACAGTGGGCCTCTTTATTATATGGGAAAGCTTTTTCTTGTCAAATCGCCTTGAGGAACTTACCTTCGTCTTTTGGTAACGACTTCCTGCTCACGACCGGTTGACAGCCGGGGAGACGGAACACCGAGCGCCAATCGGCTGTGAGCGAACGTAGCATGGTACACTTGGCCGATATAACTGCGCGCTTTTTGGCGATGGCCCATTGCCCAGATGGCTAATAGATGTAGATCATAGGCGCCGCTGACGCGCAATGGAATGCAGTGGCGGAATGATGGGTCATAGCGCTCATCCAGGGTAAAGCGCAGATCGCCATAGGCAAAGACGCCCACCCCTTTGTCCAGATTATCGCCTTGCCAGAGAAAATCAAGCGGCAGTTGACAATCCTTGGGAAAACGCAACTTGGCCGGACATTCGCACTCCTGAATCGCGGCTATGGTCGGTTGCCAGTCGAGCAAGACGGACGCCTTTTTTCGGAATGCACCTTGGCAGTTCCAGGTAATGATCTTCATGGTTGCCGCTCTTACAGTGTTGACAAAAGGCGCTGGGCGGCGTTAGCGCTGCCCCCAGCACAAAGGGCAAAGCGTCCCCGGCACTCCGGCTCATTGCCTAGCAAACGTGGCGTTCGCACGCCCATGTGCGAACGCCACGTTTGCCGCAACAGATTAGCATAGTTACGCAATACGCATGACTCTCAGCCGATTATTATAGTGGTCGCTAATCAACAAGTGATCTTCGCCGTATAAACATAACCCATGTGGCTCATTGAGGAGCGTGGCCGTGGCCGGTTCACCGTCATGCCCATCACCGGCGGTGGGGCAACCGGCAATCGTCACCAGCACCCCTTGCGCTGTCACCCGCCGGACACAGTTGTTACGCGAATCGGCAATGTAGAGTGTGCCGTCACGCGCAACCGCCAGCCCATAGGGTTGATCCAACCGGGCTTGACGCGCCGGCGTCCCATCGGGTGAAAAGCCGGCTTCGCCACAACCCACGACTGTTGTGATGATCCCTGCTGTATCCACTTTGCGCACGACATGAAAAGTACGGTCGGTAAAATAGAGATTCCCGACGCCATCAAAACGAATGGCCGTCGGTGCGCCAATCCGCGCTTTGGTGGCTGGGCCGCCGTCGCCGCTGTAACCAGGCAGACCCGTGCCGGCAACGGTGGTGATAATGCCGGTGCGGGCATCGATCTTGCGAATGCGCCCTACCGCACTGTCACCAAGATAAATATCATCGTTCGGCCCCACTGCCACCGCTTCCACATGGGCAATGCTGGCGCTGATGGCCGGGCCGTTGTCGCCCTTGTCCCAGCGCCCTTCGCCGGCATCCCAGGGGAGCGTCGTGCCGGCAATGCAGCGAATGGCGCCGTCTAGTTCAATGCGGCGGAGACGGCCATCGCGCGTGTCAGCGATAATGACTCGTCCTTGTGAATCGACGGCGACATCATGCGGGTTGCCCAGATAGGCTTCCGTGGCGGGGCCATTGTCGCCGCCATAGGCCCTGGCCCCGTTGCCGGCGATGGTTTGGATGATCCCGGTCTGCGGGTCAATGGCGCGAATGCGTTGATTCCAGACATCGGCGATCACAATCTGACCGTTGGGGCCAACCGCCAACCCGCCGGGGCCATTGAGAAACGCCGCCGTCGCCGGTTCGCCATCATGCACCGTCACGCCGCCCAGCACGGTAGTGACAAGGCCGCTTTGCCCGTCGCGCCGCCGGAGTCGACCGGAGCAATCGCTCCAAAACACCGTGCCGTCCGGGTCAACCCAGATGCCGACTTCGACCGAGTTGCAGTGGGTCGCTTCGCCCGGTAGCCCTTCTTCGCCAAAGCCGGGGACGCCATTGCCGACCAGGGTTTGGACAATGCCGGTGGCGGCGTCCACTTTGCGCACCCGATAGCCATACTTTTCGCCGACATAGAGATTGTCATGCACATCCAGAAAGATGGCATCGGGCATCAGCGTGCTGGCTTCGACGGCGGGGCCGCCATCGCCATTAGAAGCGCGTTGGCCGTTGCCCAACACGGTGCTGATCAACCCGGTCTGCCTCTCAATTTTGCGCACCCGGTCGTTGGAATTGTCGCAGACATAAAGATTACCCCGCGAATCAAACGCCAAATGTTCGGGGTGACGAAAGCTGGCGGCGCTGGCCGGGCCGCCGTCGCCATGATAGCCCATGAAGCTGACACGGGGGCCGCCATAGGGCCGGCTTTCGCCCCGTTCTGCCGGGTAGAGACGGGCGTCTTGACCGGCAAAGAGGGTAATAATGCCAGTTTGCCCATCGACACGCCGGATGTTGTTAGCCCATTCGCTAGAGAGATAAATGTTCCCGGCGTCATCGACCGCCACGCCACAAGTGGTATCAAGTTCCGCTTCTAGGGCCGGTCCGCCATCGCCGCCCCGCCCCACCTTGCCCGACCCGGCGACACGAGTGATGATGCCAGTCTGGCCGTCAATGCGCCGGATCACCTGGTTGCCCAGGTCGGCGAGGTAGAGATTGCCCTGCTTGTCCTGGGTGAGATCATGGGGCCAGTAGAAACGGGCTGCGCTGGCAGGGCCGCCATCACCGGAATTGCCGGGGATGCCGTCGCCGGCAAAGGCGTGCAAGATGCCGGCCTGGTCAATGCGCCAGAGGCGATGGGCATGATAATCGACCACGATCAGGTCGCCAAGCCAACGGGCAGCCACACTGCGCACCACCCCCATCGGCCAGCCGCCGTCGGCTTCACGGGCGGGAATCCCCGTTTGGTAGCCCACACCAGCAATGGTGAAGAGCTTGTGTGCAGGAGTTGTGCGGAAGAAATCATGCAGAGCCATAGTGCGCGCCTCTTGGGTAAGGTGAAAATTGATGCTTTGTTTTATATCCTACAGTAGGATATAATAACGTAATTCTTACCGCAACGTCAAACAGATTTTCAATCGGAGCAATCGCGGAACTGGGAGCGTTAGCGACCAGCCGGCTGGTCGCTAACGCTCCCAGTTCTGTTCAACTCGCTACAAGCAAAGGAAGATAGAGATGCGACTCGGTATTGTGGGTATGTTGCCCGGTGATTTTCGCACTTTTACCAAGACCCAGATGGCGGAGATCCGGGCCTTGAGCTTTACCGGCTTTGGTTTTCACCTAAACGGCGATGACGTCTTTGCCATCACAGCAGAAGATTGTCGTCAGTATCAGCGCTTTATGGCCGGTGAGGATCTCGACCTGGCGCAATTTGCCATCACCTACAACGAATGTCTCTTTCACCCGGAGCAAGCCGTGCGCGAACGGGCGATTGTGAAGATCAACCGTGGCACCGAGATCGCCGCGCAACTGGGCGCACAAGCCTTTCTGTTGCGCCCGGGTGGTCTGAACCCGGCGGGACCATGGACGCCGCACCGCGACAACCATCGCCCGGAAAATACGGCCATCCTGGTGGAGACGCTGATGCCCATTGCCCGCAAGGCCGAACAGGAAGGCGTACTGCTGGCGCTGGAAACGCACGCCGTCTCGGTGATGGACCCGCCGGAAAAGTGTCGCGCCATCATTGAAGCTGTCGGGTCAGACCACTTGCGGCTGATTCTGGATGCCGTCAATCATTTCCAGTGCTTGCAGCAGGTCTATCACAGCAGCGATTGGGTCAACCATATCTTTGATGTCATGGGGCCGCTTGCGCCGTTGGCCCATTTGAAAGACCTCAAGCTCGCCAATGGCCTTGTCCTGCACATCGATCAGGAAGTTCCCGGCGAAGGTCAACTCGATCTGGCGCTGGTGCTGCGCCGCTTTGAGGCGCTCCACCCCGCCGGTTATGGGCTGATCGAACATCTGACCCCGGCCCAGATTCCCTTGGCTGTTGCCAACATCCGGCGGCTTGCGGCGGAAAATGGGGTGGTAATTTACTAACCGCGTTGGGTTCGTTTCGTCAAAGTGCGTGCGTTGCAAAATTTGAACGCGGATTGAGCGGATCGGGCTGATTTTGGCTGATTTTCTCATGATTTTATCCGCCGAAATTTGGAATTCTTGACCTGTTCCATGCAACGCACGCGCTGAAGCGGCTCATTTCCGCTACTTGACAGTCGGCTAGACTTTGGGCTATGCTGGCGATTGGACAAGCTAACAGCTTGCCATTGCTTGCGCAACCGTCCGCCTCATGATATGCAAAATCGGCTCCACGACCGCCATAACCATAGCCAGTTGGCTTTAACCAGGAGGGAAAGACCATGACCGCCGCCACCCACCGCCAAACCGTTCTCTTTGTCTCGCTCACCAGCGATGAACAGATCAAACTCTATGACCTGGACCCGTCAACGGGCGGGTTGACCCTGCGCACGGTCAGCAACGCGCATGGCCCCTCCGGTGCGCTCTGGCTGCACCCGAATGGCAAGGTGCTTTATGACGGCCATGTCCTCTCCACCACCCTAGCCAGCTTTCGCCTGGACGCCGCCACCGGGAAACTCACGTTGATCAACAAGGTGGACACGGGCGTCGAAGTGCCGGCCCATCTCATCACCGACCGGCAGGGGCGCTTCCTGCTCACTGCCTACTACACCGGCGGCGGCATCACCGTCCACCGGCTGGCGGCAGATGGCGCGATTGGGGAGTTGGTGCAATATAGCAACACCGGCGAAAAGGCCCACGCCGTGCTCTCGATTGAAGACAAGTTCGTCTTTGTCCCCCACGTCTGCCCGACCAACAAGACCAGCCAATTCCGCTTTGACGCCGCCACCGGTCGCCTCACCCCCAACGACCCCGCCGATCTGCTGCCGCCCGATGAGAACACCGGGCCACGCCATGCCTGTTTGGGGCCAACCGGGGATGTCGTCTATATTGCCAACGAACAGGGCAACACCGTTACCGCCCATCGCTTCGCCGCCGAACGGGGGACGCTCACCATCTTCCAGCATCTCTCGACCCTGCCGGTGGACTATACCGCAGGCGGCTATATTGCCCATGTGGAAATCCACCCGAATGGCAAGTGGCTCTATGTCTCCAATCGCGGGCATGACAGCATTGCCGGTTTCCAAATTGCCGAGGATGGGTCGCTGACGCCCTTTGGTCACTACCCGGTGCCGGCCAGCCCGCGTTCGTTCAGTATCGATCCCACTGGGGCTTATCTCTACTGCGCCGGGGAAGCGGCCAATCGCATGACCGCGTATCGGGTCGATCCGGCGACGGGGGCGTTGCAGCCGATTGCGGACTATGAGGTGGGGCAGTCGCCGTTTTGGGTGATGGTGGTGACGTTGTAGATAGTTGACGCTAAATCATTTGATCCTGAACAAGAGGTACAAACAGGACAAATTTCGCTTACTCGATTCCGTGTTCCTTCTATCCGTGTTTAGTCATTTGCCGCTATCCAAAGGGCAAACAGGGATAAAAGGAATACGAAGGAGATTGGTTGGCTTGAGGTAAAGCTTCACTGGACGGTTATGCGTGGGGGTGAGGCAGCAAATCGGGCGCTTCCTGGCGGAGCATATTGAACAACCAGATTTGCATAAGACGCTGATAAGGGATGCCACGCCTTTCGGCTAAGGCTTCGATAGCGACCAGCAAATCGGTGCGTAACCGGAGATCAACAGGACTCGTGTGAAATTCGGTGAGGATTACGGAAAATTCCTCATCAGCCGGCTCCATCTCATCCATATAGGGACCCGTGTCATGATTATCGAACCAGTCAATCAGTTCTTCGTCACTTTGGAAAGTAGGTAGTTTCGGCATGTTGATTTATTTGCGCAGATTACGCTTTTCCGTCGGCGTCATATCACGAGATGTCACAACGCGGAGGCGTCTTTGGTCTTTACGGGCAAAGACAACCATCAGATAACGACCTGCATACGTTTGTCCATAGGCAATGTATTTGCCACGATCCGCTTTGCGGATGAGGGACGCATTGGCAATGACCTGTTCAGCTTCAATAGGTTCGACCCCATGATCAGCAATATGGTCAATGTTCTGCTCGTCCCACCAAAAGCGATAGCTGTTCACTTGTACAGACCGTAAAGAATGAGTCGGTTACATGATAGCATCAATTGTACAGCGCAAATGAACGAGTGTCAATATCAAAAACTTCGGTTTTTACACGGCAAATGCTACCACCAGAGGTCAAGAAAAATAGTAAGCTGTGAACCAATCGCTTTGCAGTCAGACACAAAGGAGACTTCACCATGAAACTCGGACAAGGCGACTACCAATACGAAGTTGTCGACAACTGGGCCAAGTTGCCGGAGGGGTGGGACTTTTCGCTGGTGTCGGATGCGGCCATCGACTCGCGGGGGCGCATCTATGTCTTCACCCGTGGCAAGCATCCCGTCATCGTCTTTGACCAGGCCGGCAACTTTGTCACCTCGTGGGGCTATGGCGAGTTTGGCATTTCGCCCCATCTGGTGAGCCAGTCGCACGGCATCTTTATCACCCCCGACGACAAGGTCTATCTCACCGACGCCTATCAGCACATCGTCCGCCGCTACACCCGGCTGGGGGAGATGGAGCGGGAATGGGGCACCCCCGGCGTTCCTGGCGTCACCCACTACCGGCGACAGTTTAACATGCCCACCGGCGTCACCATCGGGCTGGATGGCGCGCTCTACATCTCCGACGGCTATGGCAACCGCTGTATCCACAAATACACCGTCGCGGGCGAACATGTGGCCACCTGGGGCGAACCGGGGCGCGGCCCCGGCCAGTTTGCCATTGTCCACAACATTGGCTGTGATCGCAGCGGCCGGCTGCTCGTCTGTGACCGCGAGAACGACCGGGTGCAACTCTTTGACCCCGACGGCAACTATCTGGAAGAGTGGACCGATGTCGAAGGGCCGGGCGATGTCTGGATCACCCCGGACAACACCATCTACATTGTCGAGCAGGGGGGCCACGGCCATGTCAGCGTCTGGTCGCCCGATGGCCGGCGCATCAGCCGCTTCTCCGGCGCGCCAGGGGGCGTCCTCGAAGCGCCACATGGTATCTGTGTCGATGCCGAGGGCAGCATCTACGTCGCCGAGATCGGCGGGCCGGGGCGGGGGCAGCGGTTGCAGAAGTTTGCGCGGGTGTAAACAGGCGTGATTCGTGTTGCGTGTTGCGTGAACTAGTGGATGGGTTGTTTTGGGTAAAAGAAAAGCGATCAGGATGCACGCGGATAAACAATGGTCATCTTTTGTATGGGTGTTGGGGTTTTTATTGGCTGCTTGTCAACCGGTGGCGATGCCGACGCCAGTTTTGCGGCCAACCGCGCCAATCATGCCAGCAGTCGTTGCGCCGACACCAACGTTGTCGTCTGTGGAGTTACAAGCGATGAACAAGCAACTTATTCAAGCCGCCGAACAGGGTGACACCGCCACGGTCTTACAATTGCTTGCTGCCGGCGCAGAGATCAACAGTCGCGACGAACGGGGACGCACCGCCGTCATGGCAGCGACACATGGCAACCAGGTGGCGACAGTACAAGCGCTGATTGCAGAGGGAGCAGATATTGACATTCAGGACAACCGCCTGGACAACCCCTTTCTCTATGCCGGGGCCGAAGGGTTGCTCGACATTCTCAAGCTAACCATTGACGCCGGGGCTAACACCAAACTGACCAATCGCTTTGGCGGCACGGCGCTGATCCCGGCGGCGGAACGGGGTCACATCGACGTGATCAAGGAACTGCTGACCCGCACCGATGTCGATGTCAATCATGTCAACAACTTGGGGTGGACCGCCCTGCTGGAGGCCATTATCCTGAGCGATGGCGGCCCACGCCATGTCGAAGTCGTTCGGCTGCTGATCGACGCCGGCGCAGATGTCAATTTGGCGGACGGCCAAGGTGTCACGCCCTTGACTCATGCCCGACAACGAGGCTATACCGCAATCATGGAACTCCTACAAAACGCCGGAGCAAAGTAGGCATGGGCCAAATTAACCATTATTCGTTCAACAATTAGCAATTAATTATTTCTTTGGATCAACCATGAAAATTACCGCAATCGAAGTCATCCCCCTGGTGCGCAAGCTCGACACCGAGTTTCTGGGTGGCACCTACAAGATCACGAATCGCAACACCATCGTCACCCGTGTCTACCTGGCGAATGGCGTGGTGGGCGAATGCTTTGGCGGCGATGAAGACCAGACGCAGCAACGGATTGTCGCGCTCATGCGCAACCACCTGATTCCCCTGCTGATTGGCGAAGATGTGCATGATGTCGAGCGGCTCTGGGAGAAGATGTTCTTCTGCGATGTCGATCTGGGCAACCGCGCCCTCCATGTCCTCGACCTGGGCAACCGCGGGGTGTTGATGCAGGCCATTGCCGCCATCGACAACGCGCTCTGGGACGCCCTCGGCAAGCTGCACAACACGCCGGTCTACAAACTGTTGGGTGGCTATCGCGACCGCGTGCCGGTCATCGCCATCGGCGGCTACTACTACCCCGGCGACCCCACCCATCGCGCGCTCTGTGATGAGATTTTGGCCTATCAAGCGCAGGGGTTGTATGGCGTCAAGATGAAGGTAGGGCGGGTGGCGCTGGCCGCTGATGTGGAACGGGTGCAGGCGGTGCGTGAAGCAGTGGGCGATACCTTTGTCATCGCCTGTGACGCCAACATGGCCTGGACGCCGACCCATGCCATTGACTTTTGTCGCGCCGTCGCGCCGCTCAACATCCGCTGGATGGAAGAGCCGGTGCGCTGGTATGATCAACTGGGCGGTCTGCGCGCCGTGCGGGATGGCTCGCCGATTCCCGTGGTGGCCGGCCAGGGGGAGATCAGCCGCTTTGGCTGTCGCGACCTGATCCTCCACGGCGGCGTGCAGATCCTCAACGTCGATGTGACCATTGCCGGCGGCGTGACCGAATGGCGGCGCATTGCCGGTCTCGCCAGCCACTTCGAGGTGCAGATGGCCCACCACGAAGAATCCCAGGTTGCGCTCCACCTGCTGGCATCCATCCCCCACGGCCTCTACGTGGAAATCTTCCCCAACCTGAAGCGCGACCCCCTCTGGCACGAAATCCAACAGAGCCGCCCGCTGATCCGCGACGGTTATATGCACCTGAACAGCCAACCGGGGCTGGGGCTGGATCTCGACCCGGCGGTGATTGCGCGCTACCGGGTGGATTGACAAGATGACAAGATGACAAGGTGAAATTGCATCTGACGGCTATGTCACCTTGTCACCCCTTCACCCTGTCACCTTGTCAGGTTTACTCTTATGGAATCGACTATGCTCTTACAAGATCGAGTAGTGATTATCACCGGCGGCGGGCGCGGCATTGGCTTGGGGATTGCCGAGACTTTCTGTCGGGCTGGGGCGCGGGTGGTGATTGGGGAACTGATGAGCGAACGGGGGGAAGCGGCGGCGGCGCAGTTACGCGCGGCGGGTTTCCGGGCGCAGGCCATTCCCCTCGATGTGACGCAACCGGCCTCCTGTCAAGCGTTGGCCGAGCAGGTGATGGCGGAACATGGGCGCATTGACATCCTGGTCAACAACGCTGGTCTCTTTATCCTGCACAAATCGGAGGCGATGCCGGAAGCGGACTGGCGGCTCCAGATCGATGTGCTGCTCAATGGCGTCTTTTTTATGACCCAAGCAGTGGCCCGTGTCGCCCTGATTCCGCAACAGCGGGGCAATGTGGTCAATATCGCGTCGATTGGCGGTTTGGGCGGCTGGCCTATGCGCGCCGCCTACAATGCCGCCAAAGCCGGCGTCATCGTCTTGACCGAAGTGCTGGCGACCGAGTGGGCGCAGCATAACATTCGGGTTAATGCCGTTTCACCCGGCGTCACCCGCACCGAGATGGTGCAACAGGCCGTTAACCAAGGCATTGCTCAGATCGAAACCTACGCCAACCGCACACCGCTGGGTCGCCTGGCCGAGGTGCAGGAGATTGCGAACGCGGTTCTTTTTCTGGCCTCTGATCGATCCAGTTACGTCACTGGCGAGAATTTGCGGGTTGATGGCGGCTGGGTGCCGTGGGGGAATTTGAATGCACAGGGGTTTCCGCCGTAGGCAGGATTGAATCTTTATGGCTACTTCGTTTGACCAACAAGTGATTGTCATCACCGGTGCTGGGCGCGGTCTGGGTTTTGGCATGGCGCAACGCTTTGGTGCGGCGGGTGCGCGTGTCATTCTGGCAGAAGTGGATGCAACCTTAGGCCGGCAAGCCGAAGCGGAGTTACAGCGTGCGGGTCTGGCTGCCCACTTTGCGCCGCTGGATGTTCGTGATCCAAGCCAAAGCCGGGCGCTTGTCCATGAGGTAGTGAAACGCTATGGTCGGCTTGATGTCTGGGTCAACAACGCCGGCCTCTCGACCATTGCCCCGGCGGAAACGCTCGATCCCGCCGAATGGGATGCGCTGGTGGCGGTCAATCTCTCCGGCGTCTTCTACTGCGCCCAAGCGGCGGGGCAACAGATGCTGGCGCAGGGCAAAGGGGTGATCCTCAACATCGCATCGATCACCGGCTTGTTGCACATCGAAGGCCGCGCCGCCTACAGCGTGAGCAAAGCAGGGGTGGTTGCGCTAACTGAGGCATTGGGTATAGAATGGGCGCAACGCGGTGTGCGCGTGGTTGCCATTGCGCCGGGCGTCGTCGCCACGCCGATGGCGCAGGCGGTTTTTGACCAAGGCATTGCGGCGCGCACCACCTACGAACGACGGACACCCATGCACCGGTTAGGTACAGTTGATGAAATCGCTGAAGCCGCGCTTTTTCTCGCCAGTGACGAGGCAGCCTATATCACAGCGGAAACCCTGCGCGTTGATGGTGGGTGGACGGCATATCAGTTATTTTAGAACCGATGACAAACGAGGTCAACCAGCCAGCGTGCCAGGGACTGTTCTCTATGGCGAAAAGTTTCCTGGTCAGCCCCTGGCACGCTGGCGGCTCTACCCGCAAAGTTATGTACGATTACATTGAAGATGTTAGAGTCACGAGGCTTTCATGAAAATCACCGGCGCTGACCATACCAGTTTCACCGTTTCCAACCTAGAACAATCGATTGCCTTTTATGTGGAGAATTTGGGCTTTGATCTGCTTTACATCCGCCCCGAAATCAAGAACAACTACTTCCGCGCCATTATCGGCTGGCCGGATGCCGTGGTCAAAGGCGCCATGTTGGCGATTCCGGGCACAACCCATCAACTGGAGCTTTTTGAATATCTCCATCCCCGCGGCGTGACCGCTGATGTGCGCACCAACAACCCCGGCAGTGCACATGTCTCCTATTTTGTCGATGATCTGCACGCGTTCTATACCGCTTTAAGCGCCAAAGGGGTGCGCTTTCGTTCGCCGCCGGTGGCGCTGGATGAAGGCCCCAACCGGGGCGGCTTTGCCCTCTACCTGCTCGACCCCGATGGCATTACGATTGAACTTTTTCAACATGGATAGTACGGCAACCTTCTCGCTCACAGCCGGTCCGTGACCGGCTGTGAGCGGCAGCTTTCTAGTCAGGAACCTTTATTATGACAACCCAAACCAATCTACACGAACAACTCGCCCTCAACGGCGCCCCGCCGGCCAAGCAACGCCCCGACCCGCCCATGTACCCCGGTGGTATGGAGATCGATGCTGAAGAAGAGCAAGCGGTCTTAGAAGTGCTGCGTAACAAACGGCTCTTCCGCTACTATGGGCCACTGACCTCATCGTCAAAAGTCCTCGAACTCGAACAAGCCTTTGCCGCCTTTATGGGGACGCAGTACAGCCTGGCCGTCACCTCCGGCACTGCGGCGTTGACCTGCGGCCTCCATGCCCTGGGCGTCGGCCCCGGCGACGAAGTGATTGTCCCCGCCTACACCTGGATCGCCTCGGCTGCGGCCATCATCACCGCCGGCGCGATCCCGATTATGGCCGAAGTCGATGAGTCGCTGCTGCTCGACCCGGTCGATGTCGAGGCCAAGATCACGCCCTACACCAAAGCGATCATGGCGGTTCACATGCGCGGCGCGCCCTGTCGTATGGACGAGATCATGGCCGTGGCGCGCAGGCATAATCTGAAGGTGATCGAAGACACCGCCCAAGCCGACGGCGGCAGCTACAAAGGGCGGCGGCTGGGCAGCATCGGCGATGTCGGCTGTTTCAGCCTGCAATTTAACAAGATCATCACCGCCGGCGAAGGTGGTATGGTCATTACGAATGACACGGAAATCTGGAAACGGTCGCTCATGTACCATGACGTGGGTGGCCCGCGCCAGTACAAAGTGCCAAATGAGGAGATCCTGATCGGCACCAACTATCGGATGCCTGAACTGTTGGGCGCGGTGGCGTTGGTGCAATTGCGCCGGTTGGATGGCCTGTTGGATGCCATGCGCGAACGCAAGCGAATGCTCAAGGCCGGCATGGCCGAGATCGCCAAACGCAAGGGCATCACCTTCCGTACACTGGCCGATGAAGCCGGGGACACGGCCATTGCCCTCATCTTCTTTGCCGAGAACATGGAGTCAGCCGGCCAGATTGCTCAAGCGCTGCGCGCTGAAAATATCGGCGCCGGCACCCTCTATAAGCCCGATGTTTCCGACTATCATGTCTACGCCCACTGGACGCCGATTATGGAACAGCGCACCTGGTCGCCCAACGGCGGACCGTGGCGCGATGCCCGCCGCCCTATTACCTATCACAAAGAGATGTGTCCCCGCACCCTGGATCTGCTGGGCCGCGCCGTCCATCTCAACGTCAGCCCGTTACTGACTAACGAAGACATTGAAGAGACCCTGGAAGGGATGAACCGGGTGCTGAACGCGCTGGCCTAGGATTTTGTTAACGAAGTTGTGACGGTAGGAAAGACTAATGCAGGTTAGCTACTTGTTTCGGTAATCCTTGGAACTTGTCACGCCGGCGGCGATGACCTCCAGTTACCGCTTTATTTACATAACCCTCATAAGTCTTTACTACCGCTATGGACAAACCATGATCGAGAAATCAGGAGCATGAGCGCATGACGACAACTGCTCAACCACAGATGCGGACAGCCGAAGCCACAGTCGCCCAGGCCCGCCGCGCCCGTTGGCAACGCTGGCGGCGGGATAACGGCGCCCCGCTGTTGATGTCCTTGCCGGCCATCTTGTTACTCTTTGTCTTTGCCTATCTGCCCATGTTTGGCATTATTCTGGCCTTTAAGGAATACCGCTTTGACCAAGGCATTCTGGGCAGCGAATGGATCGGCCTGACCAACTTCCGCTTTTTGTTCGGCACCGACATCGCCTGGCGCATTACCCGTAACACGCTGCTCATGAACTTCCTCTTCATTGTCACCGGCACTGTGGCGAATATTCTCGTGGCGCTGCTCATGAACGAGGTGCAGGGCAAGCTGCGCGCCAAGTTTTACCAATCGGCCATGTTTTTGCCCCACTTTATCTCGTGGGTGGTGGTCGGCTACTTTGCCTTTGCTTTCTTAAATTTTGATCAGGGGCTGCTCAATAAACTGCTGGTGAGCATTGGCATCGACCCCATCGCCTGGTATCGCGAACCAAGCTACTGGCCACTGATTCTGGTGCTGACGGCGCTCTGGAAAGGGATCGGCTACGGCAGCATTCTCTACCTGGCCGTCATGTTGGGGATCAGCCCGGAATATTACGAAGCGGCCAAGATCGACGGCGCGGGCAAACTCCAACAGATCTGGTATATCACCCTGCCCCAACTCATGCCCACGGTGTTGATTCTGACTATGTTCTCAGTGGCCGGCATCTTCCGCTCCGACTTTGGCCTTTTCTTTAATGTCACACGTAACCAGGCGGTTCTCTACTCGACGACCGATGTGATCGACACCTTTGTCTATCGCGCTCTGCGGGAAATGAATGATCTAGGCATGTCTGCCGCCGCCGGGGTCTATCAATCGGTCGTCGGCTTTGTACTGGTACTGGTGGTCAACTGGATCGTCCGCCGCATCGACCCGGATCGGGCTTTGTTTTAGCGAATTACGAGTTACGAATTACGGGTTACGCATGGCCGGTCGTAACTCGTAACTCGTAACTCGTAACTCGTAACTCGTAAAAGGATCGTAACGCATGGCAGTTATATCAGCACCCCAGAAGAGCAAAATCCGTTCAGACGCTTGGTATCGCACGGCGGATCGGTTCAGCGAGCTGGCGATCAATGCCGTCTTGTTGTTGATCAGCCTGGCCTGTCTGCTGCCGTTTCTGGTGGTGTTGTCGGCCTCTTTCTCGACAGAGAACAGTCTGGTCAATGCCGGGTATGCCCTGTGGCCGCGTGAATTTAATACCTTCGCTTATGAATATCTGCTGGTCGATAGCGCCCAGGTGCTAAATTCCTATCTGGTTTCGCTGCTGGTTACAGGAATCGGCGCGCCGTTGGGATTGCTGATTATGGCGCTGGTCGCTTATGCCATGACGCGCAAACATTTTCAATATCGCAAGGTGATTGCCTTCTATATCTTCTTTACCATGCTCTTTAGCGGCGGGTTGGTGCCGTCCTACATTCTTATCACCCAATATCTGAAGCTCAAAGATACGCTGCCGGTGCTGATTCTCCCCTTGCTGGTGGTAGGCGGCTGGGTCTTGATCCTGCGCACCTACTTTCGCGACCTTCCCGAAGAGTTGCTCGACGCCGCCCGCATTGATGGCTCTGGTGAATGGCGCACCTTTTTTCAGATTGTGGTGCCCCTCTCCACGCCGGGGCTGGCGACGGTCGGGCTGTTCTCGGCGCTCATGTATTGGAATGATTGGTTTACACCGCTGCTTTATATTGAAAAGCCGGGGCTGTTTCCCATTCAATATCTGCTCTACACCATTGTCAACAACATGGACTTTCTCGATCTACTGTCGCAACAGGCGGGGGTGCGGGTGGATCCGCCGCGTATTCCGGCGCGCATGGCGATGGTGGTCCTGGCCATTGGTCCTATCCTGCTGGCCTACCCCTTTGTCCAGCGGTACTTTATTCGCGGTATTCGTGTCGGTTCACTCAAAGAATGATTTCAACACGGGAGGAACAAGTTATGGCTATTTCGACGCAAGCGCACCTGTCGCGCCGCACTTTTCTCAAATGGAGCAGCGCCGCCCTGGCAACCGGGCTGTTAGCGGGCTGTGTCCCCGCCGCCGCGCCGCAAGCCCAGCAGAGCGGTGACGCCGCCGCCGGCGAAGGGACGGAACTGGTCTATTTCTATGGCACCCGCGCCAACTTTAAAGATGTCCCGGCCGTACAGGAGGCGGTGGGTAAATTGTTAATGGACAAAATCGGCGCCACCCTCCAACTGAACCCGATCGACTGGTCGGCCTTTAGTGACAAGATGCAACTCAAAAACGCCGCCGGCGAAAAGTATGATCTCGCCTTTACCTCAACCTGGGCCAACAACTATTATGACAATGTCAAAAATGGCGTCCTGCTCGACCTGACCGACCAGTTGCAGGCGCTGGCCCCCACCCTCTGGCAAGATGTCAATCCGGGCGCCTGGGATTCGGCGCGCATCAAAGGGCAGGTTTATGCCGCCATCAACCAGCAGACCTGGACGGCCAACTTTGGGCCACGCGGGCCGCAGCAATATGCCGACAAATATGGCCTGGACTGGAGCAAAGTTGAGAAGCTCGAAGATATGGAAGCCTTCTGGGATGCAGTCAAGGCCGGCGAACCGGCGGATGTGAAGGCAATTGGCTGTAATGACGAGGGCAGCGGCGCCATCTGGGGCGTCTATTACAAAGCCGGCGCCATCGGCGGCACTTCCTTTGGCTTGATCGATCTGGATGACGCCAATGCCAAAGCGCTGGCGCCCTGGGACTTCCAACCGTGGGTCGATACGATGCAACTGGTGCGCAAATGGAATGAGGCCGGCTACTTTGGCGCCGAACCCTGGCCCGCCGCCGACTTTGCCGCCAAGGAGCGCGCCGGCAAATATGCCAGCCACTTCCACAACAACAAACCGGGGATTGAAGCTGAGATGAAGTCGATCACCGGCCTGGACTTCACCGCCAAGATTCTCGCCAAGAACTACTTGGAAAATGGCCCCGCCGCCACCATGACCGGCGTCAACAAGCAGAGCAGCAATCCCGACGCCTGTGTCAAATATTTTGAGGCAGTCAACACCGATAAAACGGTCTACAACACCCTCTGCTATGGCATTGAAGGCACGCACTGGATCTGGGTGGACAAGGAGAAGGAAGTGATCGGCCTGCCCGAAGGCGTCACCGCCGAGAACAGCCCCTACAACCCCAACAGCGACTGGATGTTCGGCAACCAGTTCAACGCTTACTACACCGACGCTTCCAAAGTGGGCGCCTGGGACGCCACGCGCAAGCTGAATGAGGAAGCCACCCCGTCGCCCATTGTCGGCTTTGTCTTTGACCAGACCCCGGTCAAGACCGAACTGGCCCAGATTCAAGCGATCACCAAAGAGTACCAAACAATGGGTATTGGCTTCCTTGATCTGGATACGATTCTGCCGGAATTTATCCAACGCACCAAGGATGCCGGCGGTGATAAAGTGATCGAAGAGATCAACAAACAACTGGAGGAATGGCGGGCGTCGAAATAGAACGCAACGGCCATCAAGTTTCTTTTCGTCTCCTTGTCCTCCTTTCGCAAGGAGTTAAACAATCATGCAAGTAGGGATCAGTCAATTGATCGCCGGCGACCTGTCGCTGAATGACTTTTTTCAGCCGGCGGCGCCGGCGGGATATTATGGCGCTCTTGCAATATCCCCACCACTGGGTGCGCATTGTGGGCAAGCATATCAAAATGGTTCACCTGAAAGATTGGCAAGGACGCGCCTTGAACGGCGGCTGGACACCCCTGTTGCAAGGCGCCGTAGACTACACCGCCATGAACCAGGAGTTGCGCGCCCTCGGCTATGATGGCCCTATGCTCAGCGAAGTGCCGCCGGATCTGGCTTCCTTTGCTGATACAGCGGCGGCTATTCGTAAAATCATTGCAATGTGAGACGTGCTGTGTGTTGCATGTGCGTGGCCTTCGACAGGCTCAGGCCACGCACATGCAACACACAGCACGCAAAGGGAATAAACGGTCATGAAAATCTTGATTACCGGCGGCACGGGCCGCATTGGCGCCAATCTGGCGCGAACGTTGTTAGCCATCGGCCCTGAGATCCGCAGCTTTGTCTATCCGGGTGATGCCAGCCGGGCGCATAAGTTGGATGGATACGATGGCGTGGAAACGGTGGTAGGGGATTTGCGCAATTTTGAGGATGTCAAACGGGCGGTGCGCGGGGTCGATGCGATCTACCATCTGGCCGCGGCCTTTGGCGGCCCCTTTGATAACCGGCAATATCTCGAAATTAATGGTATGGGGACCATCAATCTGCTGGAGGCGGTGTGTGAAGTGGCGCCCAATTTACAACTGAAACTTTTGCCGGTGTAGGTCGCCTGCCAAGGCGACGACCGCAAAGTTGGACGCAGATCTATACCCCTTTTCTATATCTTGATTGATAGCGTGAAGAAGCTACTCTGTTTACACTAGGAAGGGCTGATTGCGTATGGCTTGCCACGCGCCAGCCTTCTAACATGATCCAATCAACAAAAGGAACAACACTATGCGGCTATCCACTGCACCCAAGTTTGTTGCGCGAGCGCAGGCGCTACGGCAACCTGCGCTTGATCCGGAATCATCGACGAGCACCAGTGAGCGAAAGGGTAAGCCCTCGCCGCTCTATGCGTTGGCAGTTGTCGTGCGCATTGGCGTTTTGGGCGCCCTCCTCTTTCATGCCATGGCCTTTCTGCCTTGGTGAGGAAGCGTATGCGTAGCATGGCGGACAGCAATGAACATTACGAAAATAAATCGGTAACTGTAGGTCATCGCCGCCGGCGTGACCAGTTCCAAGGATTACCGAAACCATTAGCTAACCTTCATAACTGTCCGCCACATCCCGACCCACCGCTAATGTTAGCCATGTAGACCCAAGCCCCATGAGCCAAACGGAAGAGACAACAACGCAGCCCAACGAGCAACCCACGCCCATAGAAACGCGCCGCCATGCACTGGCGGAACTGTTAGCTGCTCATCGCGATGAATGTCATGCCATTATTCTCCATGATTACCCTGACCCCGATGCGATTGCGTCGGCCTTTGCCCACCGCTTGATCAGTGCGCAATATCATATTCAGGCCGACATCCTCTATGCCGGTACGATTAGTCATCCGCAGAACATTGCCCTGGTCCGCCTCTTGGGTATTGAGTTGGTGCGCTTTCAGCCGGAGTTGAATCTACGTCAGTATCAGGGCGCGATCTATGTGGACAACCAGGGCAACGCAGCGGCAAAGATTAGCGAAGCGCTGGAAGCAGCGCAAATCCCGACGCTCGTGGTGGTTGATCACCATGAGTACCAGGAGCGGCTGCGCCCAATCTTTGCCGACATCCGCCGCATTGGCGCCACGGCGACGATTTACACCGAATATCTGGAACAGGGATTGATTGATCTCAACCGTAGCAACAAAGAGCATGTTGCGGTGGCGACGGCCTTGATGCACGGCATTATGGCCGACACCGACCGGTTTGTGCGCGCCGGCGTGGCTGATTTTCAGGCGGCCGGGTTTCTCAGCCGGTTTGTCGATCAAGACCTGTTGAATCGCATCCTCAACCAGTCGCGCACCCGGCAGACCATGGAGAGCATCCAGCGTGCGCTCGGCCATCGGATCACGGCCGAAAATTACTCAATTGCCGGCATCGGTTATCTGCGCGCCGCCGACCGCGACTCGATCCCCCAGGCCACCGATTTCTTGCTCACCGAAGAGAACATCCACACCGCCATTGTCTACGGCATTGTCATCGACAATGAAGGCCGCGAGGCGCTCATCGGCTCGATCCGCACCAATAAAGTCACCCTGGATCCCGACGCCTTTATCAAAGAGGTGCTGGGCAAAGATGGCAGCGGCAACTACTTTGGCGGCGGGAAATTTGCCGCCGGCGCCTTTGAAATTCCCATCGGTTTTCTCTCCGGTGGGAATAAGGATGGCTATCAGGATCTCAAGTGGCGCGTCTACGATGAACAGGTGAAGCAGCGTATCTTTGGCAAGATCGGGGTGGAGCAGCAGGGAGGTGGGAAGGCGGGAGGGTAGGTCAGAAAACAGGAAGATGGCGGATAGAGGGTAGGGTAAAAATTTCTGTTTAGGAGGAACGCCGCCTGCAACACGAATCACGTTTCACGCCGCACGTTTGTAGCGCCGCAATATATCCTTCGTCTGTATCTCGATCCATACCCTTTGTTAATCAGATTACATACACTGTCTCTTATTGAACCTTGGCGTTTTTGCGGGGCGGCAATCGACTTTTGATCCACGAGCAACGCCCACGACATAGGCGCTGTATCACTGCTGTCGTTAGAGTGGTTTATATGAGCCAGTCAGCCACAACCGTAGATCAGGAAGCGGTGGTCTGTCGCCCGGATCCACTGGTGGAGAATGCGGGTTTGGTCTATGTCAGCGACAGTGAACCGGGTTTTCAGCGGCGGCGGTGTGGTCGCGGCTTTACCTATCTCGATGCGACGGGGCAAGTGGTGCGCGATCCGGCATTGCGGGAACGGTTCAATACACTGGCAATTCCACTGGCGTGGCAGGAAGTTTGGATCGGCGCCAACCCGGACGGCCATCTCCTGGCGACGGGGCGGGATGAGGCCGGACGCAAGCAGTACATCTACCATCCCCGCTGGAGCGCCATGCGCAGCCAGGTCAAGTATGATCGGTTGCGGCTTTTTGCCGAAGCGCTGCCCAAGATGCGGGCGCAAGTGCAGGCCGATCTGCGTAAGCGGACGTTGACCCGGGCAAAGGTGACGGCGCTGGTGGTGAATCTGTTGGAAGAGACCATGATCCGCATCGGCAACGAAGCCTACGCCCGCCAAAACGAGACCTATGGCCTGACCACCTTGCAGGACGACCATGTTGAAGTGGGTGACGGGGAAGTCGCCTTTGAGTTTCGCGGCAAAAGCGGCAAAGAGCATGAGATCGTCGTCACCGACCCGCGGCTCGCCCGGCTGGTGCAAGCCTGTCAGGAGTTGCCGGGGCAGCAGCTTTTTCAATACATTGATGAGGATGGCGATGTCTGTGGCCTGACTTCGACCGATGTCAACGACTATCTGCGCACGGTCACCGGCTGTGATTTTACCGCCAAAGATTTTCGCACCTGGGGCGGCACCGTTACCGCCGCCCATTTGCTGCACGCGATTGGCCCCGGCGCCACCGCAAAAGAAGCTGAACACAACGTCGTCCAGGTGATCAAAGACGTGGCGGCAAAATTAGGCAACACGCCCGCCGTCTGCCGCCAACATTATATCCATCCAACCATCATCGCTGCCTACACCGCCGGTCGCCTGGCGACCTTCTATGCCGATAGCGCTGCCCAACCGCAACCCACATCCGATCTAGCTGAGGATGAAGCTGTCGTTTATACGTTGCTCAGTCAGCAGGTGGATGAGGGGTGATGGTTATAACTAGCTTACACGAATACGCACTTATGCCTGAAACCCCAGTTGTTACTCGAGAGGAGAACTACGCATGACCGTCTCTGCATTGCCCAAAATCGTCCCTACGTTTGAGCAGTCGTTGGTGGCGCTGCCGGCCAAGTTGAACAATGTCCCGCGCGACTATCGAGAACTCAAGTCGCTCTTTATGATGTTGCGCCAGGAGGATGAAGCCTTTAAGCGGGCCATTCACATTGCCCATTACAAAGCCAAGAGCTGTGTGGCGACGGCGCAGAACCTGGCCGAGAAGATGTATTTGTTGATCAAGGGGCGGGTGCATCTAGTCTGTAAGAATGAGCAGACCGGGGTGCAGATCGTCATCACCACCCTGGAACCGGGCGCCATCTTTGGGCAGGGTTCGATCAGCGACCTAGGCGGGAAATCGATCAAGTTTGTCGAAGCGATGGATGATGTCACACTCTGGACAATTCCCACCGATGCGGCCACGGCGGTGATCATGCGCTATCCGATTCTCAGTTGGGGCTTGTTACAAACCTATGCCGCTCGTTTGGCGCAGGTGGAGGATCGTTTGGAAGCCGTGGCCCATAAGAAATTACCGGCCCGCCTGGCCGAACTATTGCTGAAACTCTCTGACGCCAACCACGAATTGCATGGCGTCAGTCATCAAGTATTGGCCGATCATCTCGGCACCTATCGCGAAACGGTGAGCAGCATCTTGCGCACCTTTAAGCAAGAGCGACTACTGGTTTTGGGCTATCGGCGCATCCGACTATTGGATTTACCGGCCTTGCAAGAGATCGCCGGCATTTGGTAAAAACGCCGGTTTTTTACCTGGACAAAATCAGGACTTGCGCAACACGCAAAAGTCGGCCTTCTGGTCGACCGTCCGTAGTCCTACAAATATAGGTAGACGAGAGGAATGGCAATGACGACTCGACAGGCACAAACAACCAATGTAACACAGGAAGCCTTATCCACTGACCAGTGCGCCGAGGTGATCATCAATACAGTGAAAGAGTTGCGGAAAAAGGCGGGCATTGCGGCGGATCAACCCATTTCCCTTTATGTCCCCGATGCGCAACTCATTCGTAGCACCCTGGTGGAAAAAGGCGATTATATTCGCCGGCAGATCAATGCCGTGGATGTCGTGCGAATCAATGTTAAGGCCGGCATCCCCATGCCGGCGCACATCCCACAGGTGGAGTTACATAATCTCGACGAAAGTCCAACCACGATTGGGATTGATGTAAGTTAACCTCATCCTTATGTCAAAACCTCATGTCAAAAACAGCCCGGAATCGCCATTGATTCCGGGCTGTTTTTGTGTTCCGTAGGGGCGCACCCTTGCGGTCGCCCCGATTTGTCGGTAAACCGGGGCGACCGCAAGGGTGCGCCCCTACTCAATTACTGCTCGTCACATGCAATGGTCGCCCTTTGGCGTTGCGCAGCCAGATGTCCCCTGCTAAGCCGAGATCGGCGTCAAAGTAGATATTGCCTTCCACATGAAACTGCCGACAGTTGACCAGCGAAGGCGGACCGGCCTGGAAACGCTCTTTGAGTTGGTCAAAGAGGCCATAGTAATCTTTGTCCAGGTCGATGACCAGTTCGCTGTCGATGGTGCGCGCCGGGTTGCGCTGGATGGTATAGTCATTGTTCAAAACATAGGCATCCGACCAGAGCGCCAGTAGGTCGTTGGTATTCTTGACCGGCAGGAAGCGCTGTCGGGGCGTCTCCACCGCTTCAGCATCGGGGAAAAGACCGATGGCATGGCCCATGGCCGTTTCCAACTGGTAGACACGCGGGCTATCGGGCTGGGTGGGGTCAACCGGCTTTTCATTGCGGATGAGCGGCAGCGGCAGCACACCGTTAACGTGTTGGAGCAGTCGCTGCAACGTAGGCAGGTGAAGCCACAAGTTGTTGGTGTTAAAATATTGGTAGCGCTCAATATCCTGAAACGCCGCCATCTCCTCGGCGGGACATTGCGCCACTTCCCGCAAGATTAACCCTTGTTCGGGATGGGTCGCCAAATGACCACCCTTGTGATCGGCCGGCTGGCGGCGCGCCACCTCCATCAGAAAGGGCAACTGCTTCTCGGCAAAATAACCGAGGATGGCAAGATCGACCGTTGCGCCTAAATTGTCCGAATTGCTGACAAAGGCATATTCATAACCTTGGGCCAGTAGCCTTTCCAGTAATCCACTCGTTTGCAACGCCAGGTAGAGGTCGCCATGACCAGGCGGGCACCACTCTTTCGCCGGATCCGCCGGCCAGGTGACAGGCGAGAGATCGGCTTTGAGGATCTTGGGGATTTGATGTTGCATGAAATCGAACGGCACATCCTGTGCCAGCAGATCCGTATAAGAAGCCAGCGCCTGGCGGGTTGCCGTTTGGGTATTAAAGCTATTCATCAGGATAAGGGGCAAGCGCACATGATGTTGGCAGCGCAGATAGAGGATTTGGTGGATAATAATATCGAGAAAGGTAAAATCTCCTTTGACTTGCACCAGGGACTTCGGCCCATTCATGCCCATGGTCGTGCCTAAGCCGCCGTTGAGTTTAATCACAGCGGTGCGCGCAAGAGCAGCTTGCCCAGCGTCATTGTAAGTAGCCAAGGTTGCGACCGTAGGCAAGGTTGCCACCGGTTGCGCATCTTTGCTGGTAATGTAACCGGTGGCGCCCTCGACCAACTGGGTATAGTAGTGACGAAAGGCGCGCATGACCACCGTCGGTTGGCCCGCTCTGCGCATCTTTTGGGCAAAGCCGGCAAAGCGAGCATCCAGATCCATGCCGTTGGTTGCGCTACGGTGGGACACGCGCCGCACGGGGGCCGCGCGCATCACGCTTGGGGTCCTTTCAGTCATAGGTACTCCTTTATTGTCTATAAAACGCCTGGGTTATGCACGAAGGCAACCTAACTTAACCTACGATTAAACCGTAAAGAACGGAATAGTAGTAAGTACAGAAAGCAGATACATTTTTATGTAGAGGTTGCCTCTTGTCTAGATGGAGAAGGGCGAAGCGGTGGGGGAAAAGGGGGTTCCTTCACGCCGTCATTGGTGCAATTTCGTGTTCATGCTTCAGCCCGATAACCCGCTCCACGTTGCGTAAATTGGCGGCGTCAGTAGAGACAGCAACTAACGTATCGCCCTGCTGGAAGCTTTCTTCGTAGAGATGTGTATCCATCTCCGCCGCACTGGTGGCAATCAACGTACTGAAGATCAAGGCGAAGATGAGACCAATCACGGCGCCATAGAGCGCAACTTCCCACATAATGCCGGTTGGACTACTGGTCAGGAAGCCGCCGACATCGGGGAAGATGGTGCGATGAAAGGAGCCATAGATCAACCCCAACGCCCCGCCGGCGACCAGGCCAAGTAACCCGCCGGTGACAATGGCCTCGCGGGTGGCGCGGGGGCGCGCCTGCTGGTCATTGGCATAAGCGGCAACCTCATCCACCGAGACAATCGCCAACTCGCTGCGCGCAATGCCCAACTGCGCCAGGCGCCCAATGGCCTGTTCGGCTTCCTCCCACCGATTAAAGAGGCGGACCGCCACCTGCCGCTCTTGTTGTTGGCTCAAGAGCGTTACCCAGCGGTGAACGGCACGGATCCGTTCATACTGCCGTTCGACCAGCGTGCGTAGGGGAGCCGGCAACGTGGCCGTCGTCACTCTGGCATAGGCATCCATTGTATTGGTTTCCATCTGCTGCAATTCAGCCAGCAAGAGCCGGTGCCGGCGCTGCCGGCGGATCACGAGCGCCGCTTTGAGCGCCAGCCAGCCGCGGTGGAAAAAGCTGCCGGCGGGTGCGGGTGTACTTTCAACCACCGCCGCTGTCGGCTGCGGTCGGCTTTGTTGCAGTTCACGAATAAAGCGCGCCCGTTCCTGGGCATAGGCTTTGAGCAAAAGTTTGGTCGCCCGATTTTCGACCTGGGCGGCGGCAGTATAAAAGTTTCGTTTGCTCTCCTGGTTCACCAGGATCAACTGATCGATGATCGATTGTACGTCAAGCGTCTGGCTCATAGGCGTCTCCCCTCTGTGGTTATTTGAAAGGTCGGGGCGTACCCTTGCGGTCGCCCCACATTTGCCGGTGAAGATGGGGCGACCGCAAGGGTACGCCCCGACAAGCTGCGAATGCCTTACTTAGTAGCGCAAAATGGCGGCGAGTTGGACGCCGGCGGGCAAGTCCGGTGGTTCAACCAAATAGACAGCGCCCCCATTGAGCAAGGTATGAAGGGCGGCGAAATCAATCAGATCTTGGTCGCCTGGCTGTCGCTCCGGATGCAGCTCGACCTGGCCGGCTTCAGCATCAAAGGCGCCCCATTGCACTGCGGTGCGCGGCATCAAGAGCGTATCGACCCGCTGAAAGTAAGCGGCGGGTGCAATTGCGTCAATGGCCCGAGCAGCGCGTGCGTCGCTGGAGCCGGCCAGGCGGTGATAGGCATCCAATGCATCCTGGCGCGCTTGGGTAAAGATCGGCTCGACAAGCGCCCACGCCCGTTGGTGCAATTCCGGCATGGTCAATGCCTCCGGGTCGTTGATTACCTCTTCCTCGACCAGGGCGTTGTATTGATTGACCTGGCGGTAGAGGCCACGCAGATAGTCAATGCCGGCCAGCACCAAGGGCGGTTGTTGGCTGCCGGTTAATAAATCACACACGCCGTTGTCCAGCGCGCGGAAGAAACGGATGATCTGCTCTTTGCTATTGGCATCATCAGCGGCGCCCCCCTGGCCGTGGTACATGGCGGCGCCGCGATCCGGTGCGCCGCGACTGCTGCCGGTGCTGGGGCGGGAGGCAATGTGAAAGCGGAGGGTAGTCTCAAATTCGTCATACTTGAGCGCTTCGGCCAGACTGGTCGGCACATCTTTGCCCAGTTCGATTTCGGCCAGACTAAAGCGCGAGCCTTGCAGGAGACGGACACCGCCTTGTCGCAACGCCAAGAGGTAAAAGGTGTCATCGCTGCTCAACATTGCCAGGAGCGGCTTCAGGTAGAAGCGATCATTCACCACCACGGTTTCGTCAAATTGCAAGGGCAGGCGGTAGCTTTCCATCATTCCCGGCGCCAGCAGCAGGGCCAGACCATCACTCTGATATTGCCAGAAGAGATTGTTGCTCACCAATGCTTGCGCCGGCGCCAACAACTGCTGGATCGCCGGTGTTCGTTGGCCGAGGGCGGCCAATTCCGCCTCCACCTGGCCCAGGAGATTCTTGAGCCGAATGGGACCTTGCTGGGTATCGGGACCACGCCGTTCGGTGGGCATATAGAGCGAAACGCAAGGCTCTTCCCGCTCCGCGGCTAAGGCAAACAACGACTGTCTGGTAAAGAGATCCATCTGTTTATCGACCAACGGTTTTTCCAGGGTAGTCATCAGGTCTCCTTCATTCTATTTGTAGCAATGGTAGTTGGGTCACCCTGCCCTGAAAACAACAGGGATTCCGCCGATGCCAAAGATTTCTCTCAGGGTTTCATCCGCGCAATCGGCGGAATCCCTGCTATTTTCACGGTAGGTTGGCCAACTCCTGGCTGAACAATTATTCTTCTTTGACAAATTTGGGGGGGTCGGCTTTCCCCACATCTTCAATTGATTTGACGGCCGCGGGCGATGGCGAAGCCTCTTTTAAGGCATAGAGAAAATCGCTGAGCGTCATTTCCGGCCAGCGATCTACCGCCGTATCGCCACTGTGATCCTGTTGGTAGCGCACATATTGACCATCGCCGCTCAATAGAATCACTCGCAGCTCAGGGTGCACGGCGAACAAACGTTGGAGGACGCCGCTCACCCGGTGGTATTCGTCTTGCAAGAGAAAGAGCCAATCGGGTTGCAACTGTTCGACCTGTTGGACCAACCCTTGCACTTCCTGGGTTTCCCCTACAATCTCAACGGGAACGCCCTGTTCCAGCACATATTGCAGCGCCTGCCGCAATTGTTCTGACTGGTTGAGAACCATGACACGCATTGTCTTCCCCTATTTCCTGATGTTGTAAATCATCAACGATTACGCAGATTAAAGCCAAGAAAAATCTGTGAAATCGTTCGACTAAGCTCACGCCGAAGTCTATGCAATCTTTATCAAACACAGATTCTGATGAGTGACCGGTCTTGGGCGCCGGTCGCTTGTAAAATCACGCGTTGTTGGTATCGTATAGAACACTCTATCTTCTTGGCGAACCAACAACCATAGGCAATGGCACAGGCGGAGGTTACAACGATTGTTCTATGAGAAGGGCGCTGGTCGATTAGTCGGTTAAAGGGGTGAGGTTATGATCGCTTTTCTATCTAGCGTTGTACCTAGTGGCTGTATCAATACCGATGGCGGTGATGCTTTTCTCGGTTATGCTGGGTGCATATTGACACGACACCGCATGAGAAAACACGCATAAGGAGAAAATGACGATGGCAACCATAGTAACAACCACGCCGCAAGTAACGGGCGCAACTGCAGCGCCAAGGACGGCGAAGGATGTGACCGTAGATCCACAGGAAGCAGCACTCTTGAACGATCTGTTGCAATTGAATCTGGATAGTCAGATTGGGTATCAGACCGCGGTAGATGGGCTGCGCAACAAAGAATATGCCGCGCGTTTCCATCAATATGCCCAAGAGCGGAAGCAGAATGCCGATGAATTGACCCAATTGCTGCGCGCCACTGGGCATACGGTCAGCAAAGCCGGCACCCTGCCTGGGCTGTTTCACCAAGGGTGGCTCAATCTGGAAGCGTTGCTGGCTGCCGGCGATGCGGCAATCCTCGCTGATTGTGAGCGGGTGGATGGGTTGATCCTGGCCGCCTACCAAGATGTAATGGGTAAAACGACCAACGAGGGCATCCTAGATCTGCTGCGCCGCCAGTTTACCCTGATCCGTGATGCTTATGACTATGTAAGAACCTTGCGTGGCGCCCTCGAACAGGCCGCGCGATAAACCGATTCTATGCATAATGGTATGACCAAAGAAGTCCGACTTTTGGCAAAAGTCGGACTTCTTTATGGAAAGCGCAAAATTCTATGAGTGACCAACTGCTGGTGGCGTTGATCCTGGGCGTGGCCCTGGTCTTATTTATCTGGGAACGGTGGCGGTACGATCTGGTCGCGCTTGCCGCGCTGCTGGCTGTCACCCTAGCTGGCATTGTGCCGGCGGATGAAGCCTTTTTGGGCTTTGGTCATCCGGCGGTGGTTACGGTGGCCGGCGTACTGGTGATCAGTCGCGCCCTGATCAATTCGGGCGCGATCGACCTCTTAGCGCGCCGAATGATGCGTATTGGCAACCGGCCAACGATCCAGGTTGGCGCCTTAAGCGCCGTCACGGCCCTCTGCTCCGCCGTGATGAACAATGTGGCTGCCACGGCGCTCTTGCTGCCACTGGGTATTCAGATGGCGCGCAAAGCGGGCCGTTCGCCTTCTTTGTTGCTCATGCCGCTGGCCTATAGTTCCCTGCTGGGCGGGATGTTGACCTTGATCGGTACGCCGCCCAACATTATTATTGCCACCTATCGGGCAGAGACAGGCGCCGGTTCTTTTGGCATGTTTGCCTTTACCCCGGTCGGGTTCGGTGTGATCGTCGTCAATATTCTCTACCTGGCGCTGGTCGGCTGGCGCCTCGTGCCGGAGCGCAAGGGGCAAACATCTCGCGAGGCGCTTTTTCAGATCAAGGATTACCTGACTGAAGTGCGAGTGCCGGCGGGTTCACCGCTCAACGGGCAACGCTTGCGCGAGATTGCCGCCTTTGCCGACGGCGACGTAATTGTCATGGGGTTGGAGCGCGACAAGCGGCAATTCTTTGGCTCAACGGGTTACACCGTGCTGCAAGAGAATGATATTTTGCTGGTGCGGGCCGATACGGATCTGCTCAAAACGCTGTTGAATGCAACCGGCTTTGAGTTGGTGGGCAATGAATCATTGGGCGAACTGACGGCGGCGACCGATGAGATCAACATATTGGAAGCGGTGGTGACGCCCCAGTCGCCGCTGATCGGGCGCACCGTGCGCGATCTACGGCTACGGCAACAGCACAATGTCAATGTGTTGGCCGTGGCGCGCCGGGGCGCTTCCCTGCGCCAGCGTATCCGCAATGTGCGTTTTGAGGCCGGTGATGTGCTATTGCTCCAGGGACCGAATGAGGGGCTTTATGAAACAATGGCAGCGCTCGACTGTCTACCCTTGGCCGAACGCAATCTGCGCATTGGACAGACACGGCGCATTGTCCTGGCCGTCGGCCTCTTTGCGGCGGCGATCATTGCAACGGCAACAGGGGTGATTGCGTTGCCGGTCGCTATTGTCACGGCCGCTGTCGCCATGATTCTCACGGGACTGATCTCCCTGCGCGACGCCTACGACAGCATTGAATGGCCGATTCTCATCTTGTTGGGGGCAATGATTCCCGTAGCCGACGCACTGGAACGCACGGGGGGCGCCGACTGGATTGCCGGTCAGTTGTTGGGTGTGGCCGGCAATGCGCCGCCGGTTGTGGCGTTGGGTGTCGTGTTGGTAGGCAGTATGATTCTGACACCGTTGGTCAACAATGCGGCGGCGGCGTTGCTCATGGCGCCGATCGCCGTCAGCATTGCCCAGGGGTTACAGGTTTCGCCCGACGCCTTTCTCATGGCGGCGGCGGTTGGCGTCTCGTGTGATTTTCTCACGCCGATTGGTCACCAGTCGAATACACTGGTTATGGGGCCGGGTGGCTATAAATTTAGCGATTATGCGCGTGTGGGTTTACCGATTGAGTTACTGGTGATCGTGACGGCGATTCCGCTACTGTTGTTTTTCTGGCCGTTGTAGATGAGTGGTTGGTGAGTTCGTTGGTTTCGACAAGCTCAACCAACGAACTCACCAACCAATACACATTTACACGGGTAAAGAGTAGAGATACCAGTAGGGGTCTTCGGGGTAGATGCTTTGGGTTTCAGCGGGCCAGATGAAGTCGGCGCGTTGGGTGATTTGACGCAGCCGTTTGTCGATCCGTTCAATGCGCGTGGCGACATCAGTCCCCATCTCGCGACCGAGCGCTTTGACCAGTTCTTCAATGCGTTGGCGATTGCGCATTTCTGCCGGGAAGTTGTCAACGTAGCCCGCTTTGCCCTTTTCGCAATCGTGCAAAAACCAGTTGATGCGATTGAGCCGCGCCATGATCTCGTAGACCATCATCTCCTGAAAGTGGGAACCAAAGTGGGTTTGCACACAACCTACGGTATGCAAGATGGCGTCAAGCTGGCGATTTTGTTCGGCAGTCATGCGCGAGCGCTGGGCTTGAAGCGTATTGAGGATCGTGAGCAGTTCGCCCATCGACATGGTCACCCGCTCAAAACCGTGGGCGCGTCGTACTATGACGACCCGATAGAGATTGCCTTCAATCAAATAATATTCCAGCGCATTTGCCATTGCTGCTGCCGTGGTTAAGACGCCATCGACTTCTTTCAGTTCCTGTTTGTCGCGAATAACCACCACCATTCGTTCTCACTCCTTGGGCCAACCGGGTGCATTGCCTGTTGTAGCATAACAAAGCGCACCAACAAGCATGATAGGTCGTGGTATACAAGAGATGTATAAAAAAGGTACAAGGCGAAAGGATGTTCGCTCTCCTCTTTTTCGCAGGGTAAGCGGGGTTGAGAAATAAAATGTCAGGAGTTGGTTCGTTGGTTGAGCTTGTCGAAACCAACGAACCGACTGATTCAATTGCATTTCGTCGGGACTGGAATTTGCGCAGTTGGAAAACACTGTTTATAATACTGGTTATCCGGTGAATGTATTTGCAGTGCGGCTAATAACCGCTTCGGGGGAACTGCAAATACATTCACCGGATGTTTTTTCTCCAGCAAATCTTCGCAGCGACAACCCAACCCTAGGGTGAATAATTTTTCAGCGCCAAGACGCCAAGCAGACAGGAAAACCCTTGGCGCTGAATCGTTTTATCGCTTGTTTTGTTAGTGGCAAATGGTTGTGTGCCAGCCGTAACCGGCTACCACCAACGCCGCCGCATAGCCGGTTGGGCAAGGCAGATCGCACAGAGTCCAGCGGGTAGCTTCCTGAGGGTTATCACGAGTAGCGAGTAACTGAGCGGGGAGATTAGCCTGCAGCGTTACATCAAATTGGTCGAGCGCCAGGGACAATCCCATGCCCCGCGCTTTGATGTAGGCTTCTTTACGTGTCCAGCCGCGATAGAAAGCCGGCAGTTGTTCTATCACTGGTAATGTTGCCAACACCTGTTGTTCATAGGGTGAAAAGATCTGGCGCGCCAGGTCACGCCAGGCGAGGTCGGGTTTCATCCGTTCGATGTCGATGCCCAGCGGGCGCTGCCGGGCGAAGGCATAGAGCGCCATCTCCCCGCTGTGCGAGAGGTTGAAGTGCAGGGGCGGCGCCCCGTTGAGCGGCGCCAGTTCCGGTTTGCCGTAAGGGTTGTAGACAAAAGCCACATGCGTCGGCGCTACATGCATATAGCGGCCCAGCAGCAGACGCAAAACCCCGCGCCCGACCGTGTAACGGCGCTGGTCAGCCGGAAAGTAGAAGCGGGCTGCCCGTTGCTGCTCCTCGGCGTTGAGCAACTCGTGCAAGTGGGCAAGGGTGGTTGCGTCTTGTTCCAACCTTACCTGCCAAACCTGGACGTCATCGTCACCGAGTGCAAAGTTGTGTACGTTACGGGAGGTACGAAAAGGCCAAGGTAAAGTCATCGCTTCCCCATCTTCCTTCGGGCTTTGGGCGTAAGGCTGTTCATCTCCTCAATTATAACACACCGTTTGTAGCCCTGCCTGTAACACGCGTGGTAAGGGTGTATTTCCGCGCACTCTGCAGCACGAAACCATTACTTTCGCTATGCTGGTATACAATAGATTGGAAATTTGTATCGTATGTCTCTCTTTCCCCACAACCTGCCCTTTCCCTGCTACAATAGCCATAGCAATCTAATTCGACTGTCTTCGATAAGGATCTGCCTAGCAGATTCGTAGGAGAGGAGTAACGGTATGCCAATCTTATCCAACTACCATCATTTCGCTGGTCGCCACTGGGAAACGGGTACGCTGCACAATTACTTTGCCTACCGCGGCGTCAAAGCGCCCCACACCGGCCAACCCTATAGCGAAGCGCTCTTCCTCGGCATTAGCGGCGGCATCGTCCTGGGCTATTTTACCTTTGCCTATGAAGGGCATGACCCCCATGTCGCTTTGTTGACACGCACGACCTTTGACCCGCTTGACACCATACTGGCGCGTTTGGGCGTGGTACAAGAGGTGTTGCAGACCAGCAAGCCGGAAAAGGGGGTGAGCAACCTTGTAGAAACGTTGACCGATGGTCTGCCGGCGATTGTCTGGGCGGATATGTGGAGCCTGCCCTATCATGTGTTGCCCGCTGAAGGCGGTATGTGGCTGATGTACCCCATTCTTGTCTATGGTTACGATGAGGCTGCCGATCAAGTCTGGATTGCTGATCGCGCCAATGTGCCGCTGACCATCACCACTGGTCAACTTGCCACGGCACGTGGTCGGGTGAAACAAGATAAATATCGCATTCTTGCTTTGGACCTGCCCGATCCGGAGAAATTGCCCGCTGCTGTCACGGCCGGGATTTGGGATTGCATCAACCTCTACACCGAGAAACCGCCCAAAGGAGCGGCTCATAACTTTGGCTTGCAAGCCTTTCAACATTGGGCCGATCTCTTGACCAAGCCCAAGCAGCGCATGAGTTGGGAAAAGGAGTTTCCAGCCGGAGTGAAACTCTATGCCGGCTTGACTTCGACCTTTAGTCGCTTGGGGATAGTCGGCATCAATGGTGAGGCGGATCGCCCCCTGTATGCCACCTTTCTGGAAGAAGCGGCTCTCATCTTGAACAAACCGGCATTGGCAGAAGTGGCGGCACAATTTCGCCGTAGCGGCGCCGCCTGGCGTGACTTGGGCCTGATCTTGCTGCCGGACACAGTTGCCCCAGATTTGGTGCGGCAGGTCATTGTTAAAGGGTATGCGCCCGACCTGACCGACGA
>QWII01000208.1 GCA_021405325.1 Caldilinea sp. CFX5 | reverse complement strand
TTCTTTGCGCATCTCGGTGTCGTGAATTTCTTAATCTCGCAATCGCTTAGCAATACCATTCTGGGTTGGCGTGCCTACCAGCTCGCCCCGCCAGCCTAAGGCCTGGGAAAGTTTGGCGGCGGCTTGCTGGATCAGGTCGGTCAGTTCAATTTGGCGTCCCGCACTCCAACGGTCGTGCGGGACGCCGATGCTCATGGCGGCGATGACCTTGCCGCTCTCGTCCCGGATCGGGGCGGCAACACAGTTGACGCCTACCGACGATTCCTGCAAATCATAGGCGATCTGCTCACGCCGAACAGTTGTCAGCGCAGCTTGTAACTGGGCAAAACTATCAATGGCTGCCGGCGTTGGTTTGACAAACGCATAGGTGCGATAAAGTTCAATCAGTTCTGTTTCCGCGAGTTGGGCCAGGAGGACTTTGCCCACGGCTGTCACATGGGCCGGTCGCCGGTTGCCGACCAACGCCACTAGGCGCACCGAATGGGGACCTTCTTGCGCGGCCAGGTAGACAACATCACAGCCATCACGAATGACAAGTTTCACCGTCTCGGCGCACTGTTCGACCAATTCCCGGGCATAGTGATTAAAGGCCGGCACCAGACTAACCTGGTCAAGATAGGCGCGCCCCAGTTCAAAGAGGCCCAACCCCAGCCGATAGGTTTTGTAGCGCTCATCTTTTTCGACAAAGCCGTAACGGTGTAAAGTCGCTAGCGTGTTAAAAGCTGTACTACGCGACGCCGCCGTCAGTTCACTCAATTCGGAAAGCATGAGCGGTTTGCCGGCGCGCGCCAACACTTGTAATAGCTCAATCGCTCGTTCGACTGCAGGCACCGTTGGCGCCGGGCGTTTTTCATCCATGAAACAGTTGAACACGTTATCGCCGGCTGAAACTTCGGACAATGATCAAAGGGAACAAAGTCTGTCGCGCCGGCAAAAATTTTGATGGAAAATTGGTTTGTTGGTAAACGCTGATTCAGTAGGGAAAATACAATTCACGTATTGGAATGCAAGTGTACGCAATTTACGCTACGCTGTCAAATTGGTTTAACAGAAATTTTCATCATGATTGGATGGTTCTCAATCAACTTGTGACGGGGGGATGCCAAGGGTGCGTTTGAAAACACGCGAAAAGTAGAAGGGATCGCTATAGCCGACGGCATAGGCTGCTTCTTTGGCGCTCTTGCCCTGTTCATGGATCAGCCGGTAGGCCAGCATCACCCGTTCGCGGTTGATCACGGCAGAGGGGGGCATACCCAATTCACGCCGAAAGAGCAGGTTGATATGCTCCGGCGAAACGCCAAAGGCCGCGGCTAACGTCTGGCGCGAAAGCGGCTGTTGTAGATGGGCGCGAATAAAGGTCAACATGGCTTCCATACGCGGCGAAAGTTTGGAGGTAACCGGCTGCTGCCAATGCCCCAGCAGCAACAGCATAATCTCACGCGCAATGACGCCGGTCAGTAACTCACGGTGGGGCAGATAGCTGCCGAAGATTTGCGCCATGCGCCAAAAGCGTTCTTGCAAGTAGGCCATATCCGTGACGCGGGTCAACCGTTCCGGCGCCTGCGCCAGCCGGTAGTCACCCGCCGCCCAACTTCCGGTCGGCAGCAATTCGAGATGGATGCTGGAGATCAAGCCGGCCGCCGCAGCATCTACATGGCGAAAGGTATGGCGAATGCCCGGCTCAATCCAAAGAATTTCGCCGGGCTGTACAGGGATCACCAAGTGGTTTTCCACGTACTCATAATGTCCCTGCACGATCAAGATCAATTGCAGATCCGGGATGATGCGCTGCGGCCAGCTTTGCAACGGCAGTACGTCATGATAATTGGCAATCCGCACCACCGGCTGAATTTCCGCAACGGTTACCTGTCGCAGCATATTATTCTAGTCCATCTTTCCTCAATCCCTGTCCATTCCCTTTCCCCTTTTCATGATATATGATTCCTGCTGCGGTCGGCCAATGGGGGGATGACAAGATGACAGGGTGACAAGATGACAAGATGACAGGGTGACAAGATGACAGGGTGACAAGGTGAAATGGACGACTTACTTACACACTCACTGATGTTATGCCATCTCTGGCGGCGTTCCTGGGACGTAATATCAGTCATCTTGTCACCTTGTCACCCTGTCATCTTGTCACCCCCTCACCCTGTCATCAACAATTTGGCATTCTTGCGCTGCACACGGTACAATCAAGCTATCCAAGGAGAAGGCATATGTTAACACAGGAACAGATCAACTTTTTTAAGGCTAACGGCTATGTCAACGGCGGGCTGGTGCTGACTGATGACGAGGTCGAGGCGCTGCGGTCCGAGACGATGCGCGTGATCGACGAGCGGGAACGGACCGACATTCCGCAACCGGTTCTGGTGCGCAACCTGGGGCGTAGTGACGCGGCGCCGGTCTGGCAGATTGTCAACATTTGGATGGCGAGCCAGCCCTTTCACCACTTAATTGCCCATGAAAAGATCACCAAGGGGTTAGCGCAGTTGACCAATGCCGCCGAGTTGCGCATCTGGCATGACCAGATTCAGTACAAACCACCGGCAATCGGCGGCGTCAACATGTGGCACCAGGATGCACCCTACTGGCCGATCATTGCGCCGATGACCGAAGTGACTGCCTGGGTGGCGCTCGATGACGCCGACGAGGACAACGGCTGCATGAGTATGGTGCCGGGGTCGCATCTCTGGGGCGATCAGATCAACTTTCTCCACACCTTGAAAAATTACGAAGATATGCCCGAACGCTTTGCGGATCATGCGATCAAGGTGGTGCGCTGTCCGGTCAAGCGGGGCGAGGTGCATTATCACCATGCGCTGACCTGGCACGGCTCCCATGCCAACAAGAGTGGTCGCCCCCGGCGCGCCATTGCCTTGCACTACATGACCCAAGACGCGCGCTTTGTCGCCGCGGGCAACCACCCGATGAAACCCTTTGTCGAAGTCGCCGACGGCGAAAAGATGAAGGGCAAAGCCTTCCCTCGCGTCTATCCAACCCAAGAGCAATTTTAGCTCCTGCCTGAACAAGTTTTTGATTTTGGATTTTTGCGTGTTCGATACAACACGCCAAATCCAAAATCAAAAATCGTTCGACTGAGTTCACACCGAAGTCCAAAATCCACATGCGTCGTCTACGTTTAGCTTTTGATCTCTGCCGTTTAACCTATCAGCGCTTGGCCCATCGCCCCATGTTAACCATCCTGGCGTTGGTTGGCATTGTGTTGGCGGTCGGCCTGCTCAGCAGCGCCGGCTTTTTTAGTCAAGCGGTGGATCGCGTCATTCTGCTGCAAGAATTGGAGGAACTGAGCCAGACCACCGGGCGTATTCCCTTCTCCATGCGCGTCTATTTTCAACCTTCGTCGCGCAAGCCGGTCTCCTTAATCGACGCGGAAAATGTCGGCCAGAGCATCGGCGGCACCCTGGCGGACGAGATCGGGCTGCC
>QWII01000029.1 GCA_021405325.1 Caldilinea sp. CFX5 | reverse complement strand
TCGTTCTTCCCTCGGCTTTCCGTGGCTTCTCTGACTTTGCGATTCATTTTAACACACTTCCCCCAAAAATTCCGGTTTTCATTCTGATTTGAGTATAGCGTTCACAATGACCGAATCGTTCCCGCCTCTTCCCGGAAGTAGCCATACACCATTGTGCGCCACAGCCAATGAAAACGACAGGGATTTCGCAGATTTCAAAGATTTATATTGCAAATTCATCTGTATAATCTGCGGCATCCCTGTCGTTTTCAGGGCAGGATTGCCGGCGCGTTTTACCCACCCGCCCGCTTGGCGCTATAGCCCAATTCATTGAGCAACGCCACAATATTATCGCGGTGGTCGCCTTGGATTTCTAGCTCTTCCTCTTTCACGGCCCCACCTGTACCAAGTTTGGTCTTGAGCAGTTTGACCAGCGCCTCTTTGCCGTGGGGCGGACTCATCACCCCTTTGATCACTGACACCGTTTTGCCGCCCCGTCCTTTGCGTTCCAGATAGACGCGCACGGGTTGGTTTCGCTGGCGCGTCGGAAAGGGGGCAGCCAGGTTAGGCGGTTGCGCCTCTGCCTTCGGCGTCGGTTCCGGTTTCGGATCGGTGGAATATGCAATTGGTCGCTTCTCAGCCATAGATTGTCCTCTGACTTCTATACTTACGAGCAGCACAGAAAGTAACCCATTACCCGTGTAAAAAGTGTTACTTTCTGGCGCTCGTCGGTATAGCTTCTGACTTCTGTTCACTATCTTCTATCATACACGCTTTTCCGCAAATAAAAAAGGACGGGGCAGGCATCCCGTCCTTTTTGGCTCATCTTCGTGACTACGCCAGGCAGCAGTGATCAAACTCGCTCGTAGCCGGTTCGTGACCGGCGTTAGCTGCTCCAACGCCGGTCACGGACCAGCTACGAGCGAGTGGCTGATCAACCCTCTTTTTCTTCCTCCTCACGCTTGCGGCGGAGGAAGCCGCGGCGGAAGAGGTCGGCCAGCAGGACCAGCCCCAGCGGCAGAGTGATATTGTTACAGATCCCGTTGGTCAAGTCGCCAATGGGGATCACATTGCCGGTGCCGGTGCCGGTGGTCGGATTGGTCGTGGTGATTGCAGTTGATTTCTCACCGGCAATCTCCACCCCTTCCGTCACCTGAAAGACGTTGGTGAGGCCCACCGAATCGGTCAGGTTGCCGAGAGCGTTTGTCAACGCCGACCCAGCCGTGCCGGTGTTTGTGTCGGTGGGGTTGCGATTGGCGCCAATCGCCGGTGCGCTCACCCCTTCGGCGCTGCTCTCGATAACTGGAATTTCCCCCTCGCCCTGATAGTCGCCGTTCAGGCTAAAGGCGGCCCAGTAATAGGGGGAGGCGGAACTGGCCCGTTCGAGCATCTCCACCTGGGCCAGGCGCAACGCCTCGGCGGTTGTCGCCTTTTCGCGCAGATGACGGTAGAAGGCTTCAAAGAAGGTTGCCACACTGGCATCGTCCACCCGCCAATTGGAGGTGAGAACCGCCGGCGTCCCGGCGTAGGTAAAGGCCCAGGCGAGTTCCGGGATTTCCGCCCCGCTGTGGAACTGTTCCAGGTTACCCTGTTGGTTGCCCGATAGCACAACCAGATTGGCGTTACTCAGATCCAGTTTGCCAAAAACCTCATGGGTTTCCAGTTTACCATCTTCCCCCGCCGTCGCCGCCAACGTCAGGTAGGTAAAGAGCGGTTCCAACGGTTGATACTGGCCGGACGCGGCAATATGCAAGGTATCCACCTGTGGCGCATCGGCATAGAGTTGCGCCTCTGTCGCCTGGTCACCCATCACCGGTGTGACGCCCAGCGCATCGCCCACGGCACGGGTCTCCTGGCGGGCAAAGGGGAGCAGATCGTCGCCATTGCCCAAGACTAAGGCGCGTCCACTATCGGTGTTGCGCTTGTTGAGCAGATGCTTATAGAGCGTGGCGCTGGGGGCGTAGCTCACAGCATAGGTCTGCACCAGATACTTGCCGTTCTGGGCGTCGAAGAAGGCGGCAAAGGGGGCGTAGTTCAGCACGCCATGTGAGACGATGACCAGGTTGTTCTTGCGCACAAAGGGGCGTACCGGCGTGAAGAGGCGGCTATAGAGACTGGCCGCTTCGGGCACTTCGGTGGAGCGATCCTGTACTTTGTCATAGAAGCCGGTGATCTGGTTGACCAGCTCGTGGGCGGTAATATCTAGCGGCACCAGCACAGCCCGTTCCTGATCAATCACCCAGGCAACGGCTTGCTTGCGCAAGATAAAGTATTCGACCAGGGTCGTATGTGGATCGAGAACCTGCGTGCGCACCTCATCCAGGGTGATGGGGTTGATGCCGAGGAAGGCGCTGTATTCCGGGTCTTGGGTCTGCAGGCGCGTCACAATCTCGTTGTAGGCGTTCTGCTTCTCGTCGAGCGCCGTAAAGAGATTGCCCAGCAGTGTCTGGTTGCGTTGCGCCAATGCCTTTTCCGTCTCGGCGGCAATCGCGCTGCGCAGGCCAAAGAGTTCACGGCGCAGGCTCTGTTCCTGTTCAGCCAGTTCGGGGGCCAGCTTGGAATGGATATTGATCCAAGGGTTGCCGTCGCCATCCAGGAAGGTCTGGGCCAGCGCCTTTTCCATAAAGGTAAAGACATCGCCCAGGCGCCCGGCGTCCCAGAGCAGCTTGATGAGCCGTTGATAGGTCTCTAGATTCATCGGTTGAGCGCCGGCGGCGATAATGGCTTTCTGGTAGTTGTCAATCGCCTGGTCGAGTTGACCCTGGCTTTCATAAGCTAAGCCCATGCCGGCGTAAGCTTCGCTGGTGGCGCTGCCATCACGCGTGGCCTCGGCGGCGGCGACGGCGCGCTGGAAGGGTTCAATGGCCTTTTCGTGTTGCAACAGATTGAGGTAGATCGTACCCAAATTGTTAAGAATGGCCGCTTCGGCATTCTGGTCGCCCAGCCGCTGCTGAATGGCTAACGCCTCTTGCAACACTTCCAGCGCCAGTTCATATTGTGAGGTGTCGCGATAGACGCGGCCCAGGCTGTAGAGGGCGCGGGCGCGTAACGCTTCATCCTGCAACGTCTCGGCCAGGGCAACCGCTTCTTCATACTCGCGCTGCGCATCTTCAAATTGACCCAGATCCGAGTGGACAACCCCCAGATTGATCAACTGTCTGGCTTCCGTGGCTTGGTCGCCCATCTTGCGCGCCTCTTCTAACGCCTGCTGGTAGTTGGTGAGCGAAGCATCGTAGTCGCGCACGGCGCGGTGAAGTTTGCCCAGGTTGGCGTAGGTTGCGACAATATTGGCCGGCGTCGTGTTTACGCCAATCAACGCTACCGCTGCACGGAAGGAAGCAATCGATTGCTCGTAAGACCCCATGCCGTAGTAGGTCGTGCCGATGGCATTCAGCGCGGCAATCTCGTCGTCGGGCCGCGCGGCGGTTTGATAGATCGCCAGCGCTTCCTGATAGCTGGGCAACGCCTGTTCAAATTGACCGAGATCGCTATAGGCGTCGCCGATGCTGGTGTGCAGTTGCGCAATCGCGGCCTGATCGCCCAGTTCCTGTTGGATGGTCAACGCCGCCTGATAACGTTCGAAGACGCCGACATAGTTGCCGCTGGTGCGTTGCAGATCGCCCAGGTTTTGCAGCGTGGTCGCTTCCAGGGAACGATCAGCGTTGGCTTTGGCCGTTTCTAACAGCTTCTCATAGGCCGCAGCAGCTTCGTCATAGCGGCTTAGGTTGCTGTAGCTCTTGGCAATATTGGTCTGTGCCGTCAACCCCAATTGGGTATCGCCCAGTTCCTCAGCCAGTGCCAACACGGTCTGGTACGCCGCCAGCGCTTCATTCAAGTTGCCGCTATCGCGTTGGATGCGGGCGATGTTGTCCAGGGCGTTGGCTTCGGCGTTTTGATCGGCGGCGGACCGGGCTTTGAGCAGCAACTGCTGGTAGAAGTCGAGCGCCTGGATCAGTTGGCCGGTGTCCCGGTAGAAGCGCCCGATGTTTTCCAGGGCGCGGCCTTCCAGTTCAGTATTGCCGCTCTCCTGCGCCAGGGTCAACGCTTCTTGATAGGTTTGCAGCGCCTGCTCTGTATCGCCGGCATCACGCTGGATGCGGGCAATGCTATCCAGCACTTCGGTCTGGAGGTTCTGATCGTTGAGCGCCTGCGCCAGGTCACGCGCCTGCTGGTAGTAGGTCAACGCTTGGGTCTGATCGCCCTGCTCGCGGTAGAGTTGACCGATCTTCACCAACGTCTTGCCTTCTAAGGCGCGGTCACTCGTATTTTGGGCGGCGGTTAACAACTCGGTATAGCTGGTCAGCGCGTCTTTGTAATTCTTCAACGCTTGTTGAACCGGCGCCAGCCCTTCTAGCACATTGCCGATGAGACGATTGTCTTCCAGGTCGCGACCGAGGGCTAAGGCTTTTTCGTAGGCGCTCTGCGCCTCTTCCAGTTTGTCCTGTCCGGCATACAGCCCGCCCATATTCTCGTGGATGTTCGCCAGCAGGGCGGCATCGTTCAAGGCTTCGGCCTTCACCAGCGCGTCACTGTACGCCGCCAGCGCGTCGTCGGCCTGTTTCATGTCGCGATAGACCTTGCCGACCTGGATCAGGGCGTTAATTTCCATCGTCGGCAGATTGGCCTCTTGCACCAACACCAACACCTGTTCGTAAGAGTCGAGCGCTTCCTGGAATTGCCCCTGCTCTTGCAGCGACTTGCCCAGCCCGTCGAGGGCGTTACTTTGCAGCGTGCTATCGCCCAAGGTGGTGGCGAGTTTCAGCGCCTCCTGGTAGCGGGTGGCGGCTTCATCGGGTTTGGTCATGGCGCGGTAGAGCTTGCCGATATCGATGAGCGCTTTGGCCTCGGCCACCGTATCGCCATTCTGACGCGCGGCGGTTAATGCCTGCTCATAGGGACCAAGCGCCGCTTCATATTGACCGAGATCACGATAGACTTTGGCGAGATCACTCAGCAGATCCTGGCTGAGATCCATGGCGCGCAGTTGTTCGAGCAGCGCGGTGGCTTCCTCAGTCCGGCCCAAAGCGGTGTAAATGCGGCTGATGTTGGCAAGGATGCGCGCCGTATTTTCGGCATCGTTAGCCGCTTCGGCATAGCTGCGAGCGATCGCAAAGGCTTGCAACGCTTTGTCATAGTCGCCACTATCCAACAAGATGGCGCCGATGCCCTCTTGCAACACCCGTTCGGTAGCCGTGTCTTTGCGCGCCTGGACCAAGGGCAATGCCTGCTCAAAGTTGCGTAGCGCCTGGTCATCATTGCCGGTGGCGCGATAGATCTTGCCTAGATCAAGCAACACCCGGCTCTCGATCTCCTGGTCGCCATTCTCCCGCACAAGGATCAGCGCGGCATCGTAGGCTTCCAGGGCGGCCTTGTACTCTTCCAGCGCCCGGTAGATGCGACCAAGATTGGCCAGGGCGCGCCCTTCGGCGGCTTTGTCGCCCACTTCCTTGGCCCGCGCCAGCGCCTGTTCATACGGTTCCAGCGCTTTGTCCAACTGACCGCTTTGGCGCAGTTGTTGGCCCACTTCGTTGAGAATCTTGTCTTCCAGGGTAAAGTCGCCCAGTTGTTGGGCAATCGCCAGCGCCTGCGTGAAGTCTCCTTGCAGGCGGTAGACATTGCCGATGGCCGCCAACATTTCGTTGGAAAGAGCGCTGTTGTCAAGGCGGGCGGCGATCTCCTGCGCGCCCCGGTAGGCAACGAGCGCTTGATCCAACTGGCCGAGCGCCTGATAGACTTTGCCGATATTCTTCTGAATATTGGCTTCCCAGATGGGATTGGCCGCCGTGGCGCAGGCGGTCGCCGGCTGGATCAACCCTTGCACCAGCGGCAGCGCCTTCTGATAGTTTGCCAGCGCTTCACTATACTGTTGTGAGGCCCGATAGAGCGCGCCCAACCCTTCGTACACTTCGGCTTGCAAATTCAAATCGCCATTGACCAGCGCCAATTGCAGGGCGCTTTGATAGGCTTGGGCGCCGGCGTCGTATTGCTGTAACTTCTCCTGCATCTGACCGCTGCCCAGCAGAATTTCGCCTTCCAGGTTGCGTTCGCCGATAGGCTGCATCCGCACCAGCGTCAGCGCTTGCGTAAAGGCTTGCAGCGCCTGGTTATATTGTTGGAGGTTGGCATAGGCATAAGCCAACTCCACCAACGTAGCGCCGGCCGCGGCGCTTTGACCGGCGGCCTGTTGCGCCGTCTGGATCTCTTGCAGCTTGGCAATCGCCTGTTCGGCCTGACCGCTGCTGCGCAACACCTTGCTCCGATCCACCTGGAGTTGGGTGAGCAGTTGCGGCTGGTTGAGCGTCTGCGCCAGGGCTAACGCCTGGTCGTAGCTCTGTTGCGCCGCCGGGTATTGGGCCAGTTCACGCTGGGCGCGGCCGATCTCCGTCAACGCCCAAACCTGCGTGGCGACATCATTCTGGCTCTTGGCTGCCGTCAACACGGTTTGCAGCGCGCTGAGGGCGCGTTCGGCGTCGCCCCGATCGCGGTAATATTTGCCGATCTCAATTTGCGCCGCGCCGGCCAACTCGTTCAGGCCGAACTGTTGGGCCGTGGTCAACGCCGATTGGTACGCCTGCACGGCGGCTTCACACTGGCCCAACGCCAGGTAGGCGCGTCCGCGCCCGACCAACGCTTCGCCTTCGGTGCGGTGATCACTAGTCTCCTGAGCCAGGGTGTATGCCTGGTCATAAGCGCGCAGGGCATCCTGTGGGCGGTTGAGTTGGGCATAGAGCTTGGCGGCATCGGCCAGGGCGTCCTTGCGCAGATTCGGGTTGGTGAGCACCTGCCCCAGGCTGAGGGTCATTTCATAGTAACTGAGCGCCTGAGCGGTGTCGCCGCTGTCGCGATAGACACGCGCCAGTTGCAGCAGCGTCTTGGCTTCCAGCGTCTGGTCATTGGAAAGGCGGGCGAGTTGCAGCACTTCCTGATGGGTGCGCAGCGCCTGCTCGGTGTTGCCCAGGTTCAGGTAGAGACCGCCAATTTCAGCCAGCACCTCACGGGCGCGACCGGTGTCACCCAACCGTTGCAACTGGGTCAGACTCTGTTGATAGAGGACGAGCGCCTGATCATACTTTTCCTGGTCGCGATAGACGGCAGCGCTTTCGATCTGGGTCTCACTGATCAAGTTGGCATCGGCCAATGTTTGCGCCACCTGGCCGGCGGTCTGGAAGCGAGCCAGCGCCTGGTCATATTGTCCCTGGTCGCGATAGATTTTGCCCATTTCGAGCAACGCCACGGCCTTTAAGCGGGGATCGTTGGCGGTGGCCTCCATTTTGAGCGCCTGGTCATAGGAAGCCAGGGCCTGCTCCAGTTGGTTCATGGCGCGATAGACTTTGCCCAACTCGGTCAGCGTTTTGCCTTGCGCCAGCGGGTCATTCAGCGACTCGGCGACGCCCAGCGCCTGCTGGTAGAGCGCCAGCGCTTTTTCATATTGGCCGGCGCTGCTGTAGCGCTTGGCAATGTCGGTCAGCAGATCATCTTTAACCGCCACGTTGTCGATCTGCTCGATGAGCGCCAACGCCTGCTCCAGTTGGTTCAAATCACGGTAGACTTTGGCCAACTGCCCCAGCAGCTCCGACTCCAGCTCCGGGTTATCCTGGCTGCGGGCGAGATCGAGCGCTTCATTGTAATTGGTCAGCGCTTGCTGGTTGTCGCCGCTGGCGCGGTAGGTATCGCCCAGACCGCTATAGGCGCGCAGCTTTAAGATCGGTTGCCCGGCAGCTTCGGCGGTGACCAGCGCTTCCTGATAGCTGCTGATCGCCTGGTCATATTGGGTGAGTTCGCGGTAGGTGGCGGCGATGGCCAGTTGGGCGGTGCCGACTAACTCTTTGTCTTTCAATTCCTGGCCGACGCCCAGCGCCTGCCGGTAAAATTCGAGCGCTTTCTGCGGCTCCTTTAGGTCGCGATAGACCTGGCCGGTGTCGAGATAGGTGTTGCCCAGCACTTCCAGATTTTCGTTCTCTTTGGCGACTTCAACGGCTTCCTGATAGGAGGCGATGGCCTGGTTGAAATTGTTCTGGTCGCGATAGAGTTTGCCTAGATCGACATAGACACGCCCGGTCAGCTCCAGGTCGGTGTACTCCTTGGCGGCGGTGAGGGCGTCTTGGTAGTAGTCGGTGGCCCGTTCCACCAGCCCCTGGTCGCGATAGACGCGCGCCGTGTCCGCCTTAATGCGCCCCGGCAGTTGGAAATCATCCAGGGTACGGCAGGTGGGGCCAAAGAGGTCGAGTTGGCGCAGATGCCGTTCGGCCAGATCGAGCGCCTGTTGGTAGGTGTCCAAGGACGTTTCATAATTGCTCTGGATGCGGAACACTTCGCCTTCGGCGCTCAACACCTGGCTTTCCAGATCGAGGTCGAGTAATTGTTTGGCAATCGCTTCGGCTTTGTCATAGGTTTCCAGCGAGGGTTCATACTGGCCCAGGTCCCGTTGCGACCGACCGATGCCCAGCAGAATTTCACTCTGCGCACGCAATTGGCCTAAGCGTTGGGCCAACGCCAGCGCCTGGCGATAGGGGGGCAGCGACTGCTCATATTGGCCCGATTCGCGATAGGCGCCCCCCATGCCGGCGTAGATCTCCATCTGTAAGCCCAGCATGTAGAAGCGTTGAGCCAGGCGCAGCGCCTGTTGATAAGCTTGCAAGGCGTTGTCAAATTGACCGGCGCCGCGGAAGGCATCGCCCTGATTGGTCAACACTTCCGCTTCGAGGGCGTCGTTATTGGTCAGGCGCACCAGTTGCAGCGCTTCCTGATAGGCATCCAACGACTCATCAAAGCGCCCCTCGGTGTCATTGACCCGGCCAATCGCCATGAGCAGCTTGATGATCCCCGTGTCATTGCGTAGCAGCCGGGCAAAGCTCAGGGCGCGCTGATAGGCGTCGAGCGCTTCGCTACATTGGCCGATCTGCCAATAGACTTCGCCCAGATCGCCCAGCAGGTCGCCCTGCGCCAGTTGATCGCCCCGCTCTTCGGCAATGCGCAGCGCCTGTTGGTAGGAGGCAACGGCGCGATCCGGTTCGCCCAGGTCGCGATAGAGGTTGGCGACCTGATTTTGCAGCCGCACCATCTGGCCGACATCACCCTGGCCCTCGGCGAGCTTCATCGCCTGTTGGTAGAGATCGAGCGCCTTGCCCCGGTCGCCGCTCGCCAGCGTCAAGCCGCCGATTTCGGCCAGCAGTTGGGCTTGCAGCTTGCTGTCTTTCAACTGTTCGCTCAGTTGCAGCGCGGCCTGATAGCTTTCCAGCGCCTGCGGAGTTTGGCCGAGTTCGCGATAGGTTTTGGCGAGATCGGCCAGGACGCTCTTTTCCATCTGCCGGTTATTCTGCGACCGGATCAGCGTGAGCGCCTGTTGGTAGTAGTTCAATGCCGGCTCGAGTTGTTTCAAAGCGCGGTAGGTGCTCGCCATGCCGGCCAGAACCTTGGCTTCCAAGACCCGGTCGCCGGTGGTCTGCGCCTGGGCCAACGCTTCCTGATAGGCCAGGAGCGATTCGTTGTATTTGCCGGCTTCGCGATAGTTGCTGGCGAGATCGGCGCGGATAGAGCCGGTCAACCCATCCTGGCTATAGGTTTCGGCCAGGGTGAGCGCCTGTTGAATGGCGGCATCGGCTTCGGTATTGCGCCCCAGGTCGCGATAGATGCGCCCCAGAGCCGAGAGCGCTTTGCTTTCCACTTCGGGGTTGCTGGTTGTCTTGAGCAGATCGAGCGCCTGTTGATAGGCATCCAACGCCTCTTCCAGTTGGCCCAAATCTTCGTAAGCATCGCCGATGTTGAGCAGCGTCTTGGCGGCCAGCCCCAGATTGCCCATGCTATAGGCGGCGCGCAAGGCATTCTGGTAGACAAAAAGCCCCTGTTGCGGCTGCCCCAACTTTTGGTAGATGTTGGCGATATTGTCCAGCGCCTGATTTTCCAGGGCGGGATTATTGAACGCCTGGGCAATCGAGAGCGCCTGCTGGTAGGGGGTGACGGCCAGTTCATATTGGTTGAGCGCCTGATAGACTTCGCCCACGCCGCTCAACGATTCGCCCACCAACTCCTGGTTGCTCAGGGTGCGCGCCACTTCCAGCGCGGCCTGATAGGCGGTCAGCGCCTCTTTGGGCTGCTGTTGCGCCAGATAGATGCGCCCGGCGGTCAGTTGCGCTTTGCCGATCAATTCCTGATTGCCAAGCGCTTGCGCAAATTGGAGGGCGGCTTGTTGCGCCGTCAACGCCTGACCGTACTCTTTCAGGTCATAGTAGACCCGGCTCAGGTAGAGATTGAGTTTGGCCTGTCGTTCGGTGTCACCCTTGGCCTGGGCCGACGGCAGCGCGTTTTGATAGGCCTGCACAGCGCCCGGCAGATCGCCTAGTTGCAACTTGGCATGGCCGATATATTCCCACGCCTGACCGTTGCGTTTGATGTTGTTGTAATATTGGTAGGTCTGCTGGACTTTTTCAAAAATTGTCAGCGCCGCCTGCCATTGGCCGGTATTGTAGAGTTCAATGCCTTGATTAAAGGTGGCATCGGTGGCATTTTGCACCGTCACCTGGGCCGCCGGCGCCGCCACTGCGCTATTGGGCAACAGCAGCGCAATCACCAAACAGAGGCGCAGCGCCGCTTTGAGCCAGTAAACGCCTTTTCGCTGCCCAGCGCCCGATTGTGAGTTCAACGATAAGTTCCCCATGTCTTTTCTCTCTCGGATAAATCTGATGGAAGTCGCTTAGTCCGTAGTCGTGTGGTCGCGTAGTCGCATAGTCGCTTGGTCGTGTAGTCGCATAGTCGCATAGTCATTTTGTCTTATACATTTGTCGATGAGCAATAACACGACTACACGACTACACGACTACACGACCAAGCGACCAAGCGACTATGCGACTATGCGACCACCTGCCCTAATTCTGCTGGATCCCAGCCCAGAAACGGTTGAAGTAGCGGACATAGCTGCCGAGCAGGCTCGACTGTGTGCCGGTCGGCTGGCCTGGCGCCGATGATGAGTGCCATTCTTCGGTAAAGCGAATATTTTCCTGGTCGCCCTCAAAGGTGTTATTGGTCAAGAAATCATCGGGGCCGGTTTTGAGGTAAATACCAGTTTGATAGCCGGCCAGGCGATTACGGGCGATCTGGTTGGCGGTCGCTTCTTCGGTCAGATAGATGCCATATTTGCTGCGACTGATGGCGTTGGTGTAGGCAATGTCATTGTTAAAGATGAAATTGCCCAACGAACGGATGTAGATGCCGACGCGGTTGTTCTCCATCTGATTGCGGATAAACCAATTGGCGCGTGAATCTTCATAGAGATAGAGGCCGTACTGCAACGAGTCCTTGACGATATTGTCGTAGATCACGTTATCAGCCGAGCGGCGGTTGAAGCGCAGCCCGCGCTTATTGCCGACAATCTCATTGTTGTAGATGGTGTTGAGATCCGACCGCCAAAGGGCGATGCCGTCAACATTGCCGGCCACATAGTTATCATAGATCGAGTTGTAATTGCTTTCGCGATCCAACATAATACCGTGGAGGGCATTGTCATAGGAGCGATTGTTGCGGATAATATTGTTTTCACAGCGGCGGGAGAAGATGATGCCGTGGTTGCCGTTGTTATGCACCTCGTTGAATTCAACCAGGAAGTTGTTGGAGTCGTCGTGGGGATCAAAGCCATATTCCAAATTGTTATGGACTTTGTTATTGCGTAAGACCATACCGGTGGCGCCAAAGGAGTAGAAGCCCATGTAGTTGTCATGGATGTTATTCTCTTCAAAGGTGCCGGTGGTTAATTCGCGCAGGAAGCGGGCGCTGTTTTCAATACGCCAGGAGAGACCATAGACGCCCCCGCCGCTATTGCGCAATTTGGGTTGACCGAGGAAAGCAATTTCCGTCTTGACGATGTCCATCCGGCTGTTGTTGACGCGGATGTGGGCGCGGCCATCATCCACATTGCGATCCACATCGCTGAGTTTGGGATCCCAGGAGGTGATCTTAGTGCCGCTGATACCGATGTTGGCGGAATCGCCAAAGATGCGCACCGAACCATTTTCGTCGCTCTGTAGCTTGAGCCAACTTACTTGCGGCCCCTCAATGAGCAACACGGTATGGCGCTTTAATTCCAGATTTTTCTTCAGCAGATAAACGCCTTCGCCCTCCTGGGCCAAGACCGAAGGATCGTTGATCAAGCGATAGATCGTGGGAATATCGACCACCGCCATGGCGCCAACCACGGTAATGGCGTTGATTTCCGGGCGGTACTCGACCTTCACGCCGGTGGATTCCGTAGCCAGGGGTGGGAGGGCGCGGCGATAATCCACATAATTTTTAAAGGGCAACTGGATGGTGATGCGTTCACCGATCTTCCAGGCGCCGGACTGGAGCGTAATGGCGCTCTCGTCAATGCCATACTTCTGAGCGATCAAGGGCAAGGTGTCGCCAACGCCGATCTCATATTGGGTTGTGCCCTGGGCAACGTTGCTGGCGCCGACTTTGGCCAACGCCGGTTCAAAGGCAGTAATGGTCGTGTCCGCTTGCTGAATGTTGTAGGCGGGCAGTTCCGCTTCCATGCCCACCACGTTGGGATCGGTGATATTGGCCAGCAAGCGCTGTTGATTATAAAGCACGTTGATAACTACAACCACAAAGATCACCATGACGCCGGTGGCGGCATAGCTCAGGGCCGTGCGAATAAAGCCCAGACGACGCACCCGGCTCTTATCCCAGCGGGTAACCCAGCTTTGGTGGTTCATGGTGAAAAAGGCATAGATGCGAATGAGCGCAAAGACATAGGCGAAGAGAATGTAGATCGGCACAATCATAATGCTGGAACGACGCCGGCGGAGGTGCATCCAGACTTTGACCGTGCGCGAGAACATCCACCAGAGCAAGATGACAATGGTCATAAACCAGTCACGATGGATCACGGACAGGACAAAATAGGTCGGGGCAACCAGGGTCGTGAGCGGTTGGAAGAGGCGGTCGATCGAGTGAAAGGCCAAAACCGGACGACGCCAGATCCAGCCGCTAAAGAGCGCACGCAGGTCGGCGCGCCAACTGTTGCGCGCCCAACGTACCCGCTGGCGAATAAATTGACCGACATTGGGAAAACCGGGGGTATAGACGCGCGCACCTTCCTGATAACGCACCTTCCACCCTTTGGCTTGCACCAGATTGGTCAACCGTTTATCATCACCCGCGATCACCGGCTGGCCCCAGAAGGTTTCATGGAGTAGTTCATCCAGTAAGGGCAGGATGGCGGTGCGGCGATAAACGGCAGTGCGCCCGGAGATACAGGTGACAGCATCGCCGGCGGCCGCCAAGAAACGAATTTCCTCCAGGTAGCGAATGTCCAGGTAGAGATCAAAGAGGCGTTGCGCCACTGTCTTGGGCGCCAAGACATTTTGACGGGTAGTAACGCCGCCAACCTCCGGGTCTTCAAAAGGCGCAATGGCTTTGACCAGCACATCTTTTTCCCAGATGGTGTCGCTATCGACGAGGAAGACAATCTCGCCGCTCGCCACCTGCACGCCATCGACCAGCGCGGCGCGTTTACCCGGTTTGCGGGTGATGATCAATTTGGTGGTGACGGCGCCGGTGGCAGCACAAGCTTCCTCAAACTTGCGAAACTCTTGAATACAAACTTCGTCAGTATAATCGATGACCGCAATGATCTCATTCGGGCCATTGATCAGCCACGACTCAAGGGCATTGCGAAAGGTCTGCGGATCTTCATTGTAGACTGGTGTAATAATGCTGGTTGTCGTCGTGTACCCACTGGGGAGCAAAGGGCGATAGCGTGTGCCTACGATTTTGCGCACCAACCAAACACCCCAACGCCAGAAACCGATGACCCCCACCGGGATGAGAACAACCAACAGGTTGCCCAAACTTTGTAACTGCGTAAAAAGTTCGTAGATCAGATGGAGCAGGCGTTGAAACTCCTGCAACAGATTGTCAGGCATAGCAATTCACTCCGTGACGATGGCATGGTGACAGCGATATAACGATAGTAGAATAATCTTTGGCGAACGATGCGCGCGAAATTATAGATGTTGGCAAACCGAAGAGCCGACCTGTTCTCGGTAAGCAACTAACCTCCCTATGGCATTGTGTAGTTCATCATAACAGCGCTGACTATGTTTGCTGGTAAATAGTATTTATTGATTTGGTAGACGTTATAAAAGTACAATAGATACGTTCATCGCCCATGTTGGTCGTACATCCTGTTGGTCATACATTTTGCGTAGACGCAACCGCCAATTGTTGTAGCAAATTATGCATCTGTCCCCATCTATTGTACATAGTTCATCCTGGGTTATGGATGACAATCGACTTACAAAACAACATTGCAGCATGGAGTTTTGCTGGTTGTGAACGCGGGGCAAGAAATTTCTAATTAATACTATAGCAGCACGAATCGTCTTCTTTGACAAAATTCATACGGAAATTAACCGAAATCCATACGATTACCCTACGTAATTTTACGTAATCTCATCATTTACTATCCAAAGCTTCTATGCCCATACTGTAATACAACTAGCCAGGTTGCGTACAACAAGGTAAAAGAAAATTTGCTATAATATGTAGTAAGGAAGTTACACACGCAATACTTGCGTAAGTCCTGACTATTCACCATTTATAAAGATCATTTATAAACACCAGTTATAATAGGAGTGCAACTATGGCCCCGCGTCTCTGTTTTTGGTTTACCGCCGCCGATCTTGCCCAGCGGTCGCCCATTACCCGTGCTGTTGTCTATGGCGCCATTACGTTAGTGCTCGGTATCCTCTGTACAGCCGCCGCATTGGCCCAAGGGGATGAGCAGGTCTACGGCGCACAGGCAGCCATCGGGCCTGGCGCAGAATCCTGTACAACGGAGGCCAATGCCACCAACCCAACCATTGTTACGCCGAATGACAACTGGCAACAACTGCTCACGGAAGCGAAACCAGGCGCGACCATTCTCTTGCACGGCGGCGTCTATCAAGCGCAGGACAAACTCTGGCTGCCGGCCGGCGCACCCGATCAGTTTATTACCATAAAACCCTATAATTGTGAACCAGTGACGCTCTACACCAGTTTACGGCCGCTCTCTTATACCAAGATCAGTGGCCTGACGCTGGAAGCGAAGGATGTGAATGACAGCAACTTTGTCATTCGGATCGACAGCGAATACAAAGGGAAATATTGGGGCAACATCACACAAGTTTTCATTCAAAACAATCTCATCCGCGGCGGTAAGATTGACGCCATCCGGATCAGCGATGACAGCACCCATGTTACAATCACTGGCAACCATATTGACGGCGGGGGAACGGGACATAATATTTTTGTTACATCAGAAAAATTACTCCACAGACCAGATCAAATTGTCATTACCAATAACCGCTTAACCAAGCAACTTTTTGCAACCCCCGCCGAGGATATGCTCCAGGTGCGGGATGTCGGCTATGTCGAATTTACCTATAATACCTGCACCAACGGGGCTAACATGGAGCAATGTGTCGATATTAAAACAACCACCCAGCCGCTCGTCATCGCCCACAACCTCTTTGACGGCGCTAATCTGCACCAACGGGGCGCCGGCGAAGATGGCGCGGATGGCTGCATGGTGATCCATGAAAGTGACGGCACGGCTGATCAACATCGGGTTGAATACAATTACTTCCATCGTTGTTTAGGCGCAGCCATCCGCTTCGCTTCCGGCGCCCAGAGCGGACTGACCAGCAGTGCGCTCGTGCGCTATAATCTCTTTTACCAGCCAAGTTATCAGGAGGGGGAGATCCCTGTGGTGCGTGCCCAGAATCTGCACTTTTTGCATAACACCCTGATCTGTGGGCGCTTCAAACTGGGCAACGGGAGCCAAAGCGCATTGCCCAGTGGTACAGTGATCAAAAACAATATCTTCTACAAGACGCAAATTGAAGATAACACCACGCTACCCGCCTACCCGTACATCTGCGCCTATAATCTGCTCTATAGCACGCTTGACAGCGGTTTTTCCATTAGCGGTTGCACCCATGTGCTTGATCGTGACCCCCAATTTGCGGCGGCCTTGGCCGCTGATTTCCGGCTACAACCCACCAGCCCGGCCCTGCAAGCCGGTGAAAATCAGGTGACGCTAGGCGCCCTGCCCCTCTTTCAACCGGCGCCCCAACCGACGCCTGATCCGACCTTACTACCACGTATCTACCTCCCGCTTATCCAGCAAAGCAGTGTGACCCTGGAAGTAAATTGTACGCCTTAGCTAAGCAATATACCGTTGAATACCTGCGTCAAAAGTATGATTATACAATCCGCGAAATGCTTTAAGGAAATTGACGCTTTTGACGCTTAAGAATCCCTCTTATTTACATTAAACTATTGACAGTAATCAACCTACTCGGTAAGCAAGATGCAAGGGTTATTTTTCCTAACCCGGCAATCGATCATGCTTTTTGCTTGCCAACAGCATAGCACAAATTAGTAGGAATTAATGTCTCAAAAAGAAGGGACAATGTCTCAACATTCGTATGGTTTTCCAGTAAACAATTTCATTAGCGTTTTTTCGATTACCCTTAGCCTTTTGTTGTGGCTCTGGCAGCCGCTTTACGCTGATCCGCTTTACGCCAACCCGGCTACCCCCTTTGCGCCTTCGGCAGCCCCACCTTTGGCGCCGCCAACCTTGGTCGATCAGACCCAGCAGGTCAAGAGCATGGGTTATACCGACAGCCGCAAGCTGGTGCGCGACCGCACCGGCAATCTCTATGTGGCCTATCGCAAAAAGTTCAAACTGCACTACGAAACCGCTTATCATATCTTTGTCGTTGCCTCGCGCGACAATGGGCGCACCTGGACGGTACTCAACAACAATCGCCCCATTGCTGCGGTGGGGGATTTCAACCAGCGCGTGCCCTCCATTGCCATCGACCGGCTCGATCGGCTCCATGTCGTTTGGTATGGCGCAGATGCCACCGGCGCAACGAGCGACGAAAACCAGATCAAATATGTCTCCTCGGCCGACGGCGGCGCCACTTGGTCAACTTGGCGCAATATTGCGCCGGTGGCCGGTTATGCCGGCGAAGAGCGCTGGCAGGAACATCCCACAATTTTTGTTAGTGACGACCAAACCATACACATCGTTTGGGAAGGGCGCGACGAATGGTACAATCGGGCCGCGCAAATTAAAGTGACCCAATCTCATGATGGCGGGCAATCATGGACGCCCTGGCGCAATATTGCACCCACCAAGTACAGCCGCAGCCGCCCTTCCCTTGTCGCCAAGGGTGACACCCTCTATGGCTTTGCCTATGGCAACCTTGGCGACACCCAACAAATTCTCTACACGATCTCGACCGATGGCGGCCAGCAGTGGCGCCCCTGGCAACCGGTGGCGGCCAGTATAGAGGATCAACGCCACGTTTCAGCCGCCATTGATCAGCGGGGCGCCGTACATATTGTCTGGCGGCAGCCCCCCTTCCGGGCGGCGCAGGAAGAGGGGCGCAATAGTCAAATCTACTATGCCAGCTTTGACGGCGCCATGTGGAGCGCACCCATTCGCGTCGGCTCACTTGGGAGCGGCGCGCAAACCTACCCCAGCATTGCCGTCGATACGGACTACACGGTCTGGATCACCTGGTTGGAAACCAACACGCCCTATGACTTTCCACAGGACGCACCAACCACGGGCGCAGTCTATTATGTCGCCAAGAATGAGCAGGGGTGGAGTCAACCAATTTTGTTTGGCGCGGGCGGCAACAATTTATATCCCAGCCTCCGGCGCGATCTAGCCAGCGCCGGGACGGAGGTGGATGTCGTCTGGGTGGATGCACAACCGGATGGCAGCCTGATCCGTTTTGGACAACTGGCGCGTCCCACCCATTTTGCGCCTGCAGTCGCGGTTGATGAGAGCCGCGTTGGCATTTCCCCCTTTACGCGCATTGCCCGGGCCTTGGAATTTGATAACGGACCGCTCCAAGCACTCCAGGTCAATCTGCTGCACCAACAGGGGGCGCTCTGGGACGAAGCCGCCGCGCTCTTGCAATTGATTGCCTTGGTCAGCCTCTATGTGCTGATCAAATTTGTCATTACCCGCTGGCTGCGCACAGCCTTTGAGTAATCCGTTTCCCAACCTTTTGCGATAGAAGCCAAGGCAGACCGCTCCACACCGGTCACGGACCGGTGTGGAGCGGTCTGCCTTGGCTTCTGGATTTTGTGAAAGAAAGAACAAATTGTCGGTCATCATGCAGTAATTGCCAGAACCTTGTGTATAATCTATCCTGAATTGCCGTCCGGCGATAACCGCCGCCTTTGCGCTTAAGTTGCGCTTAGATAGTGGCAGCGATTCAGCTCTTTACCGATTATCAGTAGACCGCCATCCACCGTCAGGTTGCGCTTGACAAACAGACTACGCGACCAAGCGACAACGGACTACTGATCCTATTCCGTTGAAAAGGATAGATATGAAGCAAGTTACGCTGGGCCTTGCCCTTCTCATGGTATTACTTGGCGTCGTGGCCTGTAGCGCTGCGGAAGGCCAATCGCTGCCGCCAACCGCCACGAGCGAACCGGCTACTGACGTAGCCACAGCTATCCCCCCGGCCAATGGCGCCGCCAACAATCAAAACGGCAGCGCCGATAGCGCCACAAATGAAGCGGACAGCGCGGGGCTGCCGGCAACCATTGCGGCGCTGCTGCCGAATGCCGATCCTGAACATGGTCGCGAATTGACCGTCCAATACGGCTGTACAGCCTGTCATGCTTCAGAGGAAGGTGTTAACGTTGTCGGCCCTTCGTGGTACAATGTGGGCGCCATTGCCGCCACCCGCGTCCCCGACGAAAGTGCGGCGTTCTACCTCTATCATAGCATTGTTCAACCCAATCAACATGTGGTTGAAGGTTTTCTGCCCAATCTCATGCCGCAGAGCTACCAGGAACAACTAAGTGAACAGGAACTGGCCGACATGATCCAATATCTGCTTACGTTGCAACAATAAGCTGTGGATTTGCTGGGTTGGTTTGTTGGTTTCGACAAGCTCAACCAACAAACCAACCCAGCAAATCCACTTCAACCAAGTTTGGCTGAACGGCGGCACTTTTGCTACAATGAAGCAAAGCATATTTTTTATACCAACAGCTTGCTGTTGACACGTTTACCATGGGGACCAACGGAATGGGCGAACGCAAAAATCGACAGGGCGCTTCCGTCACCTTGTCATCCCATCCCCTTGTCACCCTGTCATTAAAAAAGGAGTTCCAGGCGCCATGAAAGCCATGTTGTATATGCAGGACAAAAAAGACCCGGTTGCGGTCTTGGACGAAGTCAATATTGTCAAAATGAATGATAACCATACACAAAGCCCTTATCGCATCTCGTTTTCGACAGCCAAACTGAACGCCGGTCGCACCATGGTGGAATTGCATCGCGACCAGAAGATGCGGATCCGCCTTGATGATGGGCGGGAAGCCAACGTGCTGTTGCAACACAGCAGCCTGGACAGCAAAGGCAATGCCGTCGGCGTGTTCAATGTGTTGGGAACGATCTAACGAATGAGCAATGCTCCTGCACCGCGACCGCCCCAGCGGCCGCGACCGGCGCCAACACAGCAACCGGCAGCGCCGGCAGAATGGGCGGCGGAAACGCCCGTAACCCCGTCGCCCCCGCCCTTTGACCGGCCGCCGCGCTCGCTGCAACGGCCAACCCGCCGGCTCTTTTGGGCCGGCTTTCTGACCAGCTTTGTGTTGCTCAGTCTAGTGAGTTGCGGGGGGCTGGTCATGAGCACCGGTCTCAATCGCCTCGATCTCGCCAGTTTGCAAGGGGGCGAACCCGCCTGGTCGCCCCCGGACGTTACCCCGCCGCCAACGCCGGACCCGGCCCTTAGCGGCGCCGCTGCCGGTACAGGCGACGGCCTCTTTGTCAGCGGGCAGACGGTGCGCAACATCACCAACAGTCGCGTCAATATCCGTCAAACCCCCGGCCACCTGGGCAAAGGCGATAACGATATTCTGGCCCAAATGCAACCGGGGGAGAGCGTTACCATCATCGGCGGCCCCACACCGATGGACAATCTCGTCTGGTGGCAAATTCAATACAGCGGCAATGGCCGCACCATCGAAGGTTGGACGGCGGAAGCCACCGGCAGCGGCGTACAAATTCTTGGTCAATAGCCAATCACCCAATTGCCAAACGAATGACCACCACCAACCGCCCATCGCTGGGCCAGCCTTCTCCGCATACCTTTACGCCGCGGCCGGCGCAGGCGCGCATTTTGGCATACCAGGACGGGCCAATGGGGGTGAGCGCCGTGCCGGGCAGCGGCAAGACCTTTACGCTCAGTCTTCTGGCGGCGAATCTGGTGGAGCGGCTGGCAAGTGCGGAACGACCGGCGGCGGTGATGGATGAGCGCGAGGTATTGGTCGTCACCTTTACCAACAGTGCGGTGGAGAATTTTCGCAGCCGCATCGGCAATCTGCTGCGCCAACGGCAGGGGTTGCTGCCCGGCGTCGGCTACCGGGTGCGCACCCTGCATGGATTGGCCCATGACATTGTGCGCGAACGACCGGGGCTGGTCGGCTTGAGCGAACGCTTTGACATTGTCGATGAACGCACCGCCACCGAGATCAAACGGGATGCGGTGTTGGCCTATTTGCGCACCAACCCCGATCTCTTCAGTCCTTATCTCCAACCCGACTTTTTACAAAACTTCCGGCGCATTGAACGCTATGTGCTGGAAGATGCCATCGACATTGCCAATTTGGTGATTCGAGTGGGCAAAGAGTTGCGGGTAGAGCCATACGCGTTACAGGCGCGCCTGCGCCAGCAATCGGGCACATGGCCGCTGCTGGACTTTGGTCTGCACATCTATGCCGACTATCAACGCAGCCTTTTTGTGCGTGGCGCCGTGGATTTTGATGATTTGATTGCGCTGGCCTTGCGCGCCCTGGAAGCTGATGAAGATTATCTTTTTCGCTTGCAGGATCGCTGGCCCTACATTCTGGAAGATGAGGCGCAAGATTCCAGCGCCTTGCAAGAGGAGATGTTGCGCCGCCTGACCGCCCGGCATAGCAACTGGGTGCGCGTCGGCGACCCGAACCAGGCCATTAACACCACCTTTACCAGCGCCGACACCCGCTTTCTCCAACAATTTATTGCCCGCTACCCGGAACAGGCGCGCGATCTGCCCAACTCCGGGCGCAGTGCGTTGCCGGTGATTGAGCTGGCCAATTATCTGATCGAATGGTCGCGCGAACAGCATCCGGTCTTGCCGCCTACGTTGGCCCTGGCGCCCCCCTATATCGAACCGACGCCATTCGGTGATCCACAGCCAAACCCGGACCCCGGTGAACCGGCGGTCTATCTCTTTGAGCGCGCCCTGACGCCTGAAAACGAAATCGAGATCGTCGTCGCCAGCTTGAAACGCTGGCTGCCCCAACACCCGGATCACACGGTGGCGGCGCTGGTGCCTGAAAACAGCCGTGGCTTTCACCTGGCTGAAGCGTTGCAACAGGCCGGTCTGCCTTATGATGACAGCTTACTGCGCTCGACCAGCGCCACCCGTGCCGCCGCCCAAGCGCTCTCGACCGTCCTCAGTTACATCACCCAACCCCATGTCGCCACCCATCTGGAACGGGTCTGGCTGGATGTCTGGTGGCCCAGGAAAATTGCCGGCGCCGCCGCTGAGACCGCGGACGCCGAAACGACCACCGATCAATCGAAAATCCAAAAGCGAAAATCCGAAATCCCCGAACCGGTCGCCACTTTTGGCGCCGCGCTACGCAAGTTGCGTGAACCGGAAACCTTGCTCTTCCCGGCCCAGCGCGATTGGGTCGATTCGCTCGCCTGGTTGGCGGAAGTGGAGGGGATGCGGGCAATGGTCGAAGAGTTTCGCCAGTCGCTACGCCGCTGGACGGCGGCCACGATCCTGCCGGTTGATGAGTTGCTCCTGACCCTGGGCAACGATCTCTTTACCACGCCGGCCGATCTGGCGCTCACCCATCGATTGGCGGTGTTGCTGGCCAAGCTGGGGCAGGAGAATCCGACCTGGCGTCTACCCGATCTGGCCGGTGAACTGGAGAATATTGCCCAGAACAAACGGCGCATCCTGGGCTTCACCGATGAAGGGTTGGGCTACGAACCCAAGCCCGGCCAGGTGACGGTGGCGACGATGCACGCGGCCAAAGGCTTGGAGTGGGATCGGGTCTACCTGACGGCGGTCAACAACTTTGGCTTTCCCAGCGGCAGCGCCAATGACAAATATCGCAGTGAGCGCTGGTATGTGCGCGATGGCTTAAATCTGATCGCCGAGACCGATGCCCAGGTGCGCCAGTTGCAGATGGGAACGCTCGACGGTTATGACGCCGGCAAGGCGACGGCCCAGGCGCGGCTGGATCTGGCCGGCGAACGGCTGCGGCTCCTCTATGTCGGCATCACCCGCGCCCGGCGGGAATTGATCATCACCTATAATACGGGGCGCAATGCCGAGCGCGATCCCAACCAACCGGCGCTGGCCTTTCAAGCCTTGCATTACTATCAGAATCGTACCAGATAGCCATAAGAAGCGGTTTGAAAGGTCGCGAGCAGGGGCGCCGCACGCTTGCTCGTCACCCACCTTGCAAACAGTTTCCAACAGCATTGACCTTTTTCGCCAAGGCGCCGCGCTTTTGCACGCACTTTACCAGAAAAGCAGTGATTGTCAGGAAAGTGACAGCAAAAAATGTGGTAAGTGAAGAAGGGTATCAACTTACGAACTTTTCTACTTAACAAAGTACGACGGCCTTTAGCAAATCGAACACTGTTCGCAAACACCGGTCTGGACCCCTTGCCCGCTCACCAGCAATAGCCCTAGTCGAGTAAAATCAGCAAAAAGCCTTACCAACATCATACAATTGTTATAAATCTGCTGATTTGTAAATTGACTATTTTGTTGGTATTCTAGCAATCCGTAGTGTTTTTAGCATTAATGGCAAACTATTACAGACCCTACCATCGCACGGAGATTTCAACGAATGACATTGCAGCCGCGTCTGTCCCGAAGTTTACCTCTCCTTATCCTGTTCAGTTTTTTGCTGATGCTGCTCCGGTTTAGCTCGTCAGCCGTGGTTGCTGATGCGAATGTGCTCCCCGACGTACAGTATACCAGCGCGACCAACACGCTAACCTTGGGCAAAACCAACAGCAGTCAGGCCGCCACCGAAAGTATTACCATCCCCGGACTTGCCGCCTTGCTCGCCAGTAAAAACTGGAATGACCTCTTGGTTGACCAGGGCAGTCAGACCTGGCTGTTAAAGGCCAACCTGGTGATCGAACGCAGCGCGCGGTTGGAGGCGACCAGCGCCACCATCAAAGGCTTGCGGTTGGATAGCCAACCGGCGGCGTTCATTACGATCATTGCCGAGCGGGGTGGGCATCTCTTGATCGACGGGATCACAGTCTCCTCCTGGGATAGTCAAGCGAATGCAGTGGACACGACCGTTGCCAATGGCCGCAGCTATCTGCTGGCGTTGGAAGGCGGGCGCATGGACATTCTCAACAGCGATGTCGCCTACCTGGGCTGGCAGAGCGGTGAGCCAAGCGGTCTCTCCTGGCGCAAACGATACAAGGCCGATGATCCCACCACCGGCGCCACCGGCCGCCTGGAAGATAGTAAAATTCACCACAACTACTTTGGCATGTATAGCTATGAAGCCTACGGCCTGAAAATTCTGCGCAACGAGGTCTACGACAATATCTATTACGGCATTGACCCCCACGACGCCTCGCAAGGCTTTGAAGTCGCCTATAACAAAGTCTACCGGAACGGCACCCACGGCATTATCTTCTCCCGCCTCTGTGAAAATAACACGATTCACCACAACGAGGTCTACAACAATGGTCAGCATGGCATTATGCTTGACCGGGGCACCAATAATAATGTCGTCTATGAAAATCTGGTCTATGGCAACCAGGATGGGATCGCCATCTTTCAATCCTCCAACAATACCATTCGTAATAATACGCTTCGCCAAAACTTGCGCGGCATTCGCATTAACGCCACCTTTGACAGCGATGATGTCTATGACGGCATTTCGGCCAACAATCAGATTCTGGATAATCTGATCGAAGATAGCACCGAACAGGGCATCTATCTCTATGCGCGCGCCGACCGCAATCTCTTTAGGGGCAACCGGATTCTCCGCAGCGGCTTGCAGGGTTTCTACATCAAATCGGGCGGCAACCGGCTGGAGAACAATATCATCAGCAACGGCGGCGTCGGCGTGACCATTGCCGGCGGCGAATATCGCGACAATCCGCCCCAGGCGCTGCCGGCGCTTGACCCTTCCGGCGACAACAATGTGATTATCAGCACCACCATTACGAGCAACAGTGATGTGGGGATTCGCATCCTGGGCGGCAGCAACAACCGCATCGGCCCTTCCCTCCGTGCGCCGGTGACTGACGAGGCCGGCAACCACATTGCCGACAACGGCAAAGATGGCGTGGCAATTGGCGACGCCGTCAACGGCACAGTGGCGACGGATAATCAGGTCAACCGCAATCAGATTCACAACAACGCTCGACATGGCGTCCTGGTCACGGATGCGACCAGTGTACGCAATTTTATCAGCCAGAATAGCATTACCGGCAACGGCCAGTTGGGTATCAAAGTAGATGCCGCGGCCCAAGCCGGGATCAAGCCGCCGGTGATCACCACCCTTTCCACCACCTATGTGCGCGGGACAACGGCGGCCAACGCCATGGTAGAAGTCTATGTTGATCCGGGCGGCAACGGTCGTCTGCTGTTTGCCAGCGCCGTGAGCGAGCTAGCCGCCGCCGGCGCCAACCAGACAGCGCAAAGCTATCAGTTGACTGACTATGAAGGGCAGCGTTATCTGGGCGCAGCCCAGGCTAATGCCAATGGCGTCTGGGAATTTCAATTCAGCCAGGCGCAAAATACCGATCAGATCTCTGTGCTGGCGATTGATGGGCAGGGCAATACCTCGGCCTTTAGCGGCAGCGCCAAGGGGGGCAATGAGATCTCCATCCAAATCGAAGCAGATGAGCATCAACAGAAACGGATTCGCCTCAAAGGGACGATTGGCGGTGAAGTGACCCTGGCGGACATCAAGAGCAAACTGGGCGCGGCTGATGTCAATCTCTTGCAGGAGTTGCCCAACCAAGTGTGGCTGCTCAATGCCAACTTGCTGGTGGACTTTGGCGTCGTGCTCAACCTTTCGCCGGCGGCGGGCGTGCAGGAATTGCGCTTGCGCAGTCAGGCCAGCGCGACCAGGCAAGCGGCGATTGATTATAGCTCCTTTGTCTATATCCGCACCGATGACAGCGACCTCAATATCGACAACGCCAAAGTCTTTTCCTGGGACGCGCAAGCCAATGGCGGCGCCGGCGACTATGATCGCGACCCCAGCAATGGCCGCGCCTATCTGCTGGCGAAATACAATTCGACGATGAACATTCGCAACGCCGAGATTGGCTATCTCGGCTCGGAAGATGGCGAAAGCTACGGGTTGAGCTGGCGCGATATTAATGATCCAGCAAATCCGGGCGAACTACGGGATCGTGTAGGCGGCGAAGTGTTGAATAGCGACATTCACCACAACTACTATGGCATTTATACCTACCAGGCCAGTCACATGGTCTTCCGTGGCAATAAATTTCGTGACAATATTCTCTATGGCTTTGACCCCCATGATTTTAGTCACAGCTTTGTCGTCGAAAATAATCAGGCGTACAACAATGGGTCACATGGTTTTATTCTCTCGCGCGGTTGCCATAGCTTCACCCTGCGCAACAATATTTCTTATAATAATCGGAATCCCTCCGATACTAGTCTAGCTCATGGTTTTATGCTGGATCCTGGTTCGCCCAACTCGACCGATCCACAAGCGCCCTCTTATAACAATATTTTAGAAAACAATGAAGCCTATGGCAATGAGGGGTATGGGTTGCGTATCCTTGGCGCTAACACCAATGAGATTCGCAACAACTACTTCCATGACAATGAGATGGGCATCAGCGTTGAACAGAACAGCACCGGCAATGTGATGAGCGGCAACCGTCTGCACAATAACAGCCGCTTTGGTCTCTTTATCCAGGAGACCGCGACCAAAAACGTTGCGTCCGATAATGAAGTGATCGGCAACGGTGATAATGGCATCTACCTTCGCGCCAACGAAAATCAGATTGAAAACAACCGCGTGAACCGCAATGCCAAAGCCGGCATTGCCATATTGGTCAAGACCGGCTTTGCGCCGCCAACCAATAATGAGCTGAAAGCCAATCTGGTGATCAGCAATGGCGCCAATGGTATTGACCTGCGCAGCGCCGTTGGCACGCTCGTGCAGGGCAATCTGGCTGAACAGAATAAAGGTGATGGCGTCTATCTCAAAGACAGCACGCAAACCGCGGTCAACGAGAACACGCTACGCAACAACACCGGCTATGGCCTTGAAGTCAACGGCCCGAATACAACGCAAAATACCTGGTCGCGCAATTCGCTCTATGCCAATGGGCTGGGCGCCATTATCGCCACCGGCGGCGCCATTCTACTGCCGCCACCGCAGGGGTTGGCGATCGATGGGCAGACCTTGACCGGAACCGCTGCGCCCAACGCCGGTGTGGAAATCTTTGCCGATACGGGAACGCATGCCCAGTACTATGTCGGGCGCACCACCGCCGACGGCAATGGCAGCTTCACCTTTGTCGCGCCCAGTTGGCCGGCCAGCAATGTTACAGCGATTAACGCCAATGCATCGCCCTTGAGCGCACCAGCGACAGCCGCCGTCGTTGCCACCCCCACACCACCGGTGACACCCACCCCAGGGGTCAAACTCTATTTGCCGGTAGTGCAGAAGCCGAAGTAAATAACCCTTGTTATCCAGACGAGCAGTAGCCACCAACTGACCTATCCCATAACCCAAGCAATGGTGCTGCTGGTTGTTGCTCGTCCGTTATCATCATTGCAGCCTATCGTTGACCAAGTGTGGTAATTCGGAGAGGAACTGTTGTATGATTCCAACAAAACCCTTACTAGTCAGATCAATCCTTACTAACCCCCTTCGTCTCATTGTATGTCTCACCTGTAGTTGTCTTTTGTTTACCTTCCTGTTGAGCCAACAAGCGTATGCGCAGGGGACGCCCGACGTGACCTACACCTCAGGCAACAATGTGATTACCATCGGCAGCGCCACCGGCGCCACGCCGGGCAGCCAGGTGATCTCATTGTCGAATGTGGCAACTGCCGTCAGCAACGCCGGTTTCTCCGACAAGGTGGTCAATCAAAGCGGCGTCTGGCAGTTAAATGCCCGTATTATTGTCCAGAGCACCGCGCGTTTAGAGATCACACAGGCGGGAGGAGTGAATGAACTGCGCCTCAACAGCGCCCAGGGCAACATTGTCTATATTCAGGTTGTCCGGGGCGGTCAGTTGCTCTTTGATGGCGTCAAGGTCGTTTCCTGGCAAAACAATGCCGCCGATGAAAACATTATTGATGGCCGCGCCTACATTGTGGCGCAAGAGGGCGCGACCATGGATATTTTGCGCAGCGATCTTGGCTATTTAGGTGACGCGCTGGGCGCCGGCAGCAGTGGCGTGGCCTGGATCAAGCGCGGCAGCGATCTGGACCCGGCTACCGGCTCCAAGGGGCAGGTAGAAGACAGCAAATTCCACCATAATTTCCAGGGGATCTTTGTTTCCGAAGGCATCCAACTGGCTATTCGCCGTAATGAGGTCTATAGCAACTTAAACCATGGCATCATTCTACGCGATGGCGCCCAGCAAAGCGAAGTGAGCGCCAATATCGTCCATGACAACGGTAACAAGGGCGCCAGCACCGGCAACGGCATTTTTCTCGACAACAATGTAAGCCAGATCAATGTACTCGACAATAAAGTCTATGCCAACGCCGCCCACGGTATTTTGCTGGCGCGCAAATCCAATGGGAATACTATTGCCGGCAATGAAAGCTATCAGAACAGCGATGGCATTGCCATTGATGAAAGCGACAACAATGTGATCCGTGCCAATCGCAGCTACAAGAACCGCAACGGCATTCGCGCCAGCGGCGCCCTCGAAGATCCGGCCAGCGGCAATCAGATCATCGGCAATACGGTAGAAGATTCCGCTTCCACCGCCGGCACCGCCTACGGCATCTATTTCTATAGCCATGCCGACAACAACTTGCTGCGCAACAACACGGTTCTGCGCAGCGCAACCATTGGCATTTACATCAAGAGCGGCGCCAACCGGCTGGAAGGCAATGTCGTGCGCGAAGGGAAAACCGGGATTACCATTGTTGGCGAACAGGAGAGCCTGGGTCAAATTCCGCTGCTGGCGCCATCGGGCAGCAGCAATGTGATCCTCAGTTCCACTGTTAGCGCCAACACCGAAATTGGCCTGCGCATCGAAGGGGGCGTCAACAATAGCGTTGGCATCGACCCACAGAGCAGCGCGCGCGCCGGCAATCTCATTGAGAGCAATGGCGGCAATGGCGTCGTTATCAAGAGCACCAGCGCCGGCTTTGGTTCGACCGGCAACGTGCTGATTGCCAATACCATGCGCACCAATGGCGGCAGCGGTGTTAATATGAGTAATCCGACCACGCTCCGCAATAAATTGAGCGAAAATAGCATTACCGGCAACGCCGGCTCCGGCATCAAAGTAGACGGCGGCGCCCAGGAGGGCATCCAACCACCGGTCATCACTCAAATCCGCGCCGATAATCTGGCCATTGGCACCGCCAAGGCAGGGGCAGTGGTTGAACTCTTCAGCGACTTGGGCGGTGAAGGGGGAACCTTTTTGGGTACGACCACGGCCGACGGCGGCGGCAATTGGACCTTCCAACTAGCACCGACCCAGGATCGTAAACGGGTGACAGCCACCGCCACCGACGCTAATAACAATACCTCCGCCTTTAGCCCCTCCTCCGGCTCTAGTGTGGATGTGTTAGTTGCAGTCACAGTGGATGAAAATCAACAACCGTTGATTCAGATCACCGGCGATGGGGCGACCACCAACCTGACCAAAGTTCAAAGCTTGTTAGGCGGCGGCAACGCTAATCTCTTGCAAAACACCGGCACAGTCTGGCAGCTCAATGCCAATCTCAAATTGGAAACCGGCGTCACGCTCAACCTGACCCCGGAGGATAGTGTCACTGAGCTACGGTTGCGTAGCGATGCCAGTGCCATCAGCGGCACGATCAATTATGCCGGCTTTGTCTATATTCGCACCCACAACGGCACGATCAATATCAATGGCATCAAGGTCTATGGCTGGGATCCTGTTCGCAATAAATTCGATGACACCATTGGCGACGGTCGCGCCTTTATCATTGCCAAGTCGGTGGACACGAACCCGCCATCCGGCAACTTTGCCGAGTTGAACATTACGGCCTCCGAGTTGAGTTACCTAGGCTCCGCCGATAGCACCGAAAGTTATGGCGTTACCTGGCGCGACGGTAGAGCGAATCCTACCGCGGCGGATGTGGGCGAGAGCATGGCGCGCGGGATAGTAACGGGCAGCAAATTCCACCACAACTTTGTCGGCGCCCATCTGATGCAGGCCGGCAATATGACCTTCATCAACAATGAGTTTTATGAAAATCTCAACTTTGGCTTCCAGGCGCGCGACCGCAGCAACAATACGACGTTGGAGAGCAACCTGGTCTATAACAATGCCTCACATGGCATTATGATCGCCCGCGGCTGCACCAAGTTTACCTTGCGCAACAACAAGGCGTACACCAATGGCGCCGGCTTTGCTCACGGCATCGTGATCTCGCAAGGCTCAGCCCCCAGCGCGCCATCGGTAGAGAATCTGTTGGAAGGCAATGAAGCCTACGGCAACCGCGGCTACGGCATCAACATTGAAGGCTCCAACAACAACACCGTGCGCAATAACAATCTGCACAACAACCAGGTTGGCTTGAACCTGGAAGACGGCAGCACCGGCAATGTGATCGAGGGCAACACCTTCCACGAAAATACGGCTTCCGGCTTACAGACCCGTGTTGGTTCTAACAACAACACGATCAACAACAACAGCTCGACCGCGAATACGACCTACGGCTTCTACATTCGTTCCGATGGCAATTCCCTAAACGGCAACCAGGCCACCGGGAACACGGAGATCGGCATCAATGTCAAGTCGGAAAATGCCACCACGGTCAAAAACAATGAGTTGGTGAGCAACACGATCAGCAACAACACCGGCGCCGGGATCGATATTCGTGTTGCCGAAAATACCGGTGTCCGCCGCAATCGCATTGAGAGCAACGGCAGCTATGGCATCTACCTGACCGATGGCGCCGTCGGCACAGTGATTGTCGGCAATAGCATCAATAACAATACAGCCGAAGGGATTCGTGTCAATGGCGTCACCTCCTTTGGCAATCAATGGTCGCAGAATTCGATCTTTGGCAACAAAGGCGTCAATGGCGGCATCTATGTCTCGGCTGGGGCCAATAATGCCGTCGCCCGCCCCAAGATCACCGAGATCAAAGGACGCACAGTGATCGGGAGTGTCAATGCGCCAAATGCAACCATCGAACTCTTTTCCGATGAGCAAACCCAAGGGCGGTACTATCTGGGCCGTGCAACGGCCAACGCCGAGGGCAAATTCTCGTTGGTGATCATCACCAGCAGTTACATTGCACCCGGCGCTGTGGTGGTCGCCACCGATGCGCAGGGCAACTCCTCCGAGTTTAGCGACACCTTTATCGTGCCGGATGTCACCCCGGACTTCCCGCTCTTTATGCCGCTGGTGCGCAAATAAGGCGCTTTTAAGTGTAGGGGCATCCCCTTGCGGGCGCCCCCGCACGGTTTCGTTGCAGCATGACCGGGCGCCCGCAAGGGCATACCGGGATCGATCATGCTGGTGCATGACGGGGCGCCCGCAAGGGGACGCCCCTACGGCGGTGTGGGCAAATAAACGAGGGTTCGGTGCTGTAACACCGAACCCTCGTTTTTTGCTCCAGACCAACAAGGCTGCTTTCTACCCAGCGGCTTGTCAGCTTGTTGCCGGTGGAAAGTCAGTGTAATTTCAGGAATGGGTGGCAGCGACAGGGTATTATAGGTGCAACCAAATGACGCTATCTGCGTACTGATTGGGGAGGAATATCAGCGCTTTGGGCGCTGTGCTTGCTATAACGCTTCGGCCTGCTCGTAGTCGCACTTAAAGGTTCCCGGCGCCCGCAACGCCGGCGCCGGTCACGGACCGGCTATGAGCGGCGAAAGCGTTAGACAAATGGAGAAAATGATGAACTATCACGAAAAAAATCCAGGCATTGCTGCCGTCTTAAGTTTAATTGTGCCGGGGATCGGCCAGATTTACAACGGGCGCTTCTTGTGGGGCATCTTCTGGTTGATCGTCACCCCCGGTTTCTGGATCGGCACCGCCGGGCTGTTGGGCTGGGTCTTTCACCTGCTCGCGGCCTACCAGGCCTACCGCCAGGCGGAGCGGTATACGTATCGCTATCGGTAAGGGGCTGGCGCTGGTACGTTGGTTTCGACAAGCTCAACCAACGTACCAGCGCTAGCCCACTTTTTTACGGATTGCCGGCCTGGGCGGCGGGCGTTGCCGTTGGCGTGGGCGGGAGAAGGGGCGGGCGTTTGACCCAGGCATCGTAGAGCACCTCCACCTCCGGCGTGTTGAGCTTTTGCAGAGCAACCCGCCAATCTTCAGTCGTGACGATCTGGTACATGTGTTCCTGCAAGTAATCCTGCAAAAAGCGTTGGAAGCGCCGTGGGCCGAGGGCCTGGCGCAGGGCGTCATAAAAGAGGGCGCCTTTGCCGTAAATAATGGTCTCATACTGCGGATCAGAGGCAAATTCACCGACCCCTTGATGCAACGGCCGGTCGCCGCCCTGACCTTTGATGGTGGTGATGGGCACTTGCCAGCGTTTCTCCTGCAAGATGACCGGGTTATCGCCGCCGTAGACCTGCTCCATATAGAGTTTCACCCCATATTCGGCCAAGGCTTCATCCAGCCACGGCTCATTCACCGGGTCATTATGCACCATCTGATACCACCACTGATGGGCCACCTCGTGCACCACCAATATTTCCAACGCGTCACGATACTGATCATAGGTTTCCACACCAATCAGGCTAACCTGTGGGTACTCCATGCCCCGATAATTTAAGGGCGCCGGCGCCACCCGCATATCACGAAAGGGGTAGGGGCCAAAGAGGTCGCTAAAGATGCGCAAGGCCGCCACCGCATAGTTCAGCGCGGCGCGACCGGCGGCTTCCTGCCCCGGCAGCCAGTAGCTGGTCACTTGCGTACCATAGGCTTCCACCGTAGTCGAACCGAAGATTGGGCTGAGATGCAACAGAAATTCGCGCGATGGCCCTGTCACCCAGCGATGGCGCGTCTGCCCGTCGCCAAGCACGGTTGAAGTGATCAAGGTGCCGCTGGCGACAGGGACTAGATCAGACGACATGGTTGCTGTAACGGCAAACAGGGAAGCGACATTAAAGGCCGCATCGCCGCGCGCCGTACCGGTATCCTGCCACCATGTTCCCACCTGGACGCCCCGCAACGGTTTGTAGACGGCCAATGACGGGTAGAAGAGCGGCAAACTGGTCATCTGCTGGCTTTGACCGAAGAGGACGTAGACCCGGCTCTGGTCGGCCCACTTGGGAATGTTGATCCGCCAACGCAGGGTCACCTGCACAGCCTCATTGGGACGCAACATTTCGGGCAAGAGTAATTCAATGGCGCTATTGCCGGCCAGGTACGAGACATTGATCGTCTTGCCGTTAATGGCGGCGCGGTGGATGACCATCACATTTTGCAACCCGCCGTTGTATTGGTTGAGCATGGGGTACAGGCGAAAAACCAGGCTGCGCCAAGGGTCAGGGCTGGTATTAACCAGATGCACCTGCTGTTCCCCAATCAGCGTCGCCGAGATGAGATTGACGGTGACGGTAATATCATAACGGGGCAACTGCGTCAACGTTGTCAGTTGTCCCTCAAACTCCGGGCGCATGGCCGGCGCATAGCGGGTCAGGGGATCGACCGTTTCATCACCACCACAGGCTGCCAACAAGAAGAGCAAGAGCAACAAAGCGCCGGCAATTGCGCAAGCTGTCCAAGCCCTTGCGTAATGTTTGTCGAAAATCACATTTATGCGTATCATAGAGGGTGCGTACTGCGGCTAAAATAAGTCGTGCTAAGTTTTATGGCTAGTATAGCATGGGTGCGGTTGATCGACAATCTCTTGCAGGCCGTTCGCTCCGATCACCCGCCAGTAGACGGTAAGTTTTGCCACTTCTTGCCATTGTGACCTGTGTTATGCTGGGGTGTATTCATTGGTTGACGAATGCGGCGGTTTCGACAAGCTCAACCAGCGCATTCGTCAACCAACAACAGTCACCAAAAGCAACTTGAGGGAGTAGGGATGAGTCAACCAACAACTTATATGCTGCTGATTCGCCACGGTGAGAACGATTGGGTGGGCACGGATCGCTTGGCAGGCCGTTCACCCGGCGTGCATCTGAATGAAAAGGGGCTTCAGCAAGCGCAGGAGTTGGCTCATCTATTACGCGATCAACCATTGGCGGCAATCTACTCAAGTCCGCTTGATCGGTGTCTCCAAACGGCGCAGCCATTGGCCGCGGCGCTCGCCCTGCCGGTGACAGTTGAGCCGGGGTTGTTGGAAGTCGATTACGGCGAGTGGCAGGCCGGTCATCTCAAAGAGCTGGCCAAGTTGCCCGAATGGCAGCTTGTCCAACATCACCCAAGCACCTTTCGCTTTCCCCGTGGCGAAACGTTACGCGAAGTGCAGAGCCGGGCGATCAGCGCCATTGAGCGCATTCGCGATGCCCACCCCAATCAGGTCGTCGCCCTCTTCAGTCATGGCGATGTCATTCGCACGACCGTGGCGCACTACTTGGGAACGCCGCTGGATCTCTTTCAACGGGTGATTATCAGCACGGCGTCGGTAAGTGTTCTGGCCTTCTTTGGGCAGGTGCCGTCGGTCTTGGGGGTCAACTACCGGCCAACATTGACGAAATTAGAAATTAAGACGGAACAGGTCACATGTCTTGGCGGCGCCACAAAGGATGAAAACAGAACCGCCTAGCGTTAGCGGGTCGGCCCCTGACGACGTGCGGGGTTCTATTTACACATCAGGCATCATGTCTGAGGACGCCACAAACGATGAAAATGCAACAGGGATTTCACAGATTTTTCTATTCGTTAATCGGCGTAATCGGTAAAATCCCTGTTATTTACACATCAGGCAACTGCCGAGAATGAAAAAATTTAGTAGTTATAGCGAAAGATTCCTGCTGTCTGTGAAGTGAGTGTGAAGCGCCTATGGCCAACTATCTCTATGATCTCAATCCTGTTCAACATATTATCGCTGATGCGATTGGCGAACCTGGTCACCGCACCTTTTTCCTGCAAGCGCGCGCCGGTTCGCAACTGGTGAGCATTGTCATGGAAAAACATGATGTTGGCACGCTTGCCGTTAGTGTTTTACAATTACTCGAAGAGCTGGAAAAGACACACCCGGTTCCGGCCGGCAGCGCACGCGGCAAAAAAGCATTGCGCCCTGAACATCCCATGGATCCGCTCTTTCGCGTGGGACAATTAAGCATTGGCTACGACGAAGATGAGGATAAAATCTGGTTGATCGCCAAAGCGCTGATGGTGAATGAAGAAAACCAATTTGTCGATCCCAGCCGGGATGATGTGCCGGGCGTGCGCTTTGTCGCCAGCCGTGAACAGATGCGCGCCATGAGTGAACATGCATTGGAGGTGATCGGGCAGGGTCGCCCCATCTGCCCGCTCTGTAACCGCCCAATCGACCGTAGCGGTCACTTCTGTTCACGCACAGATGGGCAGGCAATGCCAATTATCTTTTGAGGTAACTACCAAGCCCGCGCCTAGCCGCGGCTAGGCGCGGGCTGGTTATCTTTTGAATAGGATGACCACGTCCATGAGTGAATCAATCCCATTGACGGAAGAGCAGGTCTTGCGCACCTTAGCAAGCGGTGTTCTTAAAGAGAAAGGGCTGTTACCCTATAGTTCGAATCATAGCTTTCTCGTTACCGTAGCCGACGATGAGTTGACCCTGCCGGCGGTCTACAAACCACAACGGGGCGAAAATCCGTTGTGGGATTTTGAATGGGGCACGCTCTGCAAACGAGAAGCCGCCGCTTATGTGATCTGTCGCGCGCTGGGCTGGCAACTGGTGCCGCCGACGGTGCTGCGCGAGGGCACCCGTGGGCTGGGCAGTGTGCAATTTTATGTCGATCATAATGCCGAGGAGCACTATTTTACGGTGCAGGATGATGCGCGCTTTGCCGATTCCTTGCGCCAACTTGCGCTCTTTGACTTTATTGTAAATAACGCCGACCGCAAAAGTGGTCATTGTCTGATCGGCGCGGATGAACGGCTCTGGGCCATTGATCATGGCATCTGTTTTCACACGGAATATAAGTTGCGCACGGTGATCTGGGAGTTTAGCGGTGAGCCGGTGGAAGTCGAATGGCTGGCCGATCTCAAGACCTTGCGCCAACAGCTCACCGATCCGGCGCGCACGGTAGCGCAGCAACTTTGCCGCTTGCTGAGTGAGGAGGAGCGTAGCGCTTTGCTCACCCGCCTGCAACAGTTGATTCGCAACGCATGTTACCCTGCGCCGCAACCCCACCGCCGTAACTATCCCTGGCCTCCGGTCTGATAGCCATCTTTCTACGCTTACGTCGAAAGGAGTACGCCCGAATGAAAGCAGTCGTCATGGCTGGTGGTGATGGCGCTCGTCTTCGCCCATTGACCATTGGGCGCCCCAAGCCGATGGTGCCGATTGTCAACAAACCGGTGATGGGCCATATCCTGGATTTGTTGAAGAGCCACGGCATTACCGATGTTGTCGTCACTCTCCGCTATCTGGCTTCGGTCATTCAGGACTTTTTTGGCGACGGCAGCAATTTGGGCATGAACATTACCTACGTCATCGAGGATGTTCCGCTCGGCACGGCCGGCAGCGTCAAAAATGCGGCGCCCTATCTGGATGAGACCTTTCTGGTGATCAGCGGCGATGCCTTGACTGATTTTGACCTGACCCACATTATCCGCACGCATAAAGAACGCCAGGTCCTCGCCACCATTACCTTGACCCATGTGCCCAATCCGCTGGAATATGGCGTCGTCATCACCAATGAAGAAGGCTACATTGACCGCTTTTTGGAAAAGCCGGGCTGGGCCGAACTGATTTCGGACACAGTCAATACCGGGATCTATGTCCTGGAACCGGCTGCACTGGCGTTGATTCCGGCGGGTGTCCCCTATGATTTCTCTAACGATCTCTTCCCAACCATGTTACAAAAACGCCTGGCCATCTACGGTCACATTGCCGATGGCTATTGGTGTGATGTGGGCAATATTGCCGAATATCAGCGGGCTACGGCTGATCTGCTCTATGGGCGGATAAAATTGGCGGAACCGATTGGCGCTCATGTCGGCGGCGGCATTTGGGTCGGCGAGAATGTGGAAATTGCCCCCAGCGCCCAACTCTTTGGGCCGGTTTACTTGGGCAGCGAAGTCAAGATCAAGGGCGATGTCCAAATTTACGGCCCCAGCGTGATTCGGGACAATACGGTCGTTGACAACTATAGCCGGATTGAACGCAGCATTGCCTGGCGCAACAATTATATCGGTGAAAATTGTGAGATTCGCGGCGCCACCATCACCCGTCAATGCACGATCAAGCCCAAAGTGGTCATCTATGAAGGGGTGGTGATCGGCGACAACTGCGCCCTGGGCGAAGGCTGTGTCATCCATGCCGATGTCAAGTTGTGGCCCCACAAACAGATCGATGACGGGGCCACTGTCAAGGAGAGCATCATCTGGGGCGAACAGGGGCGCCGTTCGCTCTTTAGCCGCTTTGGCGTCTCCGGTGTGGTCAATGTGGACTTGACGCCCGAATATGCCGCCAAACTCAGCGCCGCGCTGGGCGCCATGTTGCCCAAGGGGAGCTTTGTGGCGATCAACCGCGATGTGCATCGCAGTTCGCGCATGTTGAAGCGCGCCATGGTCAGCGGCCTGCCCAGCACGGGCATCAATGTCTGGGATCTGGGCACAGTCGCCATTCCGGTGGCGCGCTACTTTGTGCGCACCCACAGCGACACTTCCGCCGGCGTTCATGTGCGTATCAGCCCCTTTGACCAGCGGGTGGTGGACATTCGCATTATGAACGGCCAGGGCATGAACCAGAACAGCGCCGAAGAGCGGGTGATCGAACGCAACTTCTTCCGCGAAGATTTCCGCCGTTCCTTTCTCCAAGAGATTGGCCTGATCGAATATGCCAATAACCCCATCCAGGAGTATGCACAAGGCTTTCTCCACCATGTCGATGGGCAGCGCATTCGCCAGGCGCAGTTCAAAATTGTGGTTGACTACTCCCACGGGCTGGCGTCCGATACCTTTTCGGCGGTTCTCAATGGTTTGGGCGTCGATGTGTTGCAGTTAAATGCGCGGATGGATGAAAATAAGCTGGCCATGCTCCAGAGCGAATTTAAGGCCAACCAGGAGCGCGTCTCTAAAATTGTCCGGGCGCTGGGCGCCGACCTGGGCGTGCAGTTCGACGTAGGTGGCGAAAAGATTTTCCTGGTTGATGAGCAAGGCAATACACTCGGTGATATTACCACCGCCGCCTTGATGATGGAATTGGGGCTTTTTGCCCAGCCTGGGCGCGCCGTGGCAGGGTTGATCACCCTGCCCAACGCCTTTGAAACCATTGCCGGCTGGCATCAGAGTCAACTGATGCGCATCGGCAACCACATGCACCGCTTTATGCTCGCCGCTCATGACGCCGGCATTCTCATGGCGATTGATGGGACGGGCAACTTTATCTTCCCCGACTTTCATCCAACCGTTGACGGCATGATGGCGACGGCGCGCCTGCTTGAATATCTGGCCGTGCGCCAGTTGCCCCTGAGCCAGGTGGTGAGTTACTTGCCGCCCATGTACCTGGCCAAAGCCGCAGCGCCCTGCCCGTGGGAAGCCAAGGGGCGGATGATGCGCCTCTTTAGCGAACGGTACAAAGACCGGCGCATTGAGAGCATCGACGGCTTAAAAATTCATCTGGACAATGGTGAGTGGGTGCATCTCTCGCCGAACCCGGATAAGCCGCAGTTTGAAGTGCTGGCCGAAGGCAATAACCGGGCGCGCGCCGGCGAGTTGATCGATGAATACCAACGGCAGTTTGCCGCCATTTTACAAAACAGTTGATGAGGTATGTTGACTTTTACTACGACCACCTATTCTGCTGCCGAAACGTTTCAGTTAGGCCAACAACTGGGGCAGAGCGTACAGGCCGGTCAGGTCATTGCCTTGCATGGTGACCTGGGCGCCGGCAAAACGGTGTTGACGCAAGGGCTGGCGAACGGCTTGGGCATCACCGCCCGAGTCACCAGTCCCACCTTTACCCTCGTCGGCGAATACCCGCGCCCCAGTGGCGAGTGGTTGATCCACATCGATTGCTACCGGCTGGGCAGCCCGACTCAGGAAGACGGCTCCCTGGAAGCGGCCTTCTTCGGCATGGAAGAGATTCTCGACCGCGCCGACGCCATTGTCGTCATTGAATGGGCGGAGCAGGTGGCCGCTCTCCTGCCGCCCGATTATCTTCAGATCACCTTGCATGATGACCAGACCGCACCCGAACAACGCCAGCTTCGGTTCATCGCCCATGGGTCACGGAGCAAGGGGGTGATCAAACAGTTGCAAGCGATTAGGACAATCACGGAGCATACAGATGAAGCAGCAGCGTAATCCACCCCATCATGCCCATGACGCCGGACACGATCACCCGCACGATCATGACCATGATCATGACCATGATCATGATCACCCGCACGCGCATGATCATGGGGAGGGCCTTTGGGGCTGGCTCAATTCAATCTTTCATTTTCATGGTCATAGCCATCAGCAACAGCAGCGCGCCGCCGATCCGGCGTTGGCCGACAATGCCGAGGGGATCCGTACCGTCTGGTTGGCCTTGGGCGCGCTGGCCCTCACCACGATCATCCAGATTGTGATTGTTTCTCTCAGCGGGAGCGTTGCCCTTTTTGCCGACACCGTGCATAATCTGGGCGATTCGCTGAATTCCATTCCGCTCCTGATTGCCTTTTACCTGGCGCGGCGCGCCGCCACGCGCCGCTATACCTACGGCTTTGGCAAAGCGGAAGATGTGGCCGGGATCTTCATCGTGATCTCGATAGCCTTCAGCGCAGGGGTGGCGCTCTGGCAGTCCTTTGCCAAACTAATTAACCCTGAGCCGATGACCGACCTGGGCTGGGTGGCCGCGGCGGCCATCATTGGCTTTATCGGCAATGAGGCGGTCGCGCTCTTGCAGATTCGCGTTGGGCGCAAGATCGGCTCGGCAGCCATGGTGGCGGATGGGCTTCACGCGCGCACCGACGGCTTGACCTCATTGGCCGTGTTGATGGCCGTCATCGGCGCCTATTTTGGTTTTCCCATTCTTGACCCGATCATTGGTTTGCTGATCGGGGTCGCCATTGTCTTTATTACCTGGGATGCCACGCGCGCCATGTGGTATCGGCTGATGGATGCGGTGGACCCGGAAATTGTCGATCAGATTGAGCGGACGGCGCACAACGTCGCCGGTGTGATCAATGTCCACGATACACGAGTGCGTTGGCATGGTCATCGCTTGCAGGTCGAATTGCATATCACGGTTGACGAAGATCTGCCGACGCGGGAAAGCCATCGGATTGCCGAAGAAGTGCGTCATGCGCTCTGCCATGCTCAGCCCCATCTATCATTCGTCAATATTCATGTCGATCCCTGTGGGCATAGCGGCGAAGATCCCCATGCGCACAGCGGGCATCATCGGATGGCGGGGTATCAGGCCCAACCGGCCTAATGGGCGAATGACGTCGCGTCTTCTATTTTCATCACATGCAGCTTGGACAGGAGGAATCTATGCACTTACGCCGAAACTGGTCAGTCATTTTGATCGTGGTCTCCTTCGTCTGCAGCGGGTTGCTGGCGGCTTGCGCGCCCACGGTAGCGCCGGCTGCGCCACAAGCCGCACCGGCCGCGGAGAGCGCCGGCGCCGTTGCGCGGCTCCGCCTGGCGCTGGTCGGGGATGAATCGACACTCACACCGTACACCTATGTCACGGGTTATCCCGGCTGGAACCTGCTGACGCTCCAATATGATACCCTCTACCAGCTTGATTTGAACGGCGTCCCGCAGCCCTGGCTCGCCACCAGCGCCACGGTCAGCGCGGACGGCCTTACGGTAACGCTGGAACTGCGTGACGACGTAACCTGGCATGACGGCCAACCGCTGACCGCTGCCGACGTCAAGTTCACCTTTGATTATTTCCAGGCCAATCAACAAGGGCGCTTTACCCGTGATCTGCGTCCGGTCGCGGCGACGGCGGTGGATGGCGAGGGGAACATCGTGGTAACGCTCAAAGCGCCGGCCCCGTCGTTGCAACTGGGCACGTTGGCCGATGTGCCGATCCTGCCCAAGCACATCTGGGAAGGGATTGCGAACCCCGCCGAACATACTTTTGCGGCAGTGACTAACATCGGCAGTGGCCCTTATAAATTGGTGGAATATCAGCCGGAGCAGTTCTACCGCTTTGCCGCCAATGCCGATTACTTTGCCGGCGCGCCGGCCGTCAACGAATTGGTGGCGATCAAGTTTGCCGATGATGCCGGCGCCTTGGCCGCGCTGCGTGGCGGGGAAGTCGATATGATCGTGCGCCCGGTTGCGCCGGAACAGATCGATCTGCTGGCGGCCATGCCCGGCATGAAAGTCGCACAGGGACCGCTCTTTACAACCCAAATGATCACCTATGATATGACCAAGCCGCCCTTTAACCGTTTGGAGGTGCGGCAGGCCATGGCGCTGGCGATCGACCGCCAGGACATTATCGACACCGTCTATCTGGGCGCCGGCACGCTGGGCAACGCCGGCTGGATTCACCCAAAGTCGCCGGTGTACAACCCGGAGGTGGTGACGGAAACCAATGCCGAACGGGCCGTCCAGTTGCTTGACGAAGCCGGCATCACCGACAGCGATGGCGATGGCATTCGCGAATTGGATGGCGCACCCTTGTCCTTTGAGTTCCTGGTCAATGGGTCGGATTCGCTGCGGCTGCGCATCGCCGAGTTGGTGAGCCAAATGTTGCAGGAGATTGGCCTTGCGGCAACGGTAGCCGCGGTGGAACAGACCACCTGGGAAGAGGCAGTATGGCCCGGCTTTGATGTGGCGAATGGTCGCAACTATGCTATGGCGATGTGGGGGTGGTCGGCGCCGATCCAGGCCGATGCCGTGCGCATTGCCTCGCTGGTGCATTCCGACCCGACCATCGGCACCTCGAACCTGAGCGGCTATCAAAGCGCCCAAGCCGATGAGCTTGCCGCCGCCATCACCACCGAAGTCGATCCAGTGCGCAGCGCCGAATTGATCAAGGAATTACAGGCCATCATCGCCGCCGACCTGCCTTTCATTCTGCTGCTCTACCCCGACGGCGCCTATGCCTACAACGCCAACGTCTACGACGGCTGGGCCTTTATGACCGGCCAGGGCGTCTTCCACAAGCTGTCGCTCCTGCCGGCGTCGGCCCGACCGTAACGAAGACAGGAGACACGAGACACGAGATACGTCTCCTGCCTCCTGTCTCCTGTCTCGTGTCTCGTGTCTCGTGTCTGACTATCTACCCACCCATGCTCACCGACACCCGTAGCAGCCGTCTGCTGCAATATCTCATCGTTCTCTTTGTGGCGGCGACGCTCAATTTTTTCTTGCCACGCTTGATGCCGGGCAACCCGCTGGTGTTGTTGGCCGGTGTTGATGTCGGGCTGCTCCAGCCGGCGGAACGCGCCCAGGTGCTGGCGCGGGTGGGGCTTGATCGCCCACTCACGGTGCAATATCTGACCTACTGGGGTGATCTGCTGCGCGGCGACCTGGGCTATTCTTATCGGCAGAAACGACCGATCACAACCATGTTGGCCGAGACTTTACCCTGGACGTTGCTGTTGACGGGCAGTGCATTGGTGGTGTCGGCGGTGGCAGGCGTGCTGTTGGGGGCGCTTTCGGCCTGGCGGCGGGCCAGTTGGGCTGATGTGAGCCTACTCTGGTCAATGATCGCGGTGAACTCGCTGCCCTCCTTCTGGCTGGGCATGTTGTTGGTCTCCGTCGTCGCCGTGCAGTGGGGGCTGTTGCCGTCGTTTGGCGCCGTGACGCCGGCCTCCGGTTATACCGGCTGGGCAAAGCTTCGTGACATTGGCGAACATGCCGTCTTGCCGGCCTTTACCCTAGCAGTGGTGACGCTGCCCAATATCTATCTCACCATGCGCTATACCATGCTGGGCGTGTTGGGCGAAGATTTTATCCGCACGGCGCGGGCAAAAGGGCTGCGTGAACGGGCGGTCCTCTTCCGCCATGTGCTGCGCAATGCCCTCTGTCCGGTGGCGACCGTGTTGGCACTGCGCCTGGGCTTTGCCTTTGGCGGCACCGTGGTGGTCGAGACGGTCTTTTCCTATCCGGGGTTGGGGCGCCTGATCTTCGAGGCGGTCAGCGGGCGCGACTATCCGGTGATGCAGGCGGCTTTCCTGCTCTTCACCGTGGCGGTCCTCCTCGCCAACCTGCTGGCTGATCTACTCTATCCGTTGCTTGATCCCCGCACCCGGCAATCTGCCTTATGACATGACCCCCTCCCAGCCTCCCCCAGGTTGGGGGAGGAGCCGTGACCGTTCCCTCCCCAACCTGGGGAGGAGCCGTGACCGTTCCCTCCCCAAACTTGGGAGAAGCCGTGAGGTTCCCTCCCCAACCTGGGGAGGGCTAGGGAGGGGTTAGTAGCTACCTTATGACAACCGCGATGCCGAAGATTCAACCACTTATCACCGCTCGCAGTGTTGCGCCCGCCAAAACGCTGCGCCGCCGTTTGTTTACATCAACCACTGGAGCAGCCGTGATCGGGCTGGCGCTCATCGTGGGCTTGACGTTGATGGCCCTCTTCGCCCCGCAACTTAGCCCCTATGATCCGAGCGAACGGGTGGGGCGCCCCTTTGCGCCGCCCAGCGCCGAACACCGTCTGGGCACCAACGATATTGGGCAAGACATTGCCAGTGAACTCATTTACGGTGCACGGATTTCGCTGACGGTGGGGGTGATCGCGGCGCTGATTGCCAGTGTGATTGGCACGCTGATCGGGTTGCTGGCCGGCTATTACCGGCGGTTGGGCAATGTCTTGATGCGCCTGGTGGATATTGTGCTGGTGCTGCCCTTTTTGCCGTTGTTGATTCTGTTGGCAGCTTACCTCGGACGGAGCCTGCTCAACACGGTGCTGATCATCGGGTTGCTGATCTGGGCCGGGGCGGCGCGCGTGATCCGGGCGCAAGTATTGGCGCTGGCCCGCCAGGAATATGTGGTGGCGGCGCACGCCACGGGCGCCACCGATGCCCGCATCTTGCTTCGTCATCTAACGCCCCAGGTCTTATTGCTGGCCGTGGGACAGTTTGTCGAAGCGACGAGCAGCGCCATTCTGCTGGAAGCCTCCTTAAGCTTTCTCGGTCTGGGTGACCCGCTGCAAAAGAGCTGGGGAACGGTGCTCTACTGGGCGCAAGTGCGCGGCGCCTTTCTGACGCCGGCCTGGCTCTGGTGGGTGCTGCCGCCCGGTCTCTTGATCATCGCCGCCTCGTTGGGCTTCGCCCTCGTCGGCTTTGCCCTGGAACAGAAGCTCAATCCCCGTTTGCGGCAGTAGGGAGATAGGGAGACAGGTAGACAGGTAAGTAGGTCTTATTCCCTGTGTACCTGTGTACCTGTCTCCCTATCCCCCCAACACTAGACCATCAGTTTGTCGAGGACAAAGGCGCCTTCCCGCCGATAGGCTTCGCCCATGACGGCGCCGGAGTGACCGGCCAGCCCGTTGACCAACGCCAGCGCCAGGTCAAATTGGCGGTGGAGCGCCAAGCCGAGGGTGCGCTTGTCCGCGCGAAGATTGTCGTAGGTCGGCAGCACCGTGCGCAATAGCTCCGGCGAGGCGCGCCGTTCAATCATCTGCGCACTGAAGGCCATTTGGTAGCCCAGGACCGCCAGCGCTTTTTGCTTTAGCTCGAAGGTGTCGCTAATTTCGACGATACAGTTGGGATGTTCCGGCGTCATGTAGTAGATGGTGCGCACCAGGTGCGGGGTATGGCCGCCGCACGCTTCATTATGCCAATCGCGCCCGGCTAGGGCAAAGGCTTCGGTGTAGAGCAGGGCGATCAGCCGGCGGTCGGGGTCCAGGTCATGCTGGGCGTGGTGCGGGTCCTGGGTGATGACAAGATCCGGCTTTACCCGGCGCACCAGTTCGACAATGCGCTCCTTCCAGGGGACATCCACCGTCCAGCCGCCATAGGGGAAATCGAGAAACTCAACCGCGGTAATGCCCAGAATGGCCGCCGCCTCCACAATTTGTGGGCGACTTTCGGGCCGACTGAGCAGCACCGCGGCGTGGACGGCATCACCGGCTTGGACATGGCGCGCCAGCGCACCGCCACACTCGATAATCTCAAGACCAAAGCTGGCTAACATCAATACCTGTGTCATGGTGATCTCTGTCCCTTCTGTTCGGTTGTCGGCTGCGGTTATTGCTACAGAGCGCAATCAGTAAACCCCTCCGGGAAGTTTGCGGCTTTCCGGAAGATGCTACCTTGTTTCTGCTCCCTTGGCTACACGTAACGGTTTAGCCGGCGCTGTTGCTTGCACATGCCCATTGCGCCCCGCCATCATCTCTTCCTGGCGTTGGAATTGGCTCATATAAAGATCATAGTAGACGCCGCGGCGGGCCAACAACTCTTCGTGGCGCCCCCGTTCGACAATGGCGCCTTTGACCAAGACCAAGACCTGATCAGCGTTGCGAATTGTACTCAAGCGGTGGGCGATGACAAAGCTGGTGCGCCCGGCCATGATCTGTTCCAGCGCCGCTTGAATCTGGCGTTCGGTACGCGTATCAACGCTGCTGGTTGCCTCATCAAGAATGAGGATGCGCGGCTGGGTCAGGGCGGCGCGGGCGATAGAGAGCAATTGGCGCTGGCCTTGGCTAAGACCACTGCCCCGCTCACCCAGCACAGTTTGATAACCATCGGGCAAGCGTTCAATAAAGTCATGGGCGCGGGCCAGTTGGGCGGCAGCGACCACTTCTTCATCGGTGGCCTCCGGGCGGCCAAAGCGGATGTTGTTCATCACCGTGTCGCTAAAGAGAAAGCTGTCTTGCAAGACGACGCCAATCTGTCGGCGCAGGCTGGGCAGGGTGACATCACGCACATCGACGCCGTCAATCGTCACCGCGCCGCCGGTCACATCATAGAAGCGGGGCAGCAGGTTGACCAGCGTTGTCTTGCCGGCGCCGGTGGGGCCGACAATGGCAATGGTTTCGCCCGGTTCAGCCACCAGATCGACATTGCGCAAAACCGGTTCGTCGCTCTTATACTCAGCATTCACCCCGGCATAGACCACCCGCCCCTGAATCGGCGGCATGGCTTTGGCATCCAACTTCTCCTGAATCTCCGGCATCTGGTCGAGCAGATCGAAGATGCGTTCGCCGCCGGCAATGGCGCTTTGAATATTGGCCCACATAATCGCGATCTGCGCGATGGGTTGATTCAGCCGTTGGACGTAGCCCAAAAACGCAATAATCAAACCGAGTGAAAGCGCCGTGCCGCCGAGCGTCTGACCACGCAAGAGGAAGAAACCGCCAACGCCCGTGACAATGGCAATCGCCACATACCCTAACGCTTCCAGCGTTGGCCCTAGCGCCGAAGTGTAGGCCACGGCGCGCACATTGGCATCGCGCACAGCGGCGCTGCTCTGGGTAAAGCGTTCGATGTTGGCATCTTCCCGGCCAAAGGCTTGCACCTCGCGCACGCCGGAGATTCCCTCTTGTAGTTCGGCGTTGACATCACCAACCTTCTGGCGGGTGGCGCGAAAGGCTTTGCGCGCCTGGCTGCTAAACCAGAGGGTTGCCACCACCATCAACGGCAGCACCGCCAGGCTCAACAAGCCATAGGCGAAATTGCTGCGCAACATGTTGTAGGCAATCCAGAGAATCAGCAGTCCACCGCTCAAGACCTGGACGAGGGCAAAGCCAATGGCCTGTTGAATGGTGCTGATGTCGTTGGTGATGCGGCTCATCAAATCGCCGCTCTCATTTTTGCTGTAAAAACTGAGAGTGAGGCGGTGTAGATGTTCAAAGAGCGCGACCTGCAACTGGCGCAGTACATGTTGCCCCGTCCAGCCCATAAGAAAGAACATACTGCCGCCGGTAATAGACCCCAGCACGTAGAGCAACAATAACCAGAGCGAGAGCTGCAACAGACCGCTCAGGCGCGCCGCCGTGCCGGCAGCGGCGGGCAAGGGGTCATACCAACAATTTTGCGCACTGGCGCTGACAGTTCCTGCCGGCGCCACGGCAGCGGCTTGGGGCGCCAGGTAACAATCGACCGCCTGCCCGATCAACCCCGGCGTGATCACCTGCACCCAGGCATTGACCACCAGCAAGAGCGCGGCCACCAGCAACCAATGCCAGTAGGGGCGAAAATATTTGCCGAAGCGCCCCAAGGTCAAGCGCACACTGCGCGGCTTGAGAACTTCGTTTTGTAACATGCGGTGTGGGCCACCCATCATAGGCCGTTACTCCTTTTGGTCGAACAAAGAAGAGATTGAGAGATACAGAGAGTAAGAGATACAGAGATACAGAGATTGAGGTTGCGAATCTCTCTATCTCTTACTCTCTTACTCTCTTACTCTCTTACTCTCTCAATCTCTACTAAACGCCGGTTGCACAGCAGCCGCAGTCACATCCTCTGCCGTGGCCGGCGCGGCATCTTCCACCAACTGACTGCGATAAATCTCAGCGTAGAGCGGGTTGGTTTCCAGCAGGTCGGCATGTTTGCCACGGGCGACAACCTGACCTTTGTCCAGCACCAGGATTTGGTCGGCGTTCAGCACGGTGCTGATGCGTTGGGCGATGACAAAGCTGGTGCGCCCCTGCATCAAGCGGTCGAGGGCGCGTTGGATATGCACCTCGGTCGCCACATCGACGCTGCTGGTCGAGTCGTCGAGGATGAGGATACGCGGGTCGAGCAGCAGGGCGCGGGCAATCGCCACCCGCTGTTTTTGCCCGCCGCTCAGGGTGGCGCCCCGTTCGCCGACGGGGGTGTCGTAGCCCTGTGGAAAACTGGTGATAAAGTCATGGGCGGCGGCGGCTTTGGCGGCGGCGCTGATCTCCTCCTCGGTGGCTTCCGGGCGACCAAAGGCGATATTGTCGCGGATGGTGCCGGTGAAGAGGTTGGTCTCTTGCAAGACAATGCCGATCTGGCGGCGCAGCGATTCAAGCTGGACATCGCGCACATCGTGGCCGTCGATCAATACCTTGCCGGCGCTGACATCGTAGAAGCGAGGAATCAAATTGATGATGGTCGTTTTACCGCTGCCGGTGGCGCCGAGCAAGGCGATGGTTTCGCCCGGTTTGGCTTCCAGGGTGACATCACTCAAGACCGGGTCGCTGCTGTTGAAGTAGCGGAAACTCACATCCTGAAAGACGACCCCGCCCTGGATCGGCGGCAGCGGTTGGGCGGTGGGCTTGTCGGTCACTTCGTTCTTGGCGTCGAGAATCTCAAAGATGCGGGTGGCGCTGGCGCTGGCCTGGCTCATCTGGCTGATGATAAAGCCCAGTTGCCCAATCGGGAAGAAGACCAGGATGAGATAGAGGCTAAATTTCTGCCATTCGCCGATGGTAAGCGTCGCGCCGATGATCTGGCGACCGCCAAAATAGATGACCACCACCTGTCCTAGGTTGGCAATCAAAAAGATAAAGGGGAAGAGAAAGCTAAAGATGCGCGCCAGGGTGATCTGCTGTTGCATCAATTCATCCGCCGCACTGCTAAAGCGACGCTGCTCCACCCCTTCACGGGCAAAGGCTTTGACGACCTTGATGCCGGCCAGATTCTCCTGCAAAATGGTGTTGAGCGCCGATAGCTTGGCCTGCACCTTGCCAAAGAGTGGCTGGCTGACGGCGCCAAAGAGCATAAAGAGCAGCAGCGCAATCGGCAGAATCGGCAGGACGTAGAGCGTTAGGCTCCAGTTCGTAATACCCAGCAGCACTAAGGCGCCCACCAGTAAAACAACAGCTTGCAGGGCAAATAACAACCCCTGGCCGATAAAGACGCGCACCTTCTCCACGTCATCGGTGGCGCGAATCATCAGTTGACCGGTCTGGTTGCGATCATGATAGCTAAAGGATAAGCGCTGGATCTTGGCAAACAAGTCATTGCGAAAATCAAAGGCCATCTCCTGGCTCACCTTTTCCGCCATGTAGGATTGGGCAAAGGCAAAGAGGCCGCGAATGACGGCAAAGAGCAGGGTCAAGCCAATGGCCCAGAGCAGCGCACTTTCGGCAGCAGTCCGCGTCTGGAGCGGATCAGCGCCATTTTCCAGCGCGGTGACCGCGTTAGTCACGGCGTCCAAGATATTCTGCACGGTTTGCGGCACCACCAGTTGCGCCGCTGTGCTAAGAAATAGCGAAGCATAGGCAATGGCCGCCGTGCGCTTGTAGTGGCCCAGGTAACGGATGGCGCGCCCCAGATGTTTGAAGCTGCCGCGCTCCCGCTGCCCGCCCCAACCACCACCGCGCCCTTGCCCGCCTTGCTGCCCGTTGCTGCGTCCTGCTGCTGTCATGACTCTTCTCTTTCTGCTGCTTTCACTGTGGGGGCGACCAGCACTTTATCGATGCGGTAGCCGTCCATATCGGCCACCTCGAAGCGCATGTTCATTGCGTCAAACGCTTCACCCACTTTGGGCAGACGGCCCATTTGCATAATGACAAAGCCGCTCAGGGTTTCAAAGTTGCCGCTCTCTTCATCGGGCAATTTGTCCAGATCGAGCAGCGCCTTGAAATCGTCAATCGGCAACATGCCGTCGAGGAACCAGGAGCCATCCTCCCGCTGGACAGCATAGGGTTCATCCGATTCATCGACCGCCGGCAGGTCACCGACAATGGCGCCCAGAATGTCGTTGAGCGTCACCAGCCCTTCAATACTACCATGTTCGTCAATCACCAGCACAATGTGGGTGCGTTCCTGTCGCAACCGTTCTAGGAGGCGAATCGCAGGCAAGGTTGCCGGCACAAAGACCGGTAGCTGCACGGCGCCGGCCAGGTCAAAGGGTTTGCCCTCAATATGTTGGTTGAGCAGATCCTTGGCGCGCACGACGCCCACCACCTCATCCAGGCTGCCCCGGCAGACCGGGAAGCGTGAATAAACCCGGCTGGTGAGAATGCCCAAGTTCTTTTCCAGCGGATCTTCCAGATCGAGCCAGACAATATCGGGACGCCGGGTCATGAGCGAACTGACGGCCCGATCGCCAAAGCGGAAGATGCGCTCTACCATATCCTGTTCGGCCGCGGCAAAGACGCCTGATTCGGTGCCTTGTTCGATCATCACCCGAATCTCTTCTTCGGTGACAGGTGGTTCATTGTTTGTCTGAATCCCCATTAGCCGGAGCAGAAAATCAGTTGAGTAGCTGAGGAAGGTGACAAATGGTCCGGCAATGACCGAGAGCCGCCGCATGGGCGCCGCCACCAGCGTCGCGATTTGCTCTGGGTTTTGCAGCGCAATGCTTTTGGGCACAAGCTCACCGATGATGAGCGAGAGATAGGTGATCACCAAGACCACCAACCCAAAGCTGATCGAATCCGCGTAAGCGCCAATATAGGGCAGCGGCGCCAGATAGGCGGCGAGCTTCTCGGAGATGGTCGCCCCGCCGAAGGCGCCGGCGACAATCCCAATCAAGGTGATGCCGATTTGCACCGTTGAGAGAAAGCGGCTGGGGTTGTCCGCCAAATCTAAGGCAATCTGGGCATCATGGTCGCCTTCCTGGGCGCGCTGTTGCAGACGCGCTTTACGCACCGCCACAATGGCCGCTTCCGAAAGGGCAAAGACGCCATTGGCAACGATGAGCAATAAGACAATCAAAATCTCAAGGGATAGGTTATTCATGCGCTCTTCTTTTAGTTGATCTTGACTAAATGTTCGCCGATGTTGATGACATGATCCCAGCCGTCGCCCTGGTCTTCAATCGTCCAGCAGGCCGAAAGCACCGCCTGCGCCACCCCCCACCCGCGAATGCGCACCCGGTCAAAGCCTAAACATTCGGCCAGGAGAGCAACGCGACGTTGCAGGATGCGATCCAGGTCGGGTTGTGCGCCCAACGTTGTCACTGGGTTATAGAGAAAGGCGCCCACTTCGTAGGCCGGATCGCCCACTAAACCTTTGGGGTCGATGGCCAGCCAGGGTTGGCGTTGGGCGCGCAAAATGTTGTAGTGGTGCAGGTCGCCATGCAGCAACATGGCCGGTTCATTGGCGGCTAACAAGTCGTGAAACAAGCCTTCCGCTTCCGCAAAGAGTTTCTTGGGCAAAGGACCAACACCGCCATCAAAGCGCGCCCGGTGGCGCGGCAACCCTTGCGCCCATTGCGCTACGGTGGGAAAGGTGTGGTGGGCCGGCGCCGGTCGCCATAATTTCTGCATCACCATCGCACCGATCACAGTGGCCGCCTCATCGTCAGTCAAAGTCGAGAGCATGTCGCCCGGTTGGAGTTGCTCCAGGAGCATGATGCCTCGTTCCGGGTCGGCATCCAGCAGTTGCACCATGCCGTCGCCATTGTAGAGACGGAGCGCAGCGATTTCGTTGCGAAACTCATCACTGGGATAGCCGGCTTTGACAACCACGGCGCAGCCATCGGCGCGTGTGGCCGGTAGCACATAGTTATACGAAAGGGCAAAAGGTGAACCGAGGTGAAGCGCCCACCGTTGAGCATACGCGTCCAGTAAGGCAGGCAATTGTTGTAGCCAGGTCGCCCCTTGCGCGCCATGGATGGCAACAATGGTTTGACCAAAGGCTATGGGAATGGCAGTCATGATCGTGTAATTTCGTGTTGTACCTACCTTGTTGTGTTTATCAAAGTAGGTTTACCGATTTGCTATTCAGGTATTGTACTTGAAAGCTGTGCTTTCGCAAGCTACAGACAACAGAATAGCGCCATCTTCTACAATCGCACTACTTTGCTCAAAAGTATGTTCGTTAAGCTACACTTTCCCTTTACCCTCCATCTCTGCACTGGTACTGGTGAAGTAGCGAGTTCTCGTTATGGTTGCTCCGATCAGATGGTAGCTTTTCTTACTTGACAAGCTGTCCATTCCAGTGCTATTCTATCAACAGGCACCCCCCCCAGGGGGGTAGGGATTAAGCAGTTTGATTGGAAGGCGGCGGCATGGACGAAACAACCCAAAAAACAATAACGCGCCGGTTGGCCAGCGCCGCCGGCCATCTCAAGGGTATTGAACGGATGGTGGCGGAAGATGTCTATTGCATTGACATCATCAAGCAGATCCAGGCTGTCCAAGCCGCCCTGAGCAAGGTCAGCACGCTGATGCTGGAAAACCACCTACGCACCTGCGTCACCACCGCCATCCAGGGCAGCGATCCTGATGAACGTGAACGCATGTTAAAAGAAGTGACCAGCGTCTTTGAAGTGTCGAGTAAAGCGTAAACTGTTACGAGTCACGAATTACGAATTACGCACTGCAAGCCAGTGTTCGTAACTCGTAATTCGTGACTCGTAATTCACAAACAAATAGGAGAAACTTATGACTACCAAAACCGTTACCGTCCCCAACATTAGCTGCGGTCATTGCACTCATACGATCGAGACTGAATTGAGTGAACTGGCCGGCGTGCAGAGCGTCAAAGCCGACCAGAACACGAAGCAAGTCACCGTGACCTGGGATGCTCCGGCCAACTGGGACTCAATTAAAGCCTTGATGAAAGAGATTGACTATGCGCCGGTAGAGGCGTAAATCGAACGCGGATGGGGCGGATGGGGCGGATCAAACGGATTCGATCTGCTTTAATCCGCCCGATCCGCCCCATCCGCGTTCCATAGAAGGAGGCCAGCATGGCCGAAATGAAAACCTTAACGGTCCCCGTGCTGGGGATGACCTGCGCCAATTGTGTGGCGGCGGTGGAGCGTAATGCGAAAAAAGTCAATACCGTCGCCAACGCGGCGGTCAACTTTGCCAGTGAACGTCTCAGTATTGAGTACGATCCGGCGGTTTCCTCGCCCAAGGAAGTGTTGACCGATGTGATTGCCCGGGTCGGGCGCGCCGGCTACAGTGTGCCGACCGAAACGGTCGAATTGCCCTTGCTGGGGATGACCTGCGCCAACTGCGCCAACACCATTCAGCGCCGGCTCAACAAGGTGGAAGGGGTGCTCAACGCCGAGGTCAACTATGCCAACGAGCGGGCGACAGTCGAATTTGTGCCTGGCGTCACCAGTTATAGTGATCTGGTGGCGGCGGTGCGCAAGGCGGGCTATGATGTTGTCGAAACGGCGGCCACAGCGGAAACAGAAGACGCCGAAGCCGCGGCCCGTGCGGCGGAACTACGTCATCAACAGATCCGACTGTTGGTTGGGGTGCTCTTTTCGTTGCCGCTTTTCCTCCTGAGCATGGCACGCGATTTCAATCTGGTGGGCGCGTGGGCGCATGAGCCGTGGGTTAACTGGCTCTTCCTGGCCCTGGCGACGCCGGTGCAGTTCTATGTCGGTTGGGACTACTATGTCGGCGCCTATAAGAGTCTACGCAACGGCAGCGCCAACATGGATGTGCTGGTGGCGATGGGTTCCTCGGTCGCCTACGTCTATAGCGTCGCTGTGTTGATTGCGCTGACGTTGGGCAACCACACGCTGGGCCATCATGTCTATTTTGAGACGGCGGCGGTGATTATCACCCTAATTGTGCTGGGCAAATTGCTGGAGGTGCGCGCCAAAGGCCGGACCAGCGAAGCGATCAAAAAACTGGTCGGCCTACAAGCCAAGACCGCCCGCATCATCCGCAACGGCGAAGAACGGGATATTCCCATTGCCGAAGTGGTCAAGCACGATCTGGTGTTGGTGCGCCCTGGTGAAAAGATTCCGGTCGATGGCGTGGTGACAGAAGGTCATTCCGCCGTTGATGAAAGCATGATCACCGGGGAAAGCCTGCCGGTGGAAAAAGCGGTCGGCGACACGGTCATCGGCGCCACCATTAACAAACAGGGCTTACTCAAGTTCAAGGCGACCAAGGTGGGCAAAGAGACGGCGCTGGCCCAGATTATCCGGCTGGTGGAGCAGGCGCAAGGCAGTCGGGCGCCGATTCAACGGGTGGTCGATCAGGTGGCGGCCTACTTTGTGCCGGCGGTGATCGCTCTGGCGCTGCTCACCTTTGCGGTCTGGTGGTTTGTGGGTGGCGACTTTGTGCCGGCGCTCATTCGCTTGACGGCGGTGCTGGTCATCGCCTGTCCCTGCGCCATGGGGTTAGCAACGCCGACTTCGATCATGGTGGGCGTAGGCAAGGGCGCCGAAAATGGCATCCTCTTTAAAAATAGCGCGGCGCTGGAGCAGGCCCACAAGTTGACGGCGATTGTACTGGATAAAACCGGGACAATCACCAAAGGTCAACCCTCGGTGACGGATGTGGTGGCTTCGACAAGCTCAACCACCGGCAGCGATGAGTTGTTGCGACTAGCCGCTTCTGCTGAACGCGGCTCCGAGCATCCGCTGGGTGAGTCAATTGTGCGCTCGGCTAAGGAGCGGGGGTTGGTGCTCAGCGAACCAACGGCGTTTGAAGGCATTGCCGGTCATGGCATTGCGGCGACGGTGGATGGTCACCAAGTGCTGTTGGGCAATCTGCGCTTGATGCAGCGGGAAGGCGTTCACCTGAATGGTCTGGCCCCCAAAGCCGAACAGTTGCAGGCCGCGGCCAAGACCGCCATGTGGATGGCTGTCGATGGGCAAGCCAGCGCGCTGATCGGCGTGGCGGATACGATCAAGGACGGTTCCCAGGAAGCGGTCGCCGCCCTGCACAAACTCGGCTTGACCGTCGTTATGATGACCGGCGACAACGAAGCGACCGCCCAGGCCATTGCCAAAGAGGTTGGCATTGATCGGGTCTTTGCTGAAGTGCTGCCGGGTGATAAGGCCAAGTATGTCGCCAAGCTGCAAGAAGAGGGCTATCAAGTGGCGATGGTCGGCGACGGTATCAACGACGCCCCTGCCCTGGCCCAGGCTGATGTCGGCATTGCCATCGGCACCGGCACGGATGTGGCTATCGAAACCGCCGATGTCACCTTGATGCGCGGCGACTTGCGCAGCGTCCCCCAAGCCCTGGCGCTCTCCAAGGCGACCATGCGCAACATCAAGCAGAATCTGATCTGGGCCTTTGGCTATAACATCGCCCTGATCCCGATTGCGGCAGGGGTGCTGGCCCCGTTTGCCTGGGCGCCCGATTTCCTGCGGCAGTTGCACCCGATTCTGGCCGCGGGGGCGATGGCGTTTTCCAGCATTAGTGTTGTTAGCAACGCCTTGCGCCTGCGGGGGATAAAGTTGTAGTGGGGCTTCCCAGCAACGTGGACACAGATGACCGGCTACATGGAGTGGCCGGTCATCTGCTATTGACACCTACTTTTACGGGATTATACTCGAAAGTATAATACTTTCGAGTATAATCCCGTAATAATTTAGCCTGAAGTTTGGTATACTTGGCATAGCGTAGCAGCTTTGCAGACAGTTGTGATGTGGCGATATTAGTGTTGTAAGCAATACTTTGCGTCTGCGCAGGATGTGGTTGCGAGGATTCGGGCCAAGTCCGCTTATCTGCTATAATGTCCAAAATGCAGGGCTTCACGACAAAGCAGTTTTTTAGCTCACACAGATAGGAAGAAGCACTGTTTTTATCCGTGCTTTTTCCTATCTGTGGTTACTTCTTGTTAGTTTGTGACGGAACTGATCATGCAGCGCTTTTCTTATACACCACATCCTCAATTTCCGGTGGGGCAATGCAGCGCTATCGCTATCTGTGTTGCCCCCTTTTCTTTTTTCCAGCGGTTTCCTGCTGTGCGATTGGCGCAAGGGCCATCCCGTTCCAGACGAAGCTGATCATCCTCAAATGTCTCTTTGCCACCTATAGGTTAAGGAAACAACATGATCCTTTTGCGTTCAGCCGCGTTTCGTCGGCTCTGGTATTCGAGCCTGGCCGCATCTAGTGCGCAGGCGATGGAGCGCACGGCAACGGCCTGGCTCATTTTAGAAACCGGCGGTGGAGCGGTTGCCGTCGGACTGGCCTTTGCGGCGCGGATGCTGCCGTCACTGTTGTTGGGATTGGCCGCGGGAACCCTCGCCGATCGCAGCGACCGTCCCCGCCAACTACTAGCCGTTGCGGCAGCAGCGTTCTTCCTGATGGTACTCTTTGGCTGGTTGATTGGCAGCCGCGCGCTTCAGGTCTGGCAAGTCATTGCCTTCTCCTTTACCGCCGGGTGTGTCCAGGTGTTTGATACACCGGCACGGCAGGCGCTCGTGCTAGATATTGTTGCACGGGAGACGGCGCCGCGCGCCCTCGCGCTGAATGCCTTAGGCACACGGGTTGTCTTTGCCCTCGGTGCATTCGCTGCCGGTATGCTGATCCCGTTGGTCGGCATTGCGCGCTGTTATCTGCTGATTGCGGTGGCTTATGGGTTGGCCGCCGGACTGGTGGCGACCTTGCGGGTATCACAAGAACATCGCACCCTGATCAAACCGCTGCCATTCGCCCAAGCCTTTCAAGATGCGAGCCGACTGATCTTGACTGTGCCGGCTTTGCGGCTTCTGATCGTCGCCGGCCTTGTTTGTGAAGTATTTGCCTTCTCCCACTCCAGTGCGTTGCCTTTCTTGGCGCAGGATGTGCTTGCCGCCGGGGCGGCGGGACTCGGCACGCTGAACGCTGCCGGGTCGGTTGGTGGCGCCATTGCCGTTCTGTTGTTGGCCCTGCTGCCGGGACACCGGTGGCGCCAACCCTTGCTTGGCGCTGTCTTTTTGATCTATGGTCTGGCCATTATGGGCTTAGCTACCACCCGTGAGCTTTCGGCAGCCGCCGGCGTGATGGTGGTCATCGGTATGTGTGCAGCCGCCTTTGATGTCCTGCAGCAGACGCTCATCCAGATGGCCGTGCCTACCGAGCAGCGCGGGCGGGCCGTGGGGCTGTGGGTGTTCAGTATCGGCTCTGCACCGGTTGGACACCTAGAGATGGGGATATTAATTTCGGCATTGGGCGTTCCCTTTTCCTTGCTGATCAATGGAACGTTGACGGTCGTTGCCGCCGTGACCCTCCTTACCCGTGCGCCGGCCTATCGCTGGCGACCAAGCTCAGAACCAACGTCGCCTTAAGTTGACTGGCTGCCCACCCAATCGCCAATGGCAAAACCGTTGCGCAGAATCCCAGCCTATGCGACAATACGCACGAGCCGTTCGCTAATGGACGCGTTGCATAGCGGAAAGAGCCGTAAAAAGCATGTGTCTGGGTTCAACAGGAGGAATCATGGCCAGCAACCGAGAGTGGAATAACCTCTCTCCTGTGTTTTCACAACCAAAGCCGGTCATTGAACTTTCATGGGAAGGCGGACTCCTCTACCAATGTAGCGCTAGCCCAATCAGTGCACCAACGAGGACAAGCCAGGCCGAATTGATTTTGAACCGGAAAAGAACCACAGCCGCCACAATCGCTAACAACCAAGTCACCCAATCTACCAACGCCGCCTGCCCCAATTGGAAGGTGACGCCCGCCATCAACCCCAGCGAGGCGACATTGACCCCGTCGAGCAGGGCGCCGGTCCACCGGTTGCGCCGCATATAGGGGACAATGTGCTTGAGCAGCGCCACAAAACAGAAGGCTGGCAGAAAGATGCCAACCGTTGCCAGGATTGCACCCGGCGTTCCCGCCAGCACATAACCGATAAAGGTGGCCGTGGTGAAGACAGGCCCAGGGGTGAATTGACCGATGGCGACGGCATCAAGCAATTGCTGCTCGGTCAGCCAGCCCAGCCGCTGCACAAAATCATTGCGCAAAAAGGCCAGCAACACATAGCCGCTGCCATAGAGAACCGAACCAATTTTGAGAAAGATCCAAAAAAGCTGATCCAAACGCACGGGCGCTGTTTCGGCGACCTGCCGCACGAGGGCGCCGACGCCAACAAGCGGCAGCAACAGCGGCAGTTGCACCAACTGCTGCTGAAACAAGACTACCCCCATAACAACCAGGCCGCCGACCAGCAATAACAACAATTCATTGATACCCAATAGGAAGAGCGCCATAACGACCATACCCACCACAGCCAACAGCTTGTTTTTGATCGCAGTTTGTCCCAGGCGGACCAATGCCTGCAACACAATGGCAATGATGACGGGTTTGATGCCATAAAAGAGCGCTTCGCCCTGCACCGTTTGCCCGTAGTGGACATAGAGCCAGGCCAGCGCGCCGACAATGGACGCCGCCGGTAAAATAAAACAGAGACCGGCCAGGATCAGGCCGCGCCAGCCGCCCCGTTCATAGCCGATGTGGATCGCCATCTCGGTTGAATTGGGGCCGGGGATCAAATTCGTGGCGCCTACCATGTCAAGGAAATGTTGTTCATCCAGCCAGCGTCGCCGTACAACCACCTCATCGTGCATCATGGCAATATGGGCCGCCGGGCCGCCAAAGGCGGTAAAGCCCAAACGTGTAAAGAGGCGTGCGAGATCTCCTAGATTCTGCGTTTGCTCTTGTTTCATAGCCTGCCCTTGTGGATTAGAGAATTATCATTGTTTTGTCGTAACGTAACCACGAAGCCTGCTCGGCGTCAGTCGTGACGGGCGCGGAGCAGGTTCACAGAAAATCAATCGTTGTCTTCACTTTATCACACCACAACTAACAATAAAAAGACCGCCAAGCCGATGCTGGCGGTCTTTCTGCGCTTTGTCCTACGATGAACCATTACTCGACAGGCGCCGTTGGGGTTGCCGTAGGCGTGTTGTTCCAGAAGCGGGGTCCCCTGTTCCAATCAAAATTCCACCACCCGCCTCTTGCACTCATGCCACGCCCCATCATGCCACGCCCCATCATCCCACGATTCATGTCATCGCCCATCCCCTGTTGGCGCTGTTGCATCATACCCATCCCCATGCCGCGCCCTTCCCCATTCATGCCCGGGCAGCTTTCTTGCTGCGCCATCCAGGCCAGGCGCTGGCTGACAAAGTCGGCGCCGTGGATCTGGGTCATCCGTTGAATGTGTTCCGCCCAGGCTTGCGGGCCAAAGCGTTGCTCCATCTGTTGCAGCATATTGGTGGGCGGCGTGGGCGTGGTTGTCGTGGGATCACTTTGCGCCCAGGCGCTACCGGCATAGACAACCAGTGCTAAAGCAACAATGACGATCACGACGAGTAGTCGTTTTGTTGACGTTTTCATCTTCAATCTCCTTCTATTGGTAACCAGTCTCAACTTTGACTGGTCTGGTGACGGGGGCTGATACTTCTATTATCGCACCCGGTTGTGAAGGAGATGTGAATGGATTATAGGCGAACTGTGTCAGCGTGCGGGACACTACAGCGGATTTAGGCGGGAGCGGGTTTTCTGTCCTACAAGAGTCCGCTCCCGCCTAAATCCGCTGTAGTGTTCTGTACTTACTTCCCTAACCGTTTCTTGAACTCTGCGGTCAATGCCGGCAGCACCTCAAAAAGATCACCGACAATGCCATAGTGGGCGCGGCTGAAGATAGGCGCTTCGCGATCTTTGTTGATGGCGACAATCACCTTGCTGCCCCCCATGCCGGCTAGATGTTGGATGGCGCCGCTGATCCCGGCGGCAATGTAGAGATCGGGCCGCACTGTGCGCCCCGTCTGGCCGACCTGGTGCTTGTAGGGAATATAACCGGCGTCAACAGCAGCGCGACTGGCGCCCAGCGCGGCGCCCAACGTATTCGCCAGTTCCGCCACCAAGGCAAAGCCTTTGGCCGGATCATTGGCGACGCCACGGCCACCGGAAACGATGATGCGGGCATCGTTCAGATTCACCTCGCCGGTGTCGGTGGACTGGCTGGAGAGCACCTTTTCACCCACTGCACCTTCGTCGATGACGACGCTCAACGGCTGGACAGTGCCGGTCGCCGCCCCGGCTTCGGGCATGGGGAAGGAGCGGGGGCGCACGCTGGCGACCTGCACCGGGCTGTTGAAGGTGACATCGGTGAGGATGTTGCCGGAGTAGATGGCGCGCACGGCGACCAGTTGGTTGTTCTCAATACGCAGATCAACGGCATCCGGCGCCAGACCGGCGTCGAGCGTACAGGCGACGGCGGCGGAAAGTTCGCGGCCACGGGTGGTGGCGCTGGTCAACACGACGGTGGCGCCGCTCTCTTGAATGGCCGCTTGTAAGACAGCGCGGTAGGCGTTCAAGCGGTAGGCCGCCAACGCCGGGTCGGTGGCGGTCAAAACCTGGTCAGCGCCATAGCTTTGCGCGGCCTGGGCGGTGGCCGCGGTTTCGGCGCCGATAACCAAGGCCGTTACGGAAGTCCCCAAGTCAGCGGCCAGTTGGCGGGCTTTGCCCAGCACTTCCCAAGCACTGGCGACCGGTTGTTGATTGTTCTGTTCAATCCATACGAGAATGGACATACGCAGCTCCTCAGTTGATAGAGAATCTCTGAATCTCTCAATCCCTGAATCTCTACAGAAGAGATTGAGAGATTCAGAGATTGAGAGATTCTGTTATTTTCAAATCACTTTTTCGGCTAATAAAAGATCGGCCAGTTTGGCGGCCTTTTCCTGCACAGTGGCGCCGTCGATCAGTTGCACCTGGGTCTGGCGCACTTCCGGTTTGCGGATGTTGTTCCACTGGGTGCGCGACTGGGTGGCGGCGACGCCTAACGCAGCCGGCGTGACGGTGGGAATGGCTGCTTTGTTGGCTTTGCGAATGCCCATAAAGCTGGGGTAGCGGGGGTCGTTGATCTCTTTGGCCACGCTGACCACGGCGGGCAACAGGCTTTCGACCGTCTCCACACCACCATCGATCTGCCGTTCAGCGGTAATTTTGCCATTGGCAATGTCCACAATCTTGACGACATTGGTGAGTAGGCGGTAGCCCAGCTTGGTAGCGACGCCGACAAAGGTGACGCCATTGTTGTCATCCACGCTCTGTTTGCCGGTCAGCACCAGGTCTACTGGTCCTTGGGCCTGCACGGCCGCCGCCAGTAGCACAGCCGTGCGCCAAGGATCACCGCTCTGGTCGCCGCTCTGCTCGACCAAGGTGGCGCTCTGGACGCCCATGGCCAGGGCATGTTTGAGCGCATCAACGGCGGTGGGGGCGCCCAAGGTAATGGCTGCGGTTTCCACATTGAAGCGGTCGGCTAACAAAATCGCTTCTTCGGCAGCGAATTCATCCCACGGGTTGATCACCATGGTCGCCTTGACTTGTCCGGCCCGCACTTCGTCGGCAGTGACTTTGGGTAGCTCGGCCGTGTCGGGCGTCTGTTTGAGTAACACAACGACTTTCACAAGCACTCTCCTGTTTGGTAATAAGAATTTAACTTATTTGGTCTTCTCAGCAATAGTAAGGTAGCATTACCAGCCTAGGCGCGCCCCGTTCTCTGGGCGTTGGCCGGCGGTTGTCGGTGAGTTGATAAGCTTTTGTTGCTCCTGGCGAGTGCACCCGCCAGGAGCAACAAAAGGTCAAGCTTGCTTCATAACAAAAAAGCGGGAACGCCATTGTCCCCGCCTCTGAGGAAGCACAGGGTGTTTCCTCACTATCGGTAACACTATAGCATACGCTTCGTTTCGGTGCAAATTAAGTTGTAAAGTTCTCGCAAACCATGACCATCAATTTCTGGCTCTTTGCTCTACTGACGCTGGCCCTGGTCGCCTTTATCGGCTACGGCACCTATACCACAGCCCGCCTATTGCGTCACTGGCGCCCCGATCGCAATCTGCTGTTGCTGCCGGCGGAGAATCTACTGCGGCTGGTGTTGATTGGGGTCTGTATTATTCTCGGCTTTTTGAGCGGTCTGCCGCCAAGCCAGTTGGGTTGGTCTCTTTCTCCGATCGGCCCACAAGTGCTGTGGGGCGCGGTTTGGGGCGTGGTGTTGGCGCTCTTCTTCTATGGTAGTACGCAGATGTTGGTGCGCGCCACTGGTCAGCGCTTCTACTCTTCGGTGGTGATTCAAGCAATCACACCGAAGGATGCACGCGAGTTGGCGCTGGTTTTGGTGGCAATGGCGCCGGTGGTGCTGCTGGAAGAGTTGCTCTTTCGCAGTCTGTTGATTGGCGGCTTTGCGCGCGTTGTGCCGCTGCCGCTGCTCATTGTCGGCTGGAGCGTCATCTTTGGTTTGTTGCACTCGCCGCAGGGAAGGTGGGGCATGGTGGGCGCCGGCATGGGTGGGTTATTGTTGAGCCTGCTCTTTGTGACGCAGGGCAGTCTACTGCTGCCGCTGGTGGCCCATTATGTCACCAACATGGTGCAGGTGATCCAGTCCATGCGGCTGCGCTATGCCGAGGCGCGATCAACTAGTGACGCGGCCGATGTTTCCCGGTCGTAATAGCCGGCGCGGCTGTTGGCGCGAATCTTTAGCAGTTCCTTGACCATATTGAGCGTATCATGCACAGGGCGCACCCGGCTATTGACGCCATAGTACCAGTTGACCGGGATTTCAACCATGCGCAGGCGGTGACGCGCCGCAATGTGCAACACTTCCACATCAAAGCCCCAACCGTCGATCCGTTGCAGGGGAAAGAGTAACTGGGCCGCCTCACGGGTAAAACATTTAAAGCCGCACTGGGTATCCTGAATTTTTGGCACAGCCAGCACACGCACCAAGGTGTTAAAGACCCGCCCCATAAGGTGCCGGTAGCCGGGTTCACCATACCGGACCGCGCCTTTCACTTCACGGCTGGCAATGGCAACATCAAAGCTGCCGGCGGGCAGCGCCGGCGGCAGAAATTTGGGGACATCTTCAATTGGCACCGACAGGTCAGCATCGCTCATAATCAAATAGTCGCCGGTGGCGTTGAGCATCCCATGTTTGACCGCCGCCCCCTTGCCGGGGCTGGATTGCAGCAACCGCAGGGTAAAGGTATCCGTCGGCAACAATTGTTCGTGCATGAACTGCTGCACGGCGCCCACCGTATTGTCAGTCGAACCATTTTCCACGACGATCACCTCGGCCGTGTAAGGCTGGGCGCGCAGAAAAGCGGCAATCTGGCGCAAGGTGGGTGGCAGGCGCAACTCTTCGTTGTAGGCTGGAATGACAATGCTGACAAAAGGTGGTTTCCCTGAACTTGACACGGTTGACTCATTCTCCGTCCGTTGGCTTGGACTTGACTGGGATTACGGTAAGATACTGTAGAGCGCAAACAACAAAAAGAGCTGAACCACGATGGTGCCGCCCCAGAGCAAGTAGGCCCCGACCGCTTGGCGACGTGTCACCATCCAGACCCCCCATCCACCATTGACCACCCAGGCAAAGAGGCCAATGACCGGTAGTCGGAAAAGCACCTGCTTATCACGCACGATCTCCGGCAAGCCATCGGGGCTGTAGCGGGTTGGCAGTGGATTGGGCAGATCAGGGAACTGGATCATCAGCAGACCAAAGAGCATTAACACACCCAGCAAGCCGGCTCCCAGCAATACCGGTCCAACCTGACCAGGCCCCCAAAAGCGTTCACTGGTTGTTGTCCGTTGCCGGCTTGGTTGTAGCGATTGAACGGCGCCCATCCGAAAGCGCTCTTGCAGAATCGTCAAGAAGGCCGTTTGATCCGGCGGGGAAATGGCAAAGACCGTCTTGCCTGTGTCCAACATCAAACAGTCGGGCAAGGGTTGGGTGGCAAAGAGCGTCACTTCATGGAGATCGGGCGAATAGGCGGGGCGGACATAGGGCGCCGGCCAATGCATCCAACGCAACTTATCGGCATCCTGCACGCCCCCCTGAATAATCTGCTGAATATTGGTCAAGGGAATGATCTGACGCACATTGGCCCACCGAATGGTGACAGCATTGCGATCCACCCAATATTCCAACGTGAAAATGCCCCAGGTGCGATAGAGCAGATGAAAAAGAATCGGAAGGCTCACCACAATCAGCAGGATCATCAAAAAGCGCAGCCAATCCGTCTCGCGCTGCAACACCCAGGTAATGAGCAACCCATCAATTAACAATATCCAAAAACTGACAACCAGCCCTTCCCAACGGGTGCGGCATGGTGGTGGTTTGAAGACCATAATGTTTGATTTCCAGACAGGAGACAGGAGACAAGGAGACAAGGAGACAGAAGACAAGGAGACATTGATCGTCTGTTTCTCCGTGTCTCGTGTCTCCTGTCTCCTGTCTCGTGTTTCCTGTCTCCTTGTCTTTACTTCTTGTGTCTCACATACACACGCACTTCATCGCTTTCGGCCGTGTTGCCGGCGCCGTCATAGGCGCGCACTTTGAAGAGATAGCTTTCCAGATAGACGCCCGCACTGGTGCGGATGGCCTGGAAGCCGTCGCCAAAGGGCAACATACGCCCCGGTTGGATGTCGGGGTCGTCACTAGTGAAGCCAAGCCAATTTTCGGCGGCGCCGGTTTCAATCTGGCCGATGTCGCGCATCTTAATTTTCCAACGCTCATTGTAAGGGGCAACGGTACTCGTGGCAAATTCAGCGCCGTTCACATAATAGACGACGCGATCCACCGCCCAAGTGTCGTTGACCAGCACATTGACATTGATCTGCTCATCATCCTCCATGACATAGAGGCGATCGGGTTTGGGGTCGGAGATCACAACGGTCGGCGGCGTATGGTCAACCGTAAAGGGGGTGCGCCATTCCCGTGGGCCATCCCCCCGCTGCACAGTCAGGCGTAATGTATAAATGCCTTCACCCAGTGCGTTGGTATCAAGCGTTTCCAGCCGGCCATTGGCGACCTCTTCGCCATGTTCGGGGCCGATCTGCGTCCATTGTTGGGGATCCAGCCCGGAACCAAATTCGACGCGATAGGGGCCGCCGCGTGCGTTACCGCTAATGTCAATGACGCCGGTGACATAACCGTTGAGCGTAGGGGTAATAATCGCCGTATCGGGGTCGAAGGCATCCAGGCTAAAGGCGGCCCGGCCGGTGGGGGGTTGGGCAATGCCATTTTCGCGCACCCAGTCGGCGGCTTCCTGCGGCAACATTTGGAAGACCACATTCTTGCGCCGCTCTGGGGGCGTGCCGGGGCCGGCCAGTTTGCCCGATTCACTATCCACTTCAAACGTCTGCCAAATGTTATCCGGCTGGGTTGGTTCGGTGCCGGCCACAAAGATTTCATTGCGCTGATTTTGACAGCTTGGCGTCGGCAACAAGCCGCTAGGGACGCAAACGGCCTTATCCACAATGCCGGGCGGGCGTTCATACCAAGCCGGCGGCACGCCTTCATGATATTTGCGCATCACGGCATTCCAGATCGGCGCGGCGCCGGAAAGGCCGGTCACATTGACCATCGACTCATTGTCAGTATTGCCCACCCAAACGCCGACCGTCAGTTGCGGGGTGAAACCCATGGTCCAGTTATCTTTGAACCCATTGGTTGTCCCGGTCTTGGTCGCCACTTTGCGGTCGGGCAGGGTGAGTTCCGTGTTGGCGCCAAAAGCGGGGGAGCGGGCGACATCATCGCTCATAATGTCGGCCATCACATAGGCCACCTCGGCAGCCACAATGCGCTCCGCCTGCGGCTCTTGGTACGCCTTGATCACTTCGCCATTTGTATCGCGAATTTGCAGGACGGAGACCGGGTTCAACTTGCGGAAGCCATCGCGCAGTTGGGCCGGTAAGACCGGTTCCCCGATCATAACGCCGCCATTCGCCATGGTGCTATACGCATAGGTATGGTCGAGCAGCGCGACCTCGCCGCCACCCAACACCAGGTTAAGACCATAGTAATTGAGGCCGCGATCCAGGCCGTTGATCCCCATGGTATGGGCTGTCCGCAAGGCGTCGGCCACCCCCACCTGTTGCATCACCCGAATGGCCGGAATGTTGTAGGAACGGGCCAACGCATTGCGCAGCGAAACTGGCCCATGATATTGGCGGTCGTAGTTTTCGGGCCGGTAATAGGAGCCGTCATCTTGGGGGAAGGCGGTGGCGACATCCAGAATCATGGTGGCAGGCGACATGCCTTTTTCCAGCGCCGTCAAATAGACATAGGGTTTGAAACTGGAGCCGGGCTGACGGTTGGCGGTGGCGACGTTCACTTGGCCGTCGATCTCTTCATTGTTGTAATTGAGCGAACCAACCATGGCCAAAATTTCGCCGGTGTCATTTTTGATGGCGACAACCGCCGCGTTGTGGGCGTTCTTCCCCTGTTCCAGCAATTTGACCACTTGCTCGCGCGCCGTCTGTTCGGCATACCGTTGTAGATCAACGTCAAGCGTAGTGTAAACTTGCAAACCCTTGCGCCAGATGTAATAGGGATCTTCCGCAGTATTATATTGGCGCTTGATCTGCTCCAATACATAGAGCGCAAAGTGGGGCGCAGTCAGAATATCAAAGCGTTCGGCCACCGATTTGCGCAATGATGATAAAGGTTCTTGGAAAGCGGCGACGGCTTCCTCCGGTTTGATGTCGCCGGCTTCTACCAAAGCACGCAGGGCCAGCCCCTGGCGGCGTTTGGCCTCCTCCGGGCGGTCAATCGGATTCAAGAGCGGGAATTGGGGAATCGGCGCTAACATGGCGGCTTCCGCCAGACTCAACTCCTTACTGCTCTTGCCGAAGTAGACCTGGCTGGCGGCTTCCACGCCATAGGCCAGATTGCCGTAATAGTTATAGTTGAGATACCATTCGAGAATTTTCTCTTTCGAGTAGCGCCGCGTCACCTCCATCGCCAGGATCACTTCTTTGATCTTGCGCGCATAGCTTTGCTGCGTCCGTTCCTCAGGGGCAATGATGATATTCTTGATCAACTGTTGGGTGATCGACGAACCACCTTGCACAGCGCCCCCTTGCAAATTCGAGACAAAGGCGCGCAAGAGACCGCGCACGTTGATGCCCGGATTGTCCCAAAAATTGCGATCTTCCAGCGCAACGGCGGAACGATAGACCCACGGCGACAAGGTGCGGTAATCCATATAGCGCCGATCGCCGCGGAAGGGACGGGGGTCGATGCTTTCATACAACAAATATTTGCCCGTCCGGTCATAAATGCGAACAGTTTCAAATTCATCCTGCTGCTGTTCGATCACACTGGCATCGGGCAACTGGTCGGCGTAGGAAGTGTAGATGCCATAGGCAAGAGCTACCCCCCCGCCGGCAAGCGCGCCCACGCCGATCAGTACGAGCAAGAGAATGGCGCCCAAGCTTTGGCTGGCCCACAGCCAGGGACGCGGCCGATTCTGATAGATCCGTTGGCGTTTGCGCCGCGCCATTAAAATAGTATCGTGACGATTGAGTCGTTTCATCTTTACCCTGTTTTACACGCCGATTCTTGCTCACTGATCCCCCGTTATCGATGGAAAGACGAAAATTGTTATCCGGCTTTTCGACTAGGATGGTTCAGTTGTGATATGGTACGTATGATGATTGCATAATTGACAACAACACACACCCTATCTTCGATAAGGTTCGGCGGCTAACATCCAATCAACAGTCAGTAGACCACAGTGTACCCCCAAACGTATCGATCAACTTTGGACTAGGCGACTAAGTGACCACAAGACTGCGGGACTGCGAACTACCTATAGTACAGAAACAAATACCGCTATCCTAGCATATTCTTATAGAAAAGACGAAAGCGAAGACATAGACAAATGAGCGAACAACATTATGATGTCATTGTCATCGGTAGCGGCCCTGGCGGGGAAGGGGCGGCCATGAAGGCGACCAAGTCCGGCAAACGGGTGGCCGTCATCGAAGAAAAACCGCAAGTCGGCGGCAACTGCACCCACAGCACCACCATCCCCAGCAAGGCGCTGCGGCAGGCAATCCAGCAGATGATCGACACCAACAGTTACGCCGGTACAACCTACCAACAGTTGTTGCGCTCGGCAAAACGGGTGATCGACCAGCAGGTCGACCTGCGCACCAGTTTCTATGAACGCAACCTGGTTGACGTTCTGAATGGCCGCGCCACCTTTGTTGATCCGCATACGGTTGCGGTTACCACCCCCGGCGGTCTACTTACGCATTACTCGGCCGATTACTTTGTCATCGCCACCGGCGCCCGCCCCTATCATCCTGCCGATATTGACTTCACCCACCCGCGCATCCTCGACAGTGATTCCATCCTTACCTATACCGGCAACCCGCGCTCGATCACCATCTTTGGCGCCGGCGTCATCGGCTGTGAGTATGCATCGATCTTTCGTGGGTTGCGCATCAAGGTCAATCTGATCAACCCGCGTGACCGCCTGCTCGCCTTTTTGGATGGCGAAATTATTGATGCCTTGAGCTATCATCTCCGTGATCATGGCGTGATGATCCGGCACAACGAGGATTACGCCAAGGTTGAAGCCAGCGATGATGGGGTGACGCTCTCTTTGAAGTCCAATAAGGTCATCCATAGTGATGTATTGCTTTGGGCGCAGGGGCGTACTGGTAATTCAGACAACATGGGGCTGGAGGCGCTGGCGATTGAACGCAACAAACGAGGCAACATTGTGGTCAATGCCAACTATCAATCCGCGCTACCCCATATTTATGCGGTTGGCGATGTTGTGGGCGAACCGAGTTTAGCCAGCGCCGCCTATGATCAAGGACGCTTTGCCGCCACTCATCTTGTTACCGGTCAATGCGAGTATCAGTTGGTGGAACAGATTCCGACCGGTATTTACACCATTCCCGAAATCAGTTCCATCGGGCTAACAGAACAAGCATTAACCGAGCAGAAGGTTCCTTATGAAGTTGGCCACTCTTTCTTTCGTCATCTGGCGCGCGCCCAGTTGAGCGGGCGAACAACCGGAATGTTGAAAATTCTCTTTCATCGCGAAAGCTTACAGCTTCTTGGCATTCACTGTTTCGGTTCTCAGGCGTCGGAGATTATCCACATCGGTCAGGCCATTATGGCGCAGCGGGGGGAAGCCAACACCTTACTCTACTTTATCAACACCACCTTTAATTATCCCACCATGGCGGAAGCCTACCGGGTGGCGGCCTTAAACGGGTTAAACCGGGTGCGGTAATAGGGCTGGCCACGCTATACAACTTGGCCAGCCGGCGCCGTTGCTAACAAACCAATCGCAACAAGCGCGAATTATGAAAAATAAGTAAGTAAAGTGTAAGTGAATTCAGTTGAATTTACAATTAAAAGTATTATAATGGTTGACAAGGGCAATAACTGATTGCTCCTTTAGCCAAGCTGGTTGTTGTGACTTTGAAAAGAGCTACCATGACGAAATCGTATTACCAAGCTGCACAAAAAGCTAGGAAAAGTCAACATACCACGATCGATGGACCTCTGCACCGCTTCTACCAGCAGCAACCGCAAGAAAAACATAGGTCGGTGGCTGCACGGCGCCAGGGGTCGGTGGCTCGGCAGCCTGTAGAAAAGCAGAAGGGGCGCGTGCCACCATTGATGCAAAAGCCGCAGTACGACGTTTATCATCGGCAACATACACAAATTACAAAGTTGTTACAACAAGACGAACAGGGTTTACCCTATCCCACCCCTAGTAACAGCAGCGGCCGGATGCGATCATCCGTCCGGATTGTCTGGTTACAACAAAAGATGCAATCACTGCCAAAAGCGCTGGCGTTACGCACGCGCTTTGGCGATGCCGGCATGCAAGTACAGCTTCAGCGCAGTTTGGATGCCGACACGAAACTGGACGGGGAGTTAATCCTACTGGAATGTTTTGGCATGTTTGAACAGGAAATGATGATGGCCGTGTTCAACGTTCGCCATCTGACCCAGGCGCCGCTGATTGTGCTTACTGACAACCACACCTTGGATTGGTCCATTCGGGCGCTGCATAGTGGCGCCGATGCGCTCTTTACAGTCAACATGCCCGATGATGTGATTGTTGCCCGGTCAAAAGCTTTGTTAAGGCGCTGGGTGTCAATGTAAATCTAGATAAACAAATCGACGTAACAACCAAGCCTCTGCCCGCTCGTAGCCGGTCCGTGACCGGCGGCCCCAACGCCGGTCACGGACCGGCTACGAGCGGGCTTGGCAGGTGCAAATCGCCATAAATGGGCAAAGATAATTTCTTAATGATTTCGTAAAGTATCTCTGCCTATTTCTACGCTATTACCCTCGCAAACTTCTCATTCCCTTCTCTTGAGCATTTCGCTACTTCTCCAATATCCTTACCACAACTTCACATTATTGCTTTTTAATTGAAATTTTAGTAAGATAATCATGTAACTAGCACTAAGTTGACAAGTGTATTCGTCTACTTATAGATGCTCTCAACGATACTTTCGCTTTGTCCCTTACTGTTTTATAGTCAAACACCTTGTAAGCGATAAAATAGCATCATAATTAAATTTACCAGATTAAAAATTTTGCTATTATTGTAATTTGCCTTAATATAGTACTAAGGTATCAGCAGGATTTACGTTATTATACTGATTTATTGTCAAGTATAACCTGATATACTGTGCATCAAAATTTGAACGCTTTATTCTCAGGTATCTTAATAGTGAAGTCAGGAAATCTACAATCAACCAAACTGCTTCATTCAAGCAACAGGAGGCTCATGGTATGGCTCTTTATATTCAAAACCTTTCCGATCAAGAAGTAAAGCAAATCGAAGCGTTGATCTGCGAACCCGAAGATGACCTGCCTGTCAATCGGCTCTTAATTATTCTGCTCTCTGCCGAAGGCAAAAGTGTTCCTGAAATCAGCAATTCGGTCAACTTACATCCGATCAATGTACGTAAGTGGATTCACCGCTATTCGGCCAAGGGGATCAACGGCTTGCGCAGCGGTAAATCACCGGGGCGACCGGCGGTGTTTACGCAAAAACAGCGCCGCCAGATTTCCAAGATCGCCGGCACCAGTCCACGCACCCTCGGCTTAAACTTCTCCCGTTGGTCTTTACAACGGCTGCGCCGCTATTTGATCGAACAAGGCGTGGTCGAACGCATTAGCATCGAGACCATTCGCCAGATCATCCAGTCCACGGAACTTGCTGTGGAAATTCACTAACAGGGCTACGTACTGTTGGCGCAATTACAGTTGTTTCCTTGCACTCATGTTATTCTTTCATTGCGTTTGTGCTTGTGTTACCATATCTACTATCAGTAGACGCTACACACTCGAAAGCGCATAGACTGACTCCGGGCTACGCGACTAGCGGACTATAGACAAATCGCTGAGGGAAGAAGTACATGGCCCATCAGGTTGCTGTGTACTTCTTTTTCGTGTTTTATTGTAGAACCGACTTAACGAAATAAAGGGCAACGTGATGAAAATTTTTCCTGGGCGCAAGTGGCCGGCTTTTTCTCCATCTTTAACAGGAGCGGCGCTGTTGCTCCTGTTAACCCTATCAGCCTGTACCTTTCCACTTACACCGTCGGCAACGACCGTTACGGAGAGTACGCCGGAACCGGCAACCGAACCGGCGCCAACGGTGGCTGAATCAGCTTCCACTGCCATCACCGCTACCCAGGAAACAAAGACCGCGAACGTTCCCGCACCAACTGACGAATATGATGGCATCCCGGTCGGTTTTACGGCCGAAGGCTACCCCTACCGCGGTTCACCCGATGCACCCATTACGATCTATGAGTATAGCGATTTTCAATGTCCCTTCTGCAGTCGCTATTTTGTGCAAACTGAACCGGCGCTGGATCGGAGTTATGTGCGCAACGGCACGGTGCGCGTTGTCTTTCGTGATTTCCCCTTAGCGGAACTGCATCCCAATGCACCGGCGGCCCATATCGCTTCGCTTTGTGTTGCTGACCAGGGCGCCGCGCTCTACTGGACGATTCATGCCCGCCTCTTTGAGACGCAAGCGGAATGGAATCAATTACCCGATCCGGCCCCTTACTTTGCCGATTTGGCAAAGGACGTTGGTGCGGATCAAGAGCAGTATCAAGCTTGTATTGACAGTGGCGCGAAAGAAGCCATGGTTGCGCAAGGGGTCGCGGAAGCTATGGAGAAGGGCTTTAGCGGCACGCCCAGCTTCCAATTTGTGCGCGAGTCCACGGCGGAAGCCTTCCCATTGGTGGGCGCCCAACCGTATGACCAATTTGCCGGCTTGATCGACACCCTGGTCGCCGGCGGCACGCCAGAGACAGCCCAAGAGGAGCCGGGCAGCAATGAAATTCCCTTCTGGGCCACGGCTGATGGTCTAAAGCCTGACCCGGATCGGCCCAATCAGACCATGGCCGGCGATTTCTATCGAGGCAACCCCGATGCCAAGGTGGTGGTCATTGAGTTCTCTGATCTCCAATGCCCTTTCTGTCGCAAACATACGTTAGAAACGCAACCCATCCTCGATGAGCAATTTGTTGCCACTGACCAGGTTCTCTGGGTCTTCAAACATTTCCCCTTAACGATTCACCCCCAAGCCCCTGCCGCCGGCGCGGCGGCTGAATGCGCCGGCGAACAAGGCAAATTCTGGGAAATGCACGACAAGCTCTTTATCGCAATGCAGGAATGGTCGGTGAGTGACCCGACACCGATCTTCACCGATCTCGCCCAGCAACTCGCGTTGGATGTCGATGCTTTCACAACCTGCTTGACGGGCGAAGAGGCCGCCAAGCGGGTGCAAGAGGATTTGGAAGCAGGAACGCCTTTCGTGCGCGGCACGCCAACCTTTATTGTCCTGTACAATGGCCAGGGCAGCATTATTCCAGGCGCCTTGCCGGCCGAACGCTTTACCAGCATTCTGCAAGAGGTGCTAGACAGCGTTGCGCAATAACCGATTCAGCCGTTAAAAAAGGCTCACGCACAGTTTGACATCTCAAAGCTGTGCGTGAGCCTTTTCTCTGTTTATCAGCAGGAGGATGAGATGAGACGTCTCCTTAGTTTTCTACTCGGCGCCACGGTTGGTGTGTTAACGGCAACTGTCGTGACCTATTTGTTTGGCCCGGCGCGCAATACCACCTTTGACCAACACTACCGCTCGCGTTGGGATCAGGCGTTGGCCGACGGCAGACAAGCCGCTGATGAACACGAAGCGGCTTTACGGCAACAGTTGGCCGCAGCCAAACAGTCAACCCCATCCCAATCGACAACCGCTTAAAACCAGCTATTGTTGGCAGGTTGGACAAAAATGGGTGCTGCGTTGAGTAATGACAATGCGCTCAATTGGTTGTCCGCATTGCGGACATGGTTTGCCGGTACGTTGAAAGACCTTATGTTCCCCTTGAAACTCCCCCGCTTCGCCACCGGGGCGCGCATAATTCTGAATATTGCTGCGCCCAAGGCTACTGCCATGCTGGTCGATGGCCTGCCCTAAGACACCTTGAATGGCGCTATGCAAGCGCGTTAACTCGTCCCACGTCAACGTATGGCCGGGGCGGGTTGGGTGAATGCCGGCACGGAAGAGGCTTTCATCGGCGTAGATGTTGCCCACCCCGGCCACCACCGCTTGATCCAGCAAAAGCGCCTTAATCGAACTAGTACGCCCTGCCAGTTTAGCCGCCAGATAATCAATATCAAAAGCCGCCGCAAACGGTTCCTCGCCCAGTTTGTGTAACACGGCTGCCGTGTTGGCGACCAACCACAAGCGGCCAAATTTGCGCGAATCCTGATAGTGCACCTGCCCGCCATCGGCCAGGTCAAAGACAACATGGGTATGTTTATCCGGTGCGACCGGTTGATCATAGACAGTGACGCGCCCGGTCATCCGTAAATGGATGATCAGGGTGTCGCCGCCGGCCAGCCCCAACAACATATATTTGCCGCGCCGGCCAAAGCTGGTAAAGCGCTGACCGACCATGGCCTGGGTGAACTCGGCAACCGTCGGCAGCGCAATGATACGCGGCCAGAAGACCGTAACACCCGCAACTGTACGATTATGGAGCAATGGCGTCAGGTCGCGCACATAGGTTTCAACTTCGGGCAGTTCCGGCATCCGCTACCTCCGGCTCCGCCACCAAAGACCGGCCAGCACGACCGTCGACAAAGCGGTGATTATCTGCGCCCAGGTCAACCAGGCAGCAGGCTCATCAATGGTCGGCGCTCCTGACGCAAGCGGTGTGGCACTGTCTACAGTTGCCGTGGGCGCGACAGTCAGGGGTAAGGTAGCGGGCGTAGTCAAGGTGATGACGTCGGCAGTGGTCACTACCGCACTAACGGAAACAGCCGCCGCCGTGGTTAATGGCGGTTCGGCGGCAATGGCTTCCTGGGTCACGGGATTGTTTGCAGCAACGGCCGCCATCGGCGCTGTTGATTTAGCCGCCAGTCCGCGGTCACCACTTTCCGCCGTACGAAAACCTTCTGTTGCCGGAGCATCGCCAGCCGAGCCGCCGCCGGTCAGGTCTTCTTCACGCGGCCCTGGGGCGCCCATCGGTGCAGCCAACGTTGCGCCCTCTGCTTGGAAGGTGCCCGTTTCCGGTTGCGCGGCCGTATTGGCCAGCGGATTGACCTCAGCATTCTCGGCTGCCTCACTGGGCGGCTGGTCGCTGTTGTTTGTGGTTGCGGCCACCATGGTGGCCGCAACCGTTGTTGCCGTTGGCTCAACAGCAAGGGGGGCAGGCGCTTCGACTGCAACGCCTTCACTACTTGCTGCACTACTTGTTAGGACAACCGGCGCCGCGTTGGGGGTCACTTCTACAAGCGGTCGTGTCGATACAAGGAAGCGATCCCCGGCAAAGAGAACAAAAAAGAGGGTCAAGGCAACCGCCGCGGCATTGCGCAGTTGGAGATTCCCCCCCTGCCAGAGTTGTAAGAACCATTGCCACCAACTGGTTTCCGGCTCTTCAATGGTCGGTGTTTTTACAACCGTTCGTTTAACCGGTTGGTGCGGTGCGCTAGTCTTTACAGCTTCCGCTTGGAAGGGCGCCGGCGTTTCGGCAGCCCGCGCCTCGGCCAGGATCGCTTCCAGACTCAAGGAGCGGGGTAAGGCCAAGGGCGGCAATGTTTGCAACAGATGGACGGTCTGACGCAGCGAATCGACCTGCCAGGCGATGGCCGGATCAGTCGCCATGGCCGCTTCGACCAGGGCGCGTTCTTCTGCCGTCACTTGCTCGTCAAGATAGGCGGATAGGAGTTCTTCAGTAATTTGTGGCTGACGCGATACAGTCATGAATTTTCGTCACTTTTATAATGCAAAGTATTTACCTGTTTTATGGACGGAATGAAGACGGCAATAGTTCCGGCTTGTTGAGTAGGTAGTCGCGTAGACGGAGGCGCGCCCGGCTAATGCGTGATTTCACGGTGCCCATGGGCAGATTGGCGATCTCGGCAATCTCGTCATAGGCATAGCCATGAACATCACACAAGACTAGCACCAGGCGCTGGTCGGGCGGTAGGGCTTGGATGCCGGCTTCGATGAATTGGTTGAGTTCCATGCGTTCCGCATGGCTTTCCGGGCCTTCGGCGTGATCAACCAGATGGGGCGTATGATCCTGCTCCGTCAATAGATCATCAAGGCTGTCGGTGGCGTGTCGTTGCTGGGCGCGCAACACATCATAACAGGTGTTGGCGACAATGCGCATGAGCCAACTGCGAAAGTTACCGCCGTGAAAGCCCTGCAAAGCGCGATAGGCCTTAATCAGGCTATCCTGCACCACATCGGCGGCAGCATCTTCATCCCGCAACATGCGATAGGCGACGCTATAAGCCATATTTTGATATTTCAAGACGAGCGCGTTAAAGGCTTCGGTCTCGCCCTTCATGGCGCGTGTAATGATCGCTTGCTCGTCAGAAGGGGGTGCTATAGTAGGTTGCATGCTCAATCGATTTCAATCCAAATTTATGTTGATCAGATCGGGGGTGCGGCGTAGGGCGCCCATTATCCTGTCGCCCGGCCTGATCTTCTTATACAAATTTTTCACTCTACTCTATTTGACGTTTCGGCTGACTCTTAGTATACTTGCAATTCATGCTGATTGGCAATGCCGAAGTGGCGGAACAGGCAGACGCGCACGACTCAAAATCGTGTGGGTGATCCCCGTGTGGGTTCGACTCCCACCTTCGGCACCAATTTGATCAGTATTCTCACCGGACGCAGCGCACGCACCGTTCTTCTCCAACCTAATCACCAATATTAGTTCACTTAATAAATTAGTTTCCCTATATATAGGATTAGGGACGTATATAATCGGCTCAGTATACGCTCATGATGATGGCGTGTCTAGGTTCATGCCTACAATTTTGGTAGGATTTACATACAAGCTGGCCGTCTATAACAGTGACAACCTGATGGCCCCATTTTGGCGCCTTGCCCATTTGCTAAGCACACGACCTAATTTTGTAATCTAAATGTTACCCCCGTTGGGTAAAAGTTGAGATACCATGTATTAACCATGTATTATACGTATAGTGTATTCGCTGAATTTAGTGTACGATAGACGGGTTGGCAAGCAGCGAAATAGGTCATACGCTTGTCAAAACAGCTTGCTTGGAAGCGTGATGGGCGAGAGGGTAAGCGATAATAAGCATTTATATCGATTGCGCCGTTTGACAAAATTGCTTGTAGCAAAGTAAATTGGTGGTGAAATCTGTAGAGGATGGTAACGCCGACTCGTGCCGTCGCCAGTTACACTGCTATAGATCGTGACAAGAAAAGCTTGTCAAGTAAACATCGTCAGGCTAAGATCGGCAAGCAATGCAAGCAAAGATCGGCAAGCTAAGATCGGCAAGCTAAGATCGGCAAGCTAAGATCGGCAAGCTAAGATCGTGACGAGTAACAATGCACGCTAATTATGTTATCAATGGTTCAATTACCGAGCATGTCTCAGCGCAATACGACTGATTTTCAGACCATCCCTCTACCTATTTCCCACGGTGATTTATACGGCGATTTATTACGACGCAAAAGCGCTACCCCACGGTACGGTTTGATCGTGGCGGTATTGCTTATTCTTTGCTTATTGGTTGGTTGCGGGCCTGAGACAGCTGGCAGCAGCCAGGATGATCTAACGGCGACAACCCACACCATAGCGCTGAATTACCAAAATCATCGCAATTTGACGCAAGCCAGTGCGGAATTAGGCGAGCTGCCGGTTGCCAATGTTAATCAATGGTTGTTAATGACCACTGAAACGGCAATTACGGAGAATGGCGACCCCAATCAAACTAACGCTTTGGTGGCGCTTGTCATGGACTTGGGCTTGCAATCTAATACGATTTATGCCTATGCGCTCCAGCATAATTTAGTCGCCGCGGCTGCGCAACCGGTCGTACAGGTTAATGTACAACCAACGCCCGAAGCGCTTGCGGCAGCCTCACAAGCGGATGCGGTTGCCGTGCTAAGTACGCCGCCGACCACAAGCGAACAAGCGGCAGTTGCCCAGAGCGTTCCTGTGACCACGACAACCGTAACCACAAACACTGTGACCACAAACACGACAACCGTGGCCAATACCGCGGCCATTACAGCAACGGCAACGCCCGTTCCACTGTCGCCCGTCACCAATCCGCAGGTTGTGGCCTCCAGCGCGCTGAACGTGCGTTCCGGGCCAGGCACCGACTATCCCATTATTGCCGCATTACAACAAAGTGAGATCGCCAACATTACCGGCAAAAATAATAATGGCGATTGGTGGGAAATTGGCTTGGCGAATGGCCAAACGGGCTGGGTCTTTGGCTCCTTGGTGACAACGGCCGGCGATACCAGCGCGGTGGCGGTGGCGGCCAACATTCCGCCCCCACCCCCCACGGCTACACCAGCGCCAACCGCACCACCGGCGGCGCCAGCCGAGCCGGCCGCGCCTGCGGCAACTGCCGCTCCGCCGGTTGACCCAAATGGCACGCCGCATTTTACGTTGGTTAGCCGCCGGCTCTGGAGTAAAGACGAAAATGACGGTTGTGTCGGCAAACATCTGTTGCGCGTTCATGTGCTGGACGCCAATGGGGGACGGCTCAACGGCATCCGTCTCAAAGGCATTTATACCGGTGAAGAGTTTGTTACCGGTGATCAAGGCAAAGGCGATGGCATCATTGAATTTGATCTACACGGCAGCGGCGAAGGCTTTACGGTGATCAAAAATAATGATGGCCGCGAAGCCACCAGTGATCGAGCGGAAGGCTTCACCACACGCTCCGTTGATATTGATAAGCCGACTTTGATTGCTGCCGGCTATTGTACCAATGATGAAGATTGCCAAATTTTTTACAACTCATGGGGCTGTCAAGGGCATCACAGTTGGGAAGCAATTTTCAAACGGAACTACTAGGTTTGGCGTTAGCGATCAAACAGTTGCGCCAACAGGCAATGGTCGTTAACCCTTTAGGAAATCAGCATTTCCAGTCGCATAACGACAGGGAGGCGTAGTGAAAAGTAATTTGCTCAAGGCTATCCCCATTTTGGAGGGTTTGGCCGACGAAGAGCTTGATAGTTTAGCGAACGAATTTGTCGACAGCCATTACCCGAAAGGCGCCCATCTTTTTAAGAGCGGGGAACAAAGTGACGCACTCTATGTCATTGATCAGGGCTTTGTGCGTTTGATCGGCAGCAATGGCCGTTCGTTGGCAACCCTGGGGCAAGGTAGCCTCTTGGGCGAAGACACGCTCTTCCGCGGCGCCAATCAGGAAATTGAAGCCGTCGTTGCTTCTGATCTCTCCGCCTGGAAGCTGCCTGATCACAAGGCGCGGGCGCTCTTTGTCCGCCACCCCGACATGGGGATTAAGATCAGCCGCAATTTTGGCGCCCTGCTTGTCCAGATGGATGATTACCTGGTGGAACGGCTGTCCAAAATTAACGAACTGAGCAACTTGCCGCGCCACACCCTGCACGCGGTTGCGCGGCGTCTGCAACCGCGTATTGTACGCACCCAGACGCCGGTTCATCGCGGCGGTGAAATGCCCAGCGCCTTATTTATTGTCGAACGGGGCGCCTTTGAAATCCGCCCGGAACCGATGTTGCCCGGTCAAGATGTGCAACGCGTGCAGGCCGGCGCTATTATCGGCGCCATGTCGCTCTTAACCAATAAACCCTACAACGAGACGGCGTTGGCGACCGAAGACAGCTTGGTTTGGGTCTTATCGGCTGAAAATTTCCAGGGCATCAACAGTAGTCACCCTGGTCTGCGCCGCAGTTTAGGGCGTAATGTTCGCTCTCGTCTCGGCAAAGCGGATCAAGCGCAAGCGGTGTTGCGCCTTTCGCAAATGCCGCTCTTTGCCGAAGTGCCGCCCCAAAGCCTACAGGCGATTGCCCAGCGCATGGTCTTACAACATATCCCTGCCGGCGAACGCGTCTACCGCATTGGCGAGGCCGGCGACGCCATTTACATGGTGGAGAATGGCGAGATCGAACTGACGGAAGAAAATGCCAGCGGCGTTGTTGAGGAGAAAGCGCGTGTCGCCGGTGGTGGTTTCTTTGGTGAAATGAGCTTGCTCACCGGGTTGATTCGTACGGAAGATGCCACGGCCACGCGCAATACCAATCTGTGGATTCTCTACAAAACGGATTTGGATGATTTGACCGTCCACCATCCGGCCATTGCCAAGGCGTTGAGTCAAGGGTTGGCGACTCGTCTGGCCGAGCCGGAACCGGAACAGGGCGACTTGGGCCGCTTCCGCCACTTTGCCATTTTGGCTGACCTCAGTCCCTCCGATCTGCGCCAGGTGACACGCCATCTGCGCCCCATGCGCTACCGCTCCGGCGAGCAGGTTTACCAGGAAGGTACGCCGGCTGACGCCCTTTACTTCTTGGAGCGTGGGCAGGTCTATGTCCAATCAATTGACGGCAACGGTTGGATTCTCGATGCCGGCGAAACCTTTGGCGAGCGCTCGGTCCTTTCCGGCGACCCCCATGCCTCGACGGTGATTGCCGAAACGGATATTGATGTCTGGATGCTGGAAAAGGCGGATTTTGACGCTCTGGTGGCGCGCTACCCCAGTCTGGCTCTGAATATCACCCGTTCCTTTAGCCGACGGATGAATCAATACGCAATGGCTCCGGCCGCCCCGGCCAGTTACGCGCCGCCAAGCGCGCCGCAACTACCGGCGCCACGCTTCCAAACCATGCAGCGGCGCACAGCGGTGCCGGGCGCTCAACAACCGCCGCCCAACCGCCAACGGGCAATGAACGGTGGCGGCTTTGCTGAGTGGTTTGGCAATTTGAGCACCTTTGGCAAAGTGCGGTTGGCGCTCTTTATTTTGCTGTTGCTCTGGTTGCTTGGCGTGGCTGCACCGTGGGCGTTGCTCAATCTGCTCAACGGCGCCGGCCTGGCGAATGGCACAGCCTTTGCCTCTTCTTCTCGTGCATTGGTGGCCGTTGCCAAGATGGGCAGTTATGAAATTGCAGCCCAGGACCAAAACCTGGCCCAAGCCCTAGTACAAGCGGATAGCATGGCCGCGCCAACCCCTACCTATACGCCCCCCCCGACACCGACATCCCCTGGTGATAGCCAGCCGGTTGCAGCGGTGATGGTGGTCGATACGAGCGGGGCGACACCAACACCAACGCCGGTGCCATTGCTCCAATTGTATGTCGGCGCGGCCCAACCGGTTGCAGCCAGCGCGGAAAGCGCGCCGGCAGTCGCCGCCGCAGCGCCGGCCCAGGGAGAAGTTGTCGCGGCCGCCGCAGCGCCAGCGCCATCAGCAGCCGCCCGCGCCTGGGATCCACGGCTTGATCGACTAGGCGTCACCGTGCAAGAGGCCGGCGTCGGTTCCGGTCAACAATATTGGCGTTTGATCGATGCCCGTTGGGCCGATGAAATCGAATCAGCCGGCAAGCATCATATTTATGTGGAAGCCCTGGATGAAAATGGCAATCGTTTGGTAGGACAACCGGTCGTCATCACCTGGGGTGAGGGTTCGGAACGGGGGCTGACCGAAGACAAGACGCCGCCCGACTATTCCTACAATTTCCAAATGTACGCCGCCGGTTATTCCTACACGGTTAACATGGATGGGATGCCAAGTGACCGACTAAGCGGCGCCGGGCTTGGTAGTATTGAACAACGTAATTATGGCATTCATACCAGTTATTATTTAACGTTCCAACGCACCACCAAGCCGTAAGTATATCATTGCTCAAGGAGGTATTTCTGGATAGTCAAGCACTAGCACATAAGATTATTGATATTATTGAAGAGAAGCAAGCAGAGGATATTGTGCTGCTCGACGTGAGCGATCATACGTCGATTGCTTCTTATTTTGTGATCGCCACCATTGACAACGAACGCCAGGCCAAAGCCATTGAGGATGAAGTCCTGCTCCAGTTGCGTATGGAACAAAATTTGCGCCCGCTCGGCATGGAAGGGGTCGAGGAGAACAGCGGCGGCTGGGTGCTGCTCGACTATGGCGATGTGATTGTCCATCTCTTCACCGAAGAGAAACGCGCCTACTACCGGCTGGAAGAGTTGTGGAATAAGGCCACGGTTGTTCTCAAAGTGATTTAAGCCAGATACGTTGGCTCCAACAAAAAGAGCGTTGGTGGTAACTCACCACCAGCGCTCTTTTTGTTGGAGGTGCAATTTACATTACATCAATTCCACCGCCACCGCTGTACCGCCGCCGGTGCCATGACAGAGCGAGGCCAGCCCCAATTGCTTGCCCTCTTGCTGTAACGCATTAAGCAACGTCACAATAATGCGGGCGCCGGAAGCGCCAATCGGGTGGCCCAACGCAATGGCCCCGCCATAGACATTGATCTTCTCATAGGGAATTTCCAACGCCCGGCGCAGCAAAACGTTGTTGAGCGAGAAGGCTTCATTGTTTTCGATCAACTCAAAATCATCAACGTTCTTATCAAGCTTTTTCATCAGCTTTTGAATCGCCGGAATCGGGCCTTCGACAAAGCGCCACGGTTCGACCGCCGCCCACGCGCCGCCCAAAATACGTGCAATCGGCTTGAGGTTATGCTCTTCAACGGCCTTTTTGCTGGCAATGACCAATGCCGCCGCACCATCAGAAATCTGGCTGGAGTTGCCGGCGGTCAGGCGTCCCTCTTTGCCAAAAGCCGGGCGCAACCCCGCCAGGGATTCCATGGTCGTGTCGGCGCGCACGCCTTCATCTTTGTCAAAGACAACGGTCTTGCGGCGTTCGACAATCTCTACGGGCGCAATCTCTTTGCTGAACTTGCCATTTTCGGTAGCGGCCGCGGCGCGCGTGTTGGAGAGATAGGCCACTTCATCTAACTCGGCGCGGGTGACGCCGTGGGTCGCAACCAGGCGTTCCGTCTCTTCACCCATTAACTCGCCGGTCATCGGGTCGGTCAAGCCATCGGCCAGCAAAATATCAGTGACAGGTTCTTTGTTTTCACCGATGAGCAGTTTGTAGCCCCAGCGCGCTTTATGACTGAGGTGGAAACCAGCCTGCGACATTGACTCAATGCCGCCGGCCAATACTAGGTCCGCCTCGCCGGCACGAATCGCCATATCGGCGTTCATCGTACTCATCATGCCTGACGAACAGAGCATATCCACCGCATAGCCATCGACATCTTCGGGAATGCCCGCCTTGAGCGCGGCATGGCGCGGCACCAGTTGCCCATGTCCATGTTTCAGAATGTTGCCAAAGATAAAGAGATCCAGGTCTTTGCCCGTAATGCCGGCCCGTTCCAGCGCCGCTTTCATCACATGCGCGCCCAAGCCGATCGGCGACATATCCTTCAGGCTGCCGCCAAACTTACCGATAGGCGTGCGCACAGCCGAAATAATATAAGTCTCACTCATCGCTCTTTCCCCCTTGTTGACTCCTCACTGCACAGCGCTCTTCTACACCCATCGTAGGGGCATGATAGTTCATGCCCCTACGATGGGGCAACGACTATGTATACTGACCGCCATTGATGCTCATCGTCTCACCAGTGATATAGCCGGCCATGACGGGCGACATCAAGAAGGCGACCGCCCAGCCGATCTCCTGCGGATCGGCAAAGCGACGCAACGGGATTTTGCTGAGAATGCGTTCTTGCACTTTTTCCGGGATCGCTTTAACCATATCCGTCGAGGTGAAGCCGGGGGCGACGACATTGGCGCGCACCCCATAGCGAGCGCCCTCTAAGCCCAGCGTTTTCGCCAAGCCAATGACCGCCGATTTGGACGCAGCATAGTTGGCCTGACCAATGTTCCCCTGTTCGCCAACCACCGAGCTAATAAAGACCAGCGAGCCGCTGCCCCGTTCATAGAGTTTCGGCACAATCGGGCGCAAGGTGTTGAAGATGCCGTTGAGATTGGTGTCGATGACGGCATACCAATCCTCAACCGAGATATTGGGGAAAAGATTGTCCTTGGTGATGCCGGCGTTCAGCACCACGCCATAGATCGGCCCGATCTCCTCTTCCGTTTGCTTGATGGCCGCTTCCATAGAGGCGGGATCGGTCACATCGGCCTGAATCGCCAGGGCAGCGTCCGGGCCGGGGCTGCTGCGATAGGTATAGGCCACTTTAGCACCCAAACTGGTCAACAATTCAACGATGGCGGCGCCAATGCCGCGGTTGCCGCCCGTGACAAAGATCACTTTCCCTTCTAAGCCAAACATAGTTCCTCCTGTGTAGATAAAGGGAGATTGAGCGAGCAAGAGATTGAGCGATTGGAATTTACATTACGTAATCGCTCAATCTCTTGCTCCCTCTACATTCCTCGCTCTTATGCAACGAAGCAAGCGTCATTTTCTGGCTTTGAGCCAGTTCGCAATCAGCGGTGGGAGGTCTTTTTGGACTTTTCCGCTGACATACATGCCAATGTGTCCTGTGGGGAAACCATGGACGGTGTAATCTTTTGCGCCGACAAAATGACTGAGGGCCAAGCTGGAACTGGGCGGGACCAGATGATCCTGCTCGGCATAGAGGTTGAGAACCGGCATGGTGATCTGTTCCAGATCGACCCGGCGCCCGCCGATCTCAACTTCGCCTTTGATAAGCCGGTTGCTCTGGTAGAAATCTTTGACAAAGTGGCGCCACGCCTCACCGGCCTGGTCAGGGCTGTCAAAAATCCACTTTTCCATGCGCAGGAAATTGAGCAGCTTGTTCTCGTCGCCGGCGATTTCGGGGAGATCAATATATTTGCCGAGGTTGAGCGCAAAGGGGCGCAACATGAGATAGCCATAATTCATAAAGTCGCCGGGGACATTACCAAAGGTCTCGACCATGGCGTCAGGGTTCATGCCCTGCACCCAACTGTTCAACAGGCCACAACCGGCCATGCCCTTGACATGAAAATCAACCGGCGTCACCATCGTGATCAAGTTTTTGATCTTGTCGGGGTGCAGCGCCGTGTAACAGAGGCTGAACGTGCCCCCCTGGCAGATGCCCAAGAGGTTGACCTGGTCAAGATCATTTTCTTCCCGGATGGCGTCAACACAATTATCCATATAGCCGTTGATGTAATCATCCAGGGTCAACCAGCGCTCGGTCGGGCCGGGGTAGCCCCAGTCGATAAGGTAGACATCGACGCCCTGCTTCAGGAGATTGCGCACGAGGGAGCGATCCTCTTGCAGATCGACCATGTAGGGCCGGTTGACCAAAGCGTAACTAATGAGAACCGGCGGTGTCAACGGCTTTTTGACCACCGGCTCGTAACGATACAGCACTAGCTTATCTTCACGGTAGACTTCGTGTTTGGGGGCGGTGCCGATGTGAATATCTTCTTCGCGCAAGCGGGCGAAGTTTTCCAAGCCGGCAAAGAATTTCCGGTTGAGGTCGGTTGCCCCTTGCATCATTTTGGCGGGTTCGACCTGCCACAAAGGTGAAAACATGGACGCGGCTCCCTCTACTGTTGTTGCTCTGGGGTTGCTAGATCACCATGCGCTGCCGGCGCATCCGGCGCCGGTTGGGCAGCGGCCGGTTGGCGCGGTTTGCGGGCCGGCCGGGCCGACTTCTTGCTCTCGTCAACCGGCGCAACGAGCGCGACTTCCTGGGCCGCCAAATTTTTCTTGAGCGTCTTCACCTCTTTGCGCAATTGATAGATTTGGTGGTGGGCCTCGTCCAGGTCGCTACGGGTGGGCATGTCGTTGCCACGTAGCCAGACTTCCAACAATTCACGCTGTTGGCGCCGGAGGGTCATGTTGCTATTGACATAAGCGCTTTGCGTCTTGGCATACGCCTCCGAGTGGAAAAGTTCGATAAAGACCTCATCGGCCACCTCCACCCAAATGCGCAGGAGATGACGCTGGTCGGTGAGCGTTTCGCCCTTTTGCGCCATGCTCATCAGCTTTTTCATCAGCGCCTGGAAGGCGTCGATCCACGCTTCGCCGATCAGCAATTGATAGGCCACTGTCAACTGTTGATTTTCCAGCCAGAGGGCAAAGCCTTTGTTGACCTTTTCGTTTAACTCGCGCATCAGTCCTATGCTGGGCGCCAACAGGGCGCGGCCCCAGGTCTGTTCAAAGGCAGCCTGGAAGAGTTGCATGAATTCATTGGTCGCGTTCGCTTGATCGGCGCCGGCCAATTTGCTCATAAAGACGGGGGTCTGCCCCCAGGCATTGAACCAGGGCTGGGTGAATTTCTGCGTTTCTTCGGTGTAAAGCCGCCAGAGTTCAGCGTTGTTTTCCAGCACGTTGGCGCCGTTCAGCGCGGTGGTCATCTGTTGGCGCAACTGGTCGGTAAAGGCGGTGAGGGCGTTTTGCCATTCCGCCGGTGAAGCGGCGTTGGTCAACATGGTCTGCCACGCTTCATTGACCAGATTCATCAACTGTTGGGCCTGCGTCTGGCCGTTCATAAACTGGGCCATTGCCTGTTTCATACTATCGGCCATCAGTTGGGGGGCGAAGGCGGCCATCTGTTCCATCCCGGCGGCTTGCCAGGGTTGCATCCACAACTGCCAAAGGGGCGGCGGGGTGGCGCCATGCTGACCATTGCTTTGGGCGAGTACATCCCACCACCCTTTGAGCATTTTTTCCTGCATTCCAAACCACCCGTTGAGGGGTGTTTCGTGCGGTTTATCCCACGGCATGGGCTTATTTTCCTTTCCCAGGCTGCCAGGCGCTCCAATTTTTCATCCACTCCTGTTGCATTGACTGTTGCATTGCCTGCTGCATGGATAGGGCCTGTTGTGTCATATCTTTCCAGAAGTTCATCGGCTGCTGGCCCATCTCCATCATCTTCTGCATCTGCATAGGGTCAAATTTTTCCACCATCTGGAACCAGCCGTCCCACATCTGCTTTTGCACGGCGCTCGATTGCTTGGTCATCTGGTAGAATTGTTCCGCCCACTGCACGGTGAGCTCCGGGGTCTCACCGGCGGCGATGCTCTCCGACCAAAGGCGGGCGCTTTCGACCTGCATATCTAACATGCGGTAGAGGGCGTTCTTCCAACTATCCAACATTTGTTGCCAAACAGCTTTGGCTTGCACGGTGGTCGATGCTTGCTTGGCAGCTTCATTCCAGTTCAGCCAAAGCTTTTTCTGCATGTCCGTCCACTGCTTACCCATTTCTTCCACCTGTTGTGTCCAGTCCATAGTATACCATCCTTTATCAAAACCCAGTCTAACCCGCGATCAATCTACTGCATGAAACATGGAGATTTTTTTGAAGAAAACAAACAAGTTGGTTTGAAGTTTACCTGAACAGAGTTACAATTCAATAACAAAAGAGTTGCAATGTTTAGGTGATTGGTTTATGCTCCGAATGATGAGGGAGTTGGTTGGTTCATTCGGTGGTTGAGCCTGTCGAAACCACCGAATGAACCAACCAACTAACCAACCAAAATATTACCACGAGAAAAGGGATGTTTCCGATGGTGATTGTAACAAAACGTAAACTACTGACAACGGTCGCCGAGCGGTGGCGGGCAACCTATCAGCGGCGTGACGAGTGGTTGCCGGCGCCACAAGTTGCGGCCACCGGTGCCGTCTATGCGGCCTTGTGTGCGTTGCCGGCGGAGACCACCGAAGCGCAGGTGATTGCGCTGACCGGTGACAATCGTTGGACGCAGAATCGCTGCCATGAATGTAGTGTCGATAGCGCGGTGACGGTCGGCTTTGCCCAGGAAGCCCATCACCCAACGGAAACAACTTATCTTTGTTTGGCCTGTCTGCAACAAGCCGTTGATCGGGTGACAACTGGGTTGCAGTAACTTGAAATAGTCTGTCTAGTCGCGCAGGAGGAAACGCCTGTGAACAGAACATCCTTGGTCATCCCGGTACTCTCCACGGAACAGATGCGTGAAGTGGACCGGCTGATGAGCGAAGTCTACCGAATTGACTTACTCCAAATGATGGAGAACGCGGGTCGAAACCTGGCGCTGTTGGCCAAGCACTTGTTGGACAATGAGCTTGCCGACCGCCCCATTGTCGTGTTAGCGGGGCGGGGTAACAATGGCGGCGGGGGATTGACAGCGGCGCGTCATCTGCTCAACTGGGGGGCCTGGGTGCAGATTGTCCTCACCCATCCGGTTGACGAGTATCAGGGTGCGCCGGCGCAACAGTTGGCGATCCTGCAGGCGATGGGGGCGCCGCTGGCCTGGGCCGAAGAAGGCTGGGAGTTGCCGCCTGCTGATCTCATCATTGATGCCTTGATCGGATACGGTTTGCGTGCTGCGCCCCAGGGCAAGACGCGCGATCTGATCCAACTGGCCAACAGCAACCGGGCGCCGATTTTGAGCCTGGATGCCCCCAGTGGCCTGGATACAACCAGCGGTCAGCTTTTTACGCCGCACATTCAAGCCACAGCCACCATGACCCTGGCGCTACCCAAGGCGGGGTTGCTTGCCGGCGCGGCAGCTTGTGGCGATCTCTACCTGGCCGACATCAGCGTGCCGCCCCAACTCTATGCCGAACTGGGGTTGGACGTGCCGCCGCTCTTTGCCCAGGATACCATTGTGCCGTTAACCATCAGTGAAGAAAGCATAGCGATTGTTTATGAATAGTTCTGTAGCGCTTACTGCATTGCAGCTTCGTCACGGTCTACTGCCGGCAGAATTTGCGCCTGCCAACCCGCCGGCCACGGGCCAAGCAGGTTTTGTGACAGGTGATGTGCTGACCGTTAGCGATCAGATTCAACGTGTCGGCGACATAGCAGCGGACGGCACGGTTGCGACCTTAGATGCAACGGGCTGTTTTGTTCTGCCCGGCTTTATCGATGTGCATGTCCACGGCGGCGACGGCTCCGATGCAATGGATGCCACGCCGGAAGCGCTGACACGAATGGCTACCTTTTTTGCCCAACATGGAGTCACGGCCTTTCTGGCGACAACCATGACGGCGCCCCATGACGCCATTCTAGCCGCGGTGGCCGCGGTCGGACAGTGGGGGGAGAAAATCACGACTGGGGCGCGCCTTGTTGGTGTGCATGTGGAAGGACCGTACATCAGCTTAAAATTTCCTGGCGCTCAACCGGCAGCCTATATTCGCCCGCCGAGTTTGGCCGAATTTGCCGAACTGGTCGCCGCCGGCCCGGTGCGGATGATCACCCTGGCGCCGGAGGTGGATGGCGCTGCGGAATTGATTGCCGCCGCGCGCCAACAAGGGGTCACGGTTGTCTGGGGTCACACCAATGCGACCTACGAAGAGTGCGTGCTGGCCGCCGACCGCGGCGTCACCCAGGCGACCCACACCTATAACGCCATGAGCGGGCTGCATCATCGCAAACCGGGGGTGTTAGGTGCAACGTTGACGCTCGATCAGATTTACGCCCAGTTGATCGCCGACAACATCCATGTCCACCCGGCAGCGATGAATGTGTTGGCCCGCTGCAAAGGGGTTGACCGCACGGTGTTGATCACTGACGCCATGCGCGCCGCCGGTCTGCCGGAAGGGGAGTACGAGCTAGGGGGCCAGCCGGTGACGGTCAGCGACGGCAGTTGTCGTCTGGCCGATGGGACGCTGGCCGGCAGTATCTTGACGATGGAGCGTGCGCTGATTAACTTTATGGCAGCGACTGGCCTCCCCCTGGCCGCCGCCTGGCCGGCTACCAGTCGCATCCCGGCGCAATCATTGGGGCTAGGGCAACGCTATGGCGCCCTGCGACCGGGCTATCAAGCGGATCTGGTGTTGTTGGATGCAGGATTGCAGGTGGCAGCGACGGTGGTAGGTGGACAGATCGTCTATTTGCAGGAACCATCGCGATTGTCCAAAGGTTGACAGCGATTGTCGCGTCTTCTAGAATGAAGGCTTGTCGTTGAGTCAGCGTGATTGCTTTCAGGAAAGTGACAAATGCGCATCTTCAACACGTCCGGCCCTTGTGATCCTGAAAAACATTATACCGTTCTGCGTGAGGGGTTAATCGCAAAAGGCAAGGCGCTTGTCGAACAGGGGCGTTATTTCACAATCTTTGCACCCCGCCAATCGGGCAAGACTACCTATTTTCAATTGCTTTTGCGCCGGTTGCAACAGGAGGGGTATATCCCGATTTGGATTAGCTTTGAAGGCTTAAAGACGCTACCACGAGCAAAGTTTTATTATGCCCTGCAAGTATTGCTGCAACTTGAACTGGCCAAATTTGGGATCGATGTCAAGCAACAGATTGGCGATCAGTTTGATCTGCAGCTCTACTGGATGGAAGCATCGACCCAAAACACGCAAAAGATTGTTTTGATCATTGATGAGTTTGAAGATATACCGCATGAAGTATTGAGTGAATTGATGCATACGTTCCGCGCCCTTTATCAAAAACGCGTTGCACACAAACTTCATGCGATGAGCTTGGTTGGGGTTAGCACGGTTGCTGAATTAGTACTTTCTTCGGCATCACCTTTCAACGTGGTGGATGAACTGCGCATTCCCTATTTTACCTTTGCCGAGGTGCAGGAACTCATCGGACAGTATGTGGCCGAAGTGGGCCAACCCTTCGCTCCGGAGGTTATTCGCACCATTTACGAAAACACCGCCGGTCAACCGGGGCTGGTCTGCGCCCTCTGTCATTATCTGGTCACGGAGATGGTTCCCGACCATAGCCAACCGGTGACAATGGCGGCTTTCTATCCGACGTTGCGCCATTTCCTGACTGAGCGCTTTGATAAAAATATTGTCAACATTGTGCAGAAGGCCAGGGAAAAACGGGACTTCATGTTACGCGTCCTCTTTGGCGAAACGCCGATTCCTTTTACGGTGGACAATCCTGACATTGCCTATTTGTTTGCTCACGGCGTTGTTGATAACCGTGACGGCGAGGTCGATATTCCGGTGCCGCTCTATGGCAAACGGCTCATTGCCGCCTTCCGACCGGCGCTGAATGGGGAAATCCACCATTTCACGGCCGTTCATGATAACTTCCGCGGCTATGTCACTGCCGATGGTCTCAATGTGTCGGCAATTTTGACTAAATACCGGGACTACGTGCAACGACGCGGCTTTCATGCCGTTGACACAGAACAGTTGAAGGAAGGCGCCTGGCACTATTCGCTCGATGGTTTTATCAATTTCTTTTTGGAACAAGTTGGTGGTGAAACTTTTGTCGAAGTGCCAAGCGGGCGCGGACGCACTGATCTTTTGCTCTTATACCAAAGTAAGAAATACATTATTGAGACCAAAGTGTTTCTGACCCAGGCCCGCTTTGAGCAAGGCAAACAACAACTCGCCGACTACCTTGCCACCGAAGGGCTGAATGAAGGATATTATGTCGTCTTTAGCAACCGCCATAGTAAAGAGGACACCCTCTATTTTGCGGACACGATTGACGGCAAACAGATCTACACCTATATCATCCTGACCCGCTTTGAGCAGCCAAGTCGCCGCCGGGTTAAGAAGGCAGACAAAAAACAAAAAAGTAGGGGACCAACGAAATAGCTCCACCATTTGGTATAGGTTTCGTTGCTCCCCAATTCGTTGTTGTTTTACTCTCAACCCGTCCGTTGTCGTACCACTTCATACAACAGCAACGTCCCTGCCACGGCAACATTGAGCGAATTTGCCGTGCCGAACATCGGCAGCTTGATCTGTTCATCAGCCGCCGTCAACCAGCTCTCGCTCAAACCATACTGCTCAGTCCCGACGACAATTGCCACAGAATGCTGCATATCGGCTTCGGTGTATAGGCGTGCAGCCTGGGGTGTGGCGGCCAGGGTGCGAACACCCCACCGGCGACACCAGACAATGGCCTCTGCCGTTGTACACTCGAAGAAGGGTATGGCAAAAAACGCGCCAACGCTCCCCTGTATTACATCGGGGTGCCAGATGTCAGTGCAGGGATCACAGACAATCACCCCGTTGGCGCCGGCGCCGTCGGCAGAGCGCAGCAGTGTACCCAGATTGCCTGGTTTCTCGATTGCCTCGGCAATCAGATAAAAACCAGCGCGGTGGGGTTGATGAGTTGCCAGCGTTCGTTGCAGTTGGGGCGCCACGGCCAGCAGACCATCATCACGCGGGCGCACACTCATTTTGCGAAATGGTTCTTCGGCTACCTCAATGATCTGCGCGCCCGTTGTGGCGACCCGCTGAATCAATGCCTCTTCGTTGTTGCCAACGAAGAGCGCCGGGCAGCAGTAAAGCGTGTCAAGCGGATAGCCCTGCACCACAGCTTGCTGCAAGGCGCGATAGCCTTCAATCAGAAACTTACCTTGTTGGCGGCGATATTTATGCTGCTGTAATTTCACAACCTCTTTGATGCGTGGGTTTTGTAAACTGGTGATGCGCATGAGAAACCCTCCAGGCCAGGTAGCGCTTGCCGCCAAAACAGAGGCGAGCAAAGGACAGTTGATTGAGCCAAAGCCGACAGTTTCCGTATAGATATAGCAACATGTTTTTCTCCTTAGAATGAATGGAAAATAATGAGTTGTAGAGAGTTGGTTGGTTGGTTCGTTGGTTTCGACAGGCTCAACCAACGAACCAACCAACCCTATAACAAAAAGCCGTGAGCGCATCGCAGGCCCACGGCTGGTAGCAGTTACTCTTCGCAAACAGAGTGTGAAGAAAAGCAGGGATCAAAAAAGCCGTGGGCATAGCAGAAGGCACCCACGGCTCGTGACAAACTAAAACATTTGTTCTAGACGACTGGGTACACTTCTCCCTTGTGCAATGGATCGCTATTTTTGCAAAGGGCAAAAGGCCAGGCGGCTAAACTCATGGTTGGATCTTCCAAAAACAAATGATAATCGCCAGCGCGACTGGGTTTGAGTGTAGCAAACAAGTGTAGCGTTGTCAAAAAATAACATTTGTTGCAACAAGCGCTCATAGCTTCCCCATTGGTAACTACTCAGCCCGCTCTTAGCCGGTCCGTGACCGGCGCTTAGGACGCCGGTCACGGACCGGCTAAGAGCGGGCTGAGGGCTTGGTAGTTACCCCATTGTTTGTAACCGTATCAACCCCTTACGGTTGAGCGTCACCCGCACTCGTTGCGAAACAATCTGCTCTTTCGTACCGCCAACGGTGTAGACGGAGACAACATTAATATAGTAGACCTTAGCGCATTTGACGGTACGGAGACGATCACCATCCAGCCCCAGGCGCTGTTCAATGGGGTCATCCATTTTGTGTAAAAAGGGACGAACATCTAAGCGCAGAATGTCGGCGACGCCCGTGATCGGCGGGCCATCAGGATAGATCCGGGCGAAGGCTTTGGTATGTAAGGCCACATCGCGCGTATAACAAAGAATTTGCTCCCCCTGCGCCCCATTTTCAATGATCGACATGACGCCTTGATTGCGCTCTTCGACGATACGCGGCGGCAATTCGGCGGCCTTGAGAAAGACCATCTTCTCACGCATTCGCCCCAGCCGTTGATTGTCTTGTAGGGTATGGATCTCAATACGCCGGTCGTAGTAGCGGCTTTGTAACAGCCGCAATGACAAAAGACGCCCTAACTCTTTGATCCGGTCTTTGAACATATACCCGACAACGAGGGCGATAAAAACGGGAAAGGTAAAGGCGCCATAGCGGCTCTGAAAATAAAAGGCGACAACTGTGGCAAAAAACATGGAGATGCCGGCAGCCAACGCAAAGAGCAATTGTTCAGCCGTTGCCCCTTCGCGTGAAACTGAGGCGCCCAGATAGAGAACACTGGAAGTATACTTTTTTAACGCCGAGATACGGTGAAGGTACTGTTCATTATCGCCCTCAAATTGCAAAATCGAACCATAACCGCGATGGCGCCGGTAATCGACTTCGCGTCTGATGTAATTGGCAATTTGTGCTTTGGTTGTCTCCCGGATCAATGGATGTGGATGAGTAGTCGCCAGCGTCATCGCCCGCAACAGGTTTTCTTCCACCACCAGACTCAACGCTTCATCGGTCAGGTTGTAAGTCTCTAACAGATCAACCGCGATGTTGCCGGTGGTTAACCCCTGTTTGATCTGTACACCACATTGGCGATAACGATCCAAAATGGTCTCTACTGTAGCGAGATGATGGCGAAACATGACGGCTGCCTCTTCCACCCGTTCAGCAGAGAGGTCCAGCAATTGCCATTGTTGGCGCAGAGAGCGATTTAAGGTGCGGCGCAGAATGGCGCGCAGAAATTTACACTGGTCGATCAGCCGCTGCTGCTGCCCGTCGCCCAAAAACGACCACTCTTGGATAATCCGTTCAATAATACAGAGCGGTGAAGCCGGATCATCGAGCAGCGCTTGCGGTGTAAAGCGTGGAGTGCGCAGACGGATGTAATTTTGAATGCGGCGGTAGAATTCGGCCGGCGGGTAAGTTACTTCGTTGATGCCCAGCGTTTGCGGAATAAAGAAATAGGTGCTGATGGTATAGCGCGTCTGTTGGCTGGGGAGCAGTTGATACTCGACTTTGATCTCCACCTGATAGCGATCATGAATGGTAACGCGCTGACGAACATGCTGTTTCATTGACCAAGCATAAAATCCCAAATAATCCGATGTACCACCTGCTCGACCGGCGCATGATCATCGGTAAAGACAACAGCGTCCGCGGCCGGCGCCAAGCGGCGAACTTGACCGGCCGCTTGGCGCGCAAAGGCTTGAAATTCCGCCGGTAGATCCTCCGACAACCGCGCCAGGTGCTCGGCAAAAACAGTCGGCGCGGTTGGCTGAGCTGTGGCAACCACCAGCGAATTGCTCAAATTTCCCGGCGGCCCCGGTTCATCAATGGCATAAATCGTCGGGTAGACTTGCGCCAAGGTCGTCGCCAAAGCATCGACCAATTCGTAGTTCGTCGCCGTTCGACCGACATTGATCGCCACCACCCCGTCATCGCGCAGATGCCGACGCACCAACTGAAAAAATTCCACCGTTGTCAGATGGAACGGAATATAGGGCGGGCGGTAGGCGTCAATGGCGATGACATCCCATTGCGCCGTCGCCGGCTGTTGCGCCAACCATTGCCGACCGTCGCCGGCAATCGCCGTCAGGTTGGGCTGGCTCATGCCGAAATAACGCCGACCCACGTCGATAATCTGCGGGTCGAGTTCGACGCCGGTAATGGGGAGCGGGCCGTAGATGTTGGTGTACAGTTCGCTTACCGTCCCCGCAGCCAGCCCGATGATCAACAGATCCTGGGGCGTCGGCGTCGCTAGTAAACCCGATGCGCAGCCGCCATTCTGCAAGCTACACTCCCGAAAGAGCGGCGCCAACAGGAAATAGTCCCAGATGCCCAGACTCAATACCGTATCAGGGTGGTAAACGCTGTGAATACCAACGCCGTCATTGAGTTTGAGGTGATGTTCACTGCCCCACTGGCGGACAGCAATGTAGTTATAGAGACTCTCGTCTTCGTAAATAATGGCGCCGGTTGTTCCATCATCCCAAGCGCTACGGATGGACGCGCCGGGGCTGGCCCAAAGCGCCAACAGCAACACCAACCCGAAAGCCAGCAACGGCGCCCAGCGATGTTTGTCGCGCCGCGCGCCGACCGCCAACACCAGAAGCGGCGCCAGCGCGAGAAGATAGAAAGTCCACCGCGTGCCATAGGCGGGAATCAACCACAACACCGGCAGGAAGGTGCCGACCAGGCTGCCAATGGTGGCTAGCGCCGATAAGCGACCGGCGGTTTGACCGGCATGGGCCACATCGCGCAGCGCCAGTTTGACGGCCCACGGGCTGACGGCGCCAAGGAGAGTGATGGGAATGCTAAAGAGCAAGAAGACACTCAACAATGAACCAACCAACGGGCCAGTTTGGAAGGTTTCCAGCCCTTGGGCAGCCCAGCGTAAAATCAGTGGACTCACCGTAGGAATCAACCCAACCCCCAAGGCGCCTACGGTGGCGGTGAGTTCTAGCCCACGCCGGTGGGGAAAGCGGTCGGCCAGCTTACCGCCAACCCATGCCCCAATTGCTAAATAGAGTAGAATAAGGCCAATGAGCGCCGCCCACACCAATTGGTTGTTGCCAAAAGCCGGCTCCAACAGGCGCGCTGCACTGACTTCCACGCCTAAGGTAACGGCGCCGGTCACAAAGACCAGGATCGATAGATAGTTCAATCAGCTTCTCACTTTTGCTACGGATGACACCTGCTGCTGTCATCTGGTCATGGCCCCATTGTACCATAGGGCGCGAGTCATGAATAGTTCAAGGGGTGTATGATAGGGGTGGCCCTTGTTCACGTTCAGAAAAGCGGCAACTGATCCAACTTACGTACGCAGTTTGTCAACAAGTTGAAATACTTGCAACGTCGCTACCCATTGTTATCATCTTTTTTTTCTGTTATAGTTGGTCTATACACAAACAGACACGGTTCCATCGAGACAGGACAATGATTGGTTCAGTAACAGTAGCCTTTGAAGCAGCGCCATTGATTGACAAACTTCCCCCACACCACCAACCACGCCACTTGCTAGATGATGAGCAATTGGTGGTTGCTTGTCTGGCCGGTGATGAAGAAGCGTGGGGCGCCCTTCTCGACCGCTATAGTCGGTTGATCTACACGGTGCCCTTACGGTTTGGCTTTCCCGCCGCCATTGCCGAAGAGATCTTTCAGGAGGTCTGTTTGATCTTATTGGAAAAGCTGACAACCCTGCGCGACCACCGCCGCTTCAGCACCTGGTTGGTCACTGTCACCCGGCGCGCTTGCCTGCAACGGTTACGCTACCAAAAAGAGACGCAATCGCTTGAATTGCTGGAGGAGACAGCAGCGGCGCCACACACACCGGAAGCGGCTCTTTTGTTGCTGGAAGAGCAGGACATCGTCCATCGCGCCGTGGCCAAGTTGGATGGTCGTTGCCGACATCTGGTGCGTGCGCTCTTTTTTGACGCAATATCCCCCTCGTATGCCGAAATTGCCGATACATTACAGATGCCGGAAGGGAGCATTGGGCCGACTCGCGCCCGCTGTTTAGAGAAGTTACGCCATTTGTTGCTGAATGAAAGCGCTGATAAGGGGGTCGATCATGGCGCAAATTAGTACGGGATGGCGTAAAAGAAACCAGGTTTTTCGCCATCAA